>NZ_MLFS01000036.1 GCF_002095485.1 Pantoea wallisii | reverse complement strand
CTGCCCTCAATCGCCGCCAGCTTGGCGGGCTGCCAGGCCAGGGTATTTTCCCCCTGCAGATCGCCCACCACCAGCTGCAGCGGCACAGCAATCAGCGATACCGTCAGCGCACAGCGCAGCATCAACCGGCTGGCGCCCTCTGCCGGATGCCGGCGCAGACGCCAGGCCGCAACGCCGCTCAGCAGGAAAGCCACGCTAATCCAGGATGCCAGCAACATGTGCGCCAGCCGCCAGCCAAAGGAGGGTGCCGCAAGCAGGCTGGCGCCACTGTCCGGAATAAACTGCCCCGCCTCGTTGATACTGAACCCGGCCGGCGTCTGCATCCATGAGTTGGCGGCCAGAATCCAGAAAGCACTCAGCACCGCGCCACACGCCACCAGGCAGGTCACGGCAAAGTGCACGCCCGGGCGTACCCGGTCAAAACCAAACAGCATCACGCCGGTCAGCGCGGACTCCAGAAAAAACGCCACCAGCACTTCATACAGCATCAGCGGACCGATAATACCGCCGGCCTTACTGGCGAAAACCGACCAGTGCGTGCCGAACTGAAACTCCATCACCACGCCGGAAACGGTGCCGATGGCAACGGTCAGGGCAAAGATCTTTATCCAGAAATGCAGCGCCTGGCGCGCCTCCGGAAGTTTGCCCCATAGCCAGCGCGCTTCAAACCAGACCAGAAAGGGTGCGAGGCCCAGCGTCAGGGCCGCCAGAGTAATGTGCATGCCCATAGTCAGGGCAAATTGCGCCCTGGCGATCAGCAATACCCACTCCGGGCTAGTCACGGCTCGGCTTACCGCTATAGCGGGTTATCGGCTTCTCTTCCTCGCTTTGCATCTCACGGGAGAAGGTCTCCAGCGCCGCCAGCAGCGGGCGAATGCCCTGCCACAGGGACTCATCATTAAGCAGTTTAAGGATGCCGCTAACGCCTGGCGCCGCTTTCTCCTGCTGTGCAGCATCGCTCGCAGGTTTCATCGCCAGCAGCGCATCGCGGAGCGCCAGCAGCAGATGATTGAAACGCTCCGGCGGAATGGTACTCAGCGTCATAAACAGCAGCGACAGATTTTGCGCCGCATTCTGCGTACCTGGCCGGTTAAGGCCTGCCGCCAGGATTTTACCGATGTCATTGTTGGCTTTGACAACATCATTCGCCAGGCGCAAAAAACCGTGCTGATGCAAGTTCTCCAGCAGCTCGTTCAGCGCTTCCTGCGCGGTCGGTTCGGTGCGTGCCGGGGTCGGCTGATAGTCAAGGGGTTCGGCCATTAGCTCTTCTCCGGGTGGTTTACGTGTTCAGGCGGCTCGCGGTAATCAGGCTGCTGCCACTTCTGTTCAACCGGCAGATGATCCAGCGGGGTGCGCTGCCCGTGACGGAAATTATGCAGCGGGATCGGATGCGGCTGCGGTGCGCGCGCCAGTTTCTGCATACTGACGGCAATCTCTTTATAGGCTGGCGTATTCACATCAGGATCGTGGTGATCGCCCGTCAGGCCATTCACGCCCGGTTTACCGTGGTGAATCGGAATAAACAGGACGTTACCGGCCACGCGTTCGGTAATCACCACCGGGACCTGAAGCTCACCGCGCCGCGAGCGCAGCATCACCCAATCGCCCTCTGCCAGCTGCCGCTGCTGTGCCAGCTGCGACGAAATCTCGACAAACCAGTTGGGCGAAAGTGAAGTGATGCGCCCGCCCTGCCCGGTCTGATTGGTCGACTGGAAGTGCTCCAGCATGCGGCCATTGTTCAGCAGCAGATCGTACTCCGCGTCCGGCGCCTCCATCGGCGGTTGCCACTCCAGCGGATAGAGCCGTGCTTTGCCGTCCGGGAACGGGAAGGTATCGGTGTAGAGTAGCGGTGTGCTGCTGCCATCGGCTTTTACCGGCCAAAGCTGTGACTGCCAGCCCACCAGATATTCATAGCTGACGCCGGCAAACAGCGTCGCGATACTGGCAGCTTCTGCCATGATCGCGCCAGGATTGGGGTAGTTCCATACATGGCCCAGCCGTGCGGCTAGTTCTGTCAGAATTTGCCAGTCCGGTCGGCTCTCGCCCAGCGGCGGCAGCGCGGCGGAGAAGTGCTGAATGCGCCGCTCGGTGTTAACGAACGTGCCCTCTTTTTCCAGGCTCGGGCATCCTGGCAGCACCACGTCAGCAAACTGCGCGGTGTGGCTCATAAAGATGTCCTGCACCACCATGAAATCGAGTTTACTGAACGCTTCATGCACCTTGCTGGCATCGGCATCAGAGAAGGCGGTGTCTTCACCGATAATGTACATGGCGCGCAGCTGCTGTTCGTGGGCCTCCTGCACCATCATAAAGTTATCCAGACCGGGCTCAGCCGACAGCGCATCCGGCGCGACACCCCAGGCGCGCGCCCACTTTTGTCGGGCGTCTTCATCACTGACTTTCTCATAGCCGGGATAGACGTTGCTCAGGCAGCCAAAGTCGCTGGCCCCCTGCACATTGTTGTGACCGCGCATCGGATACGCGCCGGTGCCCGGGCGGCCATAGTTGCCGGTCACCAGCAGCAGATTAGAGAGCGCAGTGCTGGCATCCGCACCGTGGCTATGCTGCGTAATCCCCATCGCCCACAGCAGGCATACGCTTTCGGCGCGGCCAATCATCTCTGCTGCTTCGGTGAGCTGCTCAATGCTCAGGCCAGTGACCTCACTCGCCATCTCCAGGGTAAAGGGCGCCAGTGACGCGCGATAGGCATCAACCTGATTAACCCGGGCCGCCAGAAAAGCCTCATCGGCATAACCGTGATCGAACATATATTTCGCCATCGCCGATGCCCACACCATATCCGTACCCGGGCGGATGCGCAGGAAGCAGTCGGCGCGTTCAGCCATTTCGTGGCGACGCGGATCCACCACCAGCAGCTTTTGGCCGTGGTGTTTATGGCTCTGTTTTATATGTGATGCGAAGACCGGATGGTTTTCCGCGAGATTACTGCCCACGGTAATGATCAATGCCGTCTGTTGCAGATCGCGCAGCGTGCCGGCATCTCCACCGTACCCCACGGTGCGGAACAGCCCTTCGGTGGCCGGGTTCTGACAATAACGCGACGAGTTATCCACGTTATTAGTGCCAAAAATCAGACGGGCGATTTTCTGAGTGAGATACGCTTCCTCGTTGCTGGCTTTACTTGAACCAATAAAGCCGATGGCGTTACCACCGTGATCGCGCGCTACGGCACGTAACCCTTCAGCGACCCGCGCCAGCGCTTCATCCCAGCTTGCCGGGCGGAAGCGGCCATTCTCGCGAATCAGCGGCGTGGTGATGCGGTTCGGGCTATTAATAAAGTCCCAGCCGAACTTACCTTTCACGCAGGTCGAGATACCGTTAACCGGCGCATCAACGACCGGCTGCACCTTGAGAATGTGACGATCGCGCGTCCAGACTTCAAAACTGCACCCAACGCCGCAATAGGTACAGACGGTTTTGGTCTTTTTGATCTCCGCCTTGCGCAGCGCATTATCGATCAGTGAAATGCCGGTGATTGGCTCCATGCCGATGCTGTTCTCCAGCGTTTTCACAAAATCAATCAGTGGCCGTTTCAGATCTTCATCCATATTGGTGAACGGGCCGGCATTGGGCTGCATGGTCTTCTCCAGCAGCGCATTGCACGGGCAGACCGTGACGCAGTGACCGCAGCTGACACAGCTTGATCCGGCAATCTGCGTACCGCCGTCCCACAGTACGCGCGGGTGTGCTGCGCTGTAATCAATAGACAGCGTTTCGTTCACCTCAACGTTTTGACAGGCTTCAACGCAGCGCCCGCACAGGATGCACTGGTCAGGATCGTAGGTGTAAAACGGGTTGCTGTGATCTTTGCTATCGGGTTTTGGCTGATAAGGGTAATACTGAATCGGAATATGCATATCGGCGACGGTGTCATGCAAGGTGCAGTCGCCGGTATTGTGTTCGCATACCGTGCAATAAAGTTCATGACGATTCAAAAGTCGATCCATGCCCTCCTGCTGCGCCGCCTGAAGCACCGCGCTCTCGCTTACCACCTTCAGGCCCTCCCGGGTGCGCAGTGTACAGCCACGCACCCGCTCGCCATCCACCTCGACCCAGCAGACATCGCAGCTTTGCAACGGCGGCAGAGCCGGGTGGTAACAGACGTGAGGCAATTTTTTCCCCTGCTGTTGCAGGAAATCAATCAGAGGCTGATTGGCTTCCCCGCTCAGGCGCTCACCATTAAAGAGAATGGTGCAGTGTGCTTCGCTCATTTTTTGCCTCATACACGACAATGCTTATTTTAATTAACCCGGTAATATCCGGATATTTTGTAAAGTTATGCAATCAGCTTAGATTCATTTCCCGACACTGCAATTCTACCGATGCGCTTATAGGGTTATCGCTTGGTGTGTAAGGTTAGATAATCATTATCTTAGTGATTTTGTAACTAAAAATAATCTCAGGGCAGATTGTCATTCGCTTAAATAAAAATCAGTCAGTCACTTTTTTACGTGACAAATATCACATCTCTGCCAGGCTTAATTCACACGTTCCACTGTACAAGGAGATAAGTATGACTTCATTTACTAATAAAACGCTGATTACCCAGGAGTATCCAAAGCCGCCGTTTAACAAACAGCGTCAGCCGATTCCCGGATTAGCCAGTAAGATGGAACCTCGTCCTGACCACGGTGAAACCAGCTATCGCGGCACTGGCCGCCTGACCGGGCGCAAAGCGCTCATCACCGGCGGTGATTCCGGGATCGGTCGTGCGGTAGCCATTGCCTATGCGCGTGAAGGCGCAGATGTCGCGATCAATTATCTACCGGAAGAGGAAGAGGATGCGGCAGAAGTCGTAAAATTAATCGAAGCTGAAGGACGTAAAGCCGTGGCTATTCCCGGCGATATTCGCTCCGAATCTTTTTGCCAGCAGTTGGTTAAAGAGGCGGCTCAAAAATTAGATGGCCTTGATATTCTGGTTAATAATGCCGGACGTCAGCAGTTTAATGAATCTATTCGTACGCTCTCTACGGAAGATTTTGATGCCACGTTTAAAACCAACGTTTATGCCATGTTCTGGATAACCAAAGCGGCGCTGGAATATCTGCCGGCCGGTTCATCCATTATTAACACCAGTTCCGTTCAGGCTTATGAGCCGAGCGCTATTCTGCTGGATTATGCGCAAACCAAAGCGTCAATTGCGGCCTTTACCAAAGCGCTGGCAAAACAGCTGGGCGAGCAGCAGATTCGCGTTAATGCCGTCGCGCCTGGCCCATACTGGACCCCGCTGCAGGTGTGTGGTGGTCAGCCGCAGGAGAAAGTCGAACAGTTTGGCGCGACTGCACCGCTGGGCCGTCCGGGCCAGCCTGCTGAGATTGCACCGCTATATGTGACGTTCGCTGAAACCACGAACAGCTTTACCTCTGGTCAGGTATGGTGCTCTGACGGTGGTACCGGCACCCTCTGATCCTGCGATGTTTGAGGAATTGCGTGGCTGCCTGCGGGCAGCCACGCTGCTGTTTCTGCTAACAGGGAAGAACCATGAACAATCAGATTCTGCATTCGCCAATGCGTGAAGAGGGATTTGCACGGCTGGGCGACTATGCGGCGATTGGTGAGGGCCGCTCAGTTGCGCTCATTGCTCCCGATGGCGCTATCGACTGGTGGTGCGCCCCCAATCTCGACTCTCCTCCGCTGTTTGACCGCCTGCTTGACCCGGAGATCGGCGGTTTTTTTCAGATTGAACCTGACGAGCCTTATCACACCGAGCGCGCCTACCGTGCTGACAGTAACGTGCTGGAGACACGCTTTGTGACGCAGCACGGAAGCGTACTGCTGACTGAATCCCTGAACAGCACGCTGGCCGGCCGCCTGCCATGGAGTGAGCTCGCGCGGCGCATTGAAGGGGTTGATGGCGAAGTGAAACTGCGTCTGACGCTGCGCTTCGGGACGGTCGCGGAGACCCGTTCGCCCTGGCAGGACAGCACGGAGCAAGGCGATGTTTACCATATTGCCGATTTGATGGCGATGCTGCGCACCAGCGATGACTGGCACATTGAGAAGCGTGATGATGAGCGCATCTCCGCGACGTTGCGTACCTCCCCTGGCAGCCGTTCGCTGGTGGCGCTGCTGGTAACCGAGCGGGAACCGCTGGCAGTACCCGATCTGGAGGCTATCGATACCCGTATCGAGACCAGCCATACCGCCTGGTGCGACTGGACGCGCAGCCTGAGCTACGACGGCCGCTTTGCCGGACACGTGCGCCGCTCCGCGCTCTCCCTGAAATTTTTATGGTATTCACCGACCGGTGCGCTGGCTGCTGCGGCAACCACCTCGCTGCCTGAGGGTATTGGCGGTGAGAAGAACTACGATTACCGCTATGCATGGGTACGCGACGCCTGTTTGATCATCAAATCTTTTGTTTTTCTTGGCGCGCTGGAGGATTGTAAAGCCGCGTTCTCGTGGCTCTCCAAAACCATCATTCGCCACGGTACTGCCCTGCGCGCCTGTTATACGCTGGAAGGCGACATCGTGCCGGCGGAGCACTATCCCCCACTGCGCGGATATCACCATTCTCAGCCGGTACGCATCGGTAATAATGCACGCGATCAGGTCCAGCTCAGTATGTATGGCGATATGCTCGCGACCGCCGAACTGTTTATCCGTGCCGGACATATTCTCGATCTTGCCACGTCTCGCATGCTGGGAGACCTGGCCAACCACTGCGCCGATCTGTGGCGGCAGAAAGATAGCGGCATCTGGGAGTTACCGGAGCAGCAGCACTACACGCACTCTAAAATGGCGTGCTGGCTGGCGCTGGATCGCGCTGTGGCCATGGCAGAAGCGCGCCATATCGAACCCACGTGGCTGAAGCGCTGGCAGCGTGAACGCGATCGGATAAGCGAGTGGATTGAGGCGCACTGCTGGTCAGAACAAAAGCAGGCTTACCTGTTTTATCCGGAGAGCGAAGATCAACTGGATGCCGCGCTGGCGCTGGTGCATCACTACGGTAATAGTGTAAATCCGGAACGTATGCGCGCCACCTACCGTGCCATTCAGCAGGATTTAGGCAACGGCAGCGCCATGCTCTACCGCTACAGTGGCGTGGATAAAGAGGAGAGTACTTTTATCGCCTGTTCATTCTGGCTGGTGGAAGCCTGGGCCGCCATGGGCGAGTGCGATCGTGCCGAGAAGGCGATGCGGGAGATCCTGGATAAGCTCTGCCAGCGCGGCAACGTCGAGACGTTTAATGAGATGTTCGATGTGCGCACCGACGAGTGGCGCGGCAACATGCCGCAGGGCCTGAGCCATCTGGCGCTGATCTGTGCCGCACAGGCATTGACCGATCACGGGTAGATGCGTTCTGGTTGGCCGTGTCGTGGCGGCCCATTCAGCCAGCCACGACACGGCCAGGTCATCGTACTATGGCCGCTGAATGGCGGGATGCGATGCGATGACGTCGGTCATGGTATACGAAACACCAGCATAATCCCTGCCAGAATGGCCCCCATCCCCACCAGTCCGGACACCGGCAAGGCGTTGCCCAGCAGCAGATAATCCAGCAGAGCCGTAATGACCGGTACCAGATAGAACAGGCTGGTGACATTAACAATGCTGCCACGGCTTAACAGCCGGTAGAGCAGCAGCTGTGCAACCACCGAAATCATCAGGCCAAGAAACAGCACGGCAATCCAGAAATTGAGCGTAAAACTGATGTGAAACGTCTTAACGGGCAGCAGCGCCACGCACAACAGCAGACTGATTGCATACTGGAGCGGCAGCACCTGAGCCGGATGTTGAGAAATGTTTTTTTGCATGATCGCGCCAAACGTCATGCACAATAGGGCCGCCAGGGCAAACAGAATCCCGCTAATCGGCAGGTGCGACGCCGCCAGGCTACGCCACACCAGCAGCATCAGGCCGCTCAGTGCAATGAGCAGGCCAGCCAGCCTCATCCCCTGCATCCGCCTTTCAATCAGACAAAGCGTCAGAATCGGCTGAATCCCCATAATGGTAGCGATAAGGCCAGGCGTAACACCTTCAGCCATTGCCTGGAAATAGCATACTGAATAAGCGCCTATCAGGATTAATCCGGTAATCAGCACGGTTTGGCGTGTTCCCGCCTCCGGCAGCCAGCGCCGGCGGAAAGCGCCGATCAACAGCAGCGCCAACAGCGCCACGCTAAAACGCACAATCAATAACGCCAGAGGTGAAGCGTTATTGAGACCCAGCCGGGAGAAAATTGCGGCACTGCCCCACAGCAGCACGAAACCCGACGTCGCAGCCTGCGACGCCAGTAATGAAGAGGTAAAACGCATGGTTAATGCTCCTGCAACAAACGTTGGAAATGACGGTATGACCGATTTCGGTTCCTAATGAACCACAACGATTGCCGCAGGCGGTGGCGGAGAGCAGAAAGCAGACAGGCGCAGAAGTTCTGGCAAATCGTGTGCAGCAAAGATCGTCATTGCGCGGGCCTGTATTCATGAAGAGGAAAGAGAGATTAAAAAACTAACAGATTGATTACCGCCTGTCATCCGTTGAGTCGCGGCGGAAACACCTCGCGGAGCCACTCAATAAATACCCGGAGCCGCTGCGTCAGGTGGCGATTCTGCGGATAGACCACATGAAACGGATAGTCCGCCGGTCGCCAGTCAGCAAGGATTTCAACCAGCCGCCCGGCAAGAAGATCTGCCGCCGCCGCGTAACGAAAGGTCTGGATAATTCCCAATCCGGCTACCGCAGCCGCAAGGTGGGCGTTGCTCTCATTTACGCCTATCCGGTGATCAGTTTTGAGTTCAATCTTCTCTGCGTCGCGCGCGAAGCGGAAGGGAAACGCCCTGCCGTTTTGCGGTGACAGATAACTCACCAGTCGGTGGCCATTCTTCAGCTCCAGCGGATAAGCCGGCAGGCCATAAGTTTTCAGATAGCCCGGCGTCGCGCAGGTGATCATCTGCGCATTGCCCAGATGGCGTGCCACCAGCGAGGAGTCGCTTAAGGGGCCGCCGCGTACCACGCAGTCAACATTATCGCTGATAAGATCAACCGCGCGGTCCGCGACGCCAAGGTCGATGTGAATTTCCGGATAGCGCGCCACAAAATCCGGTAGCGCCGGAATAAGCACGTCGCGCGCCGTTGAACCGCCAATGTCGATGCGCAGGTGGCCGCGTGGCTTTCCGTTCACCGCGTTGAACGCGCTGTCGATATCCTCCAGGTTGCGCACAATGCGCAGCGCTTTGACATAATAGTCATGCCCTTCTGGCGTCACCGTCACCCGCCGCGTAGTGCGCTGCAGGAGCCGTACGCCCAGATGCGCCTCCAGCTCCTGCACCAGTTTACTCAGCGTGGCGTTCGGCATATCCAGCGAATCCGCCGCCCGGGTAAAGTTGCCTGCTTCCACGACGCGGGCAAAGGCCCGAATTGCCATCAGTTGATCCATCGCCAGCGATTATCCACACAGAGAAATAGTCCTTTCGATTTTACACCATTTATCACTAAAAGCCTCAACGCTACATTGCTCTCCATGCACTGCAACGCAGGCATCACAATCACAAACACACTGGAGAGAACATCATGAGCGCATCACTGAAAGATAAAATTGCTTTAGTTACCGGCGGTACCAGCGGCATCGGCCTGGCCTCAGCGCAAGAGCTGGCCGCACAGGGCGCACGCGTTTTCATTACGGGCCGTCGTCAGGCGGAGCTGGATGCAGCAGTCGCCAGCATTGGCGCCGCTGCCACCGGCATTCGGGCGGATGCCTCGCAGTTAAGCGATCTGGATACTGTGTATGCCCAAATCGCTAAACAGGCTGGCCGGCTGGATATTCTGTTTGCCAACGCCGGCGGTGGCGACATGCTGCCGCTTGGCGCCATCACTGAAGAGCACTTTGACCGAATTTTTGGTACCAATGTGCGCGGCGTCCTGTTTACGGTGCAGAAAGCGCTGCCGCTGCTGAGCGATAAAGCGTCGGTGATTCTGACATCCTCTACCACATCCGTGCAGGGCACCGCCGGCTTCAGCGTCTACAGTGCCAGTAAAGCGGCGGTGCGTAACTTTGCCCGCTCATGGGCGCTGGACGTTAAAGAGCGCGGCATCCGCATCAACGTGGTCAGCCCGGGCCCTGTGCGCACACCGGGTTTAGGCGATTTGGTGCCGGAAGATCAGCGTCAGGGACTGTTTGATGCCCTGGCCGCGCAGGTGCCGCTGGGTCGTCTGGGCGAGCGGGAGAGATTGGTAAGGTCGTGGCGTTTCTCGCATCCGATGCATCCAGTTTCATCAACGCGACAGAGCTGTTTGTCGACGGCGGGATGGCGCAGGTTTGACCCCCTGACGTTAGATGTAAAGTGGTCGCCTCACAGGGCGACCACATAACACTTCATTACTGCGGTTGCCGCGCCTGCTCGCCACGAGCCGCAGCGGGTGTGGTGAGCTGCTGCTCCAGCTGCTCCAGCGAGATCCCTTTGGTTTCCGGCACGCGACGCAGCACGAAGACAAAACCCGCCGCGCAAATCACGCCATACAGCATGAAACTGCCCGCGGCGCCCAGCGAAGCGTTGAGCAACGGAAACGTGTAGGTCAGAACAAAACAGGCAATCCACAGCGCCAGGGTCGCTACCGACATCGCCAGGCCACGAATGCGGTTCGGGAAGATCTCCGCCAGCAGCACCCAGGTCACGGGGGCCAGCGTCAGGGCATAAACCGCAATGGCCGCCAGCACCAGAATCAATACCGGCCAGCCGGTAATGCCCAGCGTATATGCACCAGCGATCAGCGCGTAGCAGAGCGTTAACCCGCCGGCACCCAGCAGCATCAGTTTGCGGCGCCCTAAACGATCCACCAGCGGCAGCGCGACTATCGTCGCCACAAGGTTGATCAGGCCCGTGGCAACTATCGATTTTAGCGTGCCGTTGATATCAAAACCGGCCGAAGCGAATATCTCCTGCGCATAGTTAAAGATCACGTTGATGCCGCACCACTGCTGGAAAATCGCCAGCACCATGCCGGTTAATACGATTGGCCGCATGCGTGGCTCCAGCAGAGAGGCAAAGCTGGCGCGCGTCTGTTGTCGATCGCGCTGCACCGCGTGAGCAATCTCCTGCAAAGTCTGCTGCGCATAGTCCGGTGAGCCAATTTTATTGAGCGTTTTGAGCGCACGCTCGCGCTTGCCGGCCAGCATCAGCCAGCGCGGCGACTCCGGTACCCACATCATCAGGCCGAGGAACAGCAGCGAGGGCACCGCTGCTGAAGCAAACATCCAGCGCCAGCCATACTGGCCGTTCCAGCTCTCCCGCAGGGCAGCCTGCGTGGCCTCGCCTGCTACCGGGTCGGCAATCATCAGATTGATCAACTGCGCTGCCAGCACGCCAATCACAATAGTCAGCTGATTCACTGCCACAAATTTACCGCGCCGATCGGCCGGGCTGATCTCCGCGATGTACATCGGACTGAGCGCAGAGGCGATACCAATGCCGATGCCGCCGACAATGCGCCATCCGATAAAGAGGGCGAAGCTGCTGGCGAGCGCCGTACCCAGTGCTGAGACCACAAACAGCAGCGCGGCGACGATCAGCGGCATGCGGCGACCGAGCTTATCGGCAGACCAGCCGGAGAGCAGCGCGCCAAACACACAGCCGACCAGCGCCGAACTCATCGCCCAGCCGGAAGCCGCCGGATCGGTGACGCTAAACCACGCTTCATAAAACGGCTTAGCCCCGCCGATGACCACCCAGTCATAGCCAAACAGCAAACCGCCGCAGGCGGCTACCAGGCAGATGCTCCATACGTAACGCATATTAAGTTGTGAGTTATTAGCCACGTGCTCTCTCCGCACCAGGGTCAAAGTGCGGCTATCTCACCACTGTTACCGGCAGGTGACAGTTCAGAGCTTCACAGATTTTAGTAACAGGAGTTTAGTGAACTAGCCCGCGCCAGGATCGGTCTCCACGTAGAGATAGCCAATGCCCAATACCTGCCGTGCGCGATCAAGCTGACCAAAATGCACATTGGTCGCTCTGCTTTTGAGCGCATCACGCGGATCGAACGGGTTAATATCGATCTGTCGCACAAGGGTCTGTAACCAGCTATCGCCAAAGGTGCAGCTGCGACCATAGAGCCATATCTGATTGATATTCAGCGTATTAAGAAAGTTATACAGGCTCATACCGATCGCTTCTGCCGCGCGCTGTGCCCATGCCACAATCCACGGCTCACCTGCCTGCCATGCCGCCAGGAGCTGGCGGCTGGTGAGCGGTGGCGCATCGGGCGTACGCTGCTGCGCCAGCTGTTTCAGCGTGCTCAGGGATGCGACCGTTTCAAGGCACCCCTGACGCCCACAGTTACAGCGCTGGCCCTGCGGATCGATAATGGTGTGTCCGATCTGGCCACTGCCATACAGGTTTCCGCGAAAAATTTCGCCGTTGATGACAAAAGAGGAGCCAATGCCGTAGTCGACATTGATCACACAAAATTCACTGAGCGCATTACGGTTAAGCCACTTCTCCGCCAGCGCCAGCATCACGCAATCATTATCGACGCGCACCTCAACCCCCAGCTTCTCCTCCAGCAGGAACTTCAGCTGCAGCGGGCTCCGCCACGCCGCCTGCGGCATATGCTGCGACACGCCGGTAACCGGATCAACCTGACCATGCACCGCCAGCGCAAGGTTGATACGGCGCTTCGGCCACTGCTTGCCCGTGTGCCGCCACACCTGTTCAATCTCCGCCAGCAGCTGCTCCGGGGTTAAGGCATTGATCGTTATCTGTTGGTACTCGCCCTGCGCCACCAGCCGTGCATCAGCCAGCTGCAGTTCGATGCTGGTGGGTTTAATGCACAGACAGAGCGTCCATGCGCCCGCCGCGGGCAGCTCGAAACTGCCATTGCTGTTGCCGCGCGTACTGAGCGTGGCGCTGGAGTGCTGCACTCTCTCCTCTTCCAAAAGCGCCTGCAAAATTTTACTGGCTGCCGGAATGGTCAGCCCACTGAGCTGCGCCAGCTGCGATTTGCTCAGGCGCTTATGGCGCCACATCAGATGCATAAACAGCGCCTTGTTATGTTTGCGCACCTGAGAATTGTTCAGTCCTGCCTGCTTCATACTCTCTCCTTGCCACTCTGCAGCCCGATATTACTAAACCCTGTTTACTGACTTCTGTGATGGTTGCGCCATCCTCTTCACCTCCATTGTTTTAGAGTCCGTCCTCACTGACCTGACTGTGCTAACACCAACACTGACCGGAAAACAATAATGACAACATCATCTGCAAACCATCCGTGGCTGGTCCGCCTTGGCATACCGCCGGCGCTGGCGTGGGGCTATGTCGCCGTTCTGCTGTTTATGATCGGCGATGGCGTGGAGTCCAACTATCTGGCTCCTTACCTGCATGAAAACGGGTTCTCTCTCAATATTGCCGCCATGGTGATCGCCTTTTATGGCGTCACCGTCACGCTGGGCTCATGGCTGGCCGGTTCACTCTCAACCCTGATTGGTCCGCGCAAAGTGATGCTGATCGGCGGGGTTATCTGGGTCGTGTTTGAGGTGCTGTTTCTTGCCGTAGCGCTGCCCGCGCACAGTGTGCTACTGCTGACGCTCACCTACGGATTGCGCGGCGTGGCCTATCCGATGTTTGCCTACGCCTTTTTGGTGTGGATTCAGGCCGCCGCGCCCGCTGATATGCGCGGCTCGGCAACTGGCTGGTTCTGGCTGGCCTTTACCGGCGGGCTGCCAACGCTCGGTTCACTGGTGGCGATATTCTCGATACAGCTGATTGGCGAATACGCCACTTTCTGGCTCTCGCTGGTGTTGGTAGCGCTGGGTTTACTGGTGATGCTGCTGGCGCTGAAAGAGCGCAGTGGCTATCACGCGTTGCTGGATGCTGAACACAGGCAGCAGGGAACCTGGCGTACGCTGATGGGCGGCATCGATATTCTGTGGCGCGAGCCGCGTATCGCCGCCGCTGCCGTGGTGCGCATTATCAATACCACCCCCTACTTCGGCTTCTTTATTTTCCTGCCGGGCTTCTTCACCGAACAGATTGGCTTTTCACAAACTGAGTACCTCAGCCTGATCACCATCATGGGGCTGGTGGGCATGAGCTTTAACCCGATTGTCGGCAAGATCAGCGACCGCCTGGGCTGGCGTAAAGTGTTAACGATCTTCGGCGGTCTTGGCTCCGGGATCGCCATGCTGCTGATGTACTTTGTGCCGCAGTGGAGCCACGGCAGCTTTTTCCTGAGCGTCGCCTGCGCCTGTTTATATGGCATCACGCTGTGTGGCTATGTCCCTGCCGCCGCGCTGTTCTCTTCGCTGTGTCAGCCAAAAGATAAAGGCAATGCGATGGCGATCTACTGCTTTGCCGCCGGGTTATCCACCTTCTTTGGCCCGGCGTTATACGGATCGATCAATGCGCTGTTCGGCACGCTGGGGGTGATTTGGGGCTACGCCTTTTTGTATCTGGTCAGCGCCTTCGTCTCCTGGCGTTTTCTGCTCAGCCCGCTTGATCCCGGTGAGCAGCACAACCCCCGGGCGCAGCGCCTGCGCCGTTTAGATTCTGTGGCTTCAGAGTAAAGAGAGATTCATGAAAGAGTTTGATTATATTGTGGCTGGCGGTGGCAGCGCGGGCTGTATTGTGGCTGCCCGCCTGGTGAAAGAGGGCAACGCACGCGTGCTGTTACTGGAGGCCGGACGCGATGAGTACCATCCGGTCCTGAAGATGCCGGCGGGCTACATGAAGTTTCTCGCCAGCGATAAGTATCTCACCCTGCACCAGACGGAAGCCCAGCCTCAGCTCAACGGGCGCGGCGTGATTGTCCCGCAGGCCCGCGTGCTGGGCGGTGGCTCGACGGTCAACGCGATGGTCTATATGCGCGGTCACCGCCAGGATTATGCGGAGTGGAACCAGGCGCTGGGGCATCAGGGCATTGACTGGTCCTGGGACGCGCTGCTGCCGCACTTTACCGCTATCGAAGATAACGATCACCTCGGCGCGCCCCTGCACGGCGTGGGCGGGCCGATGAAGGTTTCGCACCTGGGCCACTTCAGTCCGCTGAGTCGCGCTTACGTGAAAACCATGCAGCAGCTGGGCCTTCCGTATACGCCGGATTTTAATACCGGCAACCCGTTCGGCGTCGGCTTTATGCAGCACACTATTGATGGCCAGACGCGCAAGCGCTGCAGCGTGGTTGATGCGTTTATCAATCCGCTGCGCGACGATCCGCGCCTGACCATTGTGACGGGCGCGCAGGTCACAGAGATCCTGTTTGAGGGTGACAGCGCCAGCGGCGTTCGCTACCACCAGGCAGGGGTTTCCTATATGGCGCGGGCCCGCCAGGAGGTGATTCTCGCAGCGGGCGCTTATCAGACGCCGAAACTGCTGATGCTCTCCGGCATCGGGCCGCAGGCGCAGCTGCGTCAGCACGGTATCGCGCTGCGTCATGACCTGCCCGGCGTGGGCAAAAACCTGCAGGATCACTATGAAGTGCCGGTGGTCGCCACGACTAACGGGCCATTTGGCTATTATGGTCAGGATCGCGGCTGGCCGATGCTGAAAGCCGGCCTGCAATATATGCTGTTCAAATCCGGACCGGTGACCACCACCGGCGTCGAGACCTGCGCCTTCTTTGATCCGCTCGATTTCAATGCAACGCCCACGATCCAGATGTTCTGCGTGCCAACGGTCTATCTTGATCGCGATGTGATGGGGGCCGATCCCGGACACGGCGTGACCGTTAACGCCCTGCTGCTGCGCCCCAAAGCCACTGGCGAGGTGACGCTGCGGGACGCCAGCGCCCACTCGCTGCCGGTTATCGATACACAAATTTTTGGCCATCCGCAGGACCTGGCTCGCACGCTTGCGGGCTTCCGTTTTGCCCGCCGCGTCATCGCCAGCAGGCCGATAGCGGAGATGGTCAACCACGAGATCTTCCCTGGTGCAGATATTACCTCCGATGAGGCGATCGCCGGACACTGCAAGCGCATGGTGAAAACCGGGTACCATCCGGTCGGAACCTGCCGGATGGGGCGTGACGATGATCCGCTGGCCGTGCTGACCGACGACCTGCGCGTGCGCGGCGTGCGTCGGCTGCGCGTAGTGGATCCCTCTATGATGCCCAATATCATCAGCGGCAACACCAATGCGATTGTTATGGCGGTAGCACATCGCGCCGCCACACTGCTGTTAGAGGGGCTTAGCCATGAGTGAAAAACTGCGGCGTCTGCAACAGGCGCTGGCGCTGTGGCAGCTGGATGCGGTGCTGCTTACGCGCCGCGATAACATCGCCTGGCTGACGGAGGGCGCCAGTTACTCTGTCGTTGAGCGCGCCGAGACCGGTGTCGCCAGCCTGTTGATTACGCAGAACAACGTGCTGTTATTGGCCCCTGACAATGAACTGCCCCGTATTCTGGCCGAGGAACCGCTGCCCTTCGCCTGCGCAACACAGCACTATCCGTGGTATCAGTCGCTGAGCAGCGTGTTACCGGCTGGCACCCTCGGTAGCGACATGCCGCTCGCCAGTGCCACTGATATTCAGGCGCGCATGATTAGCCTGCGCCAGGGGCTGAACACGAATGAGCAGCAGCGCTTTCATGCGCTGGGCGTCGCCACCGCACTGATTGTTGAGAACGTGGCGCGCCACGTAACGGCCGGGATAACCGAGCGCCAGGTTGAAGCGGCTATCATTGCCGCCTGCCTGCCGCAGGGTATTCGTCCGATGTGCACGCTGGTGGCCGCTGATGAGCGTATCGCTGCGTTCAAACATCCGGTGCCGACCGGGAAGAGCGTGCAGCGCCAGTTGATGATTACCCTGGGTGCTGAGCGGGCAGGTCTGCACGTGAGCCTGTCGCGCCTGGTGCATATCGGTGAACCGGATGCCGCACTGCGGCAGCGCATCCTGACCCTTGCTAACATTCATGCCGATATGCTGGCTGCCACGCTGCCGCTGCGCCGCTGGTCTGATGTTTTTACGGCGATTACCCACGCTTACCAGCAGCATGGACACCGCGATGCCTGGCGCGCGCATCACCAGGGCGGCCCGGCCGGTTACGGCTGTCGTGACTGGATCATCACGCCAGACACGCCGGGCAACGTGCAGAGTAATACTGCGGTGGCGTGGAACCCGACCCTGAGCGGCGTGAAGAGCGAAGAGACCTTTCTGATTACCGACCACGGCCTGCAGGCGATGACACGCACCGACAGCTGGCCACTGATCACACTCCAGCGCGGCGCTCAGACGATTCAGCTCGCTGACTGGCTGGTTCTGCCGACATCCTCATAAGGAAGCGACTATGTCTGAACGATTACAGAATAAAACGGCCATGATTACCGGTGCGGGCAGCGGCATTGGCAGCGCCATTGCCCGACTGTTTACCCGTGAAGGCGCCAGCCTGGCGCTGCTGGATCTGCACACGGAGGCAACCGCGGCGCTGGCGGCGCAGATGCAGCAACAGTACGGTCAGCGCTGCATCGCCTGCGCCGCGGATGTAACACAGCCGCAATCGGTGCAGCGTGCCGTCCAGCAGACGCTGGCGGCGCTCGGCCACATCGATATTTTGATCAACTGTGCGGGCGTTAATGTCTTCCGCGATCCGCTGGCGCTGGAAGAGGAGGAGTGGCAACGCTGTATGGAGACCAATCTGAAGGGGCCCTATAACCTGATCCGCAGCGTTTTGCCCGGCATGCTGGCGCGCCGCTACGGCAATATCGTCAACGTTGCATCAGTGCACGGCCATAAAATCATCCCCGGCGCCTTTCCCTATCCGGTTGCTAAGCATGGCCTGATTGGTCTGACGCGCTCGCTTGGCGTGGAGTATGCGGCGCAGGGCATTCGCGTTAACAGTATCTCCCCTGGCCTGATCATGACGCCCGCCGCCGAAGCCTGGCTGGCGAGCTGCCCCGATCCGCACGCTGAGCGCGCGCGTCAGGCTGACCTGCTCCCCTGCAAGCGTATCGGTGAGCCGGACGAAGTGGCTTACACCGCGCTGTTTCTCGCTACGGATGAAGCGCGCTTTATTAACGCCAGCGATATTGTTATCGATGGCGGGCGCAGCCAGGTGTATCACGAATAACAGAGCGTCCGCCGGCACACCTTATCGCGGCAGCGCGCTACTCATGATGCACGCGCTGGCAGTTGTCCGCACCTGAAGCCACCGGGTGCGCCGCGATATCCTCACGCGACTTTTGAATCTTTTGCGTATCGATATCAAAGCGGCGATCGCGATCGGCCAGCAGCGCCGGGTTGAGCTGGCCGTCGGCGGTGAAGCCCATCATCAGGGCAGGTTCGCCCAGCGGCAGGGTTTTATCGCGATCGGTATGCCAGGTGTGCCAGGTTTTGCCGTAGGTGTTGGCGATTTTGCTCATCAGCGCGTGCTCCGCAGCGGGCGGAATACCCGGTGCAACCAGCGAACCGGATTTCACCTCATAACGGTGGCTATGCCAGTACTGCTTCTCGCTGGCCGGCAGCTGCTTAAACAGGCGCTCGCTGATGATGTATTCAACGCCCATCAATTTGGCGTCCTTTTTATTGCCGTCATAAATCACCGCCTGCATGACATCCTCGTTAAGGATCGTCACGTAGTGATGCGCCTCCATCTGCCCGCTCTTATTGCCGCAATAGTAGTGAAATCCATCCAGATAGGTATTAATTGCGTCGATAGGCGGTCGCGATTGCAGTGCTGCTGCGCCACTCTCCAGAAGTGCCGTTTTACCCGCGACCGGGGCGCCTGGTGCGGTTACCGGCGAGGCGCTGTTATTCGCGCCGCAGCCGGCCAGTAAGGCGACCGCGCAGGCGGTTAATAGATGTTTAAACATGTTTCACTCCCTGTTGATTGAATGATAACCATAGTTAATCAACCGCAGGATGCGAGCGTAACGCTACCGTTTCCTCGCTCAGCCGCGTAAAGTGCCATGAGCAATAGCGCATTCACAGGAGCGCCATCATGCGCCATCTTCCGCCGACCGCCACGCTGCGCACGTTTGAAGTGGCTACACGCCACGCCACTTTTACCTCAGCAGCTGAAGAGCTCTGTATTACGCAGAGCGCAGTCAGTCACCAGCTTAAAAATCTTGAGGAGATCTGGGGCGTGCAGCTGTTCCAGCGTGGTAAAACGCTGAGCCTCACGCCCGCCGGTGCAGCGCTGGCTCCCATTGTGAGGGCGTTCTTTAGCAATCTGGAAACCACGCTCGCTGATGTGCGCGAGCAGAAGGGGCGGATGCGGCTTCGCGTGAATACGACTTACTCCTTCGCGCTGAAGTGGCTGCTGCCCCGACTGCCCGAGCTGGCCCGTTTGCATCCGGAAATTTTGGTCAGCATTGAGAGTAGCGATGAAGCGATCAACTTCGCCCGCGACAATGCCAGCGTGGCAATCCGCTTTGGTTACGGCCACTACCCGGCGCTATTCAGTGAATTCATGTTCCGCGAGCAGCTCTTTCCGGTAGCAAGCCCGGCGCTGCTGCAGCGCTTTGGTCTACCTGACGCGCCGGCACAGCTGCTGCACTATCCGTTACTGACGCGCGACGGCGCCGATCTGGTGCCCAAGTGGGCAAGCTGGTTTAAGCAGGTTGGTATAAGTATGGAGGGATTGCAGGAGAGCGTGCGCTTTGCCGACACCAATATGACGATAGAGGCCGCGCTGCTGGGCCAGGGTGTGGCGCTGGCACGCAGCGGACACGTTGAGAAAGAGCTGGAGGATGGCACGCTGATACGCCTGTTCGCTGTGCCTTTCCCGTCGCCGGCGGCCTACTATTTTGTCTGCCCGCAGGGGCTTGAAACACAGCCGCACATTGTTGATTTCCGTCACTGGCTGCAGGCGGCTTCGCAGCAGGCACAGCATAACTATCAGGTATGAGCATTTACTCATGCGCCAATGATGAATCTTCGCTTAACTTGTCGCCGGTACAGCCTTAGCATCGGCGTATGCCAACCCATATCATTTTACTGACCCTTTTTGCCGCGCTGCTGCACGCGGGCTGGAACACGCTGCTGCGGGGCGGCAACGATCGCTTGTGGTCGATGACCATCATGTGTGTGGCCATTGCCCTTACCTGCATTATTGGTGCGCTTTTTCTGCCGCCGCCGGATAGCGCCAGCTGGAAGTATGCGCTGCTCTCGGCGCTGCTGCATGTGGGCTATAACCTGTGCCTGGTGCGCAGTTACCAAAGCGGCGATCTGGGACAAACTTACCCGATTGCGCGCGGCTCTTCGCCCCTGCTGGTGACCTGCGCTGCAGCGCTGTTCGCCGGCGAACAGATTGCGCTGAGTACGCTTAGCGGTATTGCGCTCATCTCCGGCGGCATTCTGCTGCTGGCCGTGCGCCGCGGCAAAATCGCCTCGACGGGCTTAGGCTATTCGCTGGCGACCGGTGCGTTTATTGCGGCCTACAGCGTGGTGGATGGCATGGGGGTACGCGTGTCCGGCAATGCGCTGGCTTATACCGCCTGGATGAGCGCGCTCTGGGGCGTAATGATGCCGGCACTCTATATTACGCTGCGTGACAGCAGAAGTTTGCTGCGCTGGCAGCCCGGTGTGCTCAGCGCCGCAACCGGCGGTTTAATCTCGCTACTCGCTTACGGCATCATTATCTGTGCCATGGCCGCAGCGCCGATGGGCGCCGTTTCAGCCTGCGTGAAACCAGCGTGCTCTTCGCCGCGCTTCTGGGCTATCTGTTTCTGGGTGAGAGGTTAACGCTGCGCAAAATGGCGGCGTGTACGGTTATCGCTCTCGGCACAATCATTATCGGTTGAGGAGGATGCAGAATGTCTGAACGTCACAAAATTGCGCTTTTAGGTCCGGGTGCCATCGGCACCACCATTGCGGCTGCGCTGCATGAGGTCAACAGAACGCCGCTGCTGTGCGGTCGCACGGCACATGCGCAGCTTATTCTGCGGCACGATGAGGGTGAAGTGACGGTGCCAGGCCCGGTACTCAATCAGCCTGCAGACGTTACGCAACCGGTTGATCTGCTGTTTGTGGCGGTCAAAACCACCCAGGTTGAAGAGTGCGCGCCCTGGCTGGCTTCGCTGTGTGACGAACGCACCGTGGTATGTGCGCTGCAGAACGGCGTTGAACAGCAGACGCAGCTGGCCCCGTATGTGCAAGGAGCCACCGTGCTGCCCTCTGTAGTGTGGTTTCCGGCGCAGCGTGAAGCGGATGCCTCCGTGTGGCTGCGGGCGCAGCCTCGTCTGACATTGCCGGACGTGCTGCAAGCGCAACCGATCGTCGCCGCGCTGAGCGGTACGCGCTGTGCGGTGGATCTGGCGGCAGATTTTCTTTCGGTTGCCTGGCGCAAGCTGCTGCAAAATGCTGCGGCTGGCTTGATGGTGCTGGCGAACCGGCGCGCAGGCATGTTCAGGCGTGACGATATCGCCGGACTGACGCTGGCCCTGTTGCACGAGTGTCTGGCCGTGGCGCGTGCCGAAGGTGCAGTACTTGAGGATGGCGTGCCAGAGGAGATACTGGCTGGCTTCCGGCGCGCACCGGAGGATTTGGGTACCTCAATTCTGGCCGATCGCCAGGCTAACCGTCCGCTGGAGTGGGACATTCGCAACGGCGTCATCCAGCGCTATGGCCAGCTGCACGGCATCGCTACGCCTGTCAGTGACGTTATTGTGCCGTTACTGGCGGCGGGCAGTACCGGGCCGGGTTGATGCCCGGTCACGATCGCTGGCTAAAAAGCGTGTACCTCAGTCATTACAAAATACCGCCAGCTTATTGCCGGCGGGATCGCGCAGGTAAGCGACGTAGAAGTGTTCGTTGTAACGCTCGCGCGTGCCCGGCTCACCCTCATCGCTGCCGCCTGCGCTTATCCCCGCCGCGTGGATCTCATCCACCAGCATGCGGGTTGCAGCACGAAAACCCGGCATGAACCCATTACCTGACGCTGCCGGCTGGCCATTGAACGGCGGCGCAATATAGACGGTACCAGGCCCGTTATCACGATCCGCGACATCTGGCAGTGAGAACAGCAGCTGCCTGCCATCAGACTCGTATTGATAGCCCAGCGGCCCCAGCACCGCCTGATAGAACCAGCCAGACGCAGCCATATCATTCGCTCCGATAAACAGATAACTCAACATAGCGCCTCCTGTTTGGTTACATCGTTAACCTTAACAGCTGAAGCACAAACAGCCAGCTGCCGGCGCGGCCGGATCGCTTTTGCAGGCAGGTTACGTCTTTCATTGCGATGCAGCATATTCCCCTGGATATTACTGCCCTGCCCCGTCATCTCAGGCTAAATACCGGGTTAATTCCCTCTGCGCAACATAATGCATTCATTCGTCTCTTACGCATTTTGACAGTCGCTTACTTCAACGCTACGCTTATTTACAGCGATATATGTCACAAACTTGCGTAAAGAAAAAATATTTTTTAAGGTGTCCGCCTTTCAGCCTCTTATAGCTTTCATTTCCATGAATGAAATATCGGCTGCGAAAGCTATAAGATCGCTCCATTATCACTCATGGGGAATTTATGAGCACAGGAACGATTTCGAATAAGCCCGATCTCACCGTTGATGATATTACCGTCATCGACAACAAATTACTGAAGCGCGCCGTTAGTGCTGCTGCGCTGGGTAATACCATGGAGTGGTTTGATTTCGGGGTATACAGTTATCTGGCCGTCATTATCGGACAGGTCTTCTTTCCCGATGCCAGTACCACCGCGCAATTAATCGCCTCCTTCGGTACCTTTGCCGCAGCATTTTTAGTGCGTCCAATTGGTGGCATGGTATTTGGTCCGCTGGGCGATCGTTTCGGCCGACAAAAAGTACTGGCTTTCACCATGATTATGATGTCGATCGGTACCTTCTGTATCGGTTTAATTCCCAGCTATGCCAGCATTGGTATTGCTGCGCCAATTCTGTTGCTGGTGGCACGTCTGGTACAGGGATTCTCAACCGGTGGCGAATATGGCGGGGCCGCCACATTTATCGCTGAGTACTCCACCGATAAGCGCCGTGGTTTTATGGGTAGCTTCCTGGAGTTCGGCACGCTGGCGGGCTACCTGCTGGGCGCCAGTCTGGTAACCGGTATGATTGCGGTATTACCACACGAAGCCATGATGGACTGGGGCTGGCGTATTCCCTTCTTCCTTGCCGCACCGCTGGGCCTGTTTGGCCTCTATATTCGCCTGAAACTGGAAGAGACGCCGGCGTTTAAAGACCATATGGATAAACGCGAAGAGCTTGAGCACAATAAGCCACCGCTCAGCGTCTGGCAGATGTTGCGTACGCAGAGTAAACCGCTGCTGAAATGTATTGGTCTGGTACTGCTGTTTAACGTCTCCAATTATATGCTGACGGCTTACATGCCCAGTTATTTAACCGGCGTACTGGGGCTGAGTGAATTATCCGGCCTGCTGCTGGTCATGGTGGTGATGTTTATCATGATGCCTTTAACCCTCATGTGGGGCCATTTTACGGATCGCATTGGTCGTAAACCGGTGATTGGATTCGGTGCACTGGGATTAATTATTCTGGCGATCCCGGCCTTCATGTTAATTGGCTCCGGCAATATGATGTGGGTATTTACCGGTCTGGCCGTGTTAGGCCTGCTGCATACCTGCTTTAGCGGCACCATGCCGGCAACCCTACCGGCACTGTTTGTCACGGATATTCGTTACAGCGCGTTAGCGATCGGTTTCAACTTATCGGTGTCACTGTTTGGTGGTACCACGCCATTAATCACCGCATGGCTGGTGGATACCACGCACAATGCCATGATGCCGGCTTACTACATGATGGGTGCCGGGATTATCGGATTGATTACTGTCCTGACGCTAAGCGAAACCGCGCGTAAACCGCTGAAGGGCTCATCACCGGCGGTAGCGACGGAAGCAGAAGCGCATAAGCTGATTGATAAGCTGCGTAAACAGCGTCATCGCAAAGTGCAGCAGCGAAAACCTGCCTGATAGCGCAATCATCGATCTACTGGCGGCCGTCGTGCCGCCACTTCCCTGACGCTTTCCCCCGCCGTTAAGCCAAACCTTGCGCTCACAGTGGTTTTCAGCAACCAAATTCAACTAATCATTGTTTCACTTTGCTCCTAATCGCAGGATGGTCAGCGCCTCTGTCAATAAGGAACCTGAAATGACTGCTGCCGTTGCCATGTCTGCGACCCAAAAGCGCGTATTGATTGCCGGATCGGTCGGCAATTTTATCGAGTGGTATGAGTTTGCCGTTTACGGCTTTATGGCCACGCTGATTGCCAAAAACTTTTTCCAGCTGGCAGGCGAAAGCGCCCTGACCAGTCTGATCCTTACCTATGCGGCGTTTGCCGTCGCCTTCTTCTTTCGCCCCTTAGGGGCAATTGTTTTCGGCCGGCTGGGCGATCGCTACGGACGAAAACCGGTGCTGATTGGCGTACTGATCTGTATGACGCTGGCCACCGTGGCGATTGGACTGGTGCCGGTCTATGCCACTATTGGCGTGGCGGCACCGCTACTGATTACCCTGCTGCGCATTTTGCAGGGGCTGTTCGCCGGGGGCGAATACGGCGGCGCGGTGGCGCTGATGACTGAGTTTGCCCCACCGGGGAAGCGGGGATTTTACGGTGCATGGCAGTCGCTCACCGTCGCCTTCGGGCTGTTAGCCGGTGCGGCGGTCGTGGCACTCCTGCCGCTGATGCTGGGCGAGGCGGCAATGCTCGACTGGGGCTGGCGCATCCCCTTCCTGCTGGCGCTGCCGCTGGGCCTGCTGGCGCTATGGCTGCGCACCGGTCTGGACGAGTCGCCGCAGTTTACAAAAACAAAAGGCGCGGAGGCCGAACACGCCTCCCCGGTTGCGACCGCACGCGCATCGCGCTGGGTATCGGCCGTTTAATGGTGTGGTCTGCTGCCGGTTATACCTATCTGGTCATCATGCCAACCTACCTGCAGGCGGCGCTGCATACCGGTTTCAATCAGGCGCTCCTGATTGCGGTCATCTCCAATTTGGGTTTTGCGGCCACCATTCTGCCGGCGGGGATCCTCAGCGATCGCTACGGTCGCCGGACCGTCATGCTGCTGGCGACCTTTATGTTGCTGGTGCTGGCGTTTCCGCTGCTGAAGGTGCTGCAGAGTCCGGACAATGGCATGCTCATTAAAGCGGCGGTGGTGTTTATTGCGGGCGCGCTGGTCGGTATGTTGGCCGGACCGGGACCGGCAATGCTGGCCGAAATGTTTCCGACGCGTGTGCGCTATACCGGGCTGGGACTGGCCTATTCGTTATCCAATGCGCTCTTTTCAGGCTGTGCCGGCTTAATTATCACCGGCCTGATGAAACAGACCGGAAACGCTGATATTCCCGCCTGGTATGTCATGGCCACTGCACTGGTCAGTTTTGTGGCGCTGCTCACGCTCAACAGGGACGATCATCGTCGGCCGCTGTAAAGTATTGCGGGCGTGTCAATGCAGGGTACCGGGCCGCCCAATAATTGATGCGGCGATATCACACTGTGCGAGGAGTAACCTGAAGATTGGCATGACTATATTTGACGCTTCAGCGAACGTAAATTACAGGCTCTCAGAGCGGGAATAATTCGCGAAGAAAAATGACGTCCGTGAAGGATAAGAAATAGAGAGAATAGAGAGATAAGCTGATATTGAGGTATGACGAACGCACCATTAATACCGGCACGCTTCGCGTGCCGGGGCAGGCTGAACTTACCAGTGGTACTTATTACTGTCTTCCCAATCTTTCAGTTCTTTTTCTGCCTGATCTTTGCCGTAGCCATAACGTTCCTGAATACGACCCACTAATTGATCGCGTTTTCCTTCCGCTACGTCTAAATCATCATCAGTGAGCTGGCCCCACTTCTCTTTTACTTTCCCTTTGAATTGCTTCCAGTTGCCGCTGATTCGATCTTCGTTCATCAGTAATCTCCTCATTATTTTTGCTGTGCCGTCTGGCTTTATTCGCGCATCGTTTAAATGCGTAAACATAACCGTAGCCTATGACAGCGAAAAAATGCGGCTTAAGCGAACAATTCGGAAAATTTTCTTTTCCCCACTGTTTAAAGCGCAGCGGGAATTAAATTTGAAAATATAGACTATGATTTTTCAGTGTACTCAGCGGTTTATCAGGGTATTCGCTTACTTACCAGGGCGATTAGTCTTTTGTATTCAGAGAGTAATGTTTTCAGGAACGCGAATCGCTTGATGTCGTCCATTGCCCGCTCAGGGCTTAACGAGGCAAAAGAATGGAATCCACAACATTGGAAAAATCCTGGGGTGCTGAAATCCTTGCTGACGGCACCGTGCGTTTTCGCCTGTGGGCACCGGGCCAGCAGCAGATCACGTTACGCGTTGACGGGCAGGAGCACGCTATGTCGTCGCAGGCCGATGGCTGGTTTAGCCTGACGCTTAACAACGTGCAGCATGGCTCCGAATATAACTATGTGCTGGCTGATGGCACAACTGTTCCCGATCCCGCCGCGCGGGCGCAGAGCGGCGACGTCAACGGCCCTTCCCTTGTCATCGATCCTGAACGCTATCGCTGGCAGCATACTGACTGGCAAGGGCGGCCATGGCAGGAGAGCGTGGTTTATGAGCTGCACATCGGCACGTTTACTGCAGAAGGCACGTTCCAGGCCGCTATCCCCCGCTTAGCGCAGCTGGCGGAGCTGGGTATCACAATGATCGAAGTGCTGCCGGTCTCACAGTTTGGGGGAAATCGCGGCTGGGGCTATGACGGCGTGCTGCTTTATGCCCCGCACTCTGCATACGGCTCCCCGGATGATTTCAAAGCTTTTGTTGATGCCGCACACGCGCTGGGTATTTCGGTGGTGCTGGATATCGTGCTTAATCACTTTGGTCCGGAGGGCAACTATCTGCCGCTGCTGGCCCCGCAATTCTTCCATGAAGAGCGCATGACACCCTGGGGTGCCGGAATCGCCTATGATGTCGATGCCGTCCGGCGCTACATCGTTGAAGCGCCCCTCTACTGGCTAAAAGAGTTCAATCTTGATGGCCTGCGGTTTGATGCTATCGATCAGATTGAGGATACCGCCAGCAAGCACATCCTGATTGAGATCGCCGAGCGCATCCGCCAGACAATCACGGAGCGTCCTGTCCATCTCACCACGGAAGATAGCCGTAACGTTATTTTCCTGCATCCACGCGA
Organism: Pantoea wallisii; assembly: GCF_002095485.1. Lineage (GTDB taxonomy): Bacteria > Pseudomonadota > Gammaproteobacteria > Enterobacterales > Enterobacteriaceae > Pantoea > Pantoea wallisii. The sequence goes on along the minus strand of NZ_MLFS01000036.1, from coordinate 21,861 downwards.
TAAAGACGGCAATACGCCACTGTTTAGCGGCGAGTGGAACGATGATTTCCACAACGCCATTCACGTGTTTGCGACGGGCGAAACGCACGCCTATTACCAGGATTTTGCTGACGTGCCGGAAAAGCTGATTGCGCGCATCCTTACAGAAGGTTTCGCTTATCAGGCGAACTCTCACCGCAAAGTGGCGAGCGCCGCGGCGTGCCAAGCGTTAGCCAGCCACCGGTGGCGTTTGTTGATTTCATCCAGAATCATGACCAGGTCGGTAACCGCGCACACGGTGAACGGTTGATTACCCTTGCAGGCGCTGACCGCACCAAAGTGCTGCTGGCCACCCTGCTACTGTCACCGCATATTCCGCTGCTGTTTATGGGCGAAGAGTATGGCGAAACCAACCCGTTCCTGTTCTTTACCGATTTCCACGGCGATTTAGCCAAAGCGGTGCGCGAAGGCCGCGCGCGTGAATTTACCGGTCATGCCGGCCACGACGACAATGTGCCCGATCCCAACGCAGAAGAGACCTTTATCCGATCCCGGCTGGACTGGGACAAGCAGCAGAGCGCGGAAGGCAAAGCCTGGCTCTCTCTGACGCGCCAGCTGCTGCAGCTGCGTCAGCACCATATTGTGCCGCTGCTGGCCGACGCGCAAGGCAACAGCGGTACCGTGCTGCATACCGCGCCAGGCATGGTTGCAGTGAGCTGGCAGTTCCCGCAGGGGCAGCTGTCGCTGGCGCTGAATATTGAGAGGCAGACGCAGGCGCTGCCGGAGATGCCGGGTGAAACAATTTTTGCCTGGCCGCAGGAGAGCGGCGATCTGCCGCAGCATTCCATTATCGTGCGTCTTGCCCAGGGAGCTGCACAATGAGTATACCAACCGCGACGTATCGTATTCAGTTTCGTAACGGCATGACGTTTGACCGCGCGGCGGCGCTGGTGCCCTATTTACAGCAGCTCGGCATCAGTCATCTGTACGCTTCGCCCATCTTTACCGCCACCCGTGATTCCACACACGGCTACGATGTCACCGATGCCAACGAGATCGATCCGGCCATCGGCGGTCGCGCCGGTTTTGATCGCCTCTCTGCGGCGCTGAAGCAGGCAGAAATCGGCCTGATTCTGGATATCGTGCCAAATCACATGGCCGCGTCACTGGAGAACGCCTGGTGGCACGATGTGATTGAGCATGGTGAAGCCAGCGCTTATGCACGCTATTTTGATATCGACTGGTCACGCAAGCTGACGCTGCCGTTCCTCGGAGACGATTTTGACCGCGTGCTGGCGAACGGTGACCTGAGCATTAAGGCGGGTAGTACAAGTGGTAAACCGGTGCTGGCCTACTTCGACAGCGAGTATCCGCTTACGCCTGCCAGCTGGCAGGGACGCGAGAGCGATGTACTGGCAATGCGCGATCCGGCCGCCATTACGGCCCTGCATGCGCAGCAGCCATGGCAGCTGACCAGCTGGCGCACGGCACGCAGCCAGCTCTCTTACCGTCGCTTTTTTGAGATCACCGGTCTGGTGGGCGTGCGCGTAGAGGATGAAGCGGTATTTGCGGATACCCACCGGCTCATCCTTGAACTGGTGCATGCCGGTGTCGTGGATGGCCTGCGCGTTGATCACGTTGACGGTCTGGCCGATCCGTTGGGCTATCTGCAGCAGCTGCGCCAGGCTGTGGGCGACGCGTGTTACATCACGGTGGAGAAAATTCTTGCTGAGGGTGAACAGCTGCCCGACGAATGGCCGATCTCCGGCACAACCGGGTACGAGTTCATCGCAGCGCTCTCGCATGCGCTGATTGATGATAGCCAGATTGACATGCTGCACCTGACCTATGAAGCGGTAACCGGCCAGCGTAACGACGTGAGGGCTGGCCTGCGGGCGGCGCGTGAGCTGATGGTCGACCGCAACTTTGCCGGTGAGTTTGCCCGTCTGCTGGCGATCGCCGGTAACGTCACGCAGCAGGAGCATCGTAACTTTGGCGAAGCGGAGCTGCATGTGGCGCTGCGCGAGCTGCTGATCGCTTTCCCGGTATACCGCACTTATGGACAGGCAGCGGGTATGCCGCTGGCCGGTGAAGAGCTGCTGCTGCAGGTGCTGGAAGAGGTGAAACACAGCGCTTCACCTGCTGCGCTCAGCTTTATTCAGGCGCTGCTGCTGGGTGCCGTAACGGAACAGGGCGAGCACGACGCGGCCGAGTTCCGCGCCCGTTTCCAGCAGCTGACCGGTCCGCTGATGGCGAAGTCAGTAGAGGATACGCTGTTCTTCCGTAATAACGTGGCGCTGGCGATTAATGAAGTGGGTGCCGAACCGCTGCCGCACGCCTTCTCGGTGGCGCACTTCCATGAAGAGATGCAGACGCGCCTTGCGCACCAGCCGGATGCGATCTCCACGACTTCTACCCACGATACTAAGCGCGGTGAAGATGCCCGCGCGCGGCTCTATACCCTGAGCGAAGCACCCGCGCTATGGGCAGAAAATGTCACGCGCTGGCGCCAGCTTAATCAGTCGCACATTGTCACCCTGGATGACGGTGATGCCCCGGAACCGGCGGTAGAGTGGATGCTCTATCAGGCGCTGGCAGGTGTGTGGCCCGCCACAATGCACGCTACAGACAGCGCCGCGCTTGAGGCGCTGTGCGAACGCTTTATACCCTTTGTGGAAAAAGCGCTGCGGGAAGCCAAATTGCGCACCGACTGGGCGGATAATAATGAAGCCTATGAAGAAGCCGTACTGAGCTATGCGCGCCAGCTGCTGTCACCGCAGAACACCGCGTTTCTCGAAGACTTCGGCCATGCGCTGCAGCCGTTTATCCGTGCCGGTCTGGTTAATAGCCTGACGCAGACGGTGATCAAGCTGGCCGCACCGGGCGTGCCGGATATCTATCAGGGTTGCGAGGCGCTGGATTTCAGCCTTGTCGATCCCGATAACCGCCGTGAGCCGGACTTTGCCCGGTTGGCAGAACAGCTGGATATCCACAGCGCGCCGGATTTCAGCCAGCAGCAGGATTGGCTGAGCGGACGCCTGAAGCAGCAAATCGTTGCCCGCCTGCTGCATTTGCGGCGCGATCGCCCCGCGCTGTTCCGTTTTGGTGACTACCAGCCGCTGAGTGTCGCCGGGGAACACGCTGACAAAGTGATCGCCTTTGCCCGTCAGGATAGCGAAAGCGCACTGCTGATCATCGTGCCGCGCCTGATATTTACCGATGCGCAATGGACACACACCACTGTGGCGCTCAATGAATCACTGGCTCATCGCCAGTATCGCAATGTGTTAAATGGGGAAACTTACGCCATCGCCGAAAGCATCGCGCTGGATAACGTTAGCTACAGTGCGCCGCTGGTGTTATTCAGCAGCTAACTCTGTCCGATTAACCTGTTGTTTTTGCATGAATATCTATTCACTGGATGGAGAGGATTGAATGTCAAACGGTAAACCTTCCGCAATTACGGCTGGTTCGGGCCACGCTCTGGGTGCCAATTACGATGGCCATGGCGTTAACTTTGCCTGTTCTCCGCGCACGCAGAGCGCGTAGAGCTGTGCCTGTATGACCCAAGCGGTCAGCATGAGATTGCCCGTTTCGATCTACCTGAATATACCCATGAGATCTGGCACGGGTATGTGCCGGGCCTGCAGCCTGGCGCGCTGTACGGGTATCGCGTGCACGGGCCTTTTGACCCGGAGAACGGTCATCGCTTTAACCCGAATAAGCTGCTGATTGATCCCTATGCGCGCGAACTGCACGGCGACATCAACTGGAACGAAGCGCACTTCGCCTATGAGCTGTTGCACGAGGATAAAGACTTAACATTCGATACCCGGGACAGCGCGCCCTTTACGCCTAAGTGCCGCGTCATCGATCCCAATGAGTTTGACTGGCAGGATAACAACCGGCCTGACATTCCCTGGCCGCAAACCCTTATCTATGAGACCCACGTTAAGGGCTTTACCCAGCTCAATCCGCTGGTGCCGGCAGAGATGCGCGGCACTTACGACGGCATGGGCCATAAAGCCACGGTGGATTACATCAAAAGTCTGGGGGTGACCTCCGTTGAGCTGTTACCGGTGCACTGGTTCCCGGACGACCAGCACCTGCTGGATCGCGATCTGAAAAACTTCTGGGGTTATAACTCACTGGCCTTCTTTGCGCCGGCCAGCCGCTACTTCGGGCCGCGGGGGATCCAGGGCTTCCGTGATATGGTGCGCGCCTATCACGATGCCGGCATCGAGGTGATCCTCGACGTGGTGTATAACCACACGGCGGAGGGCAATGAGCTGGGTCCGACACTCTCCTTTAAGGGCATCGATAACTTCTCCTATTACCGCACCCTGCCCGATCAGCACCGCTATTACATCAACGATACCGGCACCGGCAATACCGTGAACACCTCCCATCCGCGCGTGTTACAGCTGGTGATGGATTCACTGCGTTACTGGGCGGAATCGATGCATATTGACGGTTTTCGTTTCGATCTCGGCACCATTCTCGGTCGCGAGCCGGAGGGCTTTGACCAGCGCGGCGGTTTCTTTGATGCGGTAACGCAGGACCCGGTACTGTCAAAACTGAAACTGATCGGCGAACCCTGGGACATCGGCCCGGGAGGCTATCAGGTTGGCGGCTTCCCGCCAGGCTGGGCGGAGTGGAATGATAAATACCGGGATACGGTGCGCGAATACTGGAAAGGCGACAACGTCTCTACTGATTTTGCTGCGCGCCTGTTGGGCTCCGGCGATCTCTACGATCAGCGCGGCCGTCGTCCGTGGGCCAGTGTTAACTTCCTGACGGCCCATGACGGTTTTACGCTGAACGATTTGGTCTCCTACAACGAGAAGCACAACGAGGCTAACGGCGAGGATAACAACGACGGCCACAACGATAACCGCTCTTACAACTACGGCGCGGAAGGCCCGACCGAAGATGAAGGCATAAATGCCGTGCGCGAACGGCAGAAGCGCAACTTCCTTGCAACGCTGCTCTTCTCTCACGGTACGCCGATGCTGCTGGCGGGGGATGAGTTTGGTCGCAGCCAGCTGGGTAACAATAACGGTTACTGTCAGGATAGCGAGATCTCCTGGCTGCATTGGGAGAACCTGCCCGCCTCAGCCGATGCGCTGCGTGAATTCACCCGTCACCTGATTGCGCTGCGTGCCAGCCAGCCGCTGCTGCGCCGTGAGAGCTGGCGCGATGGCATGGAGATTAAGTGGTTCAATGCCGGCGGTGGGTTCCAGCAGGAGGAGCAGTGGGAGGAGGGTTCCACGCTGGGCGTTTACATTGGACGCGAGGATCTGCAGACCGAAGACGGTATCTGGCATGACGTGCTGATGCTGTTCAATCCGTTTGAAGGCAACGTGCCCTTCCGTATCCCGCAGTTTGGCGAAGGCGGTTGGGTGCTGGAGCTGACCACCTCCGATACCGCGAAGCAGGGCCTTGTGATCACTAAAGAGAAGGATTTTGAGCTGGAAGGACGCAGTCTGGCCCTGTTCAGACGCCCTTAATTTTATGGCGGCTCGCAAGGGCCGCCATTCTGCCACTCAGCGCATCAGTTGGGCGATGCCCCACAGCGCTAAGGCGTGATCCTCTTCGGACGGTAAACCGCTAATGCTCACGGCGCCGACAATGGTGCCTGCGGGCTGAGCAGCGGGAATGATCCGCCGTGATCGGTATACTCATCCTGACGAATATTGCGCTGCTGCGCCATACGCTCACCTTTCTGCTCATTCACTAACCCGACATACATGGACGAATGGCCGGTCAACAGTACGGTGTTCCGCTTACGTCGCATCCACTCAAGATTTTCCGGCACCGAGCCGGGTAACGCAGCCATAAACACGACCTGTCCAAACGCATACACTTCAATGGCAATCGGGGCGTTCATCGCTCGTCCGCGCTGCTGCAGGCTCTGACCCAGCTGCCATGCCGTGTCGAAATCGAACTGCGGTAAGCGGTGCTCAGCTTCTTGTTGCAGCAAGGTTTGCAGTGACGGTAAGGCCGGCATGATAAGATCCTCTCACAATGAAATTAATATTCCATTATTTATAGCATGAAATTTATTTTTCTTGCATGCCATCAACCTGTTTTGCCGGCGTGCTGCGTTCACGCAGCTGATCCCTGGCTAACGTGCGTGCCAGGATGGCTGAATAGAGCGGCTTGCCACCGAGGAACTGCGCGGCAAGCGTTGCGCCGAGACAGGTAATAATCATCGGCAGAATCAGCTGGTAGTTGTTGGTCATCTCCAGCACCAGCACGATACCGGTTAGCGGCGCCCGCACCGACGCTGCAAACAGTGCGCCCATCCCTGCCACCGCAAAGGTCGCTGCCTCTAACTGATAATCCGGAAACCAGTGAATGCAGAGCTGACCGAAGCAGGTGCCCAACAGCGTGCCCAGCGTCAGCATGGGCGCAAAGATGCCGCCCGGCGCGCCTGAAGAGAAACAGCAAAGGGTTACCAGCGTGCGTAGCGCGAACAGGCCAAACAGCGCGAGTGCGCTGTAGTGCCCAAGGGCAAAGCCCGGAATAAGGGTGATGCCGCCGGTAACGGCCTGCGGCATCAGCAGGCCCAGCACGCCGCACAGACCGGCCAGAAGGCTGCCCCACCACACCCATGCGCCGGTGCGTCCTTTATGTAAGCGCTGGAACCAATCCTGAGCGGTAAAGATCAGACGGTTAAACGCAACGCCGCAGCCGCCGAATAACATCCCCAGCAGCAGGTAGAGCCACAGAGTGTTGGTTGGGGCATCGCGCAGCTGTCCGATGTTGATTATCGCTTCGTTACCGTTACAGAGGCGAAACACAATGCTGGCGGCAATCACGCCGACGAATACCGCTTTCACGGAGATCAGGCTGTAGCGAAACTGCGGTCGCATCTCTTCGAGGATGAAAAGGATGCCTGCCAGCGGTGCGTTAAACGCCGCAGACAATCCCGCTGCCGCACCGGTGGCCAGCAGCGTGTGCCGCGATTCTGAATCGCGCACGCGAAACAGATCAAGACACATGCCGCCAATATTGCCGCCGATTTGCACCGTCGGGCCTTCACGGCCCAGCGCCATACCGGAACCCAGCGCGCCCATGCCGCCGATGAATTTTACCGGCAATACGCGCCACCAGCGCACCGGCCGCAACGCCTCCAGCGCCCCTTCGATCTCCGGAATTCCTGAACCGCCCGCTTCCGGCGCAAACCGGCGCACGAGAAAATAGCCGCAGCCGCCTGCCACGGCAGAGGCGAGAAAAGCCGCACAGATCATCAGGAGCGGAGAATGTTGCAGGCTCGCGATCCCGTCCAGGCGCATGTGCAGGATAAAATTGACTGCGCGATCAAAAGCAACGCCGACCAAACCGGTCAATATGCCCACCAGCGCGGCCAGCAGCAGTAACGCCAGCGGCGTTTTATCGCGGCGCAGCAGCTTTTGCAGCAGCATAAATCGCCCTGCCCGCATCGGCATACGGGTCTCCTGTGGGTTGTCTGTTACCGGCATTGCTATCCTCTGGCAGGGTACGGCGCTATTCGGCCTCTGAACATGGGGCTGACAGCATAGCGAAAAGCGGCGCAAGGGTAACTCAATCATTCGCAACAGAATTTTACGTTTGCCGCCAAACAGGGCGAAGCGTGGCGGCTCCGGGCCCCCCTGCACGGCAGCGGAGAAGCGCCTTATTCAACAGCCATGACACAAAATTGCTTGCTGCCAATTGACGCGCCGGGTGCAAATCACCATTATCCTGGCGTAAAACAATGACTCACACCGGAGCAAAAAGGTGTCGGAACTGAGTAATGCATTGCTGCAGGAAATTGTTGATGAAGTGCGCCCGTTAACGGCTCAGGGGAAGGTGGCGGATTACATCCCGGCGCTGGCGGATGTAGAGGCCGATCAGCTGGGCATCGCTATCTATACGCCCGATGGCGAGTGTTACCAGGCCGGTGACGCCGACACGCGCTTCTCAATTCAGTCCATCTCAAAAGTGCTGTCGCTCACCGTGGCGCTAACGCTGTATGAAGATGCTGAAATCTGGCAGCGCGTAGGCAAAGAGCCCTCCGGCCAGGCTTTTAACTCACTGGTGCAGCTGGAGCTGGAGCAGGGCAAACCGCGCAATCCGTTTATCAATGCCGGCGCGCTGGTAATGTGTGACCTGCTGGAGAGCCGCCTCACCGCGCCGCGCCAGCGTATGCTGGAGTTTGTGCGCCGTCTTTCCCGGCAGCCGGATATTCAGTATGACCGTGTGGTCGCCCGCTCGGAGTATGAGCACTCGGCGCGCAACGCTGCGATCGCCTGGCTAATGAAGTCGTTCGGCAACTTCCATAATGACGTCAGTAAAGTGATGGAGACCTACTTCCACTACTGCTCTCTGGCGATGAGCTGCACCGAGCTGGCGCGCACCTTCCTCTATCTGGCTAATCACGGCTGTAGCCAGAACGAAGAGTGGGCCGTGATCTCACCGCGTCAGGCGCGTCAGATCAATGCGCTTATGATGACCAGCGGTATGTATGATGGCGCAGGCGAGTTTGCCTGGCGCGTGGGTATGCCGGCTAAATCGGGCGTGGGCGGCGGCATTGTTGCTGTGATTCCCGGCCAGATGAGTATCGCGGTGTGGTCACCGGCACTGGATCACTCGGGTAACTCATTAGCCGGTACGGCGCTACTGGAGAAGCTCACCGAACGGCTGGGACGCTCTATTTTTTAAGCGGAATGAAGCCATCCGCTGCAACGAGTATGGCAACTCAGTTAACCCCCTGGTTTATTCCGTCCATGCAGGAGCCTGAAAAGAAAATGTTTTTACATTGTTCTTTTCAGGTTGCTCTCAAGTTAAAAAAGCCTGCACGAAGAGTGACGTTTTTCAAAAGGTGCGCATTTTTTCCCAATCCGGCTCAGTTTTTTTAACCCTGATGCGGCAATCGCGTTACACTTCGGCCTCATTTATTGAATGACTCAGTACCAGCCATGACGTTTTCACACCACCTTCGCCAGCGCCTCACTGCCTGCGTCGCCATTTTGGCGGTGCTGCTGCTGTTTGTCGCACCGATTGTGTCGAAGACGCTGATGGAGCGTCAGAACGCGTTGCAGGCCGCACCGCAACACGCAGGCATGATGATGCATCACCATGAGATGATGGATATGTCGATGCCTGGCATGGACCACCACATGATGGACAACGGGGAGTTCGCCTGCGGCTATTGTGATCTGCTGGTGCATGTGCCGCTAATGATGTGGGTGTTTGTCCCGTTCATCTGGCTGATGATGGTGATCTCCCGCGCCCCGCCGCTGCCGCCGCGGGTTGCACCGGTGATACGCCGCTACAGCGGCACCCATCGCCCGCGTGCACCCCCAATCGTTTTTTCCTGCTGAATGACTCTACTCCGGTGCAGTCAGCGTGCGTTTGACGCTGCGCTGCGCCACAACATTCTCTCATCGGAAGGAAGACGGCTTTGTCTGCTGCTCACTCTGCAGCACCGCGCGGCGCGGTGCTAAACCTGCTACGTCGCTTACATTTCTATATTGGTCTGTTCGTTGCCCCGTTTATCTTTGTGGCGGCGCTCAGCGGAACACTCTATGTCCTCACTCCGCAGCTGGAAAATCTGGTCTATGCGGATGCGCTCACCGTGCAGCCGCATGGCACCGCGCAGCCGTTATCGGCACAAATTACGGCCGCACGCGCTTATGCCGGCGATAAGCAACACATCTATGCGGTGCGACCGGCCCCGGGCGCGACCGATACTACGCGTGTGCAGTTTAGCGATGGCGCGCTCGGTGCGTCGCAGTCGCGCGCAGTATTTATCGATCCCTACAGTCTGGCCGTCAAAGGTGACATGACGGTCTACGGTACCAGCGGCGTGCTGCCACTGCGTACCACGCTTGATCTGCTGCACAGCAGCCTGTTACTGGGCGATCCCGGCCGTAACTACAGCGAACTGGCAGCCAGCTGGCTCTGGGTCGCGGCGCTTGGCGGCGTATTACTGTGGCTTGGCACGCGACCAAAGCGCCAGCGCAAACCGGTGCGTAGCGGCTTTGCCTTTAGCCGTCACTGGCACATCACGCTCGGGCTGGTCCTGCTGACCGGCTTGCTGTTCTTCTCCGTCACCGGGCTGACCTGGTCGCAGTGGGCCGGCGCGAATATCGATAAGATGCGTACCGAGCTGAACTGGCTGACGCCGCAGGTCAATACGTCACTCGACGGCGATGCACCCGCCGCGCCCGCCGATCCGCACGCCGACCACCACAGCATGCCCGGGATGGATATGTCCGGCATGTCGATGTCAGCCATGACCCAACCCGCAGCGCAGGCGCCCAAAGCGGTAACAGCTAACGCCGCCGATGGTGACTGGGATCGCGTGCTTAATGTCGCGCGCGAGAACGGCATTGATGCCACCAAACTGGAGCTTCGCCAGCCAAAGCGCGACGGACAAGCCTGGACGGTAACGGAGATCGATCGCAGCTGGCCCACCCAGGTCGATGCGGTATCCATCAATCCGCAGAGCTTCGCTGTTGTTGATCACGTCTGGTTTGACCGCTTCCCGCTGGTGGCAAAATTGACGCGCTGGGGCGTAGATGCGCACATGGGCGTGCTGTTTGGCGTTGCGAATCAGCTGCTGCTGGCGCTGTTTGGCCTCGGCTTATGCGGCATGATTGTGCTGGGTTATCGCATGTGGTGGATCCGTCGTCCGAAAGGCGTGGAAGCGAGCCCGGCGCAGACCCTTACCGCTGGCTGGCTGGCGCTGCCGCTTTACGCTAAGGGCGTGTGCCTGGCGCTGGCGGTGGCGCTGGGTTATGCGCTGCCGGTGATGGGCATCAGCCTGCTGGCCTTTGTGCTGGTGGATATCCTGCGCTGGCGTAGACAGCAGCGCGCGCCGATGAGTGAAGCAGAGATCCTCGCCGCGCAGCAGTCGCCGCTTGGTATTATTCGCGCACGCTTTACGGTAAAGCGTAAAGAGATGCGCTATTTCCTGCGCGGATTGTTTGTACTGGCGCTGGTGGTGGGCACCGTCATGAGCAATGCGATTATTGGCGGGGTGATTGATCAGTATGGTATTCCGTTTAGCCACTGGTCGCTGACCATGTATCTGACTCAGGGCTTCATGATCGCGCTTTATACCATGGTGTTTACCGGTCTGATGTCGATCCCGCTGTGGTACTTCTTCCTCGGCGAGAAGGATGATTCGCGTGGCTAAAGCACGTAATGCAGGCGGCCCGGACGGGCCGCCTTCTGGCGATTAGAAATCCGCTTTCAGTACGACACGGTAATTAGCTTTACCGGCGCGTACATGCTCCAGCGCATCGTTGATTTTAGACATGGGGAACTCTTCCACCTGCGGGGCGATATCCGCACGTGAAGCCAGCTTCATCAATGTGCGCAGCTGACCCGGCGAACCGGTTGATGAACCGGTGACCGCGCGGTCGCCCATAATCAGGCTAAAGGCCGGCACCTCAAAGGGCTTCATGACCGCACCCACGGTGTGGAATTTGCCGTGCGGCGCCAGCGCCTGGAAGTACGGCTGCCAGTCGAGATCCACCGCCACGGTGCTGATGATCAGATCAAACTGTCCGGCCAGCGCGGTTAGCGCCTGCGGATCGCGGCTGTTAACCACGCGGTCTGCACCCATTGCTTTGATCGATTCGGTTTTGCCGGCGCTGGAGCTAAAAGCAGTGACCTCCGCGCCCATCGCACGCAGCAGTTTAATTGCCATATGGCCCAAACCGCCGATCCCAATCACGCCTACGCGGCTGGTGGCGGTAACGTGATGCATCAGCAGCGGCTTGAACACGGTAATGCCGCCGCACAGCAGCGGACCGGCAGAGGTGATATCCATCGCTTCCGGCAGCGGAATCACCCATTGCCAGTCAGCACGCAGATGGCTGGCAAAACCGCCTTTGTTCATGATGGTCGGCACTGAGCCGTTTTCGCAGTTAACCTGCTCACCGTTGATACAGGCGTTACAGTGCTGACAACTTTTCGCCGTCCAGCCAATCCCGACGCGCTGACCGACTTTCAAACCCTTATCCTGCGCCGCGTCACCCAGCGCGCTGATGCGACCAATGACTTCATGGCCGGCAATCACCGGGAAGGAGGAGATGCCCCACTCATTATCAATCATGGAGAGATCGGAGTGGCACACACCGCAGTAATCGACCTCAACCAGCACCTCTTCAGCGGCCAGCGGACCGGTTTCATACTCGTACGGTACCAGGGCTTCACCCGCATTCATGGCGGCATAACTTTTGATTTTCATTACTGTCCTCTGTATCAGCGTTTTTAACATGGGAAGTCTAGCAGAGCGTATTGTCAGATTATGACGAAAAATCAGGCGATTAGTTTTTAAATCGACGTGGTGGCAGCGGAAAAGCATGCAACGTTAAAGCGGATCGTGACTTAACGGACTACGAAAAGCGTGGCGGGCAGCATCAATCAGCTGGCCGGCGGTTACCGTAGGGGGTAAGCGCATCAGTATTTTGCTGGCCTGCCAGTAGCACAGCACCATCTCCTCATTGGTCTCGTTTTCAGCCATCTCCTTTAGCCGCCTGCGCAGGCTTAATACGTCCAGCGTTTGCTGTTCATCGACCATCTCAGCGATGGTTTGATTGATAACCTGATGGATGATTTTCCAGGAAAGATCGGCAAACACGGTCAACCTCATGGCTTAATCGTTGGCTCCGGGTAAACGCATCAAAGGTACGCATCAGGCGCATCAATATGAGCGAAACAGGATAACTATAGCCGCTTATTTTCTGAGCAAAGGCCGGATTCCCTGACTTTGTTGTAGCCTGCGGATCTGTAAAAAGTTTTTTCTCTCTCCGAATTTATACGCCGATTGTGCCCGGCGCGGGGCTGCAGGATTTCGCAACAGATTTCTGCTTGCACCCTCACTGATAATTTCGATAATCGCTATCTACTTAAATATATAGCGAGAAAGGAATGCACAATAAATATTTCACGGCACTGCTGCTGACTGCCGCAGCTGGCGCGTGCCTGAATGTTCAGGCTGCTACCGATATTCGGGTGACGTATGCGGGTTCCATGGGCAAAGTGATGGATCGGGCGTTAGGTCCGGCCTTTGCACAAAAAACCGGGGGAAACTATGAGGGCCAGGGCCAGGGCGCCTACGGTATGGCGCGCTTACTGGCAAGCAAAAAGGTCACGGCAGATGTCTTTGTCTCAATCACGCCAGGCCCCATGCAGATTCTGAAGGATGCCGGGCTGATCGACAGTGCGCGGCCGGTCGCCAGCACCAGCATGGTGATTGCCTACAGTCCGAAAGGGAAATTTGCTCAACAATTCGCGCAGGTCCACGGCAGTGACGCCAGCTGGTTAAAGGTGCTGGCAACGCCGGGAGTGATGTTTGGACGTACCGATCCGGTCAATGATCCCAAAGGTCAAAACATTATCTTCACGCTGCTGCTGGCTGAAAAATATTATCACCAGCCCGGCATCGCCGATAAAATCCTTGGCGGCTATCAGAACCCGACGCAAACCCATCTGGAAGGCGGATTGCTGGCGCGACTGGAGAGCGGTCAGGTGGATGCTGCGGCTGGTTACGAAAGCGAAGTTATCTCTGCCCATCTGCCGTATGTGACACTGCCTGATGCCATCAATCTGAGCAATCCGGCCATGGCACAGCAGTGGTACAACACCGTGAGCTTTAGCGTTAAGGACAGCGCGGGCAAAGATAAAGTGCTGCATACCCAGCCGCTGGTCTACTATGCGGCAGTGCTGAAAAATGCACCGCACGGGGCAGCGGCAGGTGAAGCCTTTGTCGACTTTATGCTCAGCCAGCCGGGCCAGGCGCTGCTGAAGCAAAATGGTTACGCCGCACCGAAAGGCGATGCCCTTTACCCGTGATGAACAATCGTCATGCCACAGCATTGTGGCTATCACTCCCTGCCCTGCTGCTGCTGGCCGTGCCGTTTATCACGCTGATTGGCGTCACGCACTGGCAGCATCTGCGGCTGGCCTGGGGCGATGGCAGCGCGATCGTCACCTCCCTCAGCCTGGGCGCTATCGCGCTGCTGCTGATTTTTATTAGCGGTTTACCGGTCGCCTGGTGGCTATCGCAGGCGCGGGGCCGCCTGCGCCTGCTGGTCGAACTGCTGGTGTTAATTCCGTTATTAACGCCGCCGCTGGCTATGGGGATTTTACTGGTCAGCGCTTATGGGCCCTATAGTGTGCCGGGTGAGCTGCTGGGGAGATTTGGCTGGACGCTGGTCAACAATCCTGCCGCGTTTGTACTGGCACAGTGGTATGGCGCACTGCCCTATTTATTACCAGCGCGCGCTCCGCGTTCGCGGCGGTACCAAAGGAGATTCTGGAAGCCGGACGCACGCTGGGCGCCGCACCGTGGCAGCGTTTCTGGCACCTGTCGATGCCGCTGGCGGCGCCCGGGCTGGCTTCCGCAACGGCGCTGGCCTGGGTACGGGCAATGGGTGAGTTTGGTATTGTGATGATTTTTGCCTATTTTCCGCAGGGCATGCCGGTGCAGCTCTACAATAATCTGCAAAATGATGGTGTTGATGCTGTCTATGTCCTGCTGTGGCTTCTGCTGCTGTTTACGCTGCCGGTGCCGCTCTTGTGTTTTGCGGCGTCACAACGCGCGCACAACAACCGGTTATCAATCACCTGACGCGCCACAGTTAGCGCCTGTCAGGCACGCCGGGCGCGCAGCTCGCTTTCGTTCATCGCCTGAAAGACAGCTTGCAGCAGCGGCTCGATATCCAGCGGCTTGATGAAAAATGCAAAGGCGCTGTGGCTAAAGGCGTGCCGACAGGCTTCAATACTGGCGTGATCGGTCATGATAATCACCGGCAGCAGCGGATGGCGTCTGGTCTCGTCGTTCAGCCAGCTTAGCCCGCCGATAGCCGGTGTGCGGACATCCAGCAGCAGGCAGCCACGCAGCGGGGCCTGCTGGTCTGAGGCGGCATCTAACGCTGCCACATCAGCGAAGTCGGCCACGTCGTAATCCACCGTTTTCAGCAAAAAACCCAGCGACTCCCGTACAGACAAATCATCATCCACCAGCCAAACTTTTGCGTTCATTCCATTACTCCGCGAGTTGGAAAATTAAAGAGAACCTGACCCGCTAAAACCTCTTCATCCATGGTCGGCCTGTCTGGCGCACCGTTTTCCATCTCTGAGGCAGTGCAAAAATCGCGCTCATGGTAAGGCGATCGCTATGTCAATGACTTAAGTCAAACAGGTCGCGTGGCAACGTTGTAACCCGCACCCAACGGGCTTTCAATGTTTTTTGCTTATTTGTCAGTGAATTCAGACACGTACCAGGGAAGCAACCAGATAAAACCGCTGGCATCAGGACCAATTATAAGTGTAAAAATCTACCCAAGCGGTGCAGTTGCTATATATCCTGATTTACCTGATCGATCAGCCACTGACGCACTGCTGCAACCGGTGCCTGCCTGCGCGGATGCTGTGGCGCAACCAGATACCAGCCCGCATCAACTGTCATCACACGGGAAAATGCTGGCACTAACCGGCCGCTGGCGAGATCGTTTTGGACAAAATGCGGGCTGGTCAGCGCGATACCCTGACCGCTGATTGCCGCCTCCAGCGCCAGGGCCGTTTGGTTAAAACGCAGATGGTGCTGATGCTGCAACGACTTTTGTGGGAACATAAACGCCAGAAAAGCTGGCCACAAATGGTGTCCGTCATGCAGTAACGGGTAGCGCTGACAATGTTCGTCCTGTTGCGGATCGCCCAGCTGTGCCAGTAAAGCGGGGCTCGCCACTGCCAGCACCTGCTGGCTAAACAGTAGCGTTACCTCCACGCCGCTGCCAAACGGCGGACGGCCATAGCGTACGGCCAGATCGACACCTTCATGATGAAAGCGGACCAGCCGCTCGGAGGCCAGCACCCGCAGATCGATATCCGGCCAGGCGGCAGTAAAAGCGGGCAGGCGCGGCAACATCCAGCGGCTGGCAAAGGTTGGCGTCACGCTCAGGGTTAAATGGTTTGGCTCCGGCTTTAGCGTACGGGTTGCCTCATCAATGAGCTCAAACGCCTGACGAATGCTTACCGCATAACCTGCACCGGCGCTGGTCAACGTCAGCGTACGCGGCAAACGCTCAAACAGCTTCATCCCCAGGCTGGCCTCCAGCCCGCGAATGTGCTGTGCCACCGCGCCCTGCGTTACCCCCAGCTCTTCGGCGGCGAGACGGAAGTTCAGGTGCCGCGTAACAACCTCAAACACCCGCAGGGCATTGAGCGAAGGAAGCTCGTTAAATCCTGGCTGCATCCTGTAGTTTTCCTATTGTCAATTGGCAGAGTTACTGACTCTCAGCAGAACAGAGTAGCCATTATACTGGGTAGTCTTACTAATGCTTATCCGGAGGCAGGCAAAATGACAGTAGAAAAAGTGGCAATTATTGTAGCGGGCGGCAGTGGCATGGGCGCAGCGGCGGCTGAAAAGCTGGCCAGTGAGGGTATCAGGGTGGCGATCCTCTCCTCGTCCGGTAAAGGCGAAGCGCTTGCTCAGCGCCTGGGCGGATTAGGCGTAACCGGTTCAAACCAGTCAACAGCCGATCTGCAAAAGCTGGTTGATGCTACCCTGGCACGCTGGGGCCGGATCGATATTCTGGTCAACAGCGCCGGGCATGGACCGCGCGCGCCGATTCTGGAGATCAGTGATGAAGAGTGGCAACGTGGCATGGAGACCTATTTCCTGAATGTGGTGCGCGCCACACGTTTGGTTACGCCGGTTATGCAAAAACAGGGCGGCGGCAGCATCATCAATATCTCTTCGGCCTGGACGTTTGAGCCGACAGATATGTTCCCTACGTCGGCCGTATTCCGTGCCGGTCTGGCATCCTTTACCAAAATCTTTGCTGATACCTATGCGGCCGATAATATTCGCATCAATAATGTGCTGCCGGGCTGGATTGATAGCCTGCCGGAAGCCAATGAACGCCGTGAGAGCGTGCCGCTGAAGCGCTACGGCACAGCAGAAGAGGTGGCTGCGACCGTTGCCTTCCTGGCGTCTCCCGGTGCGGCTTACATTACCGCGCAGAATATTCGCGTGGATGGCGGCGTCACGCGCAGCGTGTGAGCTGCGACTTTTCCTGCCAGCATGCCGCGTCTGGAAGGTGTACCAGACGTGGCATTAACACGTAACAGCATCCATTCACTCTCTGTGATTTCAAGACCAGTCTTGTCGTGAACCCGCTCGCTCACCATTCAGAATATTCTCACCCGGCGCTACTCTGGCCGGTTGTTCGCTTATTACTTTCGCTGTCTGTTTTCTGAATTGAGGTCGCTATGCATTCGATTTTACGTGTACGTCTGGAGGCGCTGATTAACCTGGAGCGCCATCTTATCTGGCGCAGAGTGCTGACGGGTTGTACGCTTTTCTGGATCGTCGTGGTGGTTGGCGTGATGGGCATTCGCTAATAATTTTCCGGAGCCAACATGGTCGCGCTGTTATCCTTTTCCCGCCAGCTTCTTTATCGCATGGCACTGGCCGGTGCAGTACTGTTCTGGATAGCCGTTGTCATCGCGGTTATCGCAGCGCCATAATCCATCGTCTGCGCGTGGCGAAAGAGTTATGAATCTGAGCGGCTTCAGCCTGACGCCCGGCGGCTTCCGGCAGTGAAATCCCTGGCGATTTCAGGCTGAAATAACCCACTTCTGTTGCGTTAAAGCCACCTGGCTTTTTTCAGGCGCCACCACATCACGCAGCAGATGATTAGCGTTGTTGCTACCACCGCCGGGTAGCCAAAATGGGTGTGCAGCTCCGGCATATCCGGGAAGTTCATGCCGTACATGCTGAAGATAATGGTCGGCACGATCAGGATAGCGCCCCAGCCCGCCAGCTTTTTATTCACTTCGCTCTGCTGCACCGACACCAGCGCCAGGTTTACCTGCATAGCACTGGCAAGCGTTTCACGCATATCTTCGGCATCAATCATCACATGGTGCGCGTGGTCCTGCACATCTCGCAGATAGGCGCGCAGATTTTTAGGGATGATATCCTCGTGGAAGCGCACCAGCTGCGGACAGATCTCCGTTACCGGCATCGCCGCATTGCGCAGTGACAATAGCTCGCGCCGTAAGTGATAGACCTTCTCCAGCGTATTATTGTCAAAACGCGTGGAGAACATGCCATCCTCCAGATCGCCGATCCGTTCGCTGAGTGAGGCGGTGATCTTGCTGTAGTTATCCACGATAAAATCGAGAATGGAGTAAAGCGCGTAGCCCGGCCCCTGGCACAGCATGGCGTGATTTTTTTCCGCTTTGGCGCGAATCTCTTTATACCCTTCCGTTGAACCGTGGCGGACGGTAATCAGGAAGTTTTTACCCAGGAAGAAGTGCGTCTCACCAAAGCTGATACGCTGGTTATCCTCAAGATGCGCGCTTTTAACCACGATAAATACGGAATCACCGTACTGTTCGATCTTGGGCCGCTGGTGCGCGACCAGCGCATCTTCGATCGCCAGCTCATGGAGTCCGAACTCCTCCTGCAGCGTCTGCATGAAAGCCGGATCGGGCTGATATAAACCGAGCCAGACAAAGGCACTCTCCTCTTTCAGGACGTCAGAGATCTCGGCTACATTGACATGCTCTTCACGCTCACCGTGACGATACACCACGCAGTTAATCACCATTTTCGCGTGCTCCTTGTTGTTATCGCTTTCCATAATCATAGCCTTAATGTCTGGCGCCTCATCAGGGTACGCCGAAATAGCGCAGTAGCGCCGTCATGATTGCCGCGCCGATGATAACAAAAATCAACGGGGCGCGTCGCCATGCCAGGAAGACGGCAAACAGTACGCCGGCCACGCGCGCTACGCCGGCAAAATGCGTGCCCTCAAACAGCGCGGTGGTGACCGCAACCGCCAGCAGCAAAACCGTTGCCGCATCGGAAAGCATATTACGCGCACGCTCGGACATAGGCATACGGCTGCCGAGGCGATAGCCGGCAAAGCGGATGGCATAAGTGCCCACGGCCAGCAGCGCAATGCCGGCGATCACTAAACTATTTTGCATTTTTGCGCTCCCGCCAGCTCAGTAAACCGAGTAAAGAGAACAGTACCGGCATACCCGCCGGGACAAACGGCGTAGCGATAACCGACAGCACTGCGCCGCAGGCGGCGGGAATGCGCGTCCGGCGCTGGCGCAGCGCGGGAAAGATCAGGGCAATCAGGATGGCCGGGAAAACCGCGTCCAGCCCGATAGCCGCGACATCCGGAATAAAGCGGCCAATCAGCGCCCCGCCAATCACGGTGAGCGGCCAGATGGCGAATATGCCCAACCCGCAGATCCAGTAAGCCGCGCGTCGCTGCGCCAGCTTCGGCTGCGAGATGCCAAAAACTACGCTCTCATCATTCATAATGTGGCAGCCAAGCAGACTACGACTGCCCTGCCCGACCAGATCTTTAACCGCAATGCCAAACGGCAGATGGCGCGCATTAACCAGCAAACCGGCAGCAGCAGCGGTGAGCGGGCTGCCGCCGCCCGCGACGATACCAATAAAGAGAAATTCTGACGCGCCGGCCAGCACTAACGTGGAGAGCGCAATCGGCACCCACAGCGGGAAGCCATCGGCAGCCGCCAGCGAGCCGTAAGAGAGGCCGACGATACCGTCCGCCAGACAGACGAGGAAAATCGCTTTCAATACGCCGCGATCAAGCGGTATTGCACCCAGACGCATCACAATTTAATCTCATACCGAACAATTTAGACGGTATAATGAACGCACTACACACGTTTTTCAAGATGAACAAAATGTTCGATATAAAGAACAGGAGCTGCTTTGACGCCGCCGATTGACATTATTGCCGCTGGCCTGGTACGCGAACGCCAGCGCGCGGGGCTCTCTTTAACCGAAGTCGCGCGCCGCGCGGGCATCGCTAAATCAACGCTCTCGCAACTGGAGGCCGGGAACGGTAATCCCAGCCTGGAGACGTTATGGTCACTCTGTGTTGCGCTGAATATCCCTTTTGCGCGCCTGATGGAGCCGGAAGTGAAACGCCTGCAGGTGATCCGCCGGGGTGAAGGCATGGTGATCGCCGCAGAACTGGCCGATTACCAGGCTGCACTGTTAGCCAGCTGTCCGCCGGGCGGGCGACGCGATCTCTATCTGATCACCAGCCAGCCGGGGGCGCCGCGTGCATCTAAGCCGCATCCGCCGGGATCGGTCGAGCACATCATTATTGCCCGTGGCCGCGCCCGCGTGGGGCCCACCGATGCGCCGGTAGAACTGTACCCTGGCGACTACATTTGCTACCCGGCGGATGAACCGCACGTGTTTGAAGCGCTGGAAGCCGATACCATGGCGGTACAGCTCTCCGAGCAGAACTGACAGCGTCTGCCCTGCGCGCTGTCTCATGCCGCTATCATCACAATTTCCTATGTTTAAAGCCGGTGCCGGCCAGCCGGCGCGGTGGCATGCTGGTAATCTTTTAAGGCCAACTATCAGAAACCTATGGACATCACTCCTGCCCGGCCGCATCACGCGGCGGCGATTCAGACCATCTATGCCTGGCATGTGCTGCATGGCACGGCAACCTTTGAAACCGATCCTCCGGCTGAGGATGAGATGCGCCGGCGTATTGCGGATGTGCAGCAGCGCGGCGGTTTCTGGCTGGTGGCGCAGGAGGATCAGCAGGTGCTGGGCTACTGTTACCTGGCGCCTTATCGCCCCCGTTATGCCTACCGTTTTACCCTGGAGGATTCGATCTATCTCGATCCTGAGCAAACCGGCCGCGGCATAGGCAAGGCGCTGTTGCAAAAAGCCATTGCGCTGGCAGAAGCGGCAGGATTCCGGCAGATCATTGCGATTGTGGGTGACAGCGCGAATCAGGGATCGCTGGGATTACACCGGGCACTCGGATTTGAGCACACCGGCGTAATGAAGTCAGTGGGATTCAAACATGGGCGCTGGCTCGATACCGTCGTTATGCAGCGATCGCTTGGTGTTGGTGATAGCCAGCCGCCCGCACGTTAAGCCGCATCCATCGCAATCACCCGGTGCGCGCTTTTCTCCAGCAGATCGCGATCGTGGCTCACCAGCAAAACACCGCACTGCTGCTCGCGTGCCAGCGCGGTAATCAGCTGCAGCGTTTGCTGCTGCACCAGCGGATCAAGACGCGAAGTGGGCTCATCGGCGAACAGAAATACCGGTTGCAGCAGCATCACGCGTAACAGCGAGAAGCGCTGCAGCTCACCGCCGGAGAGCGCATCCGGCCGGCGCGTCAGCAACGATGGGCTGAGCGCCAGCTGTTCCATCAGGCTGTCGCGCCGCTGTACGGCTACATGATGACGGCGCAGCACATCATTAATACTCTGCTCCAGCGTGCGCAGTGGCGGAAACAGCGCGGAGGGATCCTGATAGATTTTCTGATACTTCAGCGCGTCGGCCGCCCGGTGTCGCGTTACACTGCCTTGCTGCGGCTCAAGTAAGCCCAGCAGCACATCGCCAAAACTGCTCTTGCCGCTGCCGCTTGCGCCATGCAACCCGACGATCTCGCCAGCGTGCAGGGTAAACTGCGCCGGCACGCCGAGCGGTTTCCCGCCACGCACTAACTTAATCCCCTGCGCACTGATCACCGGATGCGACTGCAGGGTTGTTGCCTGACGTGCCGGCCACGCTGAGGGATCGGCTGCCAGCAGCTCCCGCGTGTAGCTGCGCTGAGGGTGCTGCAGTACCTGCTGCGCCCCGCCCTGCTCAATCACCCTGCCTTTGTGCATTACCACCACATCCCCGCCCAACTGGCGTGCCAGCGCAATGTCGTGGGTAATGGTCAGTAACATGCCGCCTTCTGCCACTTCGCGTTGCAGGAGCTGGCTGACCTCATCGCGGCGCGCGACATCAAGCCCCTTCGTGGGCTCGTCGGCGATCAGAATTTCCGCGCCGCCGGCACGCGCAGCGGTAAACGCGGC
>NZ_MLFS01000035.1 GCF_002095485.1 Pantoea wallisii | reverse complement strand
CCAGCCAGACGCTGATCGCCGCCACCAGCAGCGCAGCCAGGGCGGTAGCAATAATGATTTGCGCGCGGTAACTGCGGAGCGTTTGGGTGCGATCGCTCATCAGGCGGCCGGTGATGATCTCAATTACGCCATGGCCGTCACGGGTGGGCGTCAGCGCGGCCGCAGAGATAAACGGCGTGCCGTCGGCGGCCAGTTGATGATGCACCGAATTCAGGCTGAGCGGTTGATCGGCGGCCACCGGCTCGATAGCCGGCACCGGCCGGGCGCCAGGATTGACCACAATCAGCGGCGGCTGGCCAGGAAAGCGCAGTACCAGCAGGGATTCGGTATTGCCAAGCATATTGGCGAACAGACGGGGTTTCTGCTGGATCAGTGTCACGGCATCTTCATCGCGCAGCAGCGTGCGGATCTGGTCAATGCGCGTCAGCAGGGCAGCATCGTCACGCACGCCGATCTGTTTCGCCAGCGAGTGGTAGAGCGCCATGCCGCTCAGGGAGAAAATGAGCACGACCGTGGCGCTGAGCGCCAGCGATAATCGCGTAGCCAGCGTGCGCGATTTCATGTTTCAGCTTCGCAGCGGTAGCCGACACCGTGCACGGTATGGATCAGCGGCGCCATGAAAGGGCCATCAATCTTCTGCCGCAAACGCTTCACGGCAACATCCACCACGTTGGTGTCGCTATCGAAGTTCATGTCCCACACGCGTGAGGCAATCACGGTGCGCGTTAATACCTCACCCGGATGCAGCATAAACAGATGCAGCAGGTTGAACTCCTTATTCGTGAGATCGATGCGCTGTCCGGCACGTTCAACGCGACGTTTCGGGATGTCGAGATGCAGATCGGCCAGCGTCAGCAGCTCCGGCAGCTTTTGCTGCGTGCCGCGTCGCAGCTGGGTGCGTACGCGCGCCAGCAGCTCGGCAAACGAGAAGGGCTTTACCAGGTAATCATCCGCGCCCAGCTCAAGGCCTTTGATGCGATCTTCCAGCGTCCCTTTCGCGGTAAGGAAGATCACCGGGGTATTGATCTGCCGATCCAGCTGCGCCATCACCTCCCAGCCGTTAATGCCGGGCATCATCACATCCAGCAGAATCAGATCGTAATGGTGCTCCTGCGCGTAAAACAGGCCATCCTGACCGTTCTCTGCCACATCCACGATAAATCCGGCTTCCGTTAATCCTTTACGCATGTAATCACGCGCTTTGGCTTCATCTTCTATCACCAGAATCTTCATATGCTACTCCATTGGGCATGACGGCCGAGGATAGCCAGCATAACGAAAAGCGGCTGACAGCGCTGTGAGAAAGTTATGACAAAGTGATGACGCACCGGCAAAGTCTCTGCTGCGGGAGATGAAACCGGACTAACTTACTCACTAACATAAGAAATCACTCTGTGGCGGCGCGCATTTTAGGTAGCCGCCGCGGGTATGGCATGGTATTACACTCACTTACCTGTGATTGAGCGACCCTCCGGAGAGAATAATGAAGAGAACGTTGTCCCTTGCGCTGCTGCTTTCGCTGGGTGCTTTTAGCCAGCTCACTGCCGCACAGCAAACGCTACGATTCGGTGTTGATCCGACGTTTCCGCCGTTTGAATCCAAAGCCAGCGACGGTTCGCTGCAGGGCTTTGATATTGAGCTTGGCAACGCCATCTGCGCACAGGCCAAAGTGAAATGCCAGTGGGTACAGATTGGGTTTGACGGCAGTATTCCGGCGCTGCAGGCAAAAAAATTTGATGCGATCCTTTCAGCCATGTCGATGACCGAAAAGCGCCGCCAGCAGGTTGCTTTCTCCAATATGCTCTATGTGACACCGAGTGCGCTATTAACGCCTGCCAACAGTACCTTAACGGAAGATATCAGTACGCTGCGCGGTAAAAATATTGGCGTTGCGCAGGGCACTATCCAGGAGACCTATGCTAAATCGAAATGGGCACCGCAGGGCGTGAACATCGTCTCCTATCCTAATCAGATGGAGATCTACCCGGATCTCGTCGCGGGTCGCCTGGATGCCAGCCTGGCGAATGCCGTATCGGCTGAGCAGGGTTTTCTCGGCACGCCGGAGGGTAAAGGCTACGTGAATAAAGCGACGCTCGATGATAAAGAGCTGCTCGGCAACGGTGTCGGCATTGGTTTGCGTAAAGGCGATGAGGCAAATTTAACCCTGATAAACAGTGCGCTGGCTGAACTACACAAAAACGGCACTTACGACAAACTGGCGAAGAAATACTTCACTTTCAAAGTCTACCCATAAAATCTCTCTGCCCTTTTCCGTAAAGGAGAAGGGCAGAGGACGCCAGCTTTAAGGCAGCTTTTTCTCCTCATCCGCCGGGATCAGCGGCTCATCAACCGCAATGGATTGATCGGATTTCAGCAGCTGAATATCGAGAATGACGTAGGTCATGGTGGTGATAAACAGTGAAATCACGCTGCCGATGACGCCGCTGGTGGTGAAGGTAAAAAAGTTATACATCACAACCCATGTCACGCAGATGAACAGCGCCAGGGCTACCGAGATCGCTGATTGCGAATAGTGCGTGGTACGCGCGCCCATCTCATTAATCTGCCTGCTCAGATTGCCGCCGGTGTACTTTTCCAGTAGCAAAATGCTTTGATCCCAGCTGCGCAGACGGCGCGCGCTGCTACGCGTAGCGAACAGAAACAGCAGCGACAGGAACAGACCGGAGAAAGCGATCAGCACGGGTACCGCCTCCAGGGCATACGCGATGCTTTTGTGGCTGGAAGCCTGAGCAATAGCGCTGAGATCCAGCGTCAGCGAAGCGCCCAGCGCGGCGTACAGGAACACAAACAGGATCAGATAGAGCGCATTGCGCTTACCCTCAAGTTCCGTTTCATGGTTTTTCTGCTGCCGCGCGGTCTGCAGCGCCTGCTGCAGGCGGGTCTCTTGCGCGGAGGGCGATTCGATTATCTCAATCTCCTCGCCAAGCAAGCGGTGAATAAAAGGGTGATCGGGGTGATCAAGCGTGATGCGCATAAAATTTTCCGTACCGGACAAACGTGGCGACAGTGTAACGTAAATTGCGCGGTGAGGCGCAAATCCGGGTGCTCAACTCTGCAGGAGCGTGGTTTCAGACAGTCGGCGCCTGTCGCCGATTGGCGATGGAGGATTATTCGGGTAACGTAGAATTCTTACTGCGTACCCTACCTATAATTACCGCACGTTACGTTGCAGGAGAGTCAGACATGGCAGTTCATTCTCACCCGGTCGCCATTATCAGCGATGAGTTCACCAACCCCAATACGGTCAACATGCTCAATGAGGTGACGCGCCAGCTTAATGCGCGCGGCCTGGCTGCCGTATTGCTTAATGTTAACTCCCGCGAAAGTTATCAGGCTGCCTTGCGCAGCGTGGCGCCGTTATCGCCGGCCGGACTGCTGTTTTTGACCTCCTTGTTCGATGATGAACTGGAGATCGCTGCCGGCATTCTGCCGCAGGTGCACAGCGTACATCTCGCACCCAGCGACAGCCGTGCCGCGGACGTAGTGATTGCCGATGGCTTTGATGTTGGTCAGCAGATGGCCGCGCTGCTGTTAGCTCAGGGACATCAGCGTTTCGGCTTTTTACAGGCGCGTGAAACAGCCATACCGGATCGCTATCTGGCCGGTTATCAGGCCGGCCTGCAGCAGCACAGTGCGCTGACGGTACAGCTGACAGCGGGCGAATTCGATCGTGAACGTGCTTACCAGGCGGTGATGGGTTATCTACGAAAAACCCGGGCGGCGGAGCGTATTAATGCGTTGTTCTGCGCCAGCGATGTGCTGGCGCTGGGCGCGCTGCAGGCGGTGCGTGACTTCGGCCAGGGCGCTCATGTTGCTGTGGTCGGGGTTGATGATATTGACGAGGCGCGTGCATCAACCTGGCATCTCACCAGCTGGGCACAACGCCGTGACCTGCTGGTGACCGAGGCGCTGAATCGCCTGCTTGAACAGCGCAGTGATACCAGCAACGCCTGGCAGCAGGGGGAACTGCAGGTACGCCATTCCCACCTGGGTAAACATGTGCCGGGTGAGATGTCGCAGTGTGGTTGTGCTATCCGTCACTGATGTCACGGGCGGTTAACCATTTACGGACATCGGTAACCGCAATGTTTTGCCGGACGTTAAAGGTCTGGGCTTTACTCCAGGCCACGCCGTCAGGGCGGGCAAAAGAGAGGCGATAAGCGGCGGCGGCATCGTGAGGATTTTCAGCAGCGTTATGCTGAAGTTGCGCCTGTGTAATCACCTCCAGCTGATAGTCCAGCAACTGCGCGAGCTGGCGGTACGTCAGGGTATCGCCCGCTACCTTAACGATCTGATCATTAATCGCGGGCCGGTGGGTGAAAATTAATGCCGTCAGGCGACCAATGTCCTCCGGCGTCGTCACGGTGACAGCATAATCCGCACTGCCCGGGGCTTTAACGCAGCGTTTTTCCGCGTCGACCACACCAAAAGCGGCATCAAAGAGATAACTCATAAACAGGCCGGTTGAGATAATTATCCACTGCGTGTGCTGCTGCTGGCGTAATCGCTGTCGCACCGCCAGTTGCTCGTCCCATACTGGCTGACCGCTACCCATCCCAATCCGATCGTAATCAACACCAAATTGCCAGGGAATATAGCGTCTTACGCCGGCTTTAATCACGGCTTCAGTGATTTTCAGCTGCGTGCCTTTACCGCCCACAAACCCACTGCAGTTTATGATCGCATCGTAACGGGCAAACTTTGCCGCCAGTTGATCCGTGGTGTGCTGGCTAAAATCAGCGGTGATGACCTCCACCTGCCAGGCATGGAATTGTGCCAGCCGCTGATCGTCAGCACGCTTTTCCCGTAGCAATACGCTGAGCGTGAGCGGTGTGACGTTGTCACGCAGGGCGAGAAAGCCCTGCAGCACAGCGAGTCCCAGCTCGCCCGCCCCCAGAATAAGAATATTTTGTGATTGAGAATGTATTGCGGTATTCATAGCGCCTCCCTATTAACTGAGGGCTATGCTGTCAGCCCGCACGCTACATAACAATCAGGCACACTGATGATACCGGGACATAACATGACGATTAGCGAAGCTGAAAAGATAAAATTTGCGCAGATCTGTCACGCATTAAGTGACGAAGATGATGGACTCAAAAGAGAAGTCCTGGCCCATACCGGCAACCGCTGGTCGCTGGCCGTCATCTATACGTTAGGAACACAGGGAGCGTTGCGTCACGCAGCGTTAAAACGCGCTTTAGCGGGCATCACACAGCGGATGCTGACACGTACGCTGCGCCAGCTGGAACGGGATGGATTAATTAGCCGGCATGACTTTAACCAGAAATATCCACATCCCCACGTCGAATATCGCCTGATGCCCTTGGGCGCAGGCGTGCTACATAATATGTTGCCTATGTGGGAGTGGATTTTAAGCAACATGCATGAGATTCGCCATGCCCGGCAGCGTTTTGATGCGGAGAGTGGAGGCTAATGTTTAGTGGTTTTACCCGAGCCATCCCGGTTGCGGAAAATATGAGTGACATTGTTCGTATCTTTAAGAGCCACACTGTTTCCGGCTGACGCGTCCTGATTATTTTGCACTTCGGCAATGGCGCGATGAAATGCACGTTGTCGTGCAGGGTTCGTCTCCTGCCCGGCCAGCGCGTGCAGTTTATCGAGCAGGGCGGCAGTCGTTACCGGACCAGCCTGTTTTAATAATTGCAGTACGGCGTCTCCCATAACGATGTCGGTCAGCCGTTCTTCTTCACTTCGGTACATATAAACTCTCGATTGCGGCGGTACGCTTAAGATTCCTTATCGCAGGTAAACAATAGTCCAACTAATTGCTGATAGTGCAATTTCTCTTGAGGACTTTGCGCCTGTTCAAGGCGAAAAATCAGTTTCGTACATAACGATTTACGATTCAGTAACCGGCCTTCCAGCAGAATTTCAACCACCAGCTGGCCCAGCGTCTCCTGCTGTGAAGGCAGCGCTGCCTGTTTGAAGTGGCAGCGAATCGCATCAGCGGTTGTGGCAAGATTACGGTCCTGAGACATATCTCCGTTCTCCACAATAAATGATAAACACAGCTTAAATAAAGTTATACAAAGAAAATATTTATGTACAGGAATGTAACGCTGGCGCATCGCGGATTTTTTAGCAAAAAGTGCTAAGCCTTCATTTACATTATGTTAGGTCAGCATCACGTCAGGGTGGCTGAGCGTGCAAAAAAGAGCTTTTGAGCTAAAAGGGCAGCCCCGATAGCGTATGGCGGCAGAATTTGAAAATTTTTCAGGTTGGGGGGTGATACCCGCACTTTTGCTAATTACTATGCCCTCTCAATACTTAACCCAAATCACCGTGAAAAAGAGTTTAAGCTTTCTTGCGTAGAGTCAGGCGCATTAATTCGTGGCAAAAATAATTTGCAGAGTGCGTCATATAAGGCTGCTGGCGCCTTACAAACGTGAATAACAGATAATCATTTTTTTGGTTTGCTAAAGTTCGATTAGCGCTGAAACCAGCGTTAGCCGGATGACAAGGTAATCTGCTGTTATCGTCAGCCGGTAATAGTTCTTTAGTTAATTTTATTTAATTCTCATCGCTTATTTTATGCTCACTCAATTTACGCTTGCCTGATGGTATCGGACATTTTATTCTGCGCCCGCTGTTCAGGGATTAATTAAATTAAACATGGGATTCAAAATGAAGAAAAGTAGTATTGCGGTGATGATGATGGCCGCGCTCTCAGGAACGGCGTACGCCGAATCTGCGCAATATATGCCAAATCTCTCCGCAGACAGTATTAGTGTGGCAACCTCAGTGGGCATGCTGGGTGGTAAATCGAAAGAGATGGTGTATGACGCCAGCAGCGCGCGCAAAGTCAGTCAGCTGGACTGGAAAATTAAAAACGTCGCTATTCTTAAGATGGATTTCTCCTGGGATGCGTACTCATTCCTTAC
This sequence comes from Pantoea wallisii, assembly GCF_002095485.1. Lineage (GTDB taxonomy): Bacteria > Pseudomonadota > Gammaproteobacteria > Enterobacterales > Enterobacteriaceae > Pantoea > Pantoea wallisii. Next base: position 42,570 of record NZ_MLFS01000035.1, on the reverse strand, counting down.
GCTTAACGCACGGGGCTGGACCTCGCTGGCCTCCGGGTCAGGCCATATGGATGATTACGACTGGCAGAACAGTAATCAATCGAACTGGACCGATCACTCATCGCACCCGAGCACTGATGTCAACTATGCCAACGAATACGATCTTAACGTCAAAGGCTGGTTCCTGCAGGGTGACAACTATAAAGCGGGTGCAGTAGCCGGTTATCAGGAAACGCGCTTCAGCTGGACCGCAACCGGCGGCACCTATAATTATGATAACGGTGCTTTTGTCGGGAATTTCCCTGATGGTCAGCCAGGTATTGGCTACAGCCAGCGTTTTTCAATGCCCTATATAGGTCTGGTTGGACAGTACCGTATTAATGATTTTGAATTTAACGCGCTGTTTAAATTCAGTGATTGGGTACGCGCTCACGATAATGATGAGCACTATATGCGAGACCTGACGTTCCGTGAGAAAACCTCAAATTCACGTTACTACGGTGCCTCTGTGGACGCCGGTTATTATATTACCGGCAATGCAAAAGTATTTGCTGAGTTTAGCTACAGCAAATATGAAGAGGGCAAGGGCGGTACGCAGGTTATTGATACCGTGAGCGGTGAATCTGCGTCGTTTGGTGGGGATGCTGCAGGCATTTCCAACAAAAACTATACCGTTACCCTGGGTCTGCAATATCGCTTCTGATAGTGAGCGCACCCGTAATACACCAGGCATAGCGTGCTATGCCTGGTTTTCCTGCGTTAACCATCTGTCGATCGCGTCAGCGTTTCCCAGCGATCAATTTCTGCCTGCATCGCTGCCAGTTTATTGCGAACCAGCCCCAGCGCATCGCTACCCAGTAACAGCTGTGTCGGCGGCGACGCGCTCTCAATGATATCCAGCATGGCACATGCCGCTTTAGCCGGATCGCCCAACTGTCTGCCGCTTTTCGCTTCTCGTGCCTGGCGAATCGGATCAAATAGCGCATCATAATCACTGATGCTGCGCGTGCTGCGGACCATGGAGCGACCCGCCCAGTCGGTACGGAATGACCCCGGCATCACAGCGGTCACGTGGATATTAAATGGCGCCAGCTCCTGGCTGAGGGTCTCTGAAATGCCCTGTAAGGCAAATTTGCTGCCGCAGTAATAGCTGATACCCGGCAGGGTAATAAAGCCGCCCATGGAGGTGATGTTCAGGATATGGCCGCGACGTCTCTCGCGCATAAAAGGCAGCAGCGCTTTGGTCATCGCCACGGCACCAAACACATTGACGTCAAACTGGCGGCGCATCTCCTCCAGTGAGGACTCCTCCATAATCCCTTCGTGGCCATAACCGGCGTTATTTACCAGCACATCAATCGGCCCCTGTGACGCTTCAATGCCGGCGATGGCGGCATCGAGAGCGGTAAAGTCGGTGACGTCCAGTTCAAGCGCACAGGCGTTATCCGCATGAAGTTGCACAAAATCGTGCTTCGCAGCGGCGCTCCGCACGGTGCCGATAACGCGGTAGCCGCGGCTTAACGCGAGCTGTGCCAGGGCGCGACCAAAGCCGCTACTGACACCGGTGATTAAAAGGGTTTTAACCTCAGACATTGCACTTCTCCCTGCTTAGATGGAAGATGCATAATATTCTGTATAAAACGCGCTGAAGAGGCCTTATCTTCTGCTTTTATTGCCTAATCTTATGAGTGTGGTGGAGTGTAAACATGAATGACCGGCAGCGTACGCTTGCACTGATGAAAACGCTGGCGCCGCAGGAGGGATACAATCTGACGGCGCTGCCGGATGTCCGCATCCTGCGATCCGATCGCCCACTGGCGCGTACGCCGGTGCTGTACGATCCGGGTATCGTGATTGTTTGCCAGGGAACGAAGCGCGGCTTTTTTGGTGACCAGATCTATCTCTATGACGAGCAGCACTACCTGGCGGTAGCCGTGCCGGTACCTTTTACCATGGAGACAGAAGCCACCGCAGAACATCCGCTCCTGGCGATCTATATGCATCTCGATTTTACCGTGGCAACGGATCTGCTGTTGCAGCTTGAGCAGCAGGCGGTACCGGTCGAAGTGAAAGCAGCGCAAAGTATGATGTCGAGCCCAATGGATGCCACGCTGCGCGATGTGGTGCTGCGTTTGGTTGAAACGCTGAATGATCCGCTGGATGCGGCGATTTTAGGTCCGGAGCGGGTACGCGAACTCTACTATCGTGTGCTGACGGGCGCGCAGGGGCAGGCGATGCGTGCCGCGCTGACGCTGCACGGGCAGTTTGGTAAAATTGGCAAAGCGCTACGGCATATTCATGCCCGCTACGCGCAGCCGCTTAGCCTCAGCGCATTGGCCGCCGAAGCGGGCATGAGCGTTCCCACATTTCACACCCACTTTAAAAACATCACGCGGCAGCCACCAATGCAGTATGTGAAATCCGTGCGTCTGCATCAGGCACGCATGCTGATGCTGCGTCAGACTGTAACTGCGGCGGCGGCCAGCCATGCGGTGGGCTATGAGAGCGCCTCGCAGTTCAACCGTGAATTCAAGCGGCTGTTTGGCTTGCCGCCGGCCGAAGAGATCAAACGCATGCAGCGCCACTTCGCGATACCTCCCGCGCAGCAGGACATGGCGTTTGTCTCTTCACACTGATGCTCAGCGCAGCGCACCACTGCTCTCTGCGTGCGTCGCCACTGAAGGCTCAAGCAGCACCGGGATGCTTTTATAGGCGGGAATGCCGCTCCGGGTATCGTGGCTATCCAGCGGCACCAGCACGTTCGCTTCAGGGTAGTAGGCCGCAACCGAACCCGGAGCCATGTCATACACCACAATAGTCAGATTATCCAGCCTCCGTTCCGTCCGTTCTCCCTGAGGATCTAGCGCAATCATATTAACGGTATCGCCGACACGCAGCTGGCGTTTCTCTGCCTCATCGGCAGAGATAAACAGCACATCACGGCGACCGCTCACGCCACGATAACGATCGTTGAGACCATATAATGTCGTGTTGTATTGATCGTGACTGCGCAGCGTCGTCAGTACCAGATCGTGACAGTGTAACGACCGCGGATCTTCATTGATCCCTTCCATCACTTTAAATTGCGCCCGGCCTGATGCGGTAAGCCACTCGCGCTCCGATGCCGCGTTACGCAAACGAAAACCGCCGGGCTGCATAACGCGCTGATTAAAGTTTTCAAACGCCGGGAATACCGCCTCAATAGCATCGCGAATATTATTGTAATCACCGATCATCTTATCCCAGTTCACGCGGCTGTCAGGCAAGGTCGCTTTCGCCAGTCCCGCGACCAGCGCCGGTTCAGATTTCAGATGCGGCGAGGCCGGCGGCAGCGTCCCGCGTGAGGCATGCACCATCGACATTGAATCCTCTACCGTAACGCTTTGCTCCCCCGTGGCTTGCTGATCGATCTCAGTGCGTCCCAGCACGGGCAGAAGGTAGCTGTGCTTCGCCATCAGAAGGTGGGAGCGATTCAGTTTGGTGGCCATATGTACCACTAAATCCAGTTTGCGCAGGGCAGCAAACGTGACGTTGGGATCGGAGATCGCCTCAGCGAGATTGCCGCCCAGGCACAGCAGCGCCTGCGATCTCCCTTGCTGAATCGCCTGGATGGCCGCGACCGCACCGTGACCATGCTTTTGCGGCGGCGTGAAGCCAAACACGTTTTCGATGCTGTCGAGCAGCGACTGAGGCGGAATTTCAGTAATGCCCACGGTACGGTCACCCTGCACATTGGAGTGACCACGCAGCGGACAAATACCGGCTCCTTTTCTGCCGATATTGCCGCGCAGCAAAAGCAGGTTGGCAATTTGCTGCACATTCTGCGTGCCGTACTGATGCTGCGTAATCCCCATGCCGTAACAGATAATGGTATTTTTTGCGTTGGCGTAGAGGCGCGCAATATTTTGAATCTCAGCGCGATCCATACCGGACACCTTCAGGATGTGCGCCCAGTCGGTATTCTCCAGATCCTGCTTCAGTGCCGCGAAGCCTTCAGTGTGTTCATCGATAAAGGCTTCATCCAACACCGGCGCCGCGCCGCTCCGCAGCGCCTCCTCATGCATAGTCAGCAGTATCTTCATCACCCCTTTTAGCATCGCGGCATCACCGCCAACCCGCACTTTATAGTAGGTGGAGGCCAGTTGCGTTGAACTCATTGATAGCATCTCAATCGGGCTTTGCGGCGAGGTAAACCGCTCCAGTCCGCGCTCGCGTAACGGATTGATGGCGACAATCGTGGCGCCGCGTTTAGCGACTTCTCGCAACGTGGCCAGCATGCGGGGATGGTTGGTGCCGGGGTTATGCCCGATGCATAACACCAAATCACAATGGTCAAAATCCTCCAGCTCAATGGTGCCTTTGCCCACGCCAATCGACTCCGGCAGGCCCACGCTGGTGGGCTCATGGCACATATTGGAACAATCCGGGAAGTTGTTGGTGCCGTATTCACGGGCAAACAGCTGCCACAGAAATGCGGCTTCGTTGGAGGCGCGCCCGGAGGTATAGAACTCGACGCTGTCAGGATCATCGTAACCGCGCAGAAGCGCGCCGATCTCGGCAAACGCGGTTTCCCATGCAATTGGCTGATAGGTATCGCTGGCGGCATCGTATTTCATCGGATGGGTTAAACGGCCTTCGCCTTCCAGTTCAAACGCATTGCGCTGCCAGAGTTCGCTAACGGTATGCGCGGCAAAAAATTCAGGCGTGGTGCGTTTGCTGGTCGCTTCCCATGACACCGCCTTGGCACCGTTTTCGCAGAATTCAAATGAGGAGGTGTGACGCGGGTCCGGCCAGGCACAGCCGGGGCAATCAAATCCCTGCGGCTGATTCACTTTAAAAAGCGCAATAACATCCTGTTTGAAAGACATCTGGCGACGTAAAGCATCGGCTACTGCCTTGAGCGCGCCCCAGCCACCCGCCGAACCACCATAAGGCGCAATGCCAATGTTACGATTTTGCTGTTTCATTTAACCCTACCGTTAATGCAGTAATTGACCCTATTTAGCCTGGGTCAGCCTGCGCTTAGCGCAAGCGGGTAAGGGCAAACTCGTGCGATTAATGTTTGCAGGATGTTGCTGCGCTGCGGCTAAAAGGTAAAAATTATCAGGCGGATATCAGGAGATCGCAGCAGAAAGCGATCGCTTGTATGGCACGCGACGCGCAACACCCCTGACGCGTGCACAGCATTTCTCACTACCTCGCCGGCACCGGCATGCTATATAAATGATAACAATTATCATCCATTGCACTGTATTGAGGTTAGTATGGAGGCATCACAGGCGTTAACTGCGGAGTGTTGTATCGTTGGCGGTGGACCTGCCGGACTCATGCTCGGCTATCTGCTGGCACGTGCCGGTTTACGTGCGGTGGTCGTTGAAAAACATGACGACTTTCTGCGTGACTTTCGTGGCGACACTATTCATCCGTCAACGCTGGAGATCATGGCACAGCTTGGGCAACTCGAGTCGCTGCTGAGTCTGCCCCATCAGCGTGCCGAAAAATTACAGGCGGAGGTGGCCGGGCAGGAGATCACCATGGCGGACTTCTCGCGTTTGCCGGTGCGCTGCCGTTTTATTGCCTTTATGCCGCAGTGGGATTTTCTCAACTTTATCGCCGCCGAAGCCGCGAAGTATCCGGGATTCACGCTGCTGCAGTCGACCGGCTTTGAGGATTTTATCTATAACGAGGGCGCGATCGCTGGCATAAAAACGGTGCAGGGTCATACCATTCATGCGCCGCTGGTGATCGGCGCTGACGGGCGCAACTCTCAGGTGCGGACCAAAGCCGGATTAGAGAGCCAGGCATTTGGCTCACCGCGCGATGTGTTATGGTTCCGGCTGGATAAGCAACCGGACGATCCGGCGCTGGGTATGGGCCATAAAGGACCGAAGCAAAACTTCATTGTTATCGATCGTGGCGACTACTGGCAGTGCGGCTACACCATACAGAAAGGGCAACTGGATGCGTTAAAGATGGCCGGCCTGGATGCGCTGAAAAGCACCATGGCACAGTCTGCACCGTTCAGCGTTGCGCGCATGGCGCAGCTGGAGAGCTGGGATCAGCTCAAACTGTTATCCATCCGCATTGATCGCCTTAAGCAGTGGATGAAGCCTGGCGTACTCTGTATCGGCGATGCCGCGCATGCCATGTCACCCATCGGTGGCGTGGGCGTTAACCTGGCCATTCAGGATGCGGTTGCCGCAGCTAACCTTCTGACGCAGCCGTTGAGAGACGGCACGCTGACGCTACGTGATTTGCAAAAGGTACAACAGCGCCGGCAGTTCCCAACCGTAGCCACGCAATTTCTACAGATGAAAATGAGCAGCAGTAAGCGTCCGCGTACCAAACCGAGCAAAGTACCGCAGATTATCAGTCGGTACCCTTTTTTGCGTCACCTGATTGGACGCCTGATTGGGTTAGGGTTTCGCACTGAGCGCCCTCGCTATCTGCATGAGGTGCGGTAACCGGCGGCTAATTACCAGAATCAGGGCGAGGCAGTGCCAGCTGTTACAACCTGCGTTGTTTGCCAGCGGCTCGCTACCATTTGTAACATTCCATTAACTTTCGGTGCTGGTTATCATTAATAAATCTGATTGATGGCCGGTGCGTTTTAGGCCGTTAGTGCCATAACAGCAGGCGAAAAACGGACGAACTTCAACCCGTGCTCAACGAAGCACAAGTGGCTGATTATCAGCGAGGTGGCGGCTGGCTGCATGATAAAAATCTTCAATTAATTTCAGCCGCTACGCATTGTTTCGCGCATCTGCAGTTTCGCTATGGTTAAGGCGCTTTGTTAAAACCATAAGAAACGAAGGAAAACAGCTGCTATGAAAATCGACAACTTATCCCGCAGACGTTTTATGGCCTTTGCTGCAGGTGGCACCGTGGCGCTCGCCGCCGGTAGCGTACATGCGCATGACAGTAACGTTGCTACGTATCCGGCCAATAATCCGCATCATCCGCGCGATCCCGGCCCGCACGATCCTGTACGTGAGGCGCTCAATCCAGACCTTGTTGATCCGCCCGCTACCGACAGCGGCACGTTGCCGAACCTGCGCTTCTCATTTAGCGATGCGCACGTGCGTAAAGGCAGTGGCGGCTGGACGCGCCAGGTCACACAGCGTGAACTGGGGATCTCAACCACCATCGCCGGTGTGGACATGCGGCTGGATAACGGCGGCATCCGCGAACTGCACTGGCATAAAGAGGGGGAGTGGGCTTACATGCTGTATGGTAATGCCCGTATCACTGCCCTGGACGCGCAGGGCGGCTGGTTTGTTGACGATCTCGGCGTGGGCGATCTCTGGTACTTTCCCCCCGGTGTACCGCACTCTATTCAGGGGCTGGGACCGGACGGCTGTGAATTTCTGCTGGCGTTCGACAACGGTAATTTTGATGAGGACAGCACGTTTCTGCTGAGCGACTGGTTTAAACATATTCCGCCCGAGGTGCTGGCGAAAAATTTCGGCGTGTCCGCAGATCTGTTTAATCATCTGCCGTCGCCGGCGGAGGAGTATATTTTTGCCGGGCAGGCGCCACAGGGTCCGGCTGGCGCGGCAGTGAAGGGGGGTAAAAAATCAACGCTGACCTTCTCACATAAAATGCTGGCGCAGACGCCACTCACGCTGCCGGGGGGAAAGGTACGCATCACTGATTCCGGTAATTTCCCGGTGTCGAAAACTATCGCTGCGGCGCTGGTAGAGTTGGAACCCGGTGCAATGCGCGAGCTACACTGGCATCCCAACAATGACGAGTGGCAATACTACCTGGAAGGTCAGGGGCGCATGGGCGTTTTTGCCTCCTCCGGCCAGGCGCGCACGTTTGACTTCCGTGCGGGGGACGTTGGCTATGTCCCGTTTGCCATGGGGCACTACATTGAAAACACCGGCGACACACCGCTGCGTTTTCTTGAGCTGTTTAAAAGTGATTACTACGCGGATATTTCGCTCAACCAGTGGCTGGCCAGCACGCCGCCTGAACTGGTGCGTCAGCATCTGCACCTTGACGATACGTTTATGCACGCGCTGCAGCAGGAAAAACATCCGGTGGTGAAGTAGCGAGCATAGCGCGCAGCAGAGGCTGCGCGCTCTTCGGGTTACCCGGACGCGCTTAACCTGCCCAGCGCGACTGACGAATAACGCTGCAGAAGTTCAGCGGCCGGAACGCAGGTTGTTTATCTGCAATGACATCGGCTTTCACGTTACCGAACGTCGTATCCGGTTTATGTTTAATGCCCTCGTAAAATGCCTGAATGATCTCCTCTTTAAATTGCGCCGGGCGCGGATGCTGCTGAACCACAGCAGCACGCTGCTCATCGCTGAACTGTTCATAATTGATGCCCAGCACATCCATCTCTACGCCGGCGGTGACCAGCGCAATCTCAGGTGCCATAAATTCAGGGATACCGGGCGTAGTATGCAGCGCGATGGCGGTCCAGACTTTGTCGATGTCGGCCCGATCTACGCCATAACTCTTCAGAAAATCGCGTGCCGCATTGGCGCCGTCAACTTCGAAGCGCTTGTCACAGCTGCAGTGCTCTTTGGTCAACCCAACATCGTGGAACATGCAGCCAACATACAGCAACTCCGCATCGACCTTTAAGCCCAGCCGCTGACCTGCCAGCGCGCCCCAGTAGTAAACCCGGCTGGAGTGGTGAAACAGCAGGTCCGATTCGGTGTCGCGCACCAGTGCTGTGGCGTCACGGGCCATTTTGCTGTCGGGAATGCCAATGCCGTTAAGGGTAAAACTCATGATAGTGCTCCTCGCAGTTAAGTTGCACTCAGCATAAAGCGACGGCACAATGTCTTAAATCTATGTTTAGCGATGTTTAAAGACATTGCGATGAAAGGGGACAGCGAAACGATGCGCAATCAGCAAATAATCCTGTTGGCGGTGCCCGGTGTGCAACTGCTGGATGTGTCGGGTCCACTGGATGTATTTGCCGAGGCTAACCGGCTACTCAGGCGGCCCGTTTATCGGCTTAGCGTCATGGCGCTGGAGGAGGCTGACGTTACCTGCTCCTCTGGCGTGCGGTTACGGGCAGACCAGCTGTTGAGTCAGGCTGCTGACCATAATCCACACACTTTTTTGGTTGCCGGTGCGCCGGATGCCAGCCAGCGGCAGCTCTCTGCGCAGCAGCGTGCGCAGATCGTGGCGCTGTGCCAGCGCAGCCAACGCTATGGCTCGGTGTGCAGCGGTGCGCTCCTGCTGGCGCAGACCGGACTGCTGAACGGTAAAAAAGTGACGACACACTGGGCCTGCGCTGATGCGCTGGCAATGCAGCTTCCGGATGCACAGGTTGAAGCTGATGCCCTGTATGTGGCGGATGGCCCGCTACGCACCGCAGCAGGCGTCACCTCGGGTCTGGATCTGGCGCTGCGACTGGTGGAAGAGGATTTGGGGCGTGAACTGACGCAGGAGATCGCGGCCAATCTGGTGATGTTTTTCCAGCGACCGGTCAATCAAAGCCACTTTGTGCGTAAGCAGCAGACCTCGCTGGCCGGGCGTAGCGCTTTGCAGGCAATGCAGCGCTGGGCGCTGGCGAATCTGGCGGAGATCAAGGGGGTGGAGGATTTGGCGGCGCACATGAATCTGAGTACGCGTCATCTTACGCGGCTATTTAATCAGGCGTTGCATATTCAGCCCGGCGCATGGCTGGAGCGCGCGCGCATCGCACAGGCACGTACGCTGCTGGAGAATCCGGCGCTGCCGCTCAAGACGATTCCGGCTGCCTGTGGTTATCGCAGCGCGGATGTCATGCGGCGCGCCTTTATTAAAATCACCGGCATGACACCCTCGCATTATCGCAAAATGTCTATCCCGGCCGAGGGAGCCTGAGCGGCGACCCGAAAGCGTCGCCAGCAGGTCTTACTCAGGCCAGTTGTCCAGTACGCGCTGACGTACCTCTTCAGGATATCCCTGAGCAAATGAGGCATGTAAATGGCGCTGGGTTTGCAGCGTATCAAACACCACTTTTGGCCCTTTACCGGCAACGTATTCCGCTTCGTCGTAACACTGTGGCAAACGGATCACGCGCTGGTCTTCAAACACCACGCGACGACCTGTAGGGTGTACGCGGGTTGATAGCGCCCACACCACTTCGCGCAGATTGGTGGGATCAAAGTCATCATCGACCACATACACTTTTGGGATAAACACCATGGCGCTGGTTTTAAACAGGATGTCGCCGATACGCTGCGCCAGCGCCTCACTGGTCACGCCTGGCACGCTATCGCGCCAGGCCTGTGGCATCACCACCAGCAGCCAGTGCACGGTAGAATCTTCCGGAATCCAGGTAGTTTTAACCGGCAGACCCGCTTCACGCAGGTAAGTCAGCGCATCGGCGGCCAGCCCCATTGCCCATAGCGTATGCGACTCATCAACCGGACGGCCGGTAATTGACATCGGCCAGATTGGATTATGGCGATGGGTAATGGTTTCGACATGGAAGGTCGGTTGCGCCGAGGAGCCTTCTCCCAGGTAACCGCCATACTCGCCGTACGGGCCCTCCTGGCAGTCGCGCGCGATCGATACATGCCCTTCAATCACTATCTCAGCCGTGGCGGGCACATCAAGATCGATACTGATCGCTTTCACCACCGGCACCGGTTCGCCCGCAAGTGTGCCAATGTAGTCGGCTTCATCGGCATTGGCCGGAATCGGAATGCCGGAAACGCACGAGATGGCCGGCGCCGGCCCCTGCACCAGCGCATAGGGCATGGGCTCGCCGCGTTCAACCCATTGGGTCCAGATCTGACCGATATGCTGGCTGGGGACGATCAAACCGACCATGCGTTTACCGTCCACTTTCATTACGCGCGCAATTGACCAGTTCACCCATTTCCCGTCCGGCGTTTTGACAATCAACGTGCCCCAGGTGTTTGCATAGCGGCCGCCATCTTTGTCATGCGCAAAAGGGATCGGGAAGCGATCCAGGGTGGCATCGTCACCGCGCAGGATATTTTGCTGGCACTCAGCGTCAGCTGATGAAACGCGTACGGGCGGAATCCCCGGTTTAAAACGTGCCGCTGACAGGGCTTCAATAATCTCCGGTCCGCTGGAGTCCGGGGCCAGGCCCAGCGACATGGCAACGCGCGCATACGGCATATCCCGACGTGAAGATAGCGAAGCTGGCGCGCCGAACAGACGAAAACCGCGAGCCACGCCCGCTACGTTATGGAACAGCGGAGCCGGTGATGCTATTTCATAGCTGCGGCGCGTGATCGCGCTGGGCTCAAAATCACCGTCCACCTCGCGGTGCACGTGCATGATGTCGCCCATCTCATCGAGGGCAGCGATGAAGCTGCGTAAATCACCATAATATTTCATCAGGCTCTCCTTAAGCCGTAGGGGAACAGAGGCGCAGACCGGTTCAGTGTATTACCGGGCGTAGCCGACATGCGCACAGGCGGGATGGACCTGAAGCGATGCCGACAGGTTGTAGAGAGGGCACATGGGCGGTAGCATCAGTGCGCCTCCCCGCCGGGCACGCCGGTAATCCGCTTCATCCGGAGACCGATATACTGTATAGTTAAATCTCAAACTGTTTGTGTTCGAACTATAAGATTGCCGTTTTAAGGAGTCAAGCACACCGATGTCACAAAATTCTGACTTAATTCTCGCTGCCCCCTTGTGGCCGCACGGCGATTGTTCGTTAATGCATCTGGTACGGCGTGCAGGCCAGCACTCGACTTACTGCTGGTCACAGTGCGTTGATACCGGTCTTTCGGCGGTGCAATATGCCATTCTGGTGGTGCTAGCGGAGGAGACATCCTGCGATCAGCAAACGCTGGGCAACCGCGCCGGATTTGATAAAGCCACCGGCACTTATCTGATCGATCGTATGAGCAAAAGTGGCTTGCTGCAGGTGGAAACAGACGCCAGCAATCGCCGCCGTAAGCGGGTCTCTATGACTGCAGCCGGCGAAGCGATGCTGCAGCAGATGGTGGCGCAGGCCAAACGCGCGGAGCAGATGATCGCCGCCGACCTCAATGCGCAGGATATTGCCGACCTGAAGCGCTTGCTCAGTAAGCTGGGTGGATTGCAGGAACCTGAAAAAGATGCCGCACACAACGGACGCTGAATACCTCGCTGAGCCAAAACCCGATCTCACTATCGGTTTTTTGCTGATGAAAAGTTTTACGCTCGCGTCAGTTGCCGGGCTGGTGGAGTCCCTGCGTTTTGCCGCGGATGAATCCTTCAGCAGCCGGCAGATCTTCTGCCGCTGGGAGTGGATGACCTGTGACAATCAGCCGGTGACCGCCAGCTGCGGATTGCCGGTCTCACCGACTGCAACGTTAGATTTCAGCACGCGCTGGGACTATTTCGTGGTAGCAGGCGGATTACTGGAGGAGACGCGTCAGCCACCGCAGTGGTTACTGGAGGCGCTGCGCGCGCTGCACGCGCGTAATATCCCGATCATTACGTTGTGCAGCGGCGCCTTTGTCGCGGGTAATGCCGGGTTACTGGATGGCCGTCACTGCGCGATTCATTTCACCACGCGTGATGAGTTCCGCCTGCGTTTTCCCAAAGCCATTCCGGTGATTGATAAAACCTATATCAAAGATGGCGGCATCATCTCATGCCCTGGCGGCACGGCAATTGATCTGGCCGCCGACCTGATTCGTCAGCACTGCGGGTTAGTACGCTCTCAGAAGGTGCTGAAGTATCTGCTGGTGGAAGAGCCGGCCGCGCCGGTGAAAAAAGTCCCGCCCCAAAACATGCTTAACGAACCGGATGTCTACGAGAATGACCTGGTGAATAAGGTGATCGAGTTTATGAAACACCACCTGGATTCACCGGTGCCGCTGGCTGATGTGGCCGGATTTGCCGGCGTGACGTTTCGCCAGCTAAATTTGATTTTCAGCAAATGTACCGGCTACTCGGCCGCCGTTTACTGGCGCCGGATGCGGCTGGAGCATGCACGCAAGCTGATGGCTGATTCCAGCAACAGTATCAATGCCATTGCCGCAGCAACCGGCTTTGCCGACGCGTCTCACCTGATCGCCTGGTTCCGTAAACAGTATGGCGAAACACCAAGTTCATTCAGAAAACGGCGGCGCGTAGTCGAACGGCTGGTGAAAGAGTAGAGGGATGCGCTGCACGGCAGACCGATCATGCAGGCGGCCCTGAAAACCGGGCCGCCCTGCAACGTCTTACTGAGTAAGTGCCCGCTTAGCCGGTATGTTTAGACCAGCTACCGCTGACATGCTGCGTCTGAGGCGTGCTTTCATCATCCAGCGAGGCGGCGTCTTCCAGGCTGCGTGCGGCGGTTTCCGGCGCGAGGAACCACGATACCAGCAGACCGAGAAGCGTGATCGCGGCAGCGATATACATGGTAGGGCCAATACCGATAGATTGCAGGGAGATGGGGATCAGATAAGTACCTACCGCCGCGCCAATACGCGACATCGAAGTACCGATGCCCACCGCACCGGCGCGAATCACCGTCGGGAAGATCTCATTCGGATAGACCAGCTGCAGCACCTGTGCACCGCCGATGAATAGCGCATACGCACCAAACAGAATCAGGATAACCATGGACGGTCCATCACGGAGCGCCCCCAGCAGCAACAGAGCCAGACCAGACCACAAAAAGCTATGGAGCAGCAACTTACGACGGCCAAGGGTATTCACCATGCGCGTAGCAAGCACGCAGCCCACCACAAAAAGAAGCGTAATGGCGATGGAACCATACGCCGCCCAGTCACCGCTTAAATGCAGCGCTTCCAGCACTTTGGGTGCAAAGGCGTAGACTGCAAACACCGGAATCACCGAACAGGTCCAGAAAATAGTCACAAACGCCATGCGTTTGCCATAACCGGAGTGCAGCAGATGAAGGAATGAGAGCTTTTTGCTCTCGGCTTGCTGCGACAGGTTTTTCAGGCCGAAGCTGGCGCCATAGACGCGGCGGATAATGGCTTCGGCCTCCGCTGCACGCCCTTTACTGAGCAACCAGCGTGGCGATTCTGGCGTTCCCAGACGCACCAGAAACAGGAGCGCACCAATCACTGCTGTGCTGGCCAGCGCCCAGCGCCAGGCGTCGGTACCGCCCAGATTAAGGATAGCGCCACCCGCCAGATAGGCCATAGCCGCACCGGCAAACCACAGAATGGTCAGCGTTGCCAGGCAAGGCCCACGCGAGCGCTTCGGCATAAACTCCACCAAAAACGCGGTAGCAACCGGATATTCGATGCCAACGGCGATACCGGTCAGAAAGCGCAGCACAAAGAGCATTTCACCGCTCTGCACCCAAAATTGCGCAACCGAGCAGAGGACAAACAGCGTTGGCCCGACGAAGTAGATGCGACGGCGACCAAAACGGTCAGTCAATGCGCCGCCCATAAAGCCGCCAAAGAAGATGCCAATCAGCGCAGAAGCGGCAATTAAGCCTTCCCAAAATGCGCTTAGCCCTAATGCCGGTGAGACTTGGGTCATCGCGATGCCGATAATGCTCAGCACATAACCATCTACAAATGAACCGCCGCCGGAACGCACCGTTAGCAGGCGATGAAAACGACTGATCGGTACATCTTCAACAGAAATATTATTAGCCATTGTTAACTCCTGTTTCTCCGGCGCGTAAATAATCAGGTAATAGCGCGGCTGAAATAAGCATATTGAGCGATGAATGCTTACCGCAGATACATGACGCTATCGCCTTATTGTTCATAAGGACGCCGAAGAGAATATAAACCTGTCATGATTCGAAAATGATATCCATAGCTGATATCAGGTGAGTAAATAATTAATCTGGAACGGTCATTTAAAAATCCTCCGGTGTGAAAAGGGTCGGATGAATAATGCGTTTGCGTTTGTCTGAGTTGTAATAGTTTTTTTATATGGGAGGAGATTCCTCCCGTCACTACTCCACGGTTTTACTGCTGAGCTTATGGCTGGCAACCGTGCGCGTTGACCACCAACACACCAGCGAGCCGAGGCTGACCATAGCCGTGCCCTGCCAGAAAGAGATTGTCAGTGTGGAATCGAGGATTACTGCAGCTAAAATAGACGAAATGATAGGGATGAAGTACGAAGCTGCGGCTAAAACGGTAACGTTGCCATGCAGAATGCCGACGTTCCACGCGGCATAACCGAAGCCCATCGCCATCGCTGCAAGCGCCAGGCAAACCCATACCTGAAACGACAAAATAAATGCGGGCTGGGGTGAAACCAGAAATTTAACCCATAACGTCAGCGCAGTTAAAATAAAGAACAGCGTTATCCCGTTGTGACCGTTGGCTATTTTCTTTGTGACAACGCAATAAACTGACCAGATGATCGCACCGCTAAAAGCCAGACCATAGCTCAGCGGATTGTCCATAACATTGTGCGCCATTTCGCTGAAAGAGAAGCCCCGATCGCCGCCCAGTACACGACAAATACCGGCAATGGCTAATATGACACCAGGAATAATTAACGGGCTGGTTCTTTGCCGGTTAATCACGACCGCCAGCACGATGGTCATGCTCGGCCAGAGGTAATTCACCATGCCCACTTCAATGGCCTGGCGACCATTATGCGTAAAGCCAAGTGACAGCGAGAGGCAGAGTTCGTAACAGACGAACAGAACACTTCCGATGACCAGATAGCTGCGCGGAAACCTCCGCAAATTGGGGAAACCCACCGTGAACAGCAGCAGCGCCGCGCTGCAGCTATAAATTAGCGCGGCACCGGCAATCGGCCCGAAACCTTCACTGACGCTTTTTATCAATCCAACAATCGCGCTCCACAGCAGGATGGCAATCAAACCTATGAGCGTCGCTTTCTTCTGGGGCATCACCCGCTACCTCTATGACTGTGTGTTCACCCGTAATGACGGTGAAGAATTGCCTGTTAAAACCAGGTTAAAGCCAGCCTCAAAACTATGCTTCCCGATGAGCAGTGTAAAGACGTCTGGCTGGACGAGAATCGTGGAATGTGATCGTTATCGGAATTCATATAGAAAAATTATTCAACAATAATAATTATTTATCTTATTGTTTTTAAGTATTTTTATTTTAATTGCATGTAGAAATATTCCATAAATAAGTATTTGCTTTGTATTTTCATTGTATACAAAAAACTTATGCCGATTGACCTGCTTCCGCACTGTATGCAAATTGTTAACAAACGCAACCTGATGGCGTTGCCTTTACGACTAAATTTCACCCTGGAGGTTATCGTGTTGACATTTGATGGTATCTACACCCCGGCTATTACCCCTTACGCAGAAGATGGTCGTATTGATTTTGCCGCTTTTGCGGATGTGCTGGAGTCGCTGATTGAAGCGCGTGTACACGGCATCATCATCGGCGGATCAACCGGCGAGTATTATGCACAAAGTACTGAAGAGCGTCTGTCGCTGGTTGAGCATGCCCGTAAAGTGATCGGTAACCGACTGCCGCTGGTGGTAGGAACCGGGGCGATTCGTACCGAAGATGCGGTGGCGTTTGCAACACACGCTCGCGATCATAAAGCCGATGCGATCCTGGTGACCTCACCGCCGTATGCGCTGCCGACCGAACTGGAAAACGCGCATCACGCGCTGACCGTGGATAAAGCTGCACAGCTGCCAATCATGCTCTACAACTATCCGGGTCGTATGGGCATCACCATGGGTGAAACCTACTTCCGTGAAGTCAGCCGCTCAAAAAATGTGGTCGCGATTAAAGAGAGTTCCGGTGACTTTAACAACCTGCATCTGCTGGCCTGTAAATTCCCGAACATCGCGCTCTCATGCGGCTGGGACGATCAGGCTTTAGAGTTCTTCGCCTGGGGCGCACGCAGCTGGGTTTGCGCGGGCTCCAACTTCATTCCACGTGAGCATGTCGCGCTCTATAACGCCTGCGTTATCGAAAAAGATTTTGATAAAGGCCGCAAAATCATGGCCGCGATGATGCCGCTGATGAACTTCCTCGACGGCGGTAAGTTCGTGCAGTCGATCAAGTACGGTGCAGAGCTGATTGGCCTGAAAACCGGTGCGGTGCGTGCGCCACTGCAGGCGCTGGCAGAAGAGGAGAAAGCCCAACTGAAAGCGGTGATTGAAGGCGTTAAACGTGATGTTGCTGCAGTCACTGTGCTGTAAGGAGCTGGCATGAAACAGATTGAAACGCTGAGTGATGTAGTAAGCGTGGCGCGTGCGCTGCGTTTCGCAGATAAAGCTTTTATCAATGGACGCTTCACGGCGGCGCTATCTGGTAACACGCTGGAAACCACCAACCCGGCGACCGGCGAGCACCTGGCAGATCTTGCGGCCTGTAACGCAGAGGATGTCGACGCTGCGGTAAAAGCAGCGCGTGCCGCCTTTGAGGCAGGCAGCTGGAGCCAACGGCATCCCGGCGAGCGCAAAGCGGTGCTGCTGAAACTGGCCGCGCTCATGGAACAGGAAGTGACACAGCTCGCGGTGCTGGAGAGCCTCGACAGCGGCAAGCCGGTTAGCGAGTGCCTGGCAGTGGATGTGCCGGAAACCATTCACGTAATCAAATGGCATGCGGAAGCCATTGATAAACTTTACGATCACACGGCACCAGTAGGGAATGGCGCAATGGCGATGGTGGTGCGTGAACCCATCGGTGTGGTGGGTTGCGTGCTGCCGTGGAACTTCCCGCTGCTGATGCTGGCGTGGAAGATTGGGCCGGCGCTGGCTGCAGGCTGTTCGGTTATCGTGAAACCGGCTGAACAAACCTCGTTGACAGCGCTGCGTGTGGCCGAACTGGCCCACGAAGCGGGCATTCCGGCGGGCGTGCTGAACATCGTAACCGGCACCGGTAAAGAGGTTGGTGAGCCAATAGGCTTACATGCGGATATCGATATGGTGAGCTTCACCGGTTCTACCGCCACCGGCCGCCGCTTCCTGCATTATGCCGCCGAATCTAACCTGAAAAAGGTGGTGCTGGAGTGCGGCGGGAAAAATCCGGCAATTGTGTTTGATGATGCCGACGATCTGGCCAGCGTAGCGGCAAATGTGCTGAATGGCGCGTTCTGGAACATGGGTGAAAACTGCTCCGCAACGTCCCGCCTGCTGGTGCATGAGCAGGTGAAAGATGCACTGCTCAAGCATATGGCTGAACAGATTGGCGAATGGCGGATGGGCAATCCGCTTGATCCGGAGAACCGTCTTGGCACCATGATCACCGCCGATCACTTCTGCAAGGTGAGTGGTTATCTGACCACGGCGCGCAAAGAGGGGCTGAAAGTGGTGCAGGGCGGGTTTACTGACCGCGGTATTTACGTGCAACCCACGATCATTGATGGCGTCACGCCAAAAAGCGCGCTGTTCCGCGAGGAGATTTTCGGTCCGGTGCTGTGTGTGACCACCTTCAAAACCGAAGCGGAAGCTATCGCTCTGGCGAATGATACCGATTACGGTCTGGCAGCATCGGTGTATACCGGCAAGCTGAATCGCGCTATTCGTGTCTCGCGCGCCGTACGTGCCGGAACCGTGACGGTAAACTGCTTCGGTGAAGGGGATGCGACAACCCCGTTCGGCGGCTATAAGCAGTCCGGTTTCGGTGGGCGTGACAAATCGGTGTTCGCGCTTGATCAATATACCGAGCTGAAAACCATCTGGATTGATCTCCCGGCTGAGTAAACTCTATTACTGAGTCCGGATATAACTATCTGACCAATCGGCGCGGCGTGGTGTTAAGCCCTGTACACTGCGCCGTGCCCGATAGCCGTCATGGCCTTCACCGGGCGGGGATAGTATAATTCCTCCCGGCGCCCCTTGCTATTAACCTGTTGTTATCGCATTAAATTCCCCTCTGTGATCTCACGCAAAGCGCGAGAAATATCCCACAATTATTTTTGCTGTATACACACTTTTTCTGTAGGTTAACCTGCTATGGATTGTGCATTTCACCGTCAGTGATTTCAGGAGGCCGGATTGAGATCGGGTAAAGCAGCGTTATACGAAGATTTAAAACGCCATATTTTAACCATGGAACTGGACCCCGATGCGCTGCTGGATGAAGCCAGCCTGACAGCGCAGTATGGTCTTTCACGTACACCGGTACGGGAAGTATTTCAGCGCCTGGCGGGCGAAGGGTATCTGGAGATTGTAGAGAAACGCGGCGTGCGCGTTATCCCGATGAGCCATGCCACACTGCGTAACTTCTTTCTGGTCGCGCCGATGGTGTATGCCGCCATTGGTCGTCTGGCCGTGCAGAACGTCAAACCTTCGCAGCTAAAAGCGCTAAAAGAGACCCAAAAGCGTTTCCGTAAAGCCGTACAAACCCGTGACGGCGAAGCGCTGGCGCTGGAGAATAATCGTTTCCATGAGATCATGGGCGAGATGGCGGCCAACCCCTATCTGCAACCGAGCCTGGGGCGTCTCCTGATTGATCACTGCCGTATCGGGCACACATTTTTCCGCCCGCAAAATGCAGATATGGAGCGCCGGCTAACGCTGGCCGCAGAGCACCATGACGCCTTTATCGCCGCCATTGAAGCGCGCGATGAGCAGGCAGTCGTGGATTTGGTGTTTGAGCACTGGGAGCTATCGCGCGAAAACATGGAAATTTTCATCGCCCCGCAAGGGTTGAAAGCCGATGATCTGATCCAGACGCCGGAGAGCGACAAGCAATAATCTGATGGGATACCCGGCCCGGTGCGCATCATTGCGCCGGGAATCGGTATCCTGCCTGCCGTATCGTCACTCATGACAACCTTATACTCCCTTTTCATCCCTGCCAGCGTACAACCTGCCTGTCCGATATCTCAGCAGCATTAATAACTTCGAAAATTTTGCGATCCATCACGCAATCATATGCTGAACGCATTGACAACATTTCGCCAAAATCAGTAAATTTTTATACATCAAGTATACGAGAAATATACATTGAGAGTGCATTCACCCATTGTGTTTTACACCAAAAAATAAACCCTGCTTCGTACCGGTTCTACCGCCGGCTGCGAAATAACGAAAGTGTACGGGAGTAACTGAATTGCAAAAGATAACGTCTCTGCCCGCCGATGATTCGATGCCGGGCTGGTTTCATACCAGCCGCGCCCGCACGCCGCGTCCTGCGCATATTGGTCAAAAGAGAGCGCGTTTCGCGATTGTCGGTGCGGGCCTCACCGGCCTGGCCGCTGCGCGTCAGCTGGCGACCCATTTCCCGGATGACGAAGTGGTACTGATTGAAGCGCAGGAGGTTGGGTACGGCTCTGCCGGACGTAACGCCGGCTTCGCCATCGATGTCCCGCATGATATTGGTGCGAAAGATTATATCGGTGATGTGACCACGGCGAATCTGGTGCTTAAGCTCAATACGCTGGGGCAAAACTATCTGCGTGAAATTGTGCAGAAGTACAGCATTGAGTGCCAGATGTCGGAATCTGGCAAATATCAGGCGGCGGTCAGCGAGCAGGGCATTGCTATCCTGGAGGCGTATCGTAGCGGGCTGGCAAAAATCGGCCGCGATTCACAGATGATTGCCGGTAGCGATCTGCCTGAACATATCGGCACTGCTTACTATAAGCAGGCGCTGTTTATTCCCGGCACCATCCTGTTACAACCCTCAGCGCTGGTAAAAGGGTTGGCGGATAGTCTGCCGTCCAACGTCACGCTCTATGAGTATACGCCGATCACCTCCATTGATTACGGCGATAAAGTGACTCTGATTCACGATCGCGGCAGCATCACTGCCGATACGCTGATCCTCGCGAACAACGGCTTTGCTTCGCACTTTGGCTTCCTGCAGCGCCGTCTGCTGCCGACTTTCCTCTACGGTAGCTTGTCGCGTCAGTTAACCGCAGAGGAGCAGGCCCGGCTCGGGGGGAAACCCGTGTGGGGTGTCATTCCGGCGCACCCATTTGGCAGTACGATACGCCGTACCGTGGACAACCGTATCCTGGTGCGTAACAGCTTTAGCTTCCATCCGGATGGTCGCCCGCGCGAAAAGTATCTGAGTCAATATCTGGAGAACCATCGCAAATCGTTTGAGCGCCGTTTCCCGATGCTGCCAAAAGTCGATTTTGAGTATACCTGGAGCGGGGCGATCTGCCTGTCTGAAAATCATGAAGGCTTCTTTGGCAAACTGGCACCGAATGTATACGGCGCACTCTGCTGTAACGGTCTTGGCATCACGCGCGGCACCGCAACCGGAAAACTGATTGCGGATCTCATCGCTGGCAAGCGGCATGAGCTGATCGACTTCCTTACCCGGTCGCCGGGACCTAATCAGACGCCGCCGGAGCCGTTCCTGTCGATCGGGGTCAATTCGGTGCTGAAGTGGGGCCAGTTCCGCGCCGGCATGGAAATTTAATGCGCCAGCCGCCGCGCAGGCGGCCAGAAACAGCGATCAGGCCAGGCCGTCAACAATGGTGATCATGGCCTTTGCCACATCAATACGTTGCTGACGCGCCAGCTGATACTCTTCGGAGTGATAACACGCCAGCGCGGTTTGATAATCGGGAAATTCAATGACAACGTGTTTAACGAATGTCTCGCCCTCAAGTGAGGTGGCATTTTCACCGCGCGCAAGAAATTTAGCCTGATATTTGCGAAAAGCCAGCGGCGCTAAATCAATATAGTGTTGATATTGCGCCTCATCATCAATAGTCACGTGGGCAATCCAGTAAGCGGGCATTATTTCTCCTCGGTGGTCAAAATTGACTTTGCCAAACTGGCGGCTTCGGTCAAATGCTGAATCACGGCCTCTTTGGCCTGCTGCGCATTATTCTCTTCAATGGCTTCGTAAATACGTGACATGCGTTCAAAACCAGCGACCTGACGCGCCGGGCTGCGCAGCGTTAGCGCACGCAGGCGACTGATACGGCTGTTAAGTCGCTGTACGATCTCCCAGGCAATG
This sequence comes from Pantoea wallisii, assembly GCF_002095485.1. Lineage (GTDB taxonomy): Bacteria > Pseudomonadota > Gammaproteobacteria > Enterobacterales > Enterobacteriaceae > Pantoea > Pantoea wallisii. The sequence continues at coordinate 20,800 of NZ_MLFS01000035.1, read as the reverse complement.
TGATGTTTTGCAATCGAAAACAGCGCTTCATAAAAATCCTGTGAGGCTTCCACGCGCTCAATATCGTCCTGATCGCGCGAGGCTTTCGCAATGCGCAGTAATTTCTGGTGCAGATTTTTTTTATCATCGCGCGTAGCAACGGTCGCACAATCTTTTGCCGCTTCTGACTCCAGCAGCAGGCGAATATCGTAAATCTGCTCGGCGACCTCCCAGGTCAATACCGCCACGATAGGTCCTTTTTTCGGCAGATTTTCAATTAATCCTTCGGCCTCAAGGTAGCGAATCACTTCACGCACCACGGTGCGGCTAACGCCTAACTCCTCGCACAGATTGCGTTCAACTAAACGATCTCCCGCTTTGAAATAGCCCGAAATAATTGCCTGACGAATTTTTGCCAGCGCAAGCTCGCGTAATGTCACTGGCGTGTTTTCAATTTTTAAGGAGTGACTCGCAACCATAATCTTCTCTATGTTGAAATAAGAATTCAGCCTTCGCGCTAATAAAATTCAACTGCTTTTTACTATTAGCACTCTTTTCCGGACGAAAGCAACGCCAGCACCGCGCTAATATCCGTGTCCGCATCCGGGTGCCGTCGGGATTGCGTTCAGTACGTCTCTGCAAAAACCAAACTTCCGGGGGTGGCTGCAATGCTGAACATGGCGCTTGCTCACACTTTCGATATGCGTTGCACAAAAATAAGCACTGCCGGAACGCCCAAAAAAAATCACTTTTACTATCAGCAATATAAGTTGGCAGAGCTCCCTCCCGCGCATCTGAATTTTTGAGCTTAGTCACATACGGCGTAACCCGTCTCATCATTCCGGTGGCGGTGTAGCGTCCGGGTCATTTTCTTCAGTCACAACCAGCAGTTACATCGCGAGAAGCATAGCTAAATCCCATCACTCTGTCAGTTTGTATGATGGTATACCAACTTTTGACATACCTTAAATCGCGATGTTATACCCATTCACCACACATTGACGTAACAACTCGTTAACTTGAATGAGGTCCCACTATGCATCCCGATATACGTAAAACCATCGTCACCACCGAAACCCTCTACGCAGACGGCGGTAAAGCGGCCACCACGCCGCTGGTGATGATTGCTGCGGCTGCAGTGGTCAAAAATCCGTGGGCCGGTGCAGGCTTTGTGGAAGATCTGGCGCCGAAAATTCGCGAGATGGCACCCGTGCTGGGCGAGCTGTTGACCGGACTGATCGTTAAAGAAGCGGGCGGCGGCGATCGCGTTGTCGCTTACGGCAAAAGCGCGGTGGTGGGTCTGGAGGGCGAACTGGAGCACGCCTCCGCGCTAATTCATACCCTGCATTTCGGCAACCACTATCGCTCGGCGGTAAAGGGCAAGACCTATCTGGCGTTTAACAATACGCGCGGTCCGGCGAATACGCCGATCCTGGTACCGATGATGGGCACCGACGACGAAGGCACGCGTGAGCACTACCTCACCACGCAGTTCAACATCAACGATGCGCCATTTAACGACGAGATCGTCATTGCGCTCGGCGCAGCCCTGGGCGGCCGTCCGCATCATCGCATCGGTAACCGTTACCTCGACCTGAAAGAGTTAGGCCATGACCAGAAAAATCCAGCAGCTGTCTGATCCCAGCCTCCGGGTTAGCTATCTGGAGGCCGGCCAGGGCGCGCCGCTGGTGTTGCTCCACGGCGTTGGCATGAATGCCGAAGCCTGGTTTCCACAAATTGAGGTGCTGAGCCGCAGGTTCCGCGTTATCGCGCTGGATATGCCCGGCCACGGTGAGAGCAGTGGGTTCCGCCATGCCGCCACCCTGAAGGATTACGTTCAGTGGCTGGCTGCGTTTCTGCGCACCCAGCCGGAGCGCAGTTTTGCCGTGGCCGGACACTCGATGGGGGCGCTGATTACTGCCGGACTGGCGATCGATTATCCGCAGCTGGTCAATCACGCCATTGTTATCAGCGGCGTCTACAAGCGTTCGCCAGAAGCCCGTGAAGCGGTGGTGAAACGCGCACTGGAGCTGGCGAGCGGGGATGTCTGCCTGGATGCGCCGCTGGACCGCTGGTTCAGCACCGGTCGCCACGAGCAGCCGCTGCGCAACAAAGTCGGCGCGTGGTTGCAGCAGGTGAACCTTGATGCTACGCCCGGGCTTACCAGGCGTTTGCCGAGGGCGATCGGTTTTACTCCGATCGCTGGAATGAAATGCAGTGTCCGGTGCTGGTGATGACCGGGGAGCTGGATGCCAACTCCAGCCCGGAGATGACGCGCCAGATGGCCCAGGCCGCGCCTCGCGGTCAGGCCGTGGTGGTCTATAACGCCAGACACATGTTGAACCTGACGGATGCCGACCGGGTAAATGAGGAGATCATGTCATTTCTTCAGCCGATTGCCAGCGCCGTCACGCCAAAAGAGCCTGTTAAGGAGTAACTTATGGACGCAGATAAACGCAGACAGCTACGCGACGCTTTCGGCGCCTTTATGACCGGCGTCACCGTGGTGACGACGCACGACGCGCAAGGGCAGCCGATTGGGTTTACCGCCAACTCATTCTCTTCGGTCTCGCTTGATCCAGCGCTGCTGCTGGTCAGCATCGATAAGCGCTCTGCCAATTTCGACAACTTTACCCAGTGCGGGCACTTTGCCATCAATATTCTGTCGGAGCAGCAGAAAGAGACGTCGAACATCTTTGCGCAGAAGATCGCCGATCGCTTCTCACTGGTGCCGTGGCGCACTGGTGAGTACGGTACGCCGCTGCTCGACGACAGCTCGGCCTGGTTTGAGTGCTCCATGCACCAGGTGTTGATGCCGGTGACCATGCGATTCTGATCGGTCACGTTGAGGCATTTGCCTCCTGCGGCACGGCGGGTCTTGGCTACTATCGCGGCGCCTACTTCACGCCGTATCAGAATGCAGAGTCGCTGATCGCCGGGCCAAATGTTGTGGTGAGCGCACTTATTGAATCTGCCGGTAAAGCGCTGGTGGTAAAAGGTGAGCAAGGCTATAGCCTGCCGGCGCAGACGGTAAGCAACCGCAGCGTCAGTGAGACGCTGACCCAGCTCTTTAGCACGCTGCGCATCGAAGCCAGCCCGGGTTTTGTCTACTCCATCTGGGAAGATCGCCAGAAGAAACAGCAGCACATTGTGTTCCTGTGCGCGCAGCCGACCGGCGCCACGCTGCCGGCAGTAGCGCAGGGCGAATGGGTGGATCTGCAGAGCATGACGCAGCTGCCGGTCGCGGATAGCGCACTGAAATCACTGCTTGACCGCTTTATCCGCGAGTACGCAGTCGGCAACTACGGGCTCTACTATGGCGACGAAGCTCAGGGTTCCGTGCGTCAGTTCTTCACGCCCGCCCGCCAGGAGGTGGTATGAAACTCTCCCTGTTCCTGCATATGGAGCGCGTCTCCGCCGATGACGCACAAGATCAGCTCTATAACGAGATGATGGAGCTGTGTGAAATCGCCGATCGCGGCGGTCTGCACGCCATCTGGACCGGCGAGCACCACGGCATGAATTTCACCATTGCGCCCAATCCATTCATCAATCTGGTGGACATTGCGCACCGCACAAAAAATGTGCGCCTGGGCACCGGCACTATTATTGCGCCCTTTACCCACCCGATTCGTCTGGCAGGTGAAGCGGCAATGACGGATATCATCACTAACGGTCGTCTTGATCTGGGGATCGCTCGTGGCGCTTACTCCTATGAGTATGAGCGCCTGATGCCGGGCATGGATGCCTGGGGCGCAGGGCAGCGTATGCGTGAATTGATCCCGGCCGTGAAAGCGTTGTGGAAAGGGGATTATGCCCATCAGGGCGAGTTCTGGCAGTTCCCGGCGACCACCTCTTCGCCGCTGCCGAAACAGCAGCCGCATCCGCCCATCTGGGTGGCGGCCCGCGATCCTAATAGCCACGAGTTTGCGGTAAAAAATGGCTGCAACGTGCAGTGTACGCCGCTGCATCAGGGCGAAGAGGAGATTACCCGGCTAATCACCACCTTCCAGGCGGCATGCCGTGAATACTCGCCGGAGAAACCGCTGAAGATCATGCTACTGCAGCACGGGTACGTGGCAGAAGATGAAGCCGATGCGCAGCAGGCCGCTGTGGAGCTCAACCGCTTCTATAACTACTTCGGCGCCTGGTTCAAAAATGAACGGCCGGTTGAGCAGGGGCTGATCAAGCCGCTGAGCGAAGAGGAGATCGCAGCCAACAGCTACTACAGCGCGGAAGGGATGCGCAAAAATCTGGCGATTGGCAATGCCGATGAGGTGATTGCCCGCCTGAAGCGTTATGAAGCGCTGGGCTACGATGAGTACGCCCTGTGGCTGGACAGCGGCATGAGCTTTGCCCGTAAAAAAGCCTCGCTGGAGCGCTTTATCCGGCACGTTGCCCAGCCTTTCACTAAGCGGAGATGCCATGGAATCCTTTAAACTCTATATCAATGGTCAGTTTGACGCGGGCGCGGCCAGCTTTGATTCACTGAATCCCGCTACGGCCACGCCCTGGGCCACCATTGCGGAAGCGCGAGCAGAAGAGACCGGGCGCGCAGTAGATGCGGCGGCACGCGCTTTTCATGATGATGCCTGGCGCGGTCTGACCGCCGGCGCTCGCGGCAAGCTGCTGCTGAAGCTGGCGGATCTGATTGAGCGCGATGCACAGAAGCTGGCGCGGCTGGAGACGCTTGATACTGGCAAGATCATTCGCGAAACGCAGGCGCAGATAGCGTATGTGGCAGAGTACTACCGTTTTTACGCCGGACTGGCCGACAAAATGGATGGTGCCACGCTGAGCATCGATAAAGCCGACATGGAGACCTGGATCAAGCGTGAACCGATTGGCGTGGTAGCCGCCATTATTCCGTGGAACAGTCAGCTATTCCTCTCCGCGGTGAAGATTGGTCCGGCGATTGCTGCGGGCTGTACCCTGGTGGTAAAGGCAGCCGAGGTTGCGCCAACGCCACTGTTGGGCTTTGCGGAGCTGGTGCATGAAGCCGGGTTCCCGCCGGGCGTGATCAACATTATCACCGGTTTTGCCGAAGGCTGCGGCACGGTCCTGACGCAACATCCGCAGGTTGATCACATCGCCTTTACCGGCGGCGCGGAGACCGCGCGGCATATTATCCGTAACAGCGCAGAGAACCTGGCCAGCACCTCACTGGAGCTGGGGGGAAAATCTCCCTTTATGGTCTTCGCTGATGCCGATCTGGAGAGTGCCGCAAACGCGCAGGTGGCGGCGATCTTCTCCGCTTCCGGGCAGAGCTGCGTAGCCGGTTCACGCCTGCTGGTGGATGAACAGGTTAAAGATCGCTTTATCGAAAAGCTGATCGGCAAAGTGCGCGGCATTGTAATTGGCTGCCCGCAGCAGCCGGAGACGCAGTTCGGGCCGCTGTGCACCGCCCGGCAAAAACACAATATTGAGCAGGTAGTTAGCCGCAGTATTGAACAGGGCGCACGCCTGGTGATTGGCAACCAGCCGATTGATCGCCCCGGGTTTTACTATCCGCCGACTATCCTGGACTGCAGCGCGGTGCCGGATGCGGAGAGCGTGGTACAGGAGCTGTTTGGCCCGGTGCTGTCGGTGCTGACGTTTAAAGATGAAGCTGAGGCGATCCGCCTGGCGAATGGCACCGAGTATGGCCTGGCTGCTGGCGTGTTTACGCAGAACCTGACGCGCGCCCACCGCGTGACGCGCCAGCTGCGGAGCGGCGTAGTGTGGCTGAACACCTATCGCGTGGTGTCACCGCTGGCGCCGTTTGGCGGTTACGGTAAATCAGGTTTCGGGCGCGAAGGCGGCATTGATGCGGCGCTGGAGTACACCACCACTAAAACCGTGTGGCTGCGTACCAGTGACGAGCCCATCGATGATCCGTTCATTATGCGCTGAGCGCGTTTATATCCGGTGATGCGGCGCAGCCAGTACGGAAAATATCTGCGCCGCCAGGGCTAAACATCTGCTCATCACCCGCTGTTTCAGTCTGTGTTGCACCAGGAGTCTTACCGCCAGATCTTTAAATGATTAAAGAGACGATATTTATTTCGTCGGGATGGCTGTGGCTTTTTTAAGCGAAAGAGTAGTTACCTGCAATAAATAATAATCCTTTAATCAGGCACCGGGGGTCAGGGTGAGTACACAACAACGTCAGAGTCCATTAATTGAAAATAAATCGGTAGATTATGTACCGGAATCAGAGCGCCACGGTAAATCACACAGTCTGTTTACCCTGTGGTTCTGTACCAATATTGCGCCTTTAGCGATTGTCAGCGGCGCGATTGCCACAGAAACCTTTCATCTGAATGTTATTTCTGCACTAACCGCTATTATTGCCGGCCATCTGTTTGGTGGCCTGTTTCTGGCGTTAACCTCCGCACAAGGGCCAAAAGTGGGCATTCCACAAATGGTGCAGAGTCGTGCCCAGTTTGGTCGTTACGGCTCACTGCTGGTGATCACGTTCACTACCGTGATTTACCTCGGCTTCTTTATTTCCAATATTTCGCTCTCCGGTAAAGTTATCAATAACGTGTTCCCGTCGATGCCCGTCAGCAGCGCCACGGTTATCGGGGCGATGATGGCGACGGCGATCGGGATAGTCGGATATCACTTTATTCATAAGATCAATAAAGTTGGCGCATGGGTAATGGGCGCGGCATTGCTGACCGGCCTGGTGCTGATGCTCTCTCAGCCACTGCCGGCGGACTTCTGGCAGCGCGGCAGCATAAGCGCTGCAGGCTGGTTTGGTACGTTCTGTATTGGTGCGGTGTGGCAAATCAGCTTCTCGCCCTACACCTCGGACTATTCGCGCTATTTGCCGGCTGATGTGGGCATCGCCCGCCCTTTCTGGGCCACTTATCTGGGCGCTTGCGGCGGCACCATCCTGGCATTTGTGTTTGGCATGATGGCCGTGAATATCGCCCCGACCAGCGATGCCATGATGTCGGTACGTCACGCGACAGGCTGGCTGGGTCCGATACTGATGGTACTGTTCCTGATCAATATCATCTGCCATAACTCGATGAATCTTTACGGCGCGGTGCTCTCGCTGATTACGGCGGTGCAGACATTCCGGCCGCACTGGACGCCAGGTGCCGCGGTGCGGTTGGTGGTTTCAGCGCTGGTATTAGTGGGCAGCGTGCTGGTGGCCCTGGCTGCGTCACAAAACTTCGTCTCGTTCTTTATTAACCTGATTCTGGCGCTAATCGCCGTACTGATTCCGTGGATAGTAATTAACCTGCTGGACTTCTATTACGTTAATCAGCAGCGCTACGATGTCGATGCCATATTTCGCGCTGACGGCGGGCGTTACGGTCTGTTAAATACTCAGGCGCTGCTGGTCTATTTTGCGGGCATCATCGTGCAGATCCCCTTCGTGGAGAATGCATTTTTTGCCGGACCCTATGCCAAATTGATTCCGGGCGTAGACATCTCATGGATTATTAGCCTGGTGGTCACCAGCATCGCTTACCCGCTATTTTACCGCAAACATAAACCGGCTTTCGCCCGTGCCAGCAGCAAAGCCTGAGAGAGAGTGACCGCCCCTGCGGGCGGTCAACCCTCTGCGCGACAGCAAGGCGCAGCTTCAACAAAAAAATTTAACAAGATGTTCATATAATTTGACAAGCACTGTTTGCGCAACTTGATTATCACCTGCCGCACCGTGACAAAGCGCACCGGTGCTGCTTTTCTTCTCATTTCTCTCTCATTGCGCTGTTGCTTGATTCGACAGATAAACGCGCTTGACATCGTGTTACCCGCTCAGCAGCAATTCTAAGTTCTGTTTGATAATGGTAATGTTTCTCAAAATCATTACGAATTACTTACACTATCATTCAGGGCAGAAGATGAAATATACCAAGATAGCTACGGCGCTGGCCGTAATCCTGGCGGGAAAGTGTGCCTGGGCGGCGGACCAGACGCTTGTCGTTTCCGGTAATGTGCTGGGCGATTCGCGTGCCGAAGAGGTCAAAACCTGGGCCGGCAGTCGCACAGTGATTAGCCACGATCAGTTGGAGAAAGGGGCCAACCGTACGCTGGACGACGCGCTGCAGCGCGTGCCGGGGGTAAAAATTCAGGATGAAACCGGCACCGGCGTGCTGCCGCAAATCGCGGTACGCGGTTTGTATGACAGCCGCAGCGGCCGCGCGCAAATTCTGGAGGATGGTATCCCGCTGGTGCTGGCACCGTACGGTCAGGAAGGGATGTCGCTGTTTCCTGTTACGTTCGCCACCGTTGACCGTATTGATGTAGTACGGGGCGGGGCGGCGGTGCAGTACGGTCCCAATAACGTTGGCGGCGTCATTAACTTAATCAGTAAACCGATCCCCCTGAAGTGGGAGAACGAGATTGCCGAGCGCGCCACCTTTTACGGTAAAGGGCGTAACCTGTGGGATACCTATCTGCGCACCGGCGGTATGCTGAATGACGACTTTGGTCTACAGGTTGAAGCTAATCAGGTTAAAGGGAGTGCCTTCCGGGAACACAGCGACAGCAAAGTACAGAATTTCCGCGTCCGCGGCCTGTGGAACATCAATGAAGACACCACGTTAAACCTCTCGTACCAATACTATGATGCGCATGCCGATCTGGCCGGTGCGCTGTCAACGGCCGATTATCTGAGCGATCGGCGTCAGAGCACGCGTCCTCTGGATGATTATGATGGTCACACCAAGCGCTACAGCGCGGTCTATAACCAGCAGCTGGGATCGCTCGGTTTCATCGATTCGGCAGAGTTCAACTGGATGTTCTTTGGTCATCACTCTGACCGTGATTTCCATGTGGGGCTGAGCAAAGTGCCGGGACAGAACTTTAACCCGGCGCTGCCGGCCGATATTCTGCAAAATTCGCCGCGCAACTTTAAAGTCTGGGGCACAGAGCCACGCATTAGCCTGGATATCAATGGCGACAGCGTAAACCAGCAGTGGATCATCGGTGGCCGCTTCGTCAGCGAGAAAGTGGATTATCAGGTGCGGCAGGAGACGCTGGCGACCGGCACCACCGCCGTCACGCGTGACTGGCAATTTGATGACAAAGCCTGGGCCGGTTACATCAGCAATGCGGTAAAACTGTTTGGCGATACGCTGACCATCACGCCAGGTATGCGCTATGAGAATGTCAGTGAAAAGTACGTGGATAAAACCAGCGGCCAGCGCTTCTCTTCACCCGATACGCAGTGGCTGCCCGGGCTGACCGTCGGTTATCAACTGACGCCAGCGTGGTTCTTCTACGCGGATATGCAGAAGAGCCTGCGACCGGCGCAGGTTACGCAGATCGTTAAAGGTGGCGATGTCAGTTCGGAGCTGGCCTGGAACTACGAAAGCGGCGTGCGCTATACGCCGAACGAAAATCTCAGCCTGCAGGCGGGCCTGTATCGCATCGACTATAAAGACCAGATCTCCTACGACAGTGTCTCAGACAGCTATCTGAATATCGGACGCACCCGCCATCAGGGCGTGGAGCTGGAGGGGTTCTGGAGCCCGGCCGCGCTTGAGGGGCTGAAACTGCACGCCGGCTACGCTTATCTGCAGGCGGAGCAACGCAATGGCGTGAACCGCGGGAAAGAGGTGCCTTACGCTTCGCGCACCCAGCTGACGCTGGATGGCAGCTACGAGTGGCGCGAAACCACCTTCTCACTGGCCGGCTACTACTTCAGTAAATCATTTGCAGATGCGGCAAACTCGGTGAGCGAAAACAGCACCGGTTCAGTGGGCCAGATGCCATCGTACTGGGTATGGAATGCGCAGGTGAGCCGCGACCTGTATAAATCCGGTAGTACGGTACTTAATGGTTACGTTGGCGTGAATAACCTGTTTAATCGTGACTACTGGTTCCGTGGCGTAGATACCAGCCCATGGGGCCGTCAGCCTGCGCCGGGGCGGTCGGTTACCGCTGGCGTAAGCGTGAAGTTCTGAAGATAAAGCAGCCCGTGGCCGCGAAACGGGCTGCTTACATCAGGGCTGCACAAAAAACAGGCCGTGATAGGGCACGCCCGCGTAGTCGCGGTAGAGCGCTTCGAGATCGGCCTGGGGATCGATATCAGCGAACGCCTGCGGATGGAACAGTTTTGCCATGGCTTCCAGCGCAATTACGTTGAACGGGCTATCGTAAAACTGGTGATAGATCGCCATAACACGCGGGCTGTTTGCCACAGGCAATACACTTACCGTCGGGCGTTGCATCAGCGCCTGTAAGCGTGGCAGCGTGGTCGCACGTGAAGCTTCGTAGCCAAGCGGAACCGCCTGTGAGGTCCCTCCGCGCTGGCTCCAGTCTGCCCCGCTCAGCAGCCAGACATCAGGACGCGCAACAATCAGCAGCTCCGGGCTAATATCCGCGCCGCGCGCCGGCACCTTATCTGCCATCAGGTTGCGCCCGCCGGCCGCCGGAATAAACTCACCAAAGCTCTCACGTCCAAATACGGCGCAGCACTGCATGCCGGTCATGCCCGCATGATTCTCAAACACCACGCCAGGCCACTGATCCTGCGGGATCGCCGCAACGCGTTCGCGCGTGCGCTGCAGCAGCTGATTCCAGCGCTGGAGGAACCGCTCAGCCTGCTGCGTTTGACCCGTGACCGCACCCAGCAGCCGCAGGCTGGCAGGCGCGTTGCGCAGCGGCTGGTGGCGGAAGTCGATAAAGATCACCGGAATGCCGCTTTTCTCCAGCAGTGCCAGCGTACCTTCACTGCGCAGCTTTGCCAGAATACCGGTATCAAACACCACTAAATCGGGGCGCAGGGGAGCAGCCTGCTCCATGCTAAAGGGGCTGCGATAGGGATTAGTAAAAACCCGAATCGCCCCTAATTGTGGAAACAGTTTTGTAAAATAGCGGCCCATATCCGGAGCGCGGGTTTGCAGGGAGTCGTCCCACGCCACGATGTTTTTCGGTGTTTCGCCCGGATGTAGCAGCAGCATCGGCAGGAGCATACGGCTGTCGGCCAGAATAATGCGCTGAGCGGGCGCATGCAGCGTAACGGTGCGCCCCGCGAGGTCGGTCACCGTAAGCGCCTGCGCCAGCCCGGAGAGGGACCATAACAGCGCCGGGATCACTAAAAGCCACTTGCCACTCATTAATTTTTCCTTCGTCAAATGCTACATCGTGAACATTTCATTAAGCATCGCAAAAAGCGGCATCACGCCCTGAGAAACCGGAGCAGAAACATTCCCTTACTTTTTGTGATTACTTATCAAAGATATATCATGAGCAACCGCTAAGCAAAGCGGTCAGATTACGCCATATCAGTAACAATCACTCAGTGAATATATTTAACGATCCTTGTCAAAGGATTTGATAAACTTCACGAGAATCGTAATGATAATGTAAATGATAAGTATTACTAAACAGGGTTTCATATGATCGTCTTAACATCACCGGATGAGCGTCTGCAAGGGCAACCCGCGCTGTATGGCATGCTCAACTCCGTGCCCCACCCGACCATCGTGGAGATGATCGCCACCGCCGGCTATGACTTTATTTTGCTGGATCTGGAACACCAGCCGCACAACGAGACTTTACTCAGCCACTGTATTCAGCTGGCACAGCTGCAGGGTTGCGCGCCGCTGGTACGCATTACCGCAGAGGATATCCCGCGGGCAGGGCGGATACTGGATATGGGTGCCCACGGCATTGTGCTTTCGCGTACCGAAAGTGCACAACAGGTCAGGGCGCTGCGTGATGCGATGTTCTTTCCGCCGCTCGGCACACGTGGCATTACCGGCGGCAGCGTGACCGGTTTCGGCACACTACCGCTGGCGGATTACATCCGCCAGGCCAATGAGAAGCTGTGGCTGATTCCGATGATTGAAACAGCGCACGGCATCGATGCGATTGACGCCATTGTGCGTCTGCCGGAAGTGACGATGGTGATGGAGGGCGCACTGGATCTGGCCCTGAATCTGCAGCTGGGACCACAACCCCTGCATCCGGACGTTGAAGCAAAAATTCGTCTGCTTGCCCGGCACTGTGCAGCCGCCGGCAAGCGCTTTTGTGCCAATCCGCGCACCCCGGAACAGCAAGATTACTGGCGCAGCCAGGGCATCGACTGCTGGTTATGCGGTGAAGATCGCGGCTTTTTGTTCCGCGCCTTAAAACAGCGACGCACGGAACTCTCCTCTCTTTAATCCTGAGTTACTGCAACCCAACAGGTAGACACATGCTTAACCATCAGCCTTATGTGATCATTAGTCACGTCGTTAACGCGGCGGTGATTGAAGGTTTTATCCCCGCAGCGCAACGTCTTGGCTATCCCGTTATTATGCTCACTGACCACGCTATGGCGCACAATAAGCTGCTTGATGACAGCGTGCGCGTTATTGAGTGCGAAGTTTTTAATCCGCTGTCGATTCTGGACGCGCTGACCGAATCGGGCATTACCCCTGCCGCGCTCTTCTCCAATAGCGATCATCTGCAAACCGCGACGGCGATAGCCGCTACTGCCCTCGGCCTGCCGGCGAAAGCGTGGCAGATTTGCTATGCGGCGAAAGAGAAGTGGCGTATGCGCCAGCGTCTGAACGCGCAGGGATTACCGTCGATATGGTCAGTTCAGCTGCTGCCGCATGAGCAGCCCCGCGCCGAATGGCCCTGGCCGCTGGTGATTAAACCGGGGCAGGGCGTGGCGTCAATGGACGTGCGTCTGCTTGAGGATCCCGACAGCTGCCAGCGCTATCTTGCTTCGCTGCCCTGCCGTCAGACGCTGCTGGCCGAAGCGTTTATGCAAGGTCCGCTGTTCACGCTGGAAACGCTCGGGGATGGCAACGAGTTAGTGGCTATCGGCGGCTTTGATGTGACGCTCTCCGCACCGCCTCACTTTGTTGAAACGGCGGCGCGCTGGGACGGCGAACAGAGTACGCGCTGGAGAGCGCAGGCGCTGGCGCAGCTGCAAGCGTTCGGGGTCGGGTTGGGTGTCTGCCATAGCGAGTTCATCGTCACTGACAGCGGCCCGGTGCTGGTTGAGATCAACTATCGCAGCATCGGCGACGGACGGGAGTTCCTGCTCGATCGCCTGCTGCCGGAGGGCTGGTTTAGCCCGATTCTGCGGCTGCATCTGGGTGAACCACTGCCACCGGTAAAACCTGCGGTGGGAGAAGCGTTGATTCACTATCTGGTGGCGCAGCAGAGCGGCACGCTGCAGCGTGCGCCGCAGCCGGCAACCGCACCGGGCCTGCACTATCGACCGCTCAAAGCGCAGGGCGACCGCATCGAACTGACGCACTCCAACAAAGACTATCTTGGCGTTCTCTATCTGGAAGCCAGCGACAGTACGCAGCTGGAACAGCTTGCAGCACGCACCCTGACGGCACTGACGTGGGAGATCGCACCATGAATCAGCACGACTACATCACCCTGCGCATTGTCGATACCTGTCTGCGCGAAGATGTGAGCGGGCTTATAAGCCGCTCACGCCTGGTGGTTGAGCAGGGCCAGCAGTGGCTACTCTATCCTGCGGAACGCACCGTGCTGCGGCTGGCGGTGCGTCCCAGCGATTATATGCAGTACTGGCGCGCAATCAGCCCGGAGTGGGAGGTGCGCACCGCAACGGGCTGGCAGCCACAAGCGGGCTATGCGGCCTGGCTGGCTGCGATAATGCCCGATGGGGAAGATGAGACGCGCCAGCTGTTCGCTACCTATAAAGAGGAGGCCGACGCTGCAGTAGCGCAAGGCGAGCTGTGCGCTGCGGCGTTTCTGCAGCAGAGCGAGACGCTGTTGCGCCCGCCCGTCGCCATGAGTTGGGGCGAACGCCTGCGCCATGCCGACCAGCTGGCGAGCTTTCTTGATCACCCTTACTACCCCACGGCGCGCGCCAAGTTTGGCTTCAGCGAAGCGGATCTGCGCCAGTATGCCCCGGAGTTTTGCCAGCGCTTCACGCTGCGCTGGCTGGCGCTGCCGCGTGAACAGTTGACCCTGACGGAGCCGGCTGCCCGACCGGCATGGTGGCCACAACCCCATCAGGTTGGGCTGGAGGATGCTCAGTTCCGCGACTCTGCGCTGATTCCGGTCCATCCGCTGACGCTGCCGCACCTGAACACCCTGCCGGCTGGCGCAGTGGTGGCACCGAAGGCCTGGCTGGATGTCTATCCCACACTGTCGGTACGCACCGTGCAGCTGGCTGATTTCCCGGCTGACCATCTCAAAATACCGCTCAGCATGCGCACCTTAGGGCAGAAAAATATTCGCCTGATTAAACCGTCGACGCTCTATGACGGCCAGTGGTTCGCCGGGGTGCTGACAGAGATTGGCGCACAGGACAGCCTGCTGCGCGGCAAGTATCGCCACGTCGACGAGCGTTTCTGCGGCCATGTGGCTGAGGAGAAGCAGCTGGCCTTTCTGCTGCGCCGCTATGCTTCACCCCGTGCAGGCGAAACGCTGCTGCCGGTGGCGGCGCTCGGCAGTAAATTGCCGGATGGCCGGCTCTATCTCGCCTCGCTGCTGGAGCAGGCGGGGATGCCGGATGCCACGCAGTGGTGGCGCGACTACTGTCAGCTCATGGCAGATGTGCACCTGACGCTGTGGCTGCGCTACGGCATTGCGCTGGAGTCGAACCAGCAAAACGCGGTGCTCAGTATGACGCCGGGCGAAGCGCTGACGCTGGTGATGAAGGATAACGATGCGGCCCGTATTCTGCCGCAGCGCTTCCGTGCCGCCTGCCCGCCGCTGGCGGAACGCCTTGCGCAGCTGCGCGATGAACGGATCTGCGTTGAGGATGAGAGCGCGCTGGCGCAGATGTTTATCACCATCACGCTGCAGTTGTGCCTGGCGGCCGTGCTGGAGAGTCTGGCAGCGGCAAATCTGTTGGATCGCGAAGCCGCCTACCACACGCTGCGTGCCGCGCTGGAGAGCAGCCTGGTACGCCTGGAGGCGGAGGGCGTCGCCACTGCCTTTGCCCGCGAACAGCTCTTCAGCGCCAAAACGCAGCCGGTGAAGTATCTGCTGCTGAGCGGCAGCTTGCTCAGCAAGCAGGCGTCTGGTGCAGCGGATATCAACAAGTTCTACGGTCAGAGCGGACCTAACTTCCTGCAACGGGGCGCGCACTAATGCGCCATACGTTACTGGTGGTGCTGACCTGCCATTTCCTTGCGGCCTTCACCGTGCTGGGGGTACCGCTCTACCTGCCACGCCTGCTAAGTGGCTTCGGCCTGGGCGAGCAGAGCCCGTGGGCTGGCGTGTTGTTCAGCTTACCGGCGGTGATGACAGCACTCTCTGCGGCATGGTGGGGCCGTTTTGCCGATCGCTATGGTCGGCGGCTGTCGCTGCAGCGGGCGCTGGCTGGCCTGACCGGCGCGTTTCTGCTGGCGGGGATTGCGCCTTCGCTACCGTGGCTGATTATCGCGCTGGCCCTGCAGGGGCTGGCAGGCGGTACGCTGGCCGCGGCTAATGGCTATTTATCGCAGCATATGCAGGGCGATGCGCTGGCAAAAGCGCTGAACTGGACGCAGTTTTCAGCCCGGCTGGCGCTGCTGAGCGCGCCGCCGCTGATAGGGGCCGTTCTGATGCTGCTGCCGCATATCGGTCAGCATCTGTGGCTGGGATTGAGCATTCTGCCGCTTGCGGGCTTGATACTCAGTCTTAAACTGCCCGAAGATGTTACAACGTCACGCGAAAGGGTAACTTCACCCACGTCCACCGAACGTCCTGCGCTGTTGCCGCTCTGGACCCTGCAGTTTCTGTTCAACTTCGCCATGGTCATCACCTTTCCCTATTTCCTGCCATATGCCGTCCACTGGCTGCATCAGGAGGTAGTCACAGGTCTGTTTTACAGCTGGCCGCACCTGATCTATCTGCTGCTGCTGCCGCTCTGGCACCGGTTGCGCGGGCGCAGCACCTTCTTTGTGCCTGGCATGCTACTGATGGCTTTGGCGGCGCTCTGGCACGGCGTGCTGGATGATCCCGCAACGCTGCTTCTGGCACGCACGCTGTTTGGTTTTGGCATGCTGCTGGCCTATAGCGGCGCTAATCAACTGCTGAGCGAGACAATCCCGCGCAACAGCGCCGGTAAACAGTTTGGACACATTGATGCGGCAGGCAAGTGGGCCGGCGTCGCCGCCGGACTCAGCGCGGGCTGGCTGGTAGCACATTTTTCACTGCAGGCGCCCTGGCTGGCATCAGCGTTAGCGGCACTTGGCGCCGCGTTCATCTTTGTTACTTCATCATTACGAGGATCAGGTTATGTCCGCATCACTCGCGGTTCGTGAACATCCGTTACAGACCCCCAAAGTATCGCCTGAGCGGGAGCAGGCAGAGTTTGCTGGCCTGACCGCGCTACTGAACTGCTATATCCGGGAGTTTGCGCGCCCGGCGGGACGTGTGACGCTGGCGCAGGGGGGAAATATTCCGTTGTCACTGGCCAGCCGCATGGTATCGGGCGATGTCGTCATGCTGGCGCCGGGCGGTACGGAGGGTTCGCTCTTTGCCATCCGCGCCACGCGCTGGAGCCTGCTGGGGCGCGGTGATTACACCGGCTCGCCTTTCGTGAAACAGTTTGGTCGCCCGTGGCGCGCAATAAGTTGCCGCGAAGCGGTGGCATTACTGGTTAACGACATGGTGCGTCAGACCGGGCAGTTGCCCGATCTGGAGCTGATGGAGCAGATTGAAAATAGCGTGCAGGTTGCAACGGCTTTCCTGCAGCAGGCGCCACACCAGGATGCGGCGCACAGTTATATCCGCAGTGAAGAGGGGCTGTTGTGGGGCCATCCCATGCATCCCAGCCCGAAAAGCCGTCAGGGCGTGACGCCACAGGCGCTGCTGGCCTGTTCACCTGAAGTGGCGGCGCGCTTCCCGTTATTCTGGTTCCGCATCGATCCCGCACTGTTGCAGGTGCGCGGCACTGCGCCGGTAACAGCCATGCTTGATGATCTTAACGGAAAGGATTGCTATCCCTGCCACCCGTGGGAGGTGCCGCACATTTTCGCCTCGCCGCTCTATAAGCGCGCGGCGCAGGCCGGTCTGATCGCGCCGCTTGGGGCGCAAGGGCCAGCGTTTGCGGCAACCTCGTCCGTGCGCACGCTCTACCGTGCCGATTTACCCTATTACCTGAAATGTTCAATCCATGTGCGCCTGACCAACTGCGTGCGCAAGAATGCCTGGTACGAGCTGGAGAGTGCAGTGGCGCTAAACCAGCTGCTGGCCCAGCCGTTTGCCCGACTGGAGGCGCAGACGCCAGGTTTTCATATCATGCGTGAGCCAGCGGCCACCAGCCTGGATTTCTCTGCGGTGGCGCAGAGTCATGAAGCGGAAGATGTGCGTCATCTGCAGGAGTGCTTTGGCATTCTGTATCGCGAGAATCTGCGTGATGAGCAGCCCTGGCTGGCTGCCACGCTGTTCGCGCTTGATCGTGACGGCAACTCTCCTTTGCAAACCACGCTGCAGCAGCTGGGCCAGGCGCAGTCCCTCTCCCGGCAGCAGGCCAGCCAGCTGTGGCTGGATCGCTATCTGGATCTGTTGCTGCCTGGCGTGCTGGAGGCATTTTTCACCGAAGGCCTGGTGTTTGAGCCGCATCTGCAGAACGTATTGCTGGCGATGGAGAACCATCTGCCCACGGCGGTGTGGATTCGCGATCTTGAGGGGACCAAGCTGACCACAGAACGCTGGACGGCGAGCGATCTGGCAGCGATGTCTGACCGTGCGCGTCACTCTGTCTGGTATAGCCGTGAACAGGGCTGGCGCCGCGTGGCTTACTGCCTGTTAATCAATCATCTCTCTGAGCTGCTCTTCCGGCTGGCCGATGGCGATCGCCGGCTGGAGCAACAGCTGTGGGACAGGCTGGCTACACGGCTGGCGCGCTGGCAGCAGCAGCCGGAGATCGCTGCCGTACTGGCGGGTGGCGCGATCCCTTCTAAAAACAACCTGAAGACCCGGCTGTTACAGAAAGCGGATAAACACGCTGATTACACCCTGATGAACCATCCGATGAGGAGCGCCCGGTGACGCCGCAGGTACAACAGACGCTGCAACAGTTGCAGCAGCAGCGCACAGAGCCGTTCTGTGCTTATCTCTACGATCTTGCGGCGCTGCGCCAGCACATCAGCGCCATGCGCCGCGCCTTACCGACCGGCTGCGAGCTGTTTTATGCGGCAAAAGCTAATCCGGAAGCGCCCGTGCTGCATGCGCTGAGCGATTACGTCGATGGGTTTGAGGCAGCTTCCGGCGGCGAACTCAGCTGGTTACGCGAGCAGGTGCCAGGCAAGCCGTTGATCTTTGGCGGGCCGGGGAAACTGGAGAGCGAGCTGCAGCAGGCGGTGCAGCATGGCGTTGACGTGCTGCACGTTGAAAGTCTGACGGAGCTATGTCGTCTCCACGCTATCGCGCAGCGCGAGAACCAAACCGTTAAGGTGCTGTTGCGTATGAACGTCGCGCTGGAGGGCATTGGCGGTACGCGCCTGATGATGGGCGGGAAACCGACGCCGTTTGGGCTTGATGAGGAGGAGTTACCGGCTGCGCTCAGTGAGATCGCCGCGTCGCCGCGGCTTAGCCTGCACGGTTTCCATTTCCATCTGATGTCACACCAGCTGGATGTGGATAACCATCTGGCGCTGATGCGTCTCTATCTGGAAAAAGTGCAGATGTGGTGCGAGCGTTGGCAGTTATCGATCGCCTTGATCAACGTTGGCGGCGGTATCGGTATTAATTACGCTGACCCGACGCAGCACTTTGACTGGGCGCGTTTTTGCCAGCGCCTGCCGGATATTGTCTCTGTGAGCCAGGCGCGTGGCTGGACGCTGCGCTTTGAGTGTGGCCGCTATATTGCTGCCGGCTGCGGTTATTACGTAATGGAAGTGCTGGACATAAAGAAGAATCTGGGCGAGTGGTTTGCCATCGGACGTGGCGGAACGCACCACTTCCGCACGCCGGCGGCGCAGAGCCATAACCACCCATTTAGCGTGATGCGGCGTGAGCAGAACCCGGCGTGGATCTACAATGAGCAGGTGACGCTGGTGGGCCAGCTATGCACGCCGAAAGATGTGCTGGCACGCCAGCAGCCAGTCGCCGCACTGGCGGTGGGAGACTGGCTGGTATTCAGCCTGGCGGGCGCCTATGCGTGGAATATTTCGCACCAAAATTTCCTGATGCACAGCCCGCCCGAGGTCTTCTGGCTGGGGCGGGAAGCCGGGCGTTAACCGATGGCGTCCCTGATGGGTCGCTCTCGCTCGCGCGCTTAAAATGTTGAACCGCGGCTGACCTGCAGGGCGGTGCTCATCACCACTGCATCTCGCCGCTGTTCACTTTTGCGCTCAGCGTCAGCGAACTCTCGTCCGCCAGCGTCGGCCAGGCGGCTTTCATGCTGCTTACCACCGCAGCCGATCCTTTATGCTGCTGCAGCGCTTTTTCAAACGTTTGCAGATAATCCAGCGTAAACGCCACTGCCCGATCGCCTGCCGGACGCTCACCAAGATAGTGACCAGGGATCACCACATCGGGCTTGAGATGCCGGATTTCACGCAATACTTTACGCCATGCGGCCCGGCTGGCCGGAGTTTGCGTATCGGCGGTCCAGACGTGAATACCCGATGAGATCACCGTGCCGCCCAGGATAGCTTTGCTGGATGGAATCCAGACATAAGCGGACTGCTCTGCCGCATGACGCAGCTCAATACGTTCACCGTCAATGCTGAAGTGAGTCTGCTGCTTCACCTGCGGTACAAACAGCTGATGCGGCGCTCCCTCTTTCATTTGTGGCCCCCAGTATTTCAGCTTGGCCTCTTTGGTGGCGCGGATATGCGCGACCACCCGCGGTGAGGCAACAATTTTTGTCTCCGGGAAAGCGCTAACGAGCGGCTCCAGACCAAAATAGAAATCAGGATCGCCGGAGGTAATAACGATCTGCTTCAGCGTTTTCCCGCTGGCTTTGATCATCTCTACCAGCTTTTCGCCATCTTGCGGGCTGAACTGGGCATCAAACAGCATCGCCTCATGGGGACCTGAAACCAGCGTCGAGGAGACCGGAAAAATCCCTTTCTCCTGTGGATTGTAGACATCCAGATGCAGTGGCGCGGCGAAGGCGGGTGCCGCGAAGCCCGCCATGATCAGCGTCAGGGTGTTAATTTTCATTTCGTTATCCTTAGTGTGGCGGTTTGCCATGGCGCATTATTGTAAGGATTTCCGTGGCTGGCAGAATTCCCGCAATCAGATATGATCAGTTTCGTAAAACGATCGGATGGAGCCATGATGGACAGAGTGACAGCGGCGCTGGTGTTTAATCGCATCTGTGAACTGGGGAGCCTGAGCGCAGCGGCGCGCGCACTGAATATTTCACGGCCGATGGTCAGCCGTTATCTTGATGAGATGGAGAAGTGGGCGGGCGCGCGGTTACTACATCGATCGTCACGCCGGTTAACCATTACGCCTGCCGGGGAAAAAGTGCTTGAGAAAACCCGCGCGCTCTCGCGTCTGGCAGAAGAGATTGCCGGCCCGGGCGCCAGTAGCGAACCGCACGGCACGCTGCGCGTTGCCTGCGCGCACTCCACCGCTACGCATATTCTCGGGCCGATGATTCCGGCATTCCTGGCGCGCTATCCGGCGGTACGCCTTGAACTCGAGATCAATAATCAACCGGTCAGCCTGGTGGGTGAGCGTATTGATGTGGCGATACGCATTACCGACGATCCTGAACCAGGGGCGATTGCGCGGCGTCTGGGGTCGTGCCCGTCGGTGGTGTGCGCGTCGCCCGTGTATGTGCAGCAGCATGGTCATCCGCAGACGCCAGAGGCGCTTTCACAGCACAACTGCCTGCACTATAGCCGGTTTGCCGGTCAACGCTGGCAATTCCGTGACCGGCACGGCGAAGCAGTTTCAGCCGTGGTCAGTGGCAATTTCAGCGCCGGCATCTCCTCGG
>NZ_MLFS01000034.1 GCF_002095485.1 Pantoea wallisii | reverse complement strand
CCCCGGCGTGCTGTGCGTGGTGCCGGGCGAAGTGTGGGGCGGCGCGGTGCAGCGCTATTTTCTCGCGCTGGAGGGGGGCATCAACCTGCTGCCCGGCTTTTCGCCAGAGCTGCAGGGCGTTTATACCGAAGAGGGCGAGGACGGCCGCAAGCGGTTAGTGGCAAATATGCTGGTGTGATGTGCGTGGCGGGAGGGCACCGTGTGCACCCTCCCGCCCGGCACTGCATCAGTACCGATGGTAGCTGCGCTGCGCCTGGTTCACCTTATACAGATAGCGGCGTGACTCACCGGAAGGGTGGCTGGTGGTCAGCGTCTGATACACCTGAGCGGGCGACATACCGTTGATCAGCGAGAACGCGCGATCTTTATCGCTGGAGAAGACGCGCAGCACGCTGCCGGCGCCGCCGTTATACGCAGTAATCACCGCATAACGCCGCGACAGCGGATCCTGAATTCCGCCGAGATAACTCTTCTGCAGCAGCGACAGATAGGCCGTGCCGGCATCAATATTGTTAGCGGGATCCAGCAGGTAGCTGCGGCTTGGTTTGCCCCATTTCCCCTTCATCCGGAACACATCCACGCCGGCGGTATGCTGCACAACCTGCATCAGCCCCAGCGCGTCAGAGTTACTCACCGCATAGGGGTTGAAGCTTGATTCCGTCTGCATAATCGCCAGGATCAGTGAGGCATCCACGCCATACTGCTCGGCAGCTTTACGCACCAGCGGCAGATACTTATGCGCACGCTTATCAAGATGGTTAGGCACCATCGGAATGGTTACCGACCAGATAACATGCAGCCCGGATGTGCGCTTCTGCAGCTTGTTCTGGATCAGATAGTCGGCAAAGCTGCCGGCGCGCCCCTGCCAGCGGATCGGCTGCCCGGTATTATCCAGCACCTGACCGTACAGCAGTGGCTCTTTACTGATCTGAATATCGTTGGCATCGGAGTAGAGATCGACATTGCCCGGATCGTCACCGATCAACAGGGTGGTAACGATCGCCTGGCGCAGGCTGGCCATGGGATCGGTGCCGGAGATGGTCTCAATGGTGATGCTACCGCTGTCAAAGTTAATGTGACTGCGGGTGTAGTAGTTGTCGCTGTATTTGACGTAATCTTTCGGCCCGGCGATCAGAACCTCATTGATTCCCCAGATATTCTCAATGTTGGCGGCGAACTGCCCCATCAGAATGTCAAACCCGTTGGTGTCCTTTACCCACTCTTCGTGATACTGCGATTTTTTTTGTCCGGAGCAGGAGACCAAAAGTGGTGCGATCACCAACAGTGCTATCAGTTTTTTATTCATTGTGAATGCGTGCCTGACTCGAAAAAGTGGGCCTCAAAGGGAGGCCCGCAACGGTTATTTTTCTGGCGGGGTGTAGCCTTCAATGTGCACATCTTTGCCTTCAAACAGGAAGTTGATCATCTCCTGCTCCAGCACTTTACGATCGCCCGGGTTCATCATGTTGAGCTTCTTCTCGTTGATCAGCATGGTCTGTTTGGACATCCACTGCTGCCAGGCTTCTTTAGAGATCTCGTTATAGATGCGCTTGCCCAGTTCACCGGGGTAGAGCTGAAAATCCTGACCTTCAGCGTCGCGTTGCAGATAAGTACAAAAAATGGTGCGGCTCATTACTCTTCCTCTTCGGTCACACTTGTTCGCAGTTTAAGCTGACGTGGATGGCGCAGCTCTTGCAGTAAACGCTCAACTGGCGCGGCCAGGCCCACTGACGGTGGTTGCGCTAAGTTATACCAGAGAGCGCCTGCTTCATCCATCAGCGACCCGGAAGAAGGCCATGCCAGCCACATAGGCACAATGTCTAAGTGGAAATGGCTGAAGGTGTGGCGGAACGCGGTAAGCTGCTGCGGTTTGGCGTGGATATTGCGCGCGGCCAGCCAGTCCGTCAGCGCCTGCTCACTGGTAAACTGCGGGAAGCAGAAGAGACCGCCCCACAGCCCCACAGGCGGACGCTGTTCAAGAAACACCTCATCACCGTGCTGCATCATCAGGAACCAGCCGCTGCGCTCTGGCAGCGTCACTTTTGGCTTCTTGCCCGGATACTCTGCCCAGCTGTGAGTGGCATAGGCCACGCAGCCGCTGTTGAGCGGGCAGATTTCGCATTTGGGGCGAGAGCGAGTACACACTAACGCGCCCAGATCCATCATGGCCTGATTAAACTGGCTGACGCCCTCAGCGGGCGTAACCTCTTCGCTGATCTGCCACAGCCGTTTTTCGACCTCTTTTTTGCCCGGCCAGCCGCCAACCGCATAACAGCGTGCCAGCACACGCTTAACGTTGCCATCAAGAATCGGGAAGTGTTGGCCGAGCGACAGGGAGAGAATAGCGCCGGCCGTTGAGCGGCCTACGCCCGGCAGCGCAGCGACATCGTCGAAATTACGCGGGAACGTGCCGCCGTGCTTATCTACCACCTGCTTTGCCGCTTTATGCAAATTGCGTGCTCGCGCGTAGTACCCGAGGCCGGTCCACAGATGCAGCACTTCATCAAGCGGCGCGGCGGCGAGATCGCCAACCGTGGGAAAGCGCGCCATAAAGCGTTCAAAATAGGGAATAACGGTGGCAACCTGCGTCTGCTGTAACATCACTTCGGAGAGCCACACTTTATAAGGCGTCTTCTCCAGCTGCCACGGCAGAGTTTTGCGGCCGAAGCGGTGATACCACTCCAGTACCTGTTGCGCGAACTGTGGCGCCTGCATCATAAGAAGGAAATTTTCCGTGTTTACTCTACAATCAGGCAGGAATTCCAGCACAGAGACATCAGGGTGTAAACCTGAAGATTGCAAAGGCTTGCTTCTGCTATCTAACTTTGCATAATGCGCGTTTCCCTGAACAGGCTAATCAGCAGGCATCAACATGATTAATGACGTCATCACCCCGGAGTTTGATGAGAACGGGCGGCCTTTGCGCCGTATCCGCAGTTTTGTGCGCCGCCAGGGGCGCTTAACGAAAGGGCAGCAGCTCGCGCTCGATAATTACTGGCCGGAGATGGGCGTTGAGTATCAGGCGCAGCCGCTGGACATGGTGGCGCTATTTGGGCGCGAAGCACCGTTGGTGCTGGAGATCGGTTTTGGCATGGGTGCGTCACTGGTGACCATGGCGCAAAACAATCCGCATCAGAACTTCCTTGGTATTGAAGTGCATGCACCGGGCGTGGGCGCCTGCCTGGCCTCGGCGAAGGAGGCGGGCGTTGAGAATCTGCGCGTGATGTGCCACGACGCGATTGAGGTGCTGGAGAATATGATTCCGGATAACTCGCTGCGTATGGTGCAGCTGTTCTTCCCGGATCCGTGGCATAAAGCGCGCCACAATAAACGCCGCATCGTGCAGGTGCCTTTTGCCGAGCGGGTGCTGCGTAAGCTGAAGCTGGGTGGCGTGTTCCACATGGCGACCGACTGGGAAGATTACGCCACGCACATGCTGGAAGTGATGAGCAGTGTGGATGGGTATGTTAATCAGTCGGAAACAAAAACCTACGTGCCGCGTCCGGAGACGCGTCCGTTAACCAAATTTGAGCAGCGCGGGCAGCGACTGGGCCATGGCGTATGGGATCTGATGTTTGAGAGGGTGAAATAATGGCCGTACAGCGTAGCCGTCGTTTACGTAAGAAATTGCATATTGATGAGTTTCAGGAGTTAGGTTTTTCCGTTGCCTGGCGTTTTGCCGAGGGCACCACGGAGGAGCAGGTGGATGCCACGCTTGATCAGTTCATCAATGAAGTGATTGACCCGAATGGTCTGGCCTATGATGGCAGCGGCTATCTGGTGTGGGAAGGCCTGGTGTGCCTGCAGGAGACCGGTAAGTGCACAGATGAGCACCGTGAGCTGGTGCGTAAGTGGCTGGAAGATCGCAACCTCGCTGATGTTCAGGTCACTGAACTCTTCGACGTTTGGTGGGACTAAGTTTTAGTGCCGCGTTCAGGTGCGCATGAATGCGCACCCTACAACGTAATTCAGGTACGCATCATTGCGTACCCTATAATGCACTGTGCCGTAGGGTCGCCCTTGATGGCGACCGTTAAAATACCGTACCGGCATGCGCAGAAAATTTTCCAGGGGCGCCCTTCATGGCGACCGCGTCATTGACCGCACCATACCCACACCGCACAGCATATTCAGGAGATCTCATGATTCGTAAGGCTCTGTTCGCCGCGCTACTGCTGACGGCAGCTCAGGCGCACGCTGACTATCAGTGCAGCGTCAATCCTCAGGATGACGTAATCATCAAGCCGCAGAGCGTGCAGGTGTCAGGCAGCAACGGCAATCTCGAAATATCGCCCCAGGGCGATGTGACGTTCAACGGCAAAAAAGCCACGCTGGATAATGCGGCGCGTCAGCAAGCTATCGATTATCAAAACGCGCTGCGCCGCGATCTGCCATGGGTCGATAGCGGCGCAACCACGCGTCTGGAGCGCGGACGCGTAGCGCTGGATAAAGTTATCGTGGAGAAGCTCGGCACCGACAGCAACGTGCGTAACCGTCTGACCACGCTAAACGGCCAGCTAAAACAGCAGATGAACCGCATCATTGAACATCGCCCCGATGGCCTGACGTTCCACCATCAGGCCATTCAGCAGGTACGTGCCGACGGCGAGAAGCTGGTACAGAGCACGCTGGGCGGTGTACTGCAGGATAGCCTGAACGAAATGGGCGTGAAGCAGGCCGCCAGCGGCAGCAATCCGCTGCAGGCGCTGATGGGCAATCTGGGAGGATTGCAGCAGTCAATCCAGACAGAGTGGAACAATCAGGAGCAGGATTTCCAGAACTTCGGACATGAAGTCTGTAATCGGGTAACAGCGCTGGAGAGCCAGCGCAAAGGCCTGATGAAGAGCATCAAGGGTTAAGGCCCTGTAACGCAGCCAAAGCCAGCCATTGCGGCTGGCTTTGTTGTTTCTGGCCGCTATCGCTGGCGGCCCGGGCTGTACATCGCAGCGTTACATAAACAGCTCAAGCAGTGAGTTCAGAAACAGTTTCCCTTTCTCTGTAATCTGCCAGTGTTCGGCGCTCTCTGTCAGGTAGCCGGCGGCGATGGCCTGGTCCATCTGCGTCCGGATCACCGCCTCATCCAGCCCGGTATAGCGGCGGAAATCGGCGCGCGGTGCGGCCTCCAGCAGACGGAAGCGGTTCATGAAGAACTCAAACGGTTTATCCTCAGCCTCAACGTCATGCTGCTTATCCAGATAATTCCCCTTCATAAACCCGCGCGGATGCCGGGTTTTGACCGTGCGCACGATGCGGCCATCGGGCTGCGTCAGCTTACCGTGCGCGCCACAGCCAATGCCGAGGTAATCGCCGAAGCGCCAGTAGTTGAGGTTATGCTCGCAGCGGTAGCCAGGCTTCGCGTACGCCGACGTTTCATACTGCTGATAACCGGCAGCGGTCAGCAGCTGATGCCCCTGCTCGAAGATATCCCACAGCGCATCATCATCCGGCAGCGCGGGCGGACGCGAGCCAAACAGCGTGTTCGGCTCAATGGTGAGCTGATACCACGAGAGATGCGGCGGATTCAGCGCAATTGCCTGGCGTAAATCGTCCAGCGCTTCCTCCAGCGACTGATCAGGCAAGCCGTGCATCAAATCGAGGTTAAAACTGCGCAGGCCAAGCCCGGCGGCCAGATGTGCCGCGCGTACGGCCTCTTCCGGCCCGTGAATGCGACCAAGCCGCGTCAGTTTTTGCGGGCTGAAACTCTGCACGCCGATCGAGATACGGTTAATGCCGGCCTGCTGGTAGCCGCTGAAACGGTCCGCTTCAACCGTACCCGGATTGGCCTCCATGGTGATCTCTGCATCGGCGGCCAGCGGCAAACGGGCACGTACGCCATCCATCAGCATCTGCATCGCACTACTGCTCAGCAGGCTTGGCGTACCGCCGCCGATAAAGATGGTGCGTACTTCGCGGCCGGCCGTAAGCGGTAAATCCTGTTCAAGATCGCTGAGCAGGTGCTGCACATACTCAATGTGCGGCACCTCGCCTTTCAGCGCGTGTGAATTGAAATCACAGTAGGGGCACTTCTGTACACACCATGGAATGTGGATGTACAGGCTTAACGGAGGTAACTCAGGCATTGCGCATCGCTTCCAGCAGCAGCGTCAATGCTTTTCCCCGATGTGAAACGGCGCGCTTTTCATCTTTACTCAGCTCCGCCGCGGTCTTGCCCAGCGTGGGCACATAGAATATGGGATCGTAACCAAAGCCGCCTGCGCCTGCCGCTGCGCGGGTAATCTCACCCTCCCAGCTGCCGTGGAACACCAGCGGCACCGGATCTTCGGCATGGCGCACGTAGACCAGTACACAATGGAACTGCGCCTGACGCTTGCCGTCCGGCACGTTCTCCAGCGCCAGCAGCAGCTTATCGAGGTTCTGCTGATCGCTGGCATCCACGCCGGCGTAGCGCGCCGAGTAGATGCCCGGTGCGCCGCCCAGCGCATCCACCGCCAGACCCGAGTCATCAGCAATCGCCGGCAGGCCCGTAATCTGCGCTGCGTGACGCGCTTTCAGGATAGCGTTTTCAATAAACGTCAGGCCGGTCTCTTCGGCGGACGCTACGCCCAGCTCGGTTTGCGCCACGATATCGAGGCCGAAAGCCGCTAACAGATCGGCCAGTTCACGTACCTTGCCGGGATTACCGGTGGCGAGCACTACTTTTTGCATAACAGTTCCAGATTAACGAATTACAGCAGATACCAGAGACCCGGGAACAGGTCCATGCCGAGGAAATTCAGCGCGTACAGCACCAGAATCACAATCATGGCAGAAAAATCGATGCCGCCCATTGCCGGCAGGATACGGCGGATCGGAGACATTAACGGCTCAGTCAGCTGATAAAGAACCTGATCGACCGGACCGCGGCCCTGACTGATCCAGCTCATCAGCGAGCGAATAATAATCACCCAGAACACCAGATAGCCGGCCGATTTCACCAGCGACAACAGCCCAACCAGCAGGTTGGTGGGATCAACCGAGAACACGCCGACCTGAATCAGCAGCAGAATAGGGTACTTTAGCGTGGTAAGGACAAACGCCAGCAGCAGGGAAGCGGTATCAATCGGCCCGATCGCAGGCAGAATGCGGCGCAGTGGTTTGATAATCGGCTGGGTAATCTTCACAACGAACTGCGAAAGCGGATTGTAAAAGTCACAGCGCGACCACTGCATCCAGATGCGTAACAGCAGCACCATTACGTACAGGTCAATCAGCGTTTTGACTAAAAACGTCAGTGTTAACATGAGGTTCCTCAATTATTGTTGTGAAGGACGCGCGTAATCCCGCGCGCCAAATACGGCGGTGCCAATGCGCACCATGGTACTGCCTGCGGCGATGGCCGCATCCATGTCGTCGCTCATTCCCAGAGAGAGCGTATCGACGTCGGGAAAATCCCGCTGTAAGGCGTGAAATGCAGCGGCCATCTGCTGGCAGACCGCCAGCTGGCGCGCATACGCCTGCTCCGGAGCCGGTATGGCCATCAGGCCGCGCAGCCGCAAATGCGGCTGGGCACTGATCTGCTGCGCCAGCTCCGTAACGGCCTCCAGCATGATGCCAGATTTGCTGTTTTCGTCACTGATATTTACCTGAATTAACACGTTAAGCGGTGGCAGATGGGCCGGGCGCTGATCGTTCAGGCGCTGCGCGATACGTTGGCGATCAACGGTGTGGCACCAGGCAAAATTCTCCGCCACCAGACGGCTCTTATTGGATTGCAGCGGGCCGATAAAGTGCCATTGCAGATCAGGATGTGCGGCCAGTTCGGCGACTTTTTCAACCCCTTCCTGCACGTAATTTTCACCGAAGGCGAGCTGCCCCGCAGCAATGGCTTCTGCGATAGCGCTCGCAGGTTTAGTTTTACTGACTGCAAGCAGCGTAATTTCTTCTGGCGCGCGGCCGCAACGCGCAGCAGCAGCGGCGATACGCTCGCGCACTTGCTGTAAGTTGTGCTCAATGGAAGTCATAGTCAGGAGAAGTTAAATGGATTTGGATGAAGTTGTGGCGCTTAGTGTAAAGCATAATGCTGCCGATCTGCACCTGTGCAGCGGACATTTGCCGCACTGGCGGCGGCAGGGCGTGCTGGAGCCGGTGCCGCAGCAGGTGAAGCTGACAGACGACTGGCTGCAGACAGAGATGGCCCGCTGGCTGAATCCGGCGCAGCAGGCCGACCTGGAGCGGGCAGGGCATGTGGATTTTGCCCTTACGCTTCACGGCGGGGTACGGCTGCGTGCCAATCTGTTTAAACAGCGGCACGGGCTTTCGCTGGCGCTAAGAGTGATTGCCAGCCAGGTGCCGGACATCACCAGCCTGCGGTTGCCTGCGGTAGTGCAGCAGTGGTTAACCCTGGAAGAGGGGCTGATCTTAATCACGGGCGCGACCGGCAGCGGTAAATCCACTACGCTCGCTGCACTGGTGGATAGCCTTAACCGCCAGCAGGCGCGGCATATCATTACGCTTGAGGACCCGATTGAGTTTGTGCATCACAGTCAGCGATCGCTGATTCAGCAGCGTGAAGTGGGCGCGCACAGCGCCTCGTTTCAGCATGGGCTGAAAGCTGCACTGCGCGAAGATCCCGATGTGATTCTTTTGGGGGAGTTGCGCGATAGCGAGACAATTCGTCTGGCGCTTACCGCTGCGGAGACCGGCCATCTGGTGCTGGCAACGCTGCATACGCGGGGCGCCACGCAGGCGGTGGATCGGCTGGTGGATGTATTCCCGGCGGAGGAGAAAAACCTGGTGCGGACGCAGCTGGCGGGCAGTCTGAAAGCGGTGCTGGCACAGCGGCTGGTAACAGCAAAAGCGGGCGGCAGAATCGGGCTATTTGAGGTGCTTATCGCTACGCCCGCGGTTGCCAACCTGATTCGCGAAGGCAAAATGCACCAGTTGCCCGGCGTATTGCAAACCGGTGCGCAGTCGGGGATGCAGACCTTCGCCCAGAGTGAACAGGCCAGGCAGAGCGCAGGGCTGGTTTAGCACCTGAGCCGCCGCCCGGCATCATGTGTTCCGTAGCGGCAGGCGCAGAGATCAATGCGTCTCGAACCAATCCTGCAGAATAATCACGGCGGACTGTGAATCCACCTGGCCTTTCTGCAGGGCACGGAAACCGCCGCGCTCAAACAGATCGGCGCGCGCTTCGACGGTGCTCAGACGCTCATCCTGCAACTCAACGCGCACGCCAAAACGTCCATTCAGGCGATTAGCGAACCTGCGCGCCCGGGCGGTAAGCGGCTGTTCGGTACCGTCCATATTCAACGGCAAACCGACCACCACGTAATCCGGCTGCCACTCTTTCAGCAGCTTCTCAATCAGATTCCAGTCTGGCGTGCCATCCTGCGCTTTTAACGCTGTCAGCGGTCGCGCTGTACCAGTCAGCTGCTGGCCGATCGCGACACCGATGCTTTTCGTGCCGAAATCGAAGCCCAGTAAGGTTTCACTGGCCATCAGGCGTGCCCTGCATCGCTGGTCATATTATGAATATCCACGCCCATGCTGCGCGCAGCTTCACGCCAGCGTTCGGCAATCGGCGTCTGGAACAGAATATTGCTGTTGGCCGGCGTAGTGAGCCAGGCGTTCTCCAGCAGCTCACTCTCCAGCTGGTCTTTCTCCCACGCGCAGTAACCCAGCGCCACCAGCACGTTATCGGGCTGCTCCGCCGTACCAATGGCTTCCAGCACATCACGTGAGGTCGTAATCACCGTATTGTCTGAAATACGAATGCTGGAGGAGTAGATGCGCTGCGCAGAGTGCAATATAAAACCACGATCCTCCGCCAGCGGGCCGCCAGCGAACACCGGTTTATCCAGTTTGATCGCCGGATCGCGGTCTGTTGCAGTGATTTTTAGCTTTTTCAGGATGCCTTCAACCGTCAGGTTTTCCATCGGCTTATTCACGATCAACCCCATGGCACCCTCTTCATTATGCTCGCAGATATAAACCACGGAGCGTTTGAATAACGGGTCCTGCAGTGACGGCATCGCAATCAAAAAATGGTGCTGTAAATTCATTATCACTCGTTTACCAAAAATAGCCGGCGCTGATGCTTCAGCGCCGGTTTTGGGTGATTCATGGAGTTCGCACTCCTGCGGCATCCTCAGCCCAGACGTTTTTCAATCGCATCCATCAGCATACCGGTAATGGATACCGGGAATGCTGCTTCGATTTCACGGATACAGGT
The DNA here is from genome assembly GCF_002095485.1 of Pantoea wallisii. Classification (GTDB taxonomy): domain Bacteria; phylum Pseudomonadota; class Gammaproteobacteria; order Enterobacterales; family Enterobacteriaceae; genus Pantoea; species Pantoea wallisii. The sequence continues at coordinate 40,563 of NZ_MLFS01000034.1, read as the reverse complement.
TGGGCTGGTGACGTTAACTTCAGTAAGTTTATCACCGATGATATCCAGGCCGACAAAAATCAGCCCTTTCGCTTTCAGCGTTGGGCCAACACGACGGGCAATCTCCCAGTCACTGTCGCTCAGCGGACGCGCTTCACCCCGGCCACCGGCAGCGAGATTACCGCGGGTTTCGCCACCCTGCGGAATACGCGCCAGGCAGTAAGGCACCGGCTCACCGTCCACCACCAGCACGCGCTTATCACCCTCTTTAATCGCCGGCAGATAGTTCTGCGCCATGCAGAAGAACTGGCCGTGGTTGGTCAGGGTTTCAGTAATCACGCCAAAGTTGGCATCATCCTGCTTCACGCGGAAGATGGATGCGCCGCCCATGCCATCCAGCGGCTTGAGGATCACATCGCCGTGCTCCTGCCAGAAAGCGCGCAGCTGCTCTTTATTGCGCGTTACCAGCGTATCCGGCGTGAGATCGGCGAACCACGCGGTGTAGAGCTTCTCGTTACAGTCACGCAGGCTCTGCGGCTTGTTAACGATCAGCGTGCCTTGCTCTTCGGCGCGCTCCAGCAGATAAGTAGCATAGATAAATTCTGTATCAAACGGCGGATCTTTACGCATTAATACCACGTTGAGATCGGCCAGCGGGATGGTCTGCTCGCTACCGAAGGTGTACCACTGCTCGTAGTTCTGCTCGACGCTCAGCAGGCGGGTGCGTGCATAGGTTACGCCGCCGCGCAGGGAGAGATCGCCCATCTCCATGTAGTGAATTTCATACCCGCGGCGCTGTGCTTCCAGCAGCATGGCGAAGCTGCTGTCTTTTTTAATGTTGATGGACGAAATTGGGTCCATAACGATGCCAAGCTTAATCATTATTCTCTCCTCAAAGGGGAATTCAGCGACCCCGTTCCGTGCGAAAGCGTTGTGCTGGTCAGTTATCTGTGTGTATTCGGGGGAAATTATCCCTTAACCGAGGTCGCCAAACCTCACCTGAAGTGCCGTGATCGCCGTGAGCGCCGTCGTTTCGGTACGCAATACGCGCGGCCCCAGTAAAATATCGGTAAAGCCCTGCTGCGCCGTCATCGCAATCTCATCAGCAGAGAGACCGCCCTCCGGACCAATCAGCAGCCTGACGCGCTTCACCGGCTGCGGCAGCGTATTGGTGCTCTGGCTGGCGCGCGGGTGTAAATTCAGCTTCAGGCCGTTTTCAGCCTCTGCGCACCAGGCCTCCAGCGTCATCGCTTCACGGATTTCCGGCACGCGGTTGCGGCCGCACTGTTCACAGGCGGCAATCGCAATTTTCTGCCACTGCTGAATCTTCTTCGCCAGTCGCTCGGCATCCAGCTTTACGCCGCAACGCTCAGAAAACAAGGGCGTAATCACATTCACACCGAGTTCGATCGATTTCTGGATGGTGAATTCCATTTTTTCACCGCGCGACATCACCTGGCCGAGGTGCAAGTGTAGCGGGGATTCACGATCGTCAGACTGGCTGGCAAGGATCTTTACTTTTACACGCTTTTTATCGGCCTGGGTGATTTCGGCACTAAAAGTCAGATTACTGCCATCAAACAGTTCAACCTGCTGCCCGGCGGTCATGCGCAGTACGCGTCCGACATGATTAGCGGCATCTTCCTCAAGGAAAATTTCACTGTTAACTGCGAGAGGGTGGGGATGATAAATGCGGGGTATGCGCATGCGGTTCCTGCCAGCGTTATGCCGCATCGCCTGATGCGGCCCAATCGAAAAAGCTAGTTTAGGGTAGCGCTTTTAGCGCTGGCAAGCCTGCTGAACATATGAATTGTGATTTCCCTGTACCTGAGCGATGCGATTATCGCGCTCACACTCCCATGGCGTAACCGGATAGAGTTTATTCCAGGCGGTAAAGAGCTGCGTTTGCTGACGTGACAGGCGCAGATTGTAGCGATCGCGCATATAGAAGTAGGTGCGGGCGATCGCCCCGCGTGCGCGTGCGGGCGGCTCTGCCAGCTTCTGTTTGAAATCGATCTTCATACTGCACTGGCCATACTGCTGCTCGCTGCCGTTCCACTGGCTGTACTGAAAGTTGTTGCGGTCGCCGTTGACTTCCCCGACGGCCGGCTGCAGGTTATGCAGATCGCTCTCGATACGGCGATAGTCAGCATCTTTACTGCAGTTTTTGCGTCCGCCGCTCTGCCAGCACTGGCGCTGATGGCCAAACTCCCACGCCGGCACCACGTGCTCCCACTCGATGCGCTCAGCGCGGTTGGCGTTCTTACGCACGCTGTAACCGCAGCTGCTGAGATCCGGTACCCCTTTTTTACCGTGCCAGCTGATTTTGCAGCCACAGTAAAAATCCCCCGGGGCGTCGGCATTGATCTTCGCGGCCACTACTTTGGCCTGCTGAAAATTGTTCTGGTGATAAGCCGGGGTGCTGAGGCTAAAGGCGCTTAAAGGGGCGACAAGCAGTGAGAGTAATAACAGCGTTTTGCGAGACATATTCCAAACCCGGTACGAAAAAGGGCGGCAGGGTACCAGAATGGGGCGGGGCGGGAAATGGGATTAACGGACTATTCGGCTGGAAATTCACCCGGCTGCAGCAGCGTACCGCAGTGGACGCAGCGATACTCGCTTTCGCCGCGCACTACGCGGTTATGGCGGCGCACAGTGAGCTGATGCTGCTGGCAGCGGCAGCGATAAGGGAACGTGTTAGCACGTACAGAGGTAATGGCAAACTGGTGCGTGCGTCGCGCGGGCACGCCCAGCACGCTCTCCATCATCCATTTCCACTCTTTGCCGTGCGGCGCAACGCGGCCGAAAGTCTTCCACACCAGCAGGTGCGCCAGCTCATGCGGCACGACTTCATCGATAAACGCCTGCTGATTCTCCTGCAGCAGCACCGGATTCAGGCGAATCTCCCACTGCTCCAGCCACGCCGTACCGGCAGCGGTTCCGCGCTGCTGATAGACCAGGCTGGGTTCAGGATAGCTGCGCTCCAGCCGCTGGTTAGCCAGCTGCAAAAAATGGCGCAGCGAGCGCATAACGGCTTGTTGCAGGGCGATGGGAAGGCGGGGTGTTTTCATGCCGGGAAGAATAAGGCGTTGTGTGCAGCGAATCAACCGCGCCCGTAAGCGGGAAGACCAGGGGGGCGGCGGGCAAAAAAAAGCTGCCCGCAGGCAGCTTCTCAGGTTAATCAGCGGATTACTGACCGATATCGCGCAGTTTTTTGCCCGACATCAGGTTACGCTCAATGTGCTCCAGTGAGACGTTTTTCGTCTCAGGAATCAGGGCTACCGTCAGCAGGATGAAGAACACGTTCAGGCCTGCATATACCCAGAAGGTAGGCGCATTGCCCAGGGTGTTCAGCATGGTCAGGAAGGTGGCACCGACGATCATGTTAGCAATCCAGTTGGTGGCGGTAGAGACAGTGATACCAAAATCGCGGCCTTTCAGCGGCTGAATTTCGGAGCACAGAACCCAGATCAGCGGACCGGCTGACATCGCAAAACCGATGATGAACATCAGCAGCATGGCAATGGCAAAGTACTGCGCAGAGGCAGAATGGATGCCGAGATGCAGCATGGTACCAAGGATACCCATGCCTGCGGCCATCACGATAAAGCCCAGCACCAGCGTCGGTTTACGGCCCCAGCGATCCACCAGGCCGATGGCGATAAAGGTTGCCAGTACGTTGACCAGGCCCACAATCACCGTGCCCCACATCTGCTGGGTGGTGTTAGCGAAGCCCGCAATCTCAAAGATTTTCGGCGCGTAGTACATGATGACGTTCATCCCGGTGAACTGCTGCATCACCTGCAGCAGCACGCCAAGGAATACCGCGCGACGGAAGTGGCTGCTGCTCTGGAACAGCTGCCAGCCCGACTGCTTGATCTTCAGGCTTTCGCGAATCTCATCCAGCTCGCGTTTCGCCTGCTCGCTGGTGTCGCGCAGGCGATCCAGCACGCGCTGCGCGCTGCGGAAGTCACCTTTTGCTGCCAGCCAGCGCGGGCTGTTTGGCAGGAAAAATACGCCCACCAGCAGCAGGATGGCCGGAATAGTGATGATACCCAGCATCCAGCGCCAGTCGCCGGAGGCGCTGAACGCGGTATCGGAGAGGTACGCACCCAGAATACCGATGGTGATCATCAGCTGATAAAGGGAGATCATACTGCCGCGAATCTTCTCTGGTGCGATTTCAGAGAGATACAGCGGCGCAGTGTACGAGGCGACACCCACGGCCAGACCCAGAACCACGCGAGCAGCAATCAGCATCTCCGGGTTTGGCGCCATGGCAGACCACAGCGAACCGATCACAAACAGAATGGCACCGGCCATCAGGCTCTTTTTACGGCCCAGATGCGAAGACATCCAGCCACTACCAATCGCGCCGACTGCGGCACCAAACATCATGGAGCTGACGATCCACTCCTGCTGATGCGCGGTGACGTTGAAATCTTTTGCGATGAACGGTAAAGCACCGGCGATCACGCCGATATCCAGACCAAACAGCAGGCCAGCCAGCGCGGCCAGAAAGCAGACAAACAGGGTCATGGCCTTGTTTGAGGTTCTGCTTTTGTGAGTATTACCAGGCATATTGCCTCCGAAGTTTATCCATCTTTGTTGTTATCAATGTTATGAAACCTGTCGGCGGGAAAAAGTGAGAGCGATCACATCAGTGTAATCGGTTACACACGCTGAAACCCTGCAATTCAGCATTTTTCGCCCGAAATAGTTACGTAACCAGTAAGGTATAGCACCCTTTAAGTTTCTGACATCACTCTGAATACCGGCTATCAGACGACGCTGAAAATAACGCATTTTCACCGGCGTGACTACGCTGAAAAATCCCTAAATTGCCGATAACAAAAGGATTTCAGAATGTAATCGTTAACACTTTGTTGTAAGCAAGGTGATAAGAGTGTAGACAGCGGTTGAAAATGCGCCTGAAGCGCGAGAGGCAAAAAGTGTGATCGCTCGTGGGCACAGAGCGAAACGCAAAAAAATTATGGGTCGCCGCCATTAACGGGCGATATCTGTCTGCGGCAGGCACAAAAAAGCCCGCGTTAAGCGGGCTGGTTTTGGCAGAGCGGGTGCGATTACAGGCCGGCTGCATCACGCAGCAGGGCTGCTTTGTCCGTCTGCTCCCACGGGAAGTGTTCGCGACCGAAGTGGCCGTATGCCGCCGTCTCTTTGTAGATCGGCTTCAGCAGGTCCATCATCTGAATCAGGCCGTATGGACGCAGGTCAAAGAACTCGCGCACCAGCAGCGTCAGCTGCTCGGTAGAGACTTTCTCGGTACCGAAGGTCTCGACCATGATAGAGGTCGGCTCAGCCACGCCAATTGCGTAGGAGACCTGAATCTCACAACGGTCTGCCAGGCCTGCAGCAACGATATTTTTTGCCACGTAACGTGCCGCGTAAGCCGCAGAGCGGTCAACTTTTGATGGATCTTTACCGGAGAACGCACCGCCGCCGTGACGCGCCATGCCGCCGTAGGTATCAACGATGATTTTACGACCGGTCAGGCCGCAGTCGCCCATCGGTCCACCGATCACGAAGCGGCCGGTTGGGTTGATGTGGTATTTGGTGCTGGCATTAATCCACTCGGTTGGCAGCACAGGTTTGATGATCTCTTCCATAACCGCTTCACGCAGGTCAGCCTGTGAGATCTCTTCAGAGTGCTGAGTGGAGAGAACCACCGCATCGATACCGACAATTTTGCCGCCATCATACTGGAAGGTGATCTGGCTTTTCGCATCCGGACGCAGCCACGGCAGCGTGCCATTTTTACGCACTTCAGCCTGACGCTGGACCAGACGGTGTGCGTAGGTTACCGGTGCCGGCATCAGCACGTCGGTTTCGTTGGTGGCATAGCCAAACATCAGGCCCTGGTCGCCCGCGCCTTGCTCCAGCGGATCGGTACGGTCAACGCCCTGATTGATATCCGGTGACTGCTTACCAATCGCGCTCAGTACGGCGCAGGAGTTGGCATCAAAGCCCATATCGGAATGGACATAACCGATTTCACGTACGGTTTGACGGGTGATCTCTTCGATATCGACCCAGGCGCTGGTGGTGATTTCACCGCCAACCAGCACCATACCGGTTTTCACGTAAGTTTCGCAGGCCACGCGCGCTTTAGGATCCTGTTCAAGGATGGCGTCCAGCACGGCATCGGAAATTTGGTCAGCGATTTTATCAGGATGTCCTTCTGATACGGACTCAGATGTAAAAAGGTGTTTAGCCATTCTGTTCTTTACCTTGCAAATGGTTTGAATTCGACTGCATAGCGTAAGCAGGATCAAGCCTGCCCGACGCCCCTTCAGGCAAAGCCGCGAGCAGTAGGGCGTAGTGTATTAAACGGCAATCGCCCCGAAAACGTTAATGGTTTAGATGGAAAACCATCTGGACGGCTATTCTAGGTTACACCGTCAGCACTTTTCCAGTGCTTTTTCGGCTACCGCATTTTTCAGCAAGCGCGTTACTGGAAGATTTTCCTGACAGCACGCGCAGATGGCCGACAAAGATTTTGCATTTTTAGCGATCAAACGGTATAAAACGCCGCTGCTGTTGCTCGCTAACAGCCCGAGGATGACGTCCCTGTACGTCGCGCTGTCAGATATCGTTGATCTGGCTCTCATCCACTCCGTTTCCGCATGCTTATAGCAGGCGTTGGAGGTGATAAAAGTAATGAACCACACTTTCACTCTCTTCGGTTCACTGCGCTTATCTGGCGCGCAGGCACGCCTCTCCATTTCCAGTTCAGTTCTTTTCTCCTGTCTACGTTTTCTGCGCTGCGGTAATCATCCCGACACGAGCGCCGGCTAAGCTTTTCACTCTTTTATCTGTGGTATTTCACGCCCCTGTCGCGCGGAGATGTGCGGCGATTGCCGCCCGGTTTTCACCGACTTTGGCACGGTGTTTTACACTTAAGGTCAGCAACACGTGCGCCGACCGGGTAAGGTGAGATAAGCAGGATGGGAAAATGTCTACCCGGCGCAGCGTTAGTAAAACATGGCAACGGTTTCATATTTCAACGGAAAATTGAGGTTCGCGATGTCTGACGACATGAAGAATATCAAGGGTTCGTCAGCTGGCGAACAGGGTGTACTCCGCTCAATGCAGGAGGTGGCGATGAACGATCAGGACGCAAGCAGAATGCTGCGCACCTACAACATTGCCTGGTGGGGTAATAACTATTATGACGTCAACGAGCTCGGGCACATCAGCGTGTGTCCGGATCCGGATCAGCCGGAAGTGCGCGTTGACCTGGCGAAGCTGGTCAAAGAGCGCGAGGCGGATGGTCAGCGTCTGCCTGCGCTGTTCTGCTTCCCGCAGATTCTGCAGCACCGCCTGCGTTCAATTAACGCCGCGTTCAAGCGAGCGCGTGAATCGTACGGCTATAAAGGTGACTACTTTCTCGTTTACCCGATCAAGGTCAATCAGCATAAGCGCGTAATTGAATCGCTGGTCAACTCTGGCGAACCGCTGGGGCTGGAAGCCGGTTCAAAAGCGGAGCTAATGGCGGTACTGGCCCATGCCGGCAAAACCCGTTCGGTGATCGTCTGTAACGGCTATAAAGATCGCGAATATATTCGTCTGGCGCTGATTGGTGAAAAACTCGGCCATAAAGTGTATCTGGTCATCGAGAAGATGACAGAGGTGCGTCTGGTGCTGGAAGAGGCCGAGCGTCTGAACGTGATTCCGCGTCTCGGTATCCGCGCGCGCCTGGCGTCGCAGGGCTCCGGTAAGTGGCAGTCGAGCGGCGGGGAGAAGTCCAAATTCGGTCTTGCGGCTTCACAGGTGCTGCAACTGGTGGACATTATGCGCAAAGCAGGCCGTCTTGATAGCCTGCAGCTGCTGCACTTCCACCTGGGTTCGCAGATGTCCAATATTCGCGATATCGCCACCGGCGTACGTGAATCGGCGCGCTTCTATGTTGAGCTGGCAAAGCTGGGCGTCAACATCAAGTGCTTCGACGTGGGCGGTGGCCTTGGCGTGGATTATGAAGGCACGCGCTCGCAGTCAGACTGCTCGGTCAACTACGGCCTGAATGAGTACGCCAATAATGTTATCTGGGCTATAGGCGATGCCTGCGAAGAGCACGGTCTGGAGCATCCTACCGTGATCACTGAGTCCGGCCGTGCGGTAACCGCACACCATACGGTGCTGGTATCGAACATCATTGGCGTTGAGCGCAATGAGTTCAGCACGCCGGTGGCTCCGGATGCAGATGCTCCGCGCCCAATCCAGAGCCTGTGGGACACCTGGCAAGAGATGCACGAACCCAGCGTGCGCCGTTCGCTACGCGAGTGGCTGCACGATAGTCAGATGGATCTGTTTGATATCCACACCGGCTACTCCTCCGGTACTTACGATCTGGGTCAACGGGCGTGGGCAGAGCAGCTCTATCTCAGCATCTGCCACTATATTCAGCAGCATCTGGATCCCAGCAACCGTGCGCATCGCCCTATTATCGATGAGCTGCAGGAGCGCATGGCGGATAAGATCTACGTTAACTTCTCGCTATTCCAGTCGATGCCGGATGCCTGGGGTATCGATCAGCTGTTCCCGGTACTGCCGCTGGAAGGGCTGAACAAAAATCCACAGCGTCGCGCTGTACTGCTGGACATCACCTGCGACTCTGACGGCACCATCGACCACTACGTTGACGGTGACGGCATTGCGACCACCATGCCAATGCCGGAGTATGATATCGATAATCCGCCTATGCTCGGCTTCTTTATGGTGGGTGCGTATCAGGAGATCCTGGGCAACATGCACAACCTGTTCGGGGATACCGAAGCCGTGGATGTGTTTGCCTTCCCGGATGGCAGCGTAGAAGTGCAGCTCTCAGATGAAGGCGATACCGTTGCCGATATGCTGCAGTATGTTCAGCTGAATCCGAACGATTTGATGACGCTGTTCCGCGACCAGGTAAAACAGCAGCAGGACATCGATGAGGAGCTGCGCGCGCAGTTCCTTGAAGAGTTCGAGAGTGGTCTGTACGGCTATACCTATCTGGAAGATGAATAAGCAGTAGCGGGCCCGGATGGGCCCGTTTTTTCTCCTCTCTCCCGCCTCACTTCTCTTTTTTCCTGTTTTTTATTGAAAGCGTGAGAAAGATCACTCTCAAATTATCTTTCCCCCCTGCGTTTATTTACGTTGTTAATTAGCGCTGCGCTTTGGTGCTTATTCACATTGCCATATTTACCGCCTGCGAAAATCTACAAGCAGATCTGTGAGTTAACTCAGAGCCCACGAAAAGTAGCAATCTTTCTTTTATGAAGACGCCTGAATGCATAACGAAAATTTAAACATTAAGGTTTCAATAGTAACGGTGGTAACTTTTTATTTTTTGGCGTTTTTTGGAATCCACATAATTAATGAGGGAAAAGACACGATAGGGTAAAAATGAAACTGCTCTATAGTTGATTAACTATTATGCCATAAATAACAGTAAGTTGATTGTTCGTTGTTTTGTCAAGCCAGGCGGTCTGCAATTTTTCTCAGGCATTATCTGATCTTTTTCTGAAACTTAAAGAAAGAGGTGGCCTTTTTTAATTGGTTTAAACGATTAAAGTTGGCAAAAGTGTTAACTGAAATCTATTTTTCAAAATGTAAGGTATACGTTAACCTTCAGTTAAGGTGTTAAGTTTTATCGATGTTTCCCTTACCTGTTACTTGAGAAATCCTGACAGTTCAGAAGTCTCTGTCAGTAGCTGTAAGGATCGCCGGATGGGCCGTAAAAATGATTACCTCTTCTTTCTGGAACCTGTTTACGCCAATTCGGGTGAGTTGCTGGCATGGGAGCTGTTAACACGTTTTGCGGATGACGCAGATATCAATAATAAGCGCAACCCAAACAGGGATGCGGGATTCTTCAGTCAGCTCTCTGCTGACCATAAATGGCAGTTATTCCTCCACCAGGTCGAAAAGCTTATTCAGCTATACCATGCGGGATTTAAGCAGGTCATTAGCGTAAATGTAGACAGAGATATTGTTGCCGGCATTTTTAAAGATGCTGAAGTACAACAAAAATTAGCAACGCTCACGCTGATGCGTATAGAGATCTCTGCCTTCTTTACCGCACGCTTTTCGCGTGCCGATCTGCTGACATTAAAAGGCGTGGCGAAAGTCACTCCGGCCCCGTTATGGCTCGATGATTTTGGTCCGGGTTATTCCAATCTGACCATGCTCGATAGCGGAATATTTGAAATCGTCAAGATTGACAAAGAATTCTTTTGGCAATTTGGCGAGGATCGCACTTTCGACATTCTGCTCGACCATCTTAATCAATTATGCCGCGGCGTGATTGTTGAGGGCGTCGAAACTCAATCTCAGGCTGACTTGCTGGCGCATAAAGCAATTTACGGTATGCAAGGTTACCTCTGGCAGAGCGTCTATCTGAATGATTTGCTTGCACAATCCTGATTAGAAACGCGATGAGGAATACTTATCTTAGGGAGAAATATGTCTGGCGCGGGGAGTAAGAGATTACAGTTTTACTGTCTCCATCCCATCGAAAATAGAGACATATCTCCTGTGGTGTTATTAACGCACCGTTCTCATCGTTTATCAGGCTGGCAGCTTAGCAAGGCTCAGCGTGATTTCATTGTTAATTTCCTGCAATGAAGTTGACCTGGAGAGGATGTGAATAATTCGCCGAATTATTCGCGCATAAAACCGGCATCTGCGGATGGCGGATATTTTTATGGATGCTGATAAGCAAATAACTGCGCGGGATATCAATAACATGAACAATATCTCTATAACGCCTAAAGGCGGGACGATTGCTTCTGAAGTCAGCGGCAATCAGGTTAATTTAACTGCCCCAAGTGTGGTGAAACTTCATCTCAATCAGGCAGATATTAAATCTTTCACACGCAATGGTAATGATTTAGTTGTCACCACCAAATCAGGTGAAGTTCTTGTTATTCATGATTTTTATACACCCAATGGCGATAGCGATCTGGTACTTGAGGACGATCGCGGCGCCTTGTGGTGGGTAGAAGATCCCGGCACGGAAGGTTTTCAGTATGTCTCTATCGACAGCACAGAAGGGCTGTTAGCGGCCAATACAACCGATAACGGCACTATCGCGGCCTTTGGTATTGCCGGTGCGGCGCTGGCAGGTATCGGCGCACTGGTTGCCGGTAATAATGGCGGCGGCGGCGGCGGCGATGATAATGGCGGCGGTGATAACGGCGGTGGCGACAACGGCGGTGGGGATAATGGCGGCGGCGACAACGGTGGTGGCGATAATGGCGGCGGTGATGACACCACGCCACCTGCAGCCGTCACCGATCTGCTGATTACCGGCAATGCGGGCAACCAGCCAGGCACCATTGCTAACGGCTCAGCCACGGCTGACAACACGCCAACCCTGAGCGGTACCGCCGAAGCCGGCGCGATTATCCGCGTTTACGATGGTACGACGCTGATTGGCAGCACGACTGCCGGTGCCGACGGCCGCTGGAGCTTCACGCCCTCTGCGCTGAGCGAGGGGCAGCACAGTTTAAGCGTCACGGCGACTGATGCCGCAGGGAATACCAGCCCGGCGAGCAGTGCAATTAGCTTTACCGTGGATACTCTGGCCCCTGCCGCCGCAACCGACCTCTCCATGACAGATAATACGGGCGGAACGACGACGCCTGTGCCAAACGGGTCAACCACTGACGATAACACGCCAACCTTAAGTGGCCGCGGCGAAGCGGGCGCGACGGTCTCTGTTTATGACGGACAGACCCTGCTGGGTACGGTCGTGGTAGGGGCTAATGGCACCTGGAGCTTCACGACGCCAGTGCTCAGCGCCGGCAGCCACAGCCTGACGGCGACCCTGACCGATGCAGCGGGAAATGTCAGCGCGCCATCAGTCCCGTTCGTAGTGAGCATTGTGGCCGAACTGCCGCCTGCCACCAGCGATCTGCAAATTTACGACGACAGCGGTAATACCGCAGTACAGCTGGGTAACGGCGCAAGCACGGCTGATACCACGCCAACCCTCACAGGCGTAACCACCGCCGGGAGCCTCATTACCCTTTATAACGGAACTACTGTATTGGGTAGCGTGGTGGCGGATGGCAGTGGTCAGTGGCGGTTTACGCCCTCCGCGCTGAGTGACGGAAGTTACAACTTCTCTGCGACGGTAACCGATGCTAACGGTAACGTGACGCAGACCCCCACCATCACCATTACTATCGATACCGTTGCGCCGGTCGGGGCGGGCGATCTCAACCTGAGTAACGGCACGGGCGATACTGCAGTCCCGATTACCGCGGGCGGCGTGACCAATACCACGACGCCAACGCTCAGCGGGACGGCCGAACCGGGCAGTACCATAACCATACGTGACGGGACTACCGTGATTGGTACGGCTACCGCAGATGCCAACGGCGGCTGGAGTTTCACTACACCGGTTCTGAGTGAAGGCAATCATAGCCTGACGACGACTGTCAGCGATGCGGCGGGCAATACCGGGCCAGCTTCAGCCCCTATTAATTTTGGTGTGGATGTTACGCCGCCTGCGCAGGCGGGCGGGCTACAGCTGATTGATAACTCCGGCGCTACGCCAGCGCCGATCGTGAATGGCGCCACGAACAACCCTTCTCCGGCATTGAGCGGCACGGCAGAGCCGAACAGCACCGTTACGGTGTCGGATGGTAACACTGTACTTGGCACAGCCACTGCTGATGCGAATGGCAACTGGAGCTTCACGCCCGCTGCGCCGCTGACGGAAGGTGACCACAGCCTGACGGTGGTGGTTACCGATCCGGCCGGCAACGCCAGCAGCGCATCTGACCCCATCAACTTTACCGTTGATATCACGCCACCGCCTGCAGCCAGCGGGCTGGTACTCAGCAATGACGAAAGCGGCACGCCGGTACCTATTGGTTCAGGCGAAACCACTGACGACAGTACGCCGGTGCTGAGCGGTACGGCAGAAGCGGGCGGTACTGTGCAGGTGTATGACGGCGGCGAACTGCTCGGCAGCGCGACGGTCAACAGCGATGGCAGTTGGAGCTTTACCGTTCCGGCATTGGCGAACGGTGCTCACAGTCTGACTGCAGTAGCGATTGATGCTGCAGGAAACCGCGGTGACGCCTCGCCGGCTGTCAATTTCACCGTCGATGCGGCACTGCCGCCGGCCACCGTCTCGCTGGAAATTACTGACGACAGCGGTAATACCGTGGTCAAACTCGCAGACGGTGACAGCACGCGTGATGATACGCCAACGCTGGCGGGCCTGGCGCCGGCAAACAGTATCGTCACGCTGTATGACGGCGATACCCTATTGGGCAGCGTCACCGCTGATGCCAACGGGCAGTGGACGTATGAAACCGGCGCGCTGGCTGATGGCACCTATAACTTCTCCGCCAGTATCAATGATAACGGCACCGTGACCACGTCGCCGACCATCACCATCACTATTGATACCCTGGTGCCGGCGGCGCCTGCCGGGCTGCAGCTGGTCAATGATCAGGGCGAAACCGACTGCCCATCAGCGCTGGCGGTGCAACAAACGACACGACGCCAGTACTGAGCGGCACGGCAGAGGCGGGCAGTGTCATCACCATCTATGACGGCACCAGCATACTGGGTACGGCTACGGCGAACGAGAGTGGTAACTGGAGTTTCACTACGCCAGTGCTGACTGAAGGGGCGCACAGCCTGACGGCAGTGGCCACCGATGCGGCCGGCAATGCCAGCCCGGCTTCGGCCCCTCTCAATTTCAGTGTGGATACCACAGCCCCGGCTGCCGCTGGCGATGTGCTGTTGAGCAGTGATGTCGGCGGCGTACTGGTCCCGGTTTCGCCTAATGGCAGCATCAGCGACAACGCCCCACAGCTCAGCGGGACGGCTGAATCCGGCAGCGTCATTTCCATCTTTGACGGTGAGACATTACTCGGGTCGGTTGCCACTAACGCAGACGGCAGCTGGAGCTTCACCACGCCAACGCTGGGTGAGGGGGCGCACACGCTGACCACTACTGTGACCGATGCTGCCGGCAATACCAGCTCGCCGTCAGCGGGTATCGTGGTGACTGTGGACACCGTTCCGCCAGCCGTCATTAGCAATCTGGTGATAAATGCAGACTCCGGTAATAACCAGGGCCCGCTAAGTCCCAATGATACCACTGACGATCGCACGCCAACCCTGAGCGGCACCACAGAACCCTTCAGCCAGGTCAGCGTTTACGATGGCAGCACGCTGTTAGGGGTTGTCGCGGTAGATAGCAGCGGCAACTGGAGTTTCACGACGCCGACGCTAAGCAATGGCGCGCATAACCTCATCGTCAGTGTGACGGATGCTGCAGGCAATGTTAGCGCGACCACCCCGGAATTCCCGCTGACGGTTGCCGGTAGTGCACCCGTCGCCAGCGCAGCGCTGGAAGTGTACGACGAAAGCGGCAATACCCTGACGCTGCTGAGTAATGGCGCAATCACCAATGATTCAACACCGCTGCTCTCAGGGGTAGCGACCGCCAACGCGCTTGTTACTATTTACGATGGCACCACGGCGGTGGGATCGATCACGGCGGGCGCTAACGGGCAGTGGAGCCTGCGGTTAGCCAGCTTGTCTGATGGAGTACATAGCCTGCGCGCCAGCTTCGATGATGGCAACGGTAATACCGTCAGTAGTCCGGTTATAACCATCACGCTGGATACCAGCGTGCCGGATGCCGCAGACGATCTGGTATTGAGCAGCGATCAGGGCGGAATTGTCACGCCGATCGCGGCGGAAGGCGCATCGGGCGACAATACGCCGGTACTGAGCGGAACGGCCGAAAGCGGCAGTGTCGTAACCATCCTTGATGGCACTACAGTACTCGGCAGCGTGACCGTTGGCAGTAATGGCACCTGGAGCTTTACCTCTCCGGCACTGATTGATGGCAATCACAGCCTTACCACAACGGTAACGGATGCGGCCGGTAACGTCAGCGCGCCTTCCGCGCCTGTCACCTTTACTGTCGATACAACACCGCCTGCGGCAATCAGCGACCTGTTGGTGAGTGATGACAGCAGCACACCGATTACCAGCGGTGGCACAACCACTGACAGCACGCCAACGTTAAGCGGCACCACCGAGGCTGGCGCGGTTGTCAGCATCTATGACGGCAGCACGCTGCTGGGTACCGCAACCGCAGGCAGTGATGGCAACTGGAGCTTCACTTCACCACTGCTGACCAATGGCGCGCACTCACTCACCACCACCGTCACGGATGCGGCCGGTAATGTCAGCCAGCCCTCTTCGGCACTCGATTTCACCGTGGATGCCGGTATTCCGCCGACCAGCGAACTGCTGGTGGTAGCGGACGACAGTGGCGCTGCGCTGGTGGTGTTGAGCAATAATGACAGCACCCGTGATGCAACGCCGATACTGAGCGGCCGTGCTGAAGCGGATGTTGTCGTCACCCTGTTTAATGGCACCACAGAGATTGGTAGCGTCATTGCGGGCAGTGACGGCCTCTGGACCTTTACGCCGACCGAACTGGCAGACGGCACCTATGTGTTTAATGCTTCGTATACCGACGGTGCCGGCACGCTGATAGAGAGCAACCAGGTTACCATCACCATCGATACGGTTGCGCCTGTCACTCCGGCAGATGTGGGGCTGACCGACGCTGACGGCAACACCATCCCGTCAGGAGAGACCACTAACACCAATGCGCCGGTACTGAATGGTACGGGTGAGGTGGGCAATACGGTTACTATTTCGGATGGCAACACCGTGCTGGGAAGCACCACCGTGGGCGGAGATGGCAACTGGAGCTTCACCACGCCGCCGTTGAGCGAAGGCAACCATAGCCTGACCAGTACGCAGACCGATGCGGCAGGTAACGTTAGTCCGCCATCTGCGCCGGTGGTCGTCACGGTAGATACAGTACCGCCAGCGGTACCGGGCAACCTGCAGCTGAGTGATGCAGACGGCGATGCGCTGGCGGCTGGCAGTGTGACCAATGTTGCGCAGCCGGTGCTTAGCGGCAGCGCTGAGCCGGGTAGCACCATCACCGTCTCTGATGGCGATACTACGCTGGGTACCGCGACTGCCGGTGCTGATGGCAGCTGGAGCTTTACGCCGCCAGCCGCGCTGGATGAGGGCAACCACAGCCTGACGGCGACAGTGACTGATACAGCGGGCAATACCGGGCCAGCCAGTACGCCGCTGGTGATCACCATTGACACTACGCCGCCAGCGGTGGTGAGCGATCTGTTGCTCAGCAACGATCAGAGCGGCACGCCGGTAGCCATCGGCAACGGCGTAACCAACGACACCACGCCGGTGCTCAGCGGTCGCGCTGAGCCGGGCAGTACGGTCGCGATCAATGATGGCCAGACGTTACTTGGGACCGCAACCGTAGCCACTGACGGTAGCTGGAGCTTCACCACGCCGGTCCTGCAGCCGGGCGACCATAGCCTGACCGCGACCGTAACCGACGCAGCGGGGAATACCGGTGCGCCGTCTGCCGCATTGCCGGTGACCATTGATGTCGCAAGCCCGGCAGCACCAGACGATATCACGCTGGTGAACAACAACGGCACCACACCACAGCCTATTACTTCTGGCAGTCTGACCAACGATGCCACCCCGCTGCTGAGCGGGACGGCAGCGGCGGGCAGCGTGGTGACCGTCTCTGATGGGACCACAGTGCTGGGCACGGCGATTGTCGCGGAAGATGGCAACTGGAGCTTTACACCGGCTGCCGCGCTGGGCGATGGCAGCCATAGCCTGAGCGCGACGGTGACGTCGCCGGCTGGCAACACCAGCGCACCTTCTGCACCGATTATTATTACGGTGGATACCAGTGCGCCTGCTGTCGCCAGCGATCTGCAGCTGGTGAATGATAATGGCGATGCGCCGCAGCCGATTACCTCGGGCGGCGCCACTAACGATACCACGCCGCTGTTTAGCGGCAGCGCGGAGGCAGGAAGTACCCTCGCGATCTACGACGACGGTGCCCTGTTGGGCACGGCGCTGGTCGGGTCCGATGGCCGCTGGAGCTTTACGCCGCAGCCAGCGCTGGAAGCGGGCGATCACAGCCTGACGACAATCGTCACCGATGCCGCAGGCAACAGCGGTCCGGCGTCCGCAGCCATCAACTTCACCATCGATCTCACGACGCCGCCGGCCGCGGCGGAGGTGGTGCTGACCAACGACAACGCCACCACACCGCAACCGATCGCCAACGGCAGTGCGACCAACGACACGACGCCAGTGTTAAGCGGCACGGCAGAGGCGGGCAGTACGGTCACGGTGCTGGATGGGAATACGGTGCTGGGCACCCTGCTGGTGGGAAGCGGTGGCGACTGGAGTTTCGCCCTGCCGACGCTGACGCAGGGCGCGCATAGCGTGACCACAACGGTGACCAGCCCGGCAGGTAACGTCAGTGAACCTTCTGCCGCGATCGATTTTACCGTGGATACCGTCGCGCCTGCCGCACCGGCGGCGCTGCAGCTGGCAAACAATGAAGGGGCTACGCCAGTGGGCGTACCATCGGGTGGCACCACCAACGACACCACGCCGCAGCTGAGCGGCAGCGCTGAACCAGATAGCCTGGTCATTGTGCGTGATAACGGCGTCGTTATTGGATCGGCCACTGCAGGCGCAGATGGCAGCTGGAGCCTGACGCCGGAGACGCCACTTGTTGCGGGCAGCCACAGCCTGACGGCGACCGTGACCGATCCGGCAGGCAATGTCGGCCCGGCCTCAGCACCTTATACATTCACGGTCGATCTCACGGCGCCGGAAGCGCCAGTGGGTGTGGTACTGAACAATAATGAGGGCGGCGCACTGGTACCGATTGCCGCAGGCGGTACCACCAACGATGCCACGCCGGAGTTGACCGGCAGCGCCGCGCCGGGCAGCATCATTACCATCTATAACGACGACAGCACCACGCCGCTGGGATCGGTCACCGTAGGGGCAGACGGCACGTGGCTCTTCGTTACCGGGACGCTCACAGATGGGGATTACAGCCTGAGCGTGACCGTGACAGATGCCGCTGGCAACGTCAGCGATCGCTCTGAGCCTCTCACCTTTAGCGTCGATACCGCCGCGCCAGGCCCGGCAACGGGACTGCTGTTAACCAATAATGATGTGGATCCGGGCACAGCCATCACCTCCGGCAGCAGCACCAATGACAATACGCCGGTGCTGAGCGGTGTGGCGGAACCGAACAGCATCATTACCGTGTATGACGGCCAGATTCCGATCGGCACGGCAACCGCGGGCGATGACGGCAACTGGAGTTTCTCACCCATACTGACGGATGGTCAGCACAATTTGAACGTTACCGTAACGGATACGGCGGGCAACACCAGTGAACCGGGCAATAGCATCTCGTTCACGGTGATTACCAGCACACCACCAGCGGTAACCGATTTGACCATTGCCAACAACAACGGTAGCGGCGCACCGGTCACCATTCCGAATGGCGGCCTGACCAATGACAGCACGCCACTGATCAGCGGCGCGGGCGCACCAGGCAGTGTGGTGGTGATCGCCAACGGTGATGATGTGCTGGGTACGGTTACCGTGGGCGCCGACGGCAGCTGGAGTTTTGCACCGCAAACTGCGCTGGCGGACGGCAGCTACACCCTTACCGCCACCACGCGTGATGCGGCGGGCAACCTGAGTGCGCCGGTGACGGCGCAGCTGGTGATTGACGCCACGCCGCCGCAGCCGGCGACGGAGATTACGCTATCAAGTGATAACGGGGCCTCGCCAGGCGAGATTCCGGCAGGCTCCACCACCAGTGACAACACGCCGCTGCTGGCCGGGACCGCAGAAGCGGGCAGTACGGTCAACGTCCTGGATAATGGTGTGCTGGTAGGCACCGCAATTGCGGACGCAGACGGCGCATGGAGCTTTAGCGTTCCGACGCTGAGCAATACCGCACACAGCCTTACCGTGACGGTCACCGATGCAGCAGGCAATACCGGCACGCCTTCTGCGCCCATCAACTTCACCGTCGACAGCCAGGCACCGGTGCAGGCCACACTTGTCGTGACCAATGACAACGGTCCCAATCAGGTGATTGTGCCGAATGGCACGTTAACTAACGACAACACGCCACTGCTGAGCGGCGAAGCCGAGCCGGATAGCCTGGTCATCATCTATGATGGCGACGTTATTTTAGGCTCGACCACCGCCACTGCTGGCGGCACATGGAGCTTCCCATCACCGGCACTGACCGACGGCGCGCATACGCTGACGGCGACGGTCACCGACGCGTTGGGTAACGTCAGTGCGCCGTCATCCAGCTTTACCCTGCAGGTTGACGCTACGCCACCGCAGCCGGTGAGCGGGCTGCTGGTGCAGAACGACAACGATGCGGACAATCCGGCAACCATTGCCAACGGCGGCGCAACCAATGACAACACGCCGCTGCTGAGCGGTACCGGTGAGCCGGGTGCCCTCGTGAATGTGTTTAACGGCAACCTGATCGTGGGTTCGGCAACGGTAGACGCAGACGGCAACTGGAGCCTGAACACCAATCCGCTCGACAACGGCACCTACAATTTGTCGGTGGTGGTGAGCGATGCGGCGGGCAACGCGAGCGATCCGGTGAGTGTCGGGCTGACAATCAACACCGTCGCGCCGGATCCGGTGTTGACCTTTAACGTCTTTGGCAACAACGGTTCGACGCCGCTGCTGGTCAATGATAACGGCTTCACCAATGATACAACGCCGGTACTGCGTGGTACGGCGCTGGCCGGCGCAACGATCAACCTGCTGCAGGATGGCGAGGTGATCGGTACGGCTATCGCGGATGCCAATGGTGTGTGGCGCTTCGAAACCAGCGCACTGGATGACGGTGCCTATGCCTTCTCCGTGGAAGTGGTGGATGCGGCCGGCAACGTCAGTGAACCGACCGGACCGATTACCGTCAACATTGATACCGTACTGCCAGTCGCGGTCACGGACCTGACGGTGTCAGACAATGTGGGCGGTAGCAACGGCGAGCTGGGCAACGGCGCAGCTACGGATGACAACACGCCGCAATTAAGTGGCACGGCGGAAGCGGGAAGCCGGGTCGCGATTTATGACGGCGATACCCTGCTGGGCACCGCGCTGGCGGGCACAGGAGGCGCCTGGACGTTTACCCCTGCGGCCCTGAACAATGGTCTCCACTCCTTTACGGTGGTGGTGACTGATGCGGCGGGCAATGTGGGGCCGGCGTCGGCCGCCTTTGATATTAATGTTCAGGCCGATCTGCCACCGGCCACCAGCACGCTTCAGATCACCGATGACGCCGGTGGTACGCTGGTCACGCTGGCCGACGGTGCGGTAACCAGAGATACCACGCCGACCCTGAGCGGCCTGGCGGGTGCGAACGAAATCATTCGCATCTATGACGGCACAACCAATACGGAGATTGCCAGCGTCACGGCAGGGACGAATGGTCAGTGGAGCTACACTCCTACGCTGACAGTGGACGGCGTATATTCCTGGTATATCACTGCACAAAGCCCAGGTAACGATCCTGGTGCGCCGTCTGACACTATCACCATTACGCTGGATACCGTGGCGCCAGCAGCGGTTGATGATCTGGTGGTCAGTAACGACAGCAGCGGTACGGCGGTGCCGATTACCGCAGGCGCATTCGTGAATGACAATACGCCAGTCCTGACCGGCAGCACTGAACCCGGCGGCATCGTGACCATCTTTGATGGCAGCAATGTGCTGGGGACGGCGATTGCCAACGGTGACGGCGACTGGACCTTTACCACGCCATTCCTCAATCAGGGGCCGCACGCGCTGAGCGTGGCGGTGACCGACGCGGCGGGCAATGTTGGCCCGGCGACGCCGGCCCTGAACTTCACTATCGATAGCGTCGCACCGGCGGCACCAACGCTGCTCATCACCAACGATGTGATTAATCAGCCGGTGCCAAACGGCGGCTACTCGCGCGATGCCACGCCAACCCTGAGCGGAACGGCAGAAGCGGGCAGCAGCATCACTATCCGCAGTGATGGCGATATTCTGACGACGCTCACCGTGCCGGCAAACGGTCAATGGAGTTATACGCCGGCAACGGCGCTGGGCGAGGGCCCACACGTGATTAGCGCATCAGTGACGGATGCGGCGGGCAACGTCAGCGGCACCACCAGCGCCACGGTTATCGTGGATACCGTGGCGCCTGCGGCAGTTACGCTCAATGCCAGCAACAACGAAGGCAGCACGCCGGTAGCGATCCCGAACGGGACCACCACCGGTGATGCGACGCCGCTGCTGAGCGGAACGGCGCAGGCCGGCACCCTGCTGACCATCAGTGAGGCGGGCCAGGTTGTGGCGTCGCTGACGGTCGGTGCCAGCGGCAACTGGAGCTACACCTCGGCGGCGCTGAGCGATGGCAGCCATACCTTCAGCGTGATCGCCACTGATGCTGCAGGCAATAGCTCACCGCCGACTACGTTGACGCTAAATGTAGATATCACGCCGCCGCTGGCCGCCACCAACATTGTGGTGCTCAATGACGCGAACGCCACCGTGCCAGCGGGCGGATCCACCAATGACACCACGCCAACGCTGCGCGGTAACGCTGAAGCGAACGGTATTGTTACCGTTTACGACGGCAATACCGTGCTCGGCACGGCAACCGTCGATGGCACCGGTGCCTGGACCTTTACCTCGCCAGTGCTGAGCAATGCCGCGCACAGTCTGAGCGTAACGGTCACGGATGCGGTGGGGAATGTCGGACCGCGCACCGCGCCAATCAGTATCACCGTTGATACGACAGCACCGACCAACCCAACACTGGTGGTAACCAATGACAACACCAGCGCGACGGTCCCCAACGGCGGCTACAGTAACGACAGCACGCCAACGCTGCGCGGCACGGCCGAAGCCAACAGCACGGTGATTATCCGTGAAGGCACTACGGTGCTGGGCTCGGTGGTGACAGGCGGCGACGGCAGCTGGAGCTTCACCGTTCCGGGCACGCTGACGCTGAGTGACGGTTCGCACACGCTGAGCATTACGGCGACCGACGCGGCGGGCAACGTCAGCGGCGCGGTCAGCTCAACGCTGTTTGTGGATACCGCTATTCCGGCGGCCATTACCGGCCTGACGGCGGCAACAACAACGGCAGCACGGCGGTGACAATCCCGAACAACGGCGTCACCAACGACAGCACGCCGCTGCTGACCGGCTCGGGTGAGGTGGGCGCGCGCGTGACGGTTTACGACGGCACGACGCTGCTGGGTACCGCCACGGTGGGCAGCAACGGCAGCTGGAGCTTTGTGGTGGCCAACGCGCTTAGCAACGGCAGCCACACCTTCAATGTGACGCAGACCGATGCGGCGGGTAACACCAGTCCGCAGGCCTCAACCACGCTGACCGTGGATACCGTGGCGCCGCCAACGGTTCTTGATCTGGTCGTCACGGACGATGTTGCGCCAAATACCGGCGGGCTCACTAACGGCGCGGTGACCAATGACACCACCCCAACCCTGAGCGGAACGGCGGAAGCCAATGCTATCGTCACCATTTATGACGGTACCACGGTGCTGGGATCGGTCACGGCAGGCGCGGGTGGAACGTGGAGCTTCACCACTGCAGCCCTGAGCAACGGCGTGCATCCGCTCAGCGTTACCGTTCGCGATGTGGCGGGCAACGTGAGCCCGGCCTCGGCAACGGTATCCATCACCGTCGATACGGTCGCGCCGGGCAATCCAACGCTGGTGGTGACCAATGACAACACCAGCGCGACGGTACCCAACGGCGGCTACAGCAATGACAGTGCGCCAACGCTGCGCGGCACGGCCGAAGCCAAACAGCCACGGGCAGCAACGGCAGCTGGAGCTTTGTGGTGGCCAACGCGCTCAGCAACGGCAGCCACACCTTCAATGTCACGCAGACCGATGCGGCGGGCAACACCAGTCCGCAGGCCTCAACCACGCTGCGTATTGATACCGTGGCGCCTGTGGCAAGCACGCTTACCATCACCGACGACACCGGCACCACGCCGGTATCGCTGGCGAATGGCGCGTACACCCGTGATACCACGCCAACCCTGAGCGGCACGGCAGAAGCTGGCGCAGTAGTGACCATCTTCGATGGCGCAACGGCGATCGGGTCTGTCACTGCAGGCACCGGCGGCACCTGGAGCTTTACCACCGCCGCCCTGGCGAATGGTGCGCATACGCTGAGCACCACGGTGACCGATCCAGCGGGCAATGTCAGTACCGGTAACGCCACAGCGACAGTGAACGTGGATAACGTACCACCGGCGGCCGTCAGTGCGCTGGCGATCAACAGTGCCGGTACTACCGTCACGGGTAGCGGTGAAATCGGTGCCACGGTGACAGTGCGCGATGCCGGCGGTAACGCGCTTGGCACGGCGACAGTGGGCACCGGCGGTACCTGGTCGGTCACGCTTAGCACTGCTCAAACCACCGGCGCAACGCTTTCGGTCACGCAGACGGACCGCGCCGGTAACGTTTCACCGGGTGCTTCTCTGGTTGGTGCGATCCGCGTGGTGGCGACCAATGACACCAACGAAGTCGATTACACCACTACGCAGGCGACGGTAAGCAACGGCACGGTCAATTCGTCGCACACGGCGTTGCTGACGGTAGGCTTGGGTACGCTGCTGAATGCCAGCGTAATTAACAACGGTAACGCTTATCTGTTCAACGTGGGTCCGGACGATACGCGTACGGTGACGCTTAACGGCTCTGTGACCAGTATCGGTCTGGCGGCCAACTACTCGCTGAACCTCTATGAGCAGCAGGCGAACGGCTCGTGGTTGTTGATTCGCTCGCAGCCTAACTACATCAACGCCTTGCTGACCATCGGCACGCTGAAGGGCGGCAACGTTACCTACAGCGCGCTGGGGACCGGCAACTATGCGGTAGTCGTCGCGGCAACCACCAACGTCAGTGTCCTGCCGACCACCACAGTTAGTACGGTATCGGACTTCACTACCCTGGCGGTCACCACGGCAGCGACGGTCACCGGTAATCTGCTGACTAACGACACCAGCTCGATCGCCGGCACCATTCCGGCGGGCACGGCGGTTACCACGGTAGGCGGGAGTGCAGTGGCCGCAAGCGGTAATACGATCATCAATACCGCTTACGGGACTCTGACAATCGATGCGAAGGGCGCTTACACCTATGCGCTGAAGGCGGGCCTGAATATCGATACCCTGCCAGCAGCGGACACCTTCACCTATGCGGTGCGGGATGCCAATGGGGCCATAACCACGGCGACGCTCTCCGTCACGCTGCATAACGGTGTAGCCACTGCGCTGTTTGCCACCACCAGCCTGGCGGCGGAAGCGACCAGCGCCGAGCATGATGCCAGCGGCACTATCTGGAGCGACAGCGCCGCCAGCCACGCCGGAACCTTGAGTATCGCTAATGAACACGGCGATTTCACCACCGTAAGCAGTACCGGAACCACGCTGGTCGCGGGTGACTATGGGGTGCTCTCCATTGCCGCCAACGGCAGCTACACCTATACGCTGAATGCGAATCTTGATGTGCAGAGCATGACGCATAAAGAGGTGTTTACCTATACCCTGGCCGCGAAGGACGGCACCATCACCACCAATAGCTTCACTATTGAGCTTCACCCAACCATTACCGGTACTGCGGGGGCTGACAGCCTGACCGGTAGCGCCTACGACGACACCATCACCACCGGTGCCGGCGCAGATACGCTGGTCTACCATCTGCTGAGCGCAGCAGACAGTACGGGCGGCAACGGCCATGACACCTGGACCGACTTTAACGTCGCGCAGGGTGACAAGGTTGACGTCAGTAACCTGCTGATCGGCTGGAATGATTCCACAAGTAATATTAATGATTTTGTGAAAGTGGACCATACTTCTGATGGCAATACTGTGCTCTCAATTGACCGTGACGGTAGCGGAACGGGCTACAGCAGTACTCAGCTGATTACGCTGGAAGGCGTAAACGTCTCACTGGAGGAGTTACTGCAGCAGCCGCACCAAAACCACACGGCATAGTGGTGATGTGACGCAGGGACGCTTAACGGGCACAGGATGTGCCCCTTTCTCTATTTTGACTGGTGGACAATCGATGGATCTGATGCACTCCGGCGCAACTTCTCGCCGTTCCTGTAAGCTCCGCGTACTCTGCGCGGGCCTCGTTTTATTTCACAGTTCTCATCTTCTTGCTGCCAGTGATGCCCTTACGCGTGCCGGATACATAAGCCCGGCAGGGCTGGCGCAACAGCAGGAGCTTCCGTCATTAACCGGTCAGGTGGCCGAGCCCGCGCTGGCAAATGTGCCCGATACCTTAACCATCAGCCAGGCGGTGCAGCGCGCCATTCAGTGGCATCCCGATGTGGCGCAGGCCATTGGCCGGATGCTGGAGCAGGCCAATCAGGTCGATGTGGCGAAAGCCAAATACTATCCGCAAATCAGCGGCGGGATGAATAACGGCTACAGTAACGCTTACTCAGAAAAGGGCTTTAGCCCCTCGTTTGTGCTGTCGGTGTCGCAGATGCTGTACGACTTCGGCAAAGTCAGCAGTTCGGTGCGCTCCGCTGAAGCGGGCGTGGCGCAGGAGCAGGCCAATGTGCTGGTCAGTATTGATACCGTTGCGCATGACACGGCGGCCGCCATCGTGCAGGTGCAGGGGTATCAGCGGCTGGTAAAGATTGCGCAGGATCAGCTGGCGGCGCTGAGCAAAATTGGCGAGCTGGCGCGGCAGCGCAACGAGGAGGGCGCCGCTTCGCTCTCGGACGCTACGCAGACGGATGCGCGTATTGAAGGCGCGCGCACAATCCTGACGCAGTATCAGGCCAGCCTTGCACGCTGGCGCGCCACGCTGGCAACCTACCTTGGCTGGCCGCTGGTAAAGCGCGTGAGCGATGATTTCCCGACGAACCTGACGCGATCCTGCGCGGTCGGTAAAGCCGATGATAAGACCAACCCGGCGGTGCTGGCGGCCTGGGCGCAGGCGAATCAGGCGCAGGCCAAGCTGGATAACGCGAATGCACAGAACCTGCCGACTATCTCGCTGGAGCCGCAGGTGACGCACTATCTCAATAACCACTATTCCGGCAGCGAAACGCTGGATCGTACCCAGTATCAGGCATTTGTCAGAGTAGAAATGCCGCTGTATCAGGGCGGCGGCATCACCGCCGCGCGCGATGCGGCAGCGAATGCGCTGCAGGCAGCCAATGCAGCGGTAAACTCTGCGCGCCTGAAAGCGCGGCAGCAGCTGAGCGAATCGCAAAACGAAGCGCTCAGCCTGTCGCAGAGTCTGGCCATCATGGCGCGGCAGCAGACGCTGGGGGAGAAAACTCAGCAGCTGTATCAGGATCAGTATCTGCAGCTCGGTACGCGTCCGCTGCTGGATGTGCTCAACGCCGAGCAGGAGGTGTTCCAGACCCGCTTTACCCTGCAGCAAACCATCAGTCAGTTACGCTCACTGCAGCTCGACTGCTTATACAGCACCGGGCAGATGCGGTCGGCATTTGCGCTGAATAATCAACGCATTCAGTCCGTGGAGATTCAGCCATGACACAACTACAACTTCCCGATGCGCCCAACGGTAGCACCGACAGCGCGACCGGCGGCGATGTGCCGCTCAACGGCTGGGCTACGGCGATTATCCTGATCGCCACTCACTACCGCTTGCCCTGCTCGCCGGGCATGATCATGGCGGCCAGCGAGTGGCAGGGTAAGCAGACGCGCGATAAGGCGCTGCGCCACCTGGCGCGGCAGGCCGGTTTATCGCTACAGCTCTATGAAGAGAATCAGTGGGAGATCACCAGCTGGCGCCTGCCGCTGGCGATTGAGCTGAGCGACGGTCAGGTGGGCGTGATCACCAGTTTTGACGGTGACGATGAGGTGCGCGTCCATTTTGCCGGTGATGAACAACCGGCGCCGATTGCGCTGGCGAACCTGCTACCGGAGATCCGCTTTGCCGCCGCGCTGCGGCCGGTAACCGCCGCGAAAGACAGCCGCGTTGATCGCTATCTCGCCACGGTAAAACCAGACTGGCTGCGCCGCCTGGTGCTGCACGATATGCGCCCTTACGGTTACGTGATGCTGGGATCATTTCTGATCAACCTGCTGGCGCTGGTCGGCATCATCTTCTCCATGCAGGTGTATGACCGGGTGATCCCGGCGCAGTCCTACCCGACACTCTATGTGCTCTACATTGGCGTGATCATCTCGGTGGTGTTTACCTACATTCTGCGTGTCGGGCGCGATCACGTGACCGATCTGCTGGGCAAGCGCGCCGATATGCGCGTCTCCGATCGCGTATTTGGTCACGCGCTGCGTCTGCGCAACAGCGCGGTGCCGCGCTCAACCGGTACCTTTATCTCCCAGCTGCGCGAGCTGGAAGCGATCCGCGAAATGGTGACGTCAACCACGGTAACGGCGATTGTGGATATGCCGTTCTTCCTGCTGTTTATGCTGGTGATGGCGATCATCGCGCCGCAGCTGGCGTGGATCGCACCGGTAGCCGTTCTGCTGATGATCCTGCCCGGCCTGCTGAGCCAGAAGAAGCTGGCGAAGCTGGCGCAGCAGAACCTGAAGGAGTCGACGCTGCGCAATGCAGTACTGGTGGAGAGCGTACAGGCGCTGGAGGATATCAAACTGATGCAGGCGGAAGATCGCTTCCTGCAGCAGTGGAACAGCTATATCCGCATTACCGCGCAGTCCGGCGTAGAGATGCGCAAAGTGATGCACTCGCTGATCAGCTGGGGCGTGACGGTGCAGGGGCTGGTGTACGCCAGCGTCATCGTAGTGGGCGCGCCGATGGTGATCAACGGCGATATCACCACCGGTGCGATTGTGGCGGCATCGCTGCTGTCGTCGCGCATGATTGCGCCGATGGCGACACTGTGCGGCGTGCTGGCCCGCTGGCAGCAGGTGAAAGCGGCCAAAGGGAGTCTGGATGCGTTGATGAGCCTGCCCGTGGAGAACAGCAAAGACGAGACGCGCATTCACTGCCCGGTGCTGTTTGGTCACTATCAGTTCACCGATGCTATGTTCCGTTACTACACCGATTCGCTGACGGTGGCGCTGCGGATCAAAACTCTCACCATCAAACCCGGGGAGCGCATCGCGGTACTGGGGCGCAACGGCTCCGGTAAATCAACGCTGCTGCAGGCGATGGCGGGCGGGATGGATCTGGTTGGCGGGGAGCTGCGGCTCGATAACCTCAGCCTGCCGCATATCGATGTGGCCGATGTGCGCCGCAATGTCGGGCTGCTGACGCAGAATGCGCGGCTGTTCCACGGCACGCTGCGCGAGAATCTGACCATGGGTGCGGCACACGCTACCGACGATGCGATCTTTGGCGCGCTGACGGTGAGCGGCGGGGCAGAGTTTATCCGCCGGCTGCCGCTCGGACTGGATCACCCGGTGATGGAGGGCGGTGTGGGTTTGTCCGGCGGTCAGCGCCAGTCGCTGCTGCTGGCCCGTATGCTGCTGCGCGATCCCAATATTGTGCTGCTGGATGAGCCGACTGCTGCGCTCGACGATCATACCGAGAAAGAGTTTATTGAGCGGCTCGGCGCGTGGCTCAATGGCCGCACGCTGGTGGTGGCCACGCACCGCGCAGCGATCCTGTCGCTGGTGGATCGCGTGCTGGTGCTGAAGGAGGGGCAACTGGTGATGGATAGCCCGAAAGAGAGCGCGCTGCCTGCGCCGCGCGCAAGCGAGAACCTGCCGGGGGCGCAATCATGATGAAGCAACTCCCCGCTAAACTGCGGCTGGTGACGGCCGCTGAAGTTGACTCCTCGGACGATCTGCTCGGTGAACTGAAATCAGAATCCCACTACACCGGTGCGGTGCGCCTGATCGTGATCAGCACCGCATTGATCCTGGTGACGCTGGTTTGGGCCTGGTTCGGCGTGCTGGATGAGGTCTCCACCGGCACCGGAAGGTGATTCCCAGCTCGCGTGAGCAGGTGCTGCAGTCGCTGGAGGGCGGTATTCTTACCGAACTCTACGTGCATGAGGGCGATCAGGTGCAGGCCGGCCAGGTGGTGGCAAAGCTGGATCCTACGCGCTCGCAATCCAGCGTGGGCGAGAGTGCCGCACGTTACCGGGCTGCCCTGGCGGCGGCCTCGCGCTTGCGGGCGGAAGTGAATGACGATCCGCTGACCTTTCCCGATGAGCTCAAGGCCTATCCGGATTTAATCGCCTCGGAAACGCGGCTGTATAAAACTAAGCGCGCGCAGCTTAACGATGCCACCCGGCAGTTTAATGCGTCGCTGGCGCTGGCCAACCGCGAGCTGGCGATTACGCAGCGCCTGGCAAAAACCGGCGCGGCCAGCAGTGTAGAGGTGCTGCGGCTGCAGCGTGATAAATCGGATCTGGAGCTGAAACTCACGGATATGCGTTCGCAATACTATGTGCAGGCGCGTGAAGAGCTGGCAAAAGCCAGCGCGGAAGCGGACAGCCTGGCGCAGGTGATTAAAGGGCGGGAAGACACGGTCACACGATTGACGATCCGCTCGCCGATGCGCGGCATTGTGAAAAATATCAAGGTCTCAACCGTGGGCGGCGTGATCCCGCCCAACGGGGAGCTGCTGAATATTGTGCCCATGAACGATCGGCTGCTGATTGAGGCGCGCCTGTCACCGCGCGATATCGCCTTTATCCACCCCGGCCAGCGGGCTGTGGTGAAGATCTCCGCCTACGATTACGCGATCTACGGTGGCCTGAACGGGGTGGTGGAGAGCATCTCGCCCGATACCATTCAGGATGAGGTGAAGCCCGAGATCTACTACTACCGCGTCTTTATCCGTACCGATAACGACTACGTGCAGAACAAGGCCGGTAAGCGGTTCTCCATCAGCCCGGGCATGGTCTCAACGGTGGATATCAAAACCGGTGAGAAAACCATTATGGATTATCTGATCAAACCGTTTAATAAGGCCGGCGAGGCGCTGCGCGAACGCTAAGCGTATGGAGATTGCAGGGCGTAACGATCTCCGCGATAATTGCGCTATCCCATCCCTTCCTCGTCGGGCTTAACGACGCGGAGGGGATTTTTTTCATCTATACCTTAACTGGCTAACAGCTTTACGGATTAAAGAGGACTCGTTATGTATAACACCCTGGGCAATCAGTACGACAACTCCCTGGTTTCCAATGCCTTCGGTTTCATGCGCTTTCCGGTGAACTTCCAGCCGTATGACAGCGACGCCGAATGGGTTATCACCGGCGTTCCGTTTGATGCCGCCACCTCAGGCCGTCCGGGCAGCCGCCTTGGACCGGGTGCTATCCGCCAGATCTCTACCAACCTTGCGTGGGAAGGCTGCCGCTGGCCGTGGGATTTCGATCTGCGTCAGCGTCTGAATGTCGTGGACTGCGGCGATCTGGTCTATGCGTTCGGTGATTCTCAGGATCTGTCTGACAAACTGCAGGCGCATGCGGAGAAGCTGCTGGCTAACGGCAAGCGCATGCTGACCTTTGGCGGTGACCACTACGTGACGCTGCCGCTGCTGCGTGCGCACGCCAAACACTTCGGCAAGATGGCACTGGTGCACTTTGATGCGCACACCGATACCTACTCCAACGGTCCGACTTTCGACCACGGCACCATGTTCTTCACCGCACCGAAAGAGGGGCTGATCGATCCGCAGCACTCGGTGCAGATCGGGATTCGTACTGAGTTCGATAAGAGCCTTGGTTTCAATGTGCTGGATGCGGCACAGGTTAACGATCGCAGCGTTGATGACATTCTGGCGGAAGTGAAGCGCACCGTGGGCGATCTGCCGGTCTATCTGACCTTTGACATCGACTGTCTGGATCCGGCACATGCGCCTGGCACCGGTACGCCGGTGATCGGTGGCCTGAGCAGCGATAAGGCGACCAAGCTGATCCGCGGTCTGCAGGGCATGAATATTGTCGGGATGGATCTGGTGGAAGTGGCGCCGGGGTACGATCATGCGGACCTGACGTCGCTGGCGGCGGCAACGCTGGCGCTGGATATGCTGCACGTTCAGGCAGCGAATAAGGGTTAAGGTTTTTGGCGACCCAAGAGGGTCGCCAGCTTTGGCTTATTTCCCGGCGGCAATGCGCTCGCGGATATGCTGCGCGCGCGCGGCAGAATCGGGGTGGGAATCAAACATCGAACTCTGATGGCCCTGATCCAGCTTTGCCAGCTTCTCAAAGCTGGTGGCTAAGCCCAGCGGATTGATGCCGCGCTTCTTCAGCAAATCAAACGAGTAGTCATCAGCCTGCGACTCCTGGGTTTGCGAGAACTGCGCATTCACCAGCTTCTCACCCATTTCACCCAGCTGTGACTGCGAGAGCGAACCAATCACGCCGCCCACGGAGGCTGCGGCATTGCGCGCTGCGGTTGTGGCAAACGCAACCTGCATCGCTTTACGCGTATGGCCAAGCGCCACGTGCCCCATCTCGTGGCCGAGCACGCCTTCCACTTCGTTATCGGTCATCATATCCATCAGGCCGCTGTAGACGCGGATACAGCCATTTGCCATCGCCCAGGCGTTCACGTCTTTCGTCATGTAGACCTTGTAGTTAGCCGGCACGCCGTTGATGTTATCGCCCAGCGCGGTGGCGATCTTATTCAGACGCTGCTGGTAGCTGCTGCTGGCGGCAGCCACCTGATTATCTTTATCCATCTGCGTACAGGACTGATCGCTCAGCTCTTTAACCTGCGCATCACTCAGGGTATAAGCCTGAAACGCCTGCGCGCCAGACTGCAACAGGCCGTTGTTATTCATACCTTCGCAGCCGCTGAGCAGCGCAGCCATTCCCAGAGCAAGCACCGTAGCTCGTACTTTCATATCAGCATCCTTTTAAGTAACAAGTAGTTAAAAAAACACCCGAAAACGATTGCAGGTGTTTAAACGCTTTGGTTATAGCGTGCAACAGCCATGTTGGCTAGCAGACATGGCCGGAATTGCAACCTCTGACCAGCAGATTTAGCACCCTGGTACATGTACTTTCCACCCGATTTTCATGTACATTGATGTGCGACTTTTTTCTCGCTTCGCCTTATAACTGATTAATTACAATAAGTTAAGCGCGGCGGAGCATTAATCCGACCTGGAGTAGAAGATGCCCTCTCGTAAAGAGCTTGCCAACGCCGTTCGCGCGTTAAGTATGGATGCAGTACAGAAAGCCAAATCGGGACATCCGGGTGCCCCGATGGGCATGGCGGACATCGCTGAAGTGCTGTGGCGTGACTTCCTGAACCACAATCCGACTAACCCGCTGTGGGCAGATCGCGACCGCTTTGTGCTGTCGAACGGTCACGGCTCCATGCTGATTTACAGCCTGCTGCACCTCACCGGTTACGATCTGCCGATGAGCGAGCTGCAGAACTTCCGTCAGCTGCACTCTAAAACCCCAGGTCACCCGGAGTACGGCTACACCGCAGGTGTGGAAACCACCACCGGCCCGCTGGGCCAGGGCATCGCTAACGCGGTTGGCTTCGCCATTGCTGAGCGTACGCTGGCGGCGCAGTTCAACCGTCCGGGCCACGATATCGTTGATCACAGCACCTATGTCTTCATGGGCGACGGCTGCATGATGGAAGGCATCTCGCACGAAGTGTGCTCCATCGCCGGTACGCTGAAGCTGGGCAAACTGGTCGCGTTCTATGATGACAACGGCATCTCTATCGATGGTCACATTGATGGCTGGTTCACCGACGACACGGCTGCACGTTTTGAAGCCTACGGCTGGCATGTGGTGCGCGGCGTAGACGGTCACGATGCTGACGCCATCAAAAAAGCGGTTGAAGAGGCCAAAGCGGTCACCGATAAGCCATCACTGCTGATGTGCAAAACCATTATCGGCTTCGGTTCCCCGAACAAAGCCGGCACCCACGACTCGCACGGCGCGCCGCTGGGCGACGACGAGATCGCGCTGACCCGCAAACAGCTGGGCTGGAACCACGCACCGTTCGAAATCCCTTCTGAGATCTATGCCCAGTGGGATGCGAAGGAAGTAGGCCAGGCAAAAGAGCGCGCATGGGACGAGAAGTTTGCCGCTTATGCCGCAGCCCATCCGGAGCTGGCTGCCGAGTTTACACGCCGCGTGAATAACGAACTGCCGGCAAACTGGGAGACCGAATCGCAGAAGTTCATCGAGCAGCTGCAGGCGAACCCGGCGAAAATTGCCAGCCGTAAAGCCTCGCAGAACGCCATTGAAGCCTTCGGCAAACTGCTGCCAGAGTACCTGGGCGGCTCCGCTGACCTTGCGCCGAGCAACCTGACCATGTGGTCTGGCTCGAAACCTATCAACGAAGATGCAGCGGGCAACTACATCCATTACGGCGTGCGCGAGTTCGGCATGACCGCGATTGCCAACGGTATCGCGCTGCACGGTGGTTTCCTGCCGTACACCGCGACCTTCCTGATGTTCGTCGAGTACGCTCGTAATGCAGCGCGTATGGCCGCGCTGATGAAAATTCGTCAGATCATGGTCTATACCCACGATTCGATTGGCCTGGGTGAAGATGGTCCGACGCACCAGCCGGTTGAGCAGATGGCCAGCCTGCGCACCACGCCAAATATGAGCCTGTGGCGCCCGTGCGACCAGGTTGAATCCGCCGTGGCATGGAAGTACGCGATTGAGCGTATGGATGGCCCGTCAGCGCTGATCTTCTCCCGTCAGAATCTGGCGCAGCAGGATCGTACGGCTGAGCAGCTGGCGAACGTAGCGCGCGGCGGTTACGTGCTGAAAGAGAGCGAAGATACGCCAGAGCTGATCCTGATCGCCACCGGTTCAGAAGTGGAGCTGGCGGTAG
The DNA here is from genome assembly GCF_002095485.1 of Pantoea wallisii. Classification (GTDB taxonomy): domain Bacteria; phylum Pseudomonadota; class Gammaproteobacteria; order Enterobacterales; family Enterobacteriaceae; genus Pantoea; species Pantoea wallisii. The sequence goes on along the minus strand of NZ_MLFS01000034.1, from coordinate 6,863 downwards.
CGGCCTTTGAGCAGCTGACCGCAGAGGGGCGTAAAGTGCGCGTGGTGTCTATGCCATCCACTGACGCCTTTGACAAGCAGGATGCGGCATACCGCGAATCCGTGCTGCCGAAAGCGGTTGCGGCACGCGTGGCTATCGAAGCGGGCATCGCTGACTACTGGTTCAAATACACCGGCCTGCACGGCGCGATTGTGGGCATGACCACCTTTGGTGAGTCTGCGCCGGCAGAGCTGCTGTTTAAAGAGTTCGGTTTCACCGTGGAGAACGTGGTGAATGTAGCGAAATCCATTCTGTAATCAGCGGTCGCCATGAATGGCGACCCTACAGAACTGAAAGCGTGGTCTGATCTTTCCGACCACCGTGAACCCCGGGGTGCGCATTCATGCGCACCCTGTTTCATTGCCTTCCACGTTTCCAACCTGAAACGGTTCAATTATTCCTGCAGTAATAATTCCTCTGCGCAAAATTGTGACGCAGATCCAATAATCAGCAGCGCAGTTGATCACAATCATTCCTGTTATTCCTTCCATGCTTTATTCTCGCTGAACCGTTTCAGTTGCAGGTGAGTAGCCCTCTTTTGTCACCCGCTGCAGGCAAGAATTCCCTGTACAAAACGTAGCGAAACGCTCAAGGTATTTGGCACGTTTTTTAGGTGTTGTGGCAGGAAGTGAGATGACGGTTCGCATCGCTATCAATGGTTTTGGTCGTATCGGGCGCAATGTTTTGCGTGCGCTGTATGAAACCGGCCGCCGCGCGGAGATCACCGTGGTGGCCATCAACGAACTGGCAGAAGCCGTCGGCATGGCGCATCTGCTGAAGTATGACACCAGCCACGGCCGTTTCGCCTTTGATGTACGCCAGGAGCGTGACCAGCTGTGGGTAGGCGATGACACCATCCGTATCCTGCATCAGGCGGAGATCGCGGCACTGCCGTGGCGGGAGCTGAACGTCGATATCGTGCTGGATTGCACCGGCGTGTACGGCAGCCGCGCCGACGGGGAAGCGCATCTGCAGGCGGGGGCGAAGAAAGTGCTGTTCTCGCACCCGGGCGGCAACGATCTGGATGCGACGGTAGTGTTCGGCGTGAACGAACAGGCTCTTAAACAAACTGACCGCATTGTCTCCAACGCATCCTGTACCACCAACTGCATTATTCCGGTGATCAAGCTGCTGGATGACGCCTTTGGCATTGAGTCGGGCACCGTGACCACGATTCACTCCGCGATGCATGACCAGCAGGTGATTGACGCCTACCACAGTGACCTGCGCCGTACGCGCGCCGCCAGCCAGTCGATCATTCCGGTGGATACCCGTCTTGCCGCAGGCATCACGCGTATTTTTCCGAAATTTAACGATCGCTTTGAAGCGATTGCCGTGCGCGTACCGACAATTAACGTGACAGCCATTGATTTGAGCGTGTCGGTGCGTGACGCGGTGAAGGCGTGCGAGGTCAACGCCTTGCTGCAAAACGCGTCAGAGGGGGCATTTCGTGGTATAGTTGACTATACGGAATTACCGTTAGTCTCAGTAGATTTTAACCATGATCCGCACAGTGCCATAGTGGACGGCACGCAAACGCGGGTCAGTGGTCATCACCTTATCAAGACCCTGGTCTGGTGTGACAACGAATGGGGCTTTGCTAATCGTATGATCGACACCACGTTAGCAATGGCCGCAAGCGGTTTCAGGTAAGACGCGGACTGCGTCTGGCAAAACTTATGAGAATCAACGAGAGGATTCACCATGTCTGTAATTAAGATGACCGATCTGGATCTTGCTGGTAAACGCGTTCTGATCCGTGCCGATCTCAACGTGCCAGTGAAAGAGGGGAAAGTGACGTCAGATGCACGTATCCGTGCTTCTCTGCCTACCATCGAAGCGGCGTTGAAACAGGGCGCGAAAGTGATGGTTACCTCTCACCTGGGTCGTCCGACCGAAGGTGAATACAACGAAGAGTTCTCCCTGCTGCCTGTTGTTAACTACCTGAAAGAAAAACTGAACGGCACCCAGGTTACCCTGGCAAAAGATTACCTTGACGGCGTTGAAGTCGGCGCGGGCGAGCTGGTGGTGCTGGAGAACGTGCGCTTCAATAAAGGCGAGAAGAAAGACGACGAGACGCTGTCGAAGAAGTATGCGGCCCTGTGCGACGTCTTCGTGATGGACGCCTTCGGTACGGCGCACCGCGCGCAGGCTTCTACCCACGGTGTGGGCAAGTTCGCGCCTATCGCCTGTGCGGGTCCGCTGCTGTCTGCGGAGCTGGAAGCGCTGGGCAAAGTCATGAGCAACCCGGAGCGTCCGCTGGTGGCAGTGGTGGGCGGCTCTAAAGTCTCAACCAAATTTGATGTGCTGCAGTCGCTGGTGAAGATCGCAGACACCGTGATTGTGGGCGGTGGTATCGCGAATACCTTCGTGGCGATCGACAACAACGTGGGCAAATCCCTGTACGAGCCAGACTTCGTGGAAGCAGCGAAAACGCTGCGTGATGAGCACGGCATTCCGGTGCCGACCGACTCCCGCGTGGGCACGGAATTCTCTGAAACTGCACCAGCAACCGTGAAAAAGGTTTCTGAAGTGGCAGATAACGAAGAGATTATGGACTTCGGCGACGAAACCGCACAGGCGATGGCAAAACTGCTGAAAGATGCCAAAACTATCCTGTGGAACGGCCCGGTTGGCGTGTTCGAGTTCCCGAACTTCCGTAAAGGGACTGAGATTGTGGCGAACGCCATTGCAGACAGCGATGCATTTTCGGTTGCCGGTGGCGGCGATACCCTGGCAGCGATTGATCTGTTCGGTATCGAAGACAAGATCTCCTACATCTCTACCGGCGGCGGCGCATTCCTTGAGTTCGTGGAAGGCAAAAAACTGCCTGCTGTAGCGATGCTGGAAGAGCGCGCAAAGCAGTAATTTTTGGGGGCGGCACTCCGGTGCCGTCTGAAGGCTGGCCTTCATGGTGAAGGCAACAAATCGATGTCCCCTTAATGGGATGAACGATAAACGAAACAGGACACAACCATGTCTAAAATTTTTGATTTCGTAAAACCCGGCGTTGTCACTGGTGATGACGTTCAGAAGATCTTCAAAGTAGCGAAAGAAAACAAATTCGCTCTGCCAGCAGTTAACTGCGTCGGCACGGACTCCATCAACGCGGTACTGGAAGCTGCGGCCAAAGTTAAAGCGCCGGTCATCGTTCAGTTCTCCAACGGTGGTGCTGCCTTCATCGCCGGTAAAGGTTTCAAAACCGATAAGCCACAGGGCGCGGCAATCTTCGGCGCTATCGCCGGTGCGCACCATGTGCATCTGATGGCTGAGCAGTACGGCGTGCCGGTTATCCTGCATACTGACCACTGTGCGAAAAAACTGCTGCCATGGATCGACGGTCTGCTGGATGCCGGTGAAGAGCACTTCAAGAAAACCGGTAAGCCACTGTTCTCTTCACACATGATTGATCTCTCCGAAGAGTCACTGGAAGAGAACATCGAGATCTCCTCTAAGTACCTGGCGCGCATGGCGAAGCTGGACATGACGCTGGAGATTGAACTGGGTTGCACCGGCGGCGAAGAAGACGGCGTGGACAACAGCCATATGGACGCTTCTGCCCTGTACACCCAGCCAGAAGACGTGGACTACGCTTACACCGAGCTGAGCAAAATCAGTCCGCGCTTCACCATTGCCGCCTCTTTCGGTAACGTGCACGGCGTGTACAAGCCAGGCAACGTAAAACTGACCCCAACCATTCTGCGTGATTCGCAGAAATACGTGGCTGAGAAGCACGGTCTGCCGCACAATGCGCTGGACTTCGTGTTCCACGGTGGTTCCGGTTCTTCTGCAGCAGAGATCGAAGAGTCTATCAGCTACGGCGTGATCAAGATGAACATCGATACCGATACCCAGTGGGCAACCTGGGACGGCATTCTGCAGTACTACAAAACTAACGAAGCCTATCTGCAGAGCCAGCTCGGTAACCCGAACGGCGTCGATAGCCCGAATAAGAAATACTACGATCCACGCGTCTGGCTGCGTGCTGCACAATCCTCCATGGTTGTGCGTTTAGAGCAGGCTTTCAAAGAGCTGAACGCGGTAGACGTGCTGTAATTTTTACTTACAGTACAAAAAAGGCCCGGAAGGGCCTTTTTTTATGCGTCCGGTCGGAAAAAGTGAAGCAATTCAGCGCAACTTTGGCGCTTCGTCACATTATTGTTTACCCTTGTTAGCGGGAGTGTCGGATCGAATCTGGCAGTTTTTGTACTTTCCTGCGGGAAACTCAACAACAGGGCTAACAAATGGAAGATCTCAATGTCGTTAACGGCATTAACAATGCAGGTGGCTGGCTGGTACGCAATCAGGCGCTGATCCTGAGCTACGCGGTGAATATCGTTGCCGCGATCATTACTATCATTATCGGGATGTTCATCGCGCGCATTATCTCTAATGCGGTGAACCGGGTACTGCTGGCGCGTCATATTGATGCCACGGTTGCCGATTTCCTCTCCGCGCTGGTGCGCTATGGCGTTATTGCCTTCACCATTATCGCTGCCCTGGGCCGCGTGGGCGTACAAACCGCTTCGGTCATTGCCGTACTGGGTGCTGCCGGTTTAGCCGTTGGCCTGGCGCTGCAGGGTTCGCTCTCCAACCTGGCGGCTGGCGTACTGCTGGTGACTTTCCGTCCTTTCAAAACCGGTGAGTTTGTCGATCTCGGTGGCGTGATGGGCACCGTGCAGAACGTGCAGATTTTCTCTACCACGCTGAAAAGCGCTGACGGTAAAATCGTGGTGGTGCCGAACGGTAAAATTATCAGTGGTAATATCATTAACTTCTCGCGTGAGCCGATCCGTCGTAACGAGTTCATTATTGGCGTGGCGTATAACGCCGATGTGGATCAGGTGATTGCGCTGCTGCGTGAAGTGGTAGAAGCCGACGAGCGCGTGCTGAAGGAGATGGGCATTCAGATTGGCCTGAATGAGCTGGCCGCCTCTTCGCTCAACTTTGTGGTGCGCTGCTGGAGCAAAAGCGGTGATCTGCAGAACGTTTACTGGGATCTGATGAAGAACTTCAAGCGTACGCTGGATGCGCACGGCATCGGTATCCCTTATCCGCAGATGGATGTGCATCTGCATCAGGTTAAGAGCGAACAGCTGCCTGCGCGCGCTGAATAGTGCCGAAGATTGTGGTGGTGCGCATGAATGCGCACCCTACAACACGCACTGGTGGGATGGATGTTAAATCCCGCGCCGTTTACGGTATCCATTGTCATAACGCTTCACCGCTATCACTTCTGCTAATACCCGATTAAATCTTTCAATTTCCGCTAATATCCGCGCATCTTTATACTGCAGAGCATCTTCACGTTATGCAGGAATATCACCGTGTTATCTGTTTATTTACAAGGCCTTGCTCTGGGGGCAGCGCTAATTCTGCCGCTGGGGCCGCAGAACGCATTTGTGCTCAATCAGGGTATCAAACGCCACTACCACTTAATGACGGCGTCGCTCTGTACGCTTAGCGACATCGCGCTCATCTGCGGGGGGATTTTTGGCGGCAGCGCGCTGCTCAATCAATCACCCATGCTGTTAATGCTGATTACCTGGGCCGGCGTGGCGTTTCTGCTGTGGTACGGCTGGGGCGCGCTACGCAGCGCCTGGCAGGGCGATGTGACGCTGGCAAGCGATGATGCGCTGAAGCAGGGGCGCTGGCGCATTGTTGCCACCATGCTGGCCGTCACCTGGCTCAATCCGCATGTCTATCTGGATACGTTTGTGGTGCTGGGCAGCCTGGGTAGCCAGCTGCCGTCAACGGAAGCGCGGCGCTGGTTTGCGCTGGGCACGGCCAGCGCATCGCTGTTCTGGTTCTTTGGCCTGGCGCTGCTGGCTGCGTGGCTCTCGCCGCGCCTGCGTACCGTACGCGCACAGCGCATCATTAATCTGCTGGTCGGCGGCGTGATGTGGTTTATTGCTCTCCAGCTGGCGCGTCAGGGCATCGCCGCTTTCTGATGCAGGTGCAGGCCATACAGGGCGGGTAACGCACCCGCGCTGGCCAGCAGTTCCAGGCGAATCTGCTGAAAGCTGACGCCATCAGGAATGGCATGGTGGCGCAGCGAGTGATGGTTATCGCTCACCTCCGCCAGGAGCCTGTCATCCAGCCACAGGCGATAGTGCGTGGTGCAGTGCGGCGTAACTGCCTCAGCGTGGCCCATCTGCACCGTCTCCATCGCATGATCGAAATCGTTATCAAACAGTAAAGTGAGATGGCTGGCCTGCTGCGCGCTTTGCCACTGCCAGCTTACGCACGGCTGGCTATCGTCCGCTGCCGGAACCCAGCAGTTGGTATGTCCCTCCAGGCGCAGCTTACCGTTAAGCAGAGCGTCGCGGTGCCAGAGCCTGAGCGGCGCATCGAGCGCGAAGGCCAGCTGGATCTGATGTGGCGCACGGCGCGGCAGCCAGAAATCAAACTCATCCACGCCATAATCGCCGTCGTTAATCTGCCGGGTGCGTTTCGCCACGCGCGGGTTAAGGCTGTTGAACACCATCATCACGCCGGGCAGGCGCTGGCGGGTCAGTGCCACCTCAACCTCTGGCTGCTGATCGAAAGCGATAAACAGATAGCGATCGGTATCCGCGCAGTAATCAAAATTCAGCTGATAGCTGGCCTGGCCGCTCACGCTGAGGGTTTGCGTGGCGAGGGTTCGATCGCCACAGGTGTTAGTCGGTTGCTCACTGGTGAGCAGCGAGACCTGTAGCGGCTGGGGCCGCGCGGCACGAAGCTGCACGGTAATCGCCGGTAAACGTTCGCCCGCTTTCAGCGGCAGCAGCAGCGCACAGCGCGAGGCGAGGGCCAGCCAGCCGCCGTCAGCGGGCAGGGCGCGC
>NZ_MLFS01000033.1 GCF_002095485.1 Pantoea wallisii | reverse complement strand
GTTAATTCTGGCTGACAAGGGTTTATTGCAAAAAAATGATCGTTCGGCCTAAATTTCACCACTACGCTCTATTTCACAACAATTTGCCTGGTAAGTGTGCGAAATCCCGGGCAAAGGCGGTGACTTTCTGCCAGTCCGTGTACTCCACTTCTTTACGGGTATCTGTTTCACCGCCCGTCATACGCATAATGAATTGAATCATGATGCGATCAACCCAGCGGTAACGCGGATAGCGCAGCGCTCCGGCAAACACTGCGCAGCAATCCGGCTGCCACGGCGACTGTGCCAGAAACTTACGTGTATAAGCGTTCGTCTCCGGCGTGCACTTATCCGCTTTGCGCGCCGTCAGGTTTACGCTAAAGAAGCCGCTGACCCGCTTTTGCAGTTCTGCCTGATGCGCAGTGACAAACTTCATCAATGCCGGCTGGAAATGCCCGTAACGGATCGATGCGCCGATCAGTACGCGATCGTACTGTGCCCAATCCACCTGCTGTGCAACGGCCAGGTCCAGCACATCACAAAGCTGTTGTGGGGCGAGCGCCTGTGCGATACGCGCCGCGATCTCGCGGGTCTGCCCGTCACGGCTGGAATAGAGAATCAACGCTTTCATCTTTTAATCCTGTTTCAGTTATTCGCGCCAGAAGGTTGGCGTGAACAGCACCAGCAGCGTAAACACCTCAAGGCGCCCAAACAGCATGGTGGAGATCAAAATCCACTTCGCCACATCGTTCATGGAGGCAAAGTTATCGGCCACCACCCCCAGGCCGGGCCCGAGGTTGTTCAGCGTGGCGGCCACAGCGGCAAACGCAGAGAAGTCATCAACGCCGGTGGCGATAATTGCCAGCATGCTCAGCAGGAACACTAAAGCATAGGCGGAGAAGAAGCCCCACACCGCTTCCAGAATGCGTTCCGGCAGCGCACGGTTCCCCAGCTTAATGGTGTAAACCGCATTGGGGTGCACCAGCCGCTTCAGTTCACGCGAGCCCTGTTTGAACAGCAGCAGAATGCGGATCACCTTCAGACCGCCACCGGTCGAGCCGGCCATTCCGCCGATAAACGCCGAACAGAGCAACAGTACCGGTAAAAACAGTGGCCAGCGCGCAATGCTGTCAGTGGTGAACCCCGCCGTGGTCGCCCATGAAACCACCTGGAAAAATGCCTGGTTGAGCGTTTGCCAGCCATCGTCGTAAACGTTATGCAACCACAGCACAAGGGTGCAGATAATTACCAGCGTCAGTTGTACGCCGATAAACATCCGGAATTCCGGATCGCGCCAGTACACTTTCAGGTTACGGCCGCTGAGCAGGGAGAAGTGCAAACCATAGTTGCAGCCAGAGATCAGCAGGAACACGGCAACAATCGTGTTGATGGTCGGACTGTTAAAATAGCCGATACTGGCATCGTGTGTAGAGAACCCGCCAATAGCAATGGTGGAAAAGCTGTGGCCGATGGCATCAAACATCGGCATCCCCGCCAGCCACAGCGCCACTGCGCACACCACGGTTAGCAACACGTAGATCAGCCAGAGCGTTTTTGCCGTCTCGGCAATACGCGGACGCATTTTGTTATCTTTAAGGGGGCCGGGCATCTCCGCACGGTACAGCTGCATCCCGCCGACGCCAAGAATCGGCAGAATGGCGACCGCCAGTACGATGATCCCCATGCCACCAAGCCACTGCAGCATCTGGCGGTAGAACAGAATCGCTTTGGGTAACGTATCCAGCCCCACCAGCGTGGTCGCGCCGGTAGTGGTTAAACCGGAAAAGGATTCAAAGAACGCATCGGTCACCGAAAGGTGCGGCTGCTCAGCGAAGATAAACGGCATCGCCCCCACGCTGCCCAGCACAGTCCAGAACAGCACCACAATCAGAAAGCCCTCACGCGGCTTAAGCTCCGTTTTCTGCTTCCGGTTCGGCCACCACAACAGCGAACCAATAACGATCGCCATCATAAAGGTCTGGCTGAACGCCCGCCCGGCACCGTCACGATAAATCAGAGCCACTAAGCCCGGCACGATCATCGTCACCGAGAACAGAATTACCAACAGGCCCACGATGCGGGTAATGGCGCGAAAATGCATTCAGCCGTTTCCTTTAAACAGATGCTTTTAGTTGTTCAGCGGGATCAGCGCCAGCGCGCCCCGGCTATAGTCAGAAAGGTTTTGCGTAAAGCCCGTAATCTGCGGATGCGGCAATGCCAGGCGCAGCGTGATGCGATCAAGATAATGGCTCTCTTCCACTCTGCCGTCAAAACGCTGCACCAAACGCTCAATATCGCTCAGCTGCGCATACTCGCACTGCAGGGTAAAGGATTGCATCGGGACTTTACGCTGGCGTGCGAGCTGCTTCAGCCCAAGCTGTACTCCGCCGCCGTAAGCTTTCACCAGGCCGCCGGTGCCCAGCATGATACCGCCATAATAGCGCACCACCACGGCAGTGATCTCGCCGATGCCGCTACCCATCAGCTGAGCCAGCATCGGCTTACCCGCCGTGCCGGAGGGTTCGCCATCGTCGGAGAAGCCCAACTGCTGTGAATCATCCGGCGCACCGGCTACCCACGCCCAGCAGTGATGCCGGGCAGCAGGATGCTCACTTTTCACCTGCTGCACAAACGCCCGCGCCGCATCTGTGCCGTCCGTATGTGCCAGCAAGGTAATAAAGCGGCTTTTTTTTATGGTCTCCTCGCTGAGGCTTACCGCCTCAGCAGGAATGTCGTAAGCATCCATCAGGCAAGGTGCAGGTCGCGCGTCATATTTTCGATACGGTTGGCGTGAACTACCACGTTATCCTCGATGCGAATACCGCCATAGGGCTTCAGTGCATCAATAGCCTGCCAGTCAAAGTGCTGACTAAACTTGCCGCCGCGCAGCTTCGCCAGCAGTGAATCGATAATATAGAAGCCTGGCTCGATGGTCAGCACCATGCCTGGCTCCAGCACGCGCGTACAGCGTAAGTACGGATACTGCGATGGCGCGGCCAGATGCGTGCCGTTCTCATCCTGCATGAATCCTGCGACGTCATGCACCTGCAGCCCCAGCGGATGGCCAAGGCCGTGCGGCATGAACGGACCGGTAAGATCTTCCGCCACCAGCGTCTCTTCGGTTAACCCTTTCACCAGCTCAAATTTCAGCAGCAGTCGCGCGATGCGCTGATGCATCTGCAGATGATAATCGGTATAGCGTACGCCGGCTTTCAGCGTGGCGATCAGCGCCAGCTCCTCTTTATTCAGTGCTTCAACCATCGCAGCGTAGCGCGATTTGCTCTGCGCGGCGTAGCTGCGCGTCAAATCAGCGGCGTAGCCGAGATACTCTGCGCCCGCATCAATCAGGAAGCTGTGACGTTTAGCCGGCGGCTGATGATCCAGTTTGGTGTAATGCAGTACCGCCGCGTGTTCATTCATCGCAATGATGTTGCCATACGGCACATCCGTATCACGGTGCCCGGTGGCGGTGAGGTACGTAAGGTTGATATCGAATTCACTCATCCCGGAGAAGAACGCCTCCTTCGCAGCGCGATGCCCTGCCACCGCCAGCTTCTGCGCTTCACGCATACAGGCCAGCTCGTAGTCAGTTTTAATGCTGCGATGGTAGTGCAGGAAGTCGATCACCCCTTTCGGATTGGTGTGCTCGCTGTGAATTCCCAGCTGGGCGGCACGTGCCGGCACCGGGCCGATATAGGCCACGTTATCCCGCTGAGCGGGCAGCAGCTGTGCGATATCATCCGCTTTTTTCAGGCCGACTACCTCAATATCGTGGGTCCAGAAGCTGTCCGGCAGCGGCTCCACGTTATGCCAGTAATCCACCGGCGAGTAGAACCACAGCTTTGGTTTATTCACGCCATCAATCCATAACCAGCAGTTCGGCACCTGCGTCACCGGCACCCAGGCCTTGAACTGTGGATTCACCTTAAACGGATAGTCATGATCGTCGAGAAATACGGTCAGTAACTCGCCAGAGTGAATCAGCATCGCATCGAGTTTAAAACGTGCCAGCACCTGTTGCGCGCGCTGCTGCAACGTCCTGATGTGCGCATGATACTGGGTTTTCAGTGAATCCATGGACTTGTCTCCGATGTCGCGAAAGTGGCCGCAGTGTAGCACAGCCGTGCGGCCGATGCCGTGCTGCCCGCGCTGTGATCGCTGTATCAAATAAGCAAACTCTCGTTTGCAAAAAATTAACATGACACCCACACTCCAGATCATCTGGTATGACCAGATCACCTTTCGCGTTTCAGGAGACGGACATGCTCTACCAAGGCGATACCCTTTCAGTTCACTGGCTTGACGATGGCATCGCCGAGCTGGTTTTTGATGCGCCCGGTTCGGTAAATAAACTCGATACCAACACTGTCGCTGCGCTGGGCGAAGCCTGAGCGTACTGGAGCAGCAACCCGCGCTGCGTGGCTTGCTGCTCACTTCGGCCAAACCGGCGTTTATCGTCGGTGCCGATATCACCGAATTTTTATCGCTGTTTGATGCGCCAGAAGCGCAGCTGAGCCAGTGGCTTACCTATGCCAACAGCATCTTTAATCGTCTGGAAGATCTGCCGGTGCCAACCCTTGCCGCTATCGACGGCTATGCGCTGGGCGGCGGCTGCGAGTGCGTGCTGGCAACGGATTTACGCGTGGCAACGCCCGCTGCACGCATTGGACTCCCGGAAACCAAACTCGGCATTATGCCAGGCTTTGGCGGCAGCGTACGCCTGCCGCGCCTGCTCGGCGCCGACAGCGCGCTGGAGATTATCGCAGCAGGTAAAGATGTTGACGGTTACGCCGCGCTCAAACTCGGCCTGGTTGATGCGGTCGTCAGCAGCGACAAACTGCGCAGCGCGGCGCTCACCATGCTGCAGGATGCCATTGCGCAGGGCAGCTGGCAGGCACGTCGGGCACCCAAGCTGGCACCGCTAAAGCTCAGCCCGATTGAAGCGGCAATGAGTTTTACCATCGCCAAAAGTATGGTGCTGCAGTCCGCAGGCAAACACTATCCGGCGCCGCTGACGGCGGTGAAAACCATTGAAGCAGCGGCCGGATTGGGTCGCGATGATGCGCTGAAGCTGGAAACCGCTGCCTTTGTCCCGCTGGCGCAGAGTGATGTGGCGCGCGCGCTGGTCGGCATCTTTCTCAACGATCAATATGTCAAAGGGCTGGCGAAAAAGCACAGCGCCGCAGTCGGTGCACCGCAGCAGGCAGCCGTGCTGGGTGCAGGCATTATGGGCGGTGGTATTGCCTATCAATCGGCGTGGAAAGGCGTGCCGGTGAAGATGAAAGATATCAATCCTCAGGCGCTGACGCTGGGTATGAATGAAGCCAGCAAGCTACTGAACAAGCAGATGGCGCGCGGCAAAATTGATGGTGCGAAGCTGGCCAGCGTGCTCACAACCATTCAGCCAACCCTGGATTACGCCGGGTTCGATCGTGCGGATGTTGTGGTCGAAGCCGTGGTGGAGAATCCCCAAATCAAAGCTAAAGTGCTGGCGGAGACCGAACAGCAGCTGCGCGACGATGCCATTCTCGCCTCGAATACCTCAACCATTCCAATCAGCCAGCTGGCGCAGGCGCTTAAGCGACCGCAAAACTTCTGCGGCATGCACTTCTTCAATCCGGTACCGCGGATGCCGCTGGTAGAGGTCATTCGCGGTGAGCAAACCTCGGAAACTACGCTCAGTAAAGTGGTGGCATGGGCCAGCAAAATGGGCAAGACACCGATTGTAGTAAACGACTGCCCGGGCTTCTTTGTGAACCGGGTGCTGTTCCCTTACTTTGCCGCCTTTAGCCTGCTGCTGCGCGACGGCGCCGATTTCCGTCAGATTGATACAGTGATGGAGAAACAGTTCGGCTGGCCGATGGGCCCGGCATGGTTGCTGGATGTGGTCGGCATTGATACTGCGCATCATGCTCAACAGGTGATGGCGCAGGGTTTCCCGTCACGCATGCAGAAAGATTACCGCGACGCCATCGACGTGCTGTTTGAGGCCAAACGCTACGGACAAAAAAACGGGCTGGGCTTCTACCAATGGGAACAGGACAAAAAAGGCAAAGCGCAGAAGCGCGCAGATGCCGCGGTCGATGCGCTGCTGGAGCCGGTTTGCGAACCGAAGCGCGTGTTCAGCGATGAGGAGATCGCGAATCGTATGATGCTACCGATGCTTAATGAAGTGGTGCGCTGTCTCGAAGAGAACATTATTGCCTCCCCTGCCGAAGCCGATATGGCGCTGGTTTACGGCCTGGGCTTCCCGCCATTCCGTGGTGGTGCCTTCCGCTATATGGATACGCTGGGTCTCAGCAATGTGCTCGATCAGGCCAAACGCTACACTGCACTTGGCCCACTCTATGCGCTGCCAGAGTTGCTGGTGCAGAAAGCCCATCAGCATCAGAGCTGGTATCCCGCCGTGCAACCGATTGATGCAGCCGCGCTGCAACGTGCCTGAGGTAATGAATATGGAAAAGGTAGTAGTTGTCGATGCAGTGAGAACGCCCATGGGCCGTTCCAAAGGTGGCGCGTTTCGTCAGGTGCGTGCAGAAGATCTCTCCGCGCATCTGATGCGTGAACTGCTCAGCCGTAATCCGGCGGTCGATCCGGCCACGCTGGATGACATCATCTGGGGCTGCGTACAGCAGACGCTGGAGCAGGGCTTCAATATTGCGCGCAACGCCGCACTGCTGGCAGAGATACCGCACCGCGTACCGGCCAGCACCGTTAACCGCCTGTGCGGCTCCTCGATGCAGGCGCTGCACGATGCAGCGCGCGCCATCATGGTAGGTGATGCGCACAGCTGCCTGATCGGTGGCGTGGAGCACATGGGCCACGTGCCCATGAGCCACGGCGTCGATTTCCACCCGGGCCTCGGACGCACCGTTGCCAAAGCCGCCGGCATGATGGGGCTGACCGCCGAGATGCTGGCCCGTATGCACCATATCAGCCGTGAGCAGCAGGATGCTTTTGCGCTGCGCTCTCACCAGCGCGCCTGGGCAGCCACCCAACGCGGCGATTTTCAGCGTGAAATTGTACCGACCTGTGGCCATGACGCTGACGGCGTGCTCAAACGCTATACAACGGACGAAGTGATTCGCGAGGAGACCAGCCTGGAGGGGCTGGCGGCGCTGCGCCCGGCCTTTGATCCGGCCAATGGCACGGTGACGGCGGGCAGCTCATCCGCGCTGTCTGACGGTGCCGCAGCCATGCTGATCATGAGCGAGAGCCGGGCGCATGAACTGGGCCTGACGCCGCGCGCGCGTATCCGCAGCATGGCGGTGGTCGGCTGCGATCCGTCGATTATGGGTTATGGTCCGGTACCGGCCAGTAAGCTGGCGCTGAAGCGCGCCGGACTGAGCGTGCAGGATATCGATCTGTTCGAGCTTAACGAAGCCTTCGCCGCGCAGACACTGCCCTGCATCAAGGATTTAGGCCTGCTGGAGCAGCTGGATGAGAAAGTGAACCTGAATGGCGGCGCGATTGCACTTGGGCATCCGCTGGGCTGTTCCGGCGCACGCATCAGCACCACATTGCTGAATCTGATGGAGCGCCGTGATGCGCAGTTTGGTCTGGCAAGCATGTGTATCGGCTTAGGCCAGGGTATCGCGACGGTGTTTGAACGGGTCTGATTCTGCGCTTAATGCCCCCTGCGCCGCGCCGGAACCCGAAGCGGCGCAGGGTATCACGCCTCTCTGACATCAGATAAAAGCGAACGCATCACCAAACATCTGCGCTTCAACGGCACCGCGCTCGGCACAGAAACGCTCGCGCGCAATCTTCGCCATCTCAAACCGTCCGGCGATATAGATATCGTGGCCGCTCAGCGTGGCGTAATCCTGCATGACGGCGGTCAGTACCGTGCCGCTGCGGCCGGTCCACGCTTCTGCCGGCTGCTCCACCACCGGAATGACCTTCAGGTTCGGGTGCTTCACCGCCAGTGCGTTCAGTTCATCCAGATCGTACAGGTGCATCAGCTCACGGCCGCCCCAGTAAATGGCGATGTCGCGATCCGGCTTTTGTGCCAGCGCCGTCAGTAGAATGGAGCGTGCGTATGAGAAGCCCGTTCCGCCGGCGATGAGGATCATCGGGCGCTCGCTCTCTTCGCGCAGCCAGGCGTCGCCGTGCGGCATATCAACGGTGATCTGACGATCCTGCTTGATGCGATCCATCACCGCCATGGCATAGAGGTTTAAATCAGATGCGCCAATGTGCAGCTCAATGATCTCTTTTTCCATCGGCGTAGACGCCAGCGAGAACGGACGCTTGTCGCGCTCATCCATCACCACCATCAGATACTGACCAGCGCGGAAGGTAAAATCCGCCGCCGGAATCAAACGGACGCGATAAACCGTATCCGTAATGGCTTCAACCGAAGTGACTTTGCAGCTTAACGTCGTCATACATGCCCTTTCTTATGGTTATTTATTGCCGTTCGCGCTGCGGCGGCGCGGCAAAAATGGCTAACTCATCCCAAATTGCGTCAATACGTGCCGTCACCGCCGGATCTTTAACAATCGGCGTGCCCCATTCGCGCGTGGTTTCACCCGGCCACTTGTTGGTGGCGTCCAGCCCCATTTTCGACCCCAGGCCGGAAACCGGCGAGGCGAAGTCGAGATAGTCGATCGGCGTGTTCTCTACCAGCACCGTATCGCGTGCCGGGTCCATACGGGTGGTAATCGCCCAGATCACGTCATTCCAGTCGCGCGCGTTGACGTCGTCGTCACACACAATCACAAACTTGGTATACATAAACTGGCGCAGGAACGACCACACGCCGAACATCACGCGCTTGGCGTGACCGGCATACTGCTTTTTGATTGTCACCACCGCCAGACGGTAGGAGCAGCCTTCAGGCGGCAGATAGAAATCGACAATCTCCGGGAACTGCTTGATCAGAATCGGCACCAGAACTTCATTCAGCGCAACGCCCAGAACTGCCGGTTCATCCGGCGGGCGGCCGGTGTAAGTCGAATGGTAAATCGGGTTACGCCGCTGGGTAACGTGCGTCACGGTAAACACCGGGAAGCTATCTACTTCATTGTAGTAGCCTGTGTGATCGCCGTACGGACCTTCCGGTGCCATGTCACCGGGCTCGATATACCCCTCCAGCACAATCTCGGCGCTGGCGGGCACTTCGAGATCGCTGGAGACACACTTCACCACCTCGGTTTTATTGCCGCGCAGTAAACCGGCAAAGGCGTATTCAGAGAGCGTATCCGGCACCGGTGTGACCGCGCCAAGAATCGTCGCCGGATCGGCGCCCAGCGCCACTGCGACCGGGAAGCGTTCACCCGGATGCGCTTTGCACCACTCCTGGAAATCAAGCGCGCCACCGCGGTGCGACAGCCAGCGCATGATCACGCGATTTTTACCAATCACCTGCTGCCGATAGATGCCCAGATTCTGCCGCTCTTTGTGCGGCCCGCGTGAAACGGTTAATCCCCAGGTGATCAGCGGTGCCGCATCGCCCGGCCAGCATTTCATTACCGGAATACGCGACAGATCAACATCATCGCCGCTGAATATCTCTTCCTGACACGGCGCATTACGCAGGCGCTTTGTCGGCATATTCAGCACCTGTTTGAACTGCGGCATCTTATCGAACAGATCGCGGAACCCTTTTGGCGGCTCCGGCTCTTTGAGAAACGCCAGCAACTTGCCCACTTCACGCAGCGCGCTGACCTCTTCCTGCCCCATGCCCATCGCCACGCGTTTGGGTGTACCGAACAGGTTGCACAGCACCGGCATGCTGTACCCTTTCGGGTTCTCGAACAGCAGCGCCGGTCCGCCGGCACGCAGCGTGCGATCGGCGATTTCTGTCATCTCCAGCTCAGGATCGATCTCCTGAGTGATGCGCTTTAACTCGCCACGCTGTTCCAGCAGTGCGAGAAAATCTCGTAAATCCTGATATTTCATATGGCGTTCGTTTCCGGCCAGAGTAAGTCGGGCATTATATACCCCAAAATCAGATAGGCTGACAGGAGAATGGCACCAGCGCCTGCAGTGCCAGCACATCGTGACAGGCCTTGACCGGTTCACCATGGCGGAACACTTTAAAGTCTTCGCCGCGCGCGCTGTAGTAGCTCAACCGATTTTCGCTGACGTGCAGGAAACTGGCTTCGCGGAGCGCAATCACGGATTCGTGCGGGTTAACGGCGCAGAACTCCGCCAGGCGTTCATCACGGGTTTCGCCCATATGACCGCTGACGTGCGCATCAATGTAGTGCGGGTTGATCTGCACCGGGAACAGGCCGAGCGCCGGCAATACCACGCTGCTGCGCACCGGCATATCGTTCGTGGTGCGGATAGAGGGTGTGGCGACGTTGCAGCCCGCGCTCCAGCCGACATAAGGCACATCGCGCTCACGCACTGCGCGCTGAATTGCCACAATCAGCCCCTGCTCATGCAGCATCTGATTCAGAAACCAGGTATTACCGCCGCTGACCAGAATCAGCTCAGCCTGCTCAATGGCCGCAATCGGGGAGTCGAATTCATGCAGGGTGCGTACCGGGATACCCAGCGATTGCGAAAGGTCCTGCGCCCGCGCCGCATGATCGCCCCGGATAATCGCATAAGGCACCAGTACCGCTGAGGTAATGCCACGCCGGGCAATCATGGCGTGTAGCTGCGGGTGGGCGTAACTTAGCAGCGGCGCATCCTCAGCCACTTTGCCATTACTCAACAGAAACAGTTCCATCAGCCAATCCTTTTCGTTCGCGTAATGGTTTGGCAGTCTGATACAGATGGTTATCAGCCGTCAATTTTCTTGCAGAAAACTGCGATAAAGCCGCATCAATCGGAAAATTCGTAGAGATTTTTCCTGCGCGACGCGGATTCCATTAGCCGATGCGCTATAACTCTGACAGCAGGTTTGATATTCTTAGCGTCCATTATTTGGGAGCAGTTATGGAATCCTGGTACTTACTCTATTGCAAACGTGGACAGCTGTTGCGCGCGAAAGAGCACCTTGAGCGGCAAGCGGTGAACTGCCTCAGCCCGATGATCGCGCTGGAGAAGATTGTTCGCGGCAAGCGCACCACCGTGAGTGAACCGCTGTTTCCCAACTATCTGTTTATCGAATTTGATCCGGAAGCGATTCATACCACCACTATCAGCAGCACGCGCGGCGTCAGCCACTTTGTGCGCTTTGGCGCCATGCCCGCAACGGTGCCCTATGAGGTGATTGAAGCGCTGCAAACTGATGCGCCGCAAATCATGCTGGACCCGGAGACGCCGCAGGTCGGTGATGAAGTGCTGATCACCGACGGCACCTTTGAGGGGCTGCGCGCCATCTTCGCCGAGCCCGATGGGGAAACCCGCTCCATCCTGCTGCTTAACCTGCTGAATAAACAGGTAACGCGCAGCGTGGATAACAAGCTCTTCCGTAAAGTTTAAGCCAGCCTGAAGAGCTGACGCGCATTCTCTGCAACGCGTGCTCCCAGCGCTTCCGCCTCTTCGCCTCGCCAGTTCGCCACCTGCTGCACAATATGCGGCAGGAAGCACGGCTCGTTACGCCGCGATGTCGGGCGCGGACGCATGTCGCGCGGTAACAGATAGGGTGCGTCCGTCTCCAGCAGCAGACGATCGGCCGGAATCAGCGGCAGTAACTCACGCAGCGTCATGCCTCGGCGTTCGTCACACACCCAACCCGTAATGCCCACCGATAAGCCCATTGCCAGGCACGCTTCCAGCTCCTCGCGCGTGCCGGTAAAGCAGTGCACTACGGCACCCGTCAGTTTTGGCAACCACGGCTGTAGTACGGCGGCAAAGCGCGCATGCGCTTCCCGGCAGTGCAGGAAAACCGGCAGCTGCAGTTCGGCGGCCAGCGCCAGCTGCGCATCAAACGCATACTCCTGCTGATCGTGTGCCGAGAGATTACGGTTGAAGTCGAGCCCGCATTCGCCAATCGCGACCACCTGCTCGCGCTCCGCCAGACGGCGCAGCGTGTTGGCGGTCTCTGCCGACCACTCGCTGGCATGATGCGGATGCACGCCGGCAGTGGACCAGCAGTAGCCTGGATGTTGCGCAGCCAGCTGACGCGCCTGCTGGCTCTCCAGCGCATTGGTGCCGGTAATCAGCAGGCCGGTGACGCCTGCTTCGCGCGCACGTTTCACCACCTGCTCGCGATCTTTCGCGAATTGCGTGCTGGTCAGGTTTACACCGATATCAAACATGTATTTTCCCAAATAAAAACCGCCCGGTTGGGCGGTTAAGATTCATCACTTTCCCGCTCGCGTGCGGGATACCCTGTATTAAGGACATCAGGATTGCGAATCTGTTTCCTCATCGACCGCAGCCTTACGCCCTTTACCCACGTAGTAGCGGGAGAAGAATACGCCGACTTCAAACAGACAGTACATCGGAATAGCGAGCAAAGTTTGGGAGAAAACATCCGGCGGTGTGAGCAACATCCCAACCACGAATGCGCCAACCAGAATGTAAGGACGCTTCTTCTTCAGATCTTCTGGCGTAGTGATACCGGTCCAGCAGATCAGCACAATCGCAATCGGCACCTCAAAGGCAACGCCAAACGCCATAAAGATCGTCATGACAAAATCGAGGTAGTTGGTGATGTCGGTGGCGATGGTCACGCCCTGCGGCGCGGTTTTGGCAAAAAAGCCAA
The DNA here is from genome assembly GCF_002095485.1 of Pantoea wallisii. GTDB lineage: Bacteria > Pseudomonadota > Gammaproteobacteria > Enterobacterales > Enterobacteriaceae > Pantoea > Pantoea wallisii. Next base: position 39,544 of record NZ_MLFS01000033.1, on the reverse strand, counting down.
AGGCCAGCGGGAACACGATGAAGTAGGCAAACGCCACGCCAACGTAGAACAGCAGCGTACTGGAGAACAGCAGCGGCATAACCAGCTTGCGCTCGTGACGATAGAGCGCCGGCGCTACGAACGCCCACACCTGATAGAGGATCACCGGCACGGCTAAAAAGACCGAGACGATGATGGTCAATTTGATCGGTGTGAAAAACGGCGACGCCACATCGGTCGCAATCATGCTGGCGCCGGCAGGCATCTGGCTGATCAGCGGCGAAGCGACAGCGTGATAGATGTCGTTAGCGAAATAGACCAGGCACAGGAAGATGACAAAAACTGCGATAATGCAGTTTAACAAGCGCTTGCGCAGCTCAATCAGGTGGCTGATGAGCGGTTGGGTATCTTCAACGGCCATGTTTATCGTTCATCTTTTACAGGAGGAGGCGACGGGGGATCGGCTTTCACCACGGTCTCAGCAGCAGGTTCCACCGGTTGCGGCGCTGCGCAGGAGCACTGGCCTGCTGCTGTGCAGCGGCAGGCGAAACCGGCGCGGCGGGCGCAGCAGGTGGCGTCTGATGAATGGTGTTAGCTTCATCTTCCGCTTTTTCGATATCAATGCTCTGCTGCACGGAGCGCTTCATGGAGTCTGCGGTTTTACGTAACTCTTCCATGGACTCTTTCAGCTCCGGCGAGAGCGTGCCGCGGCCTGCCTCTTCGACTTTCTTCAGGCTGTCCTGCAGCTCCTGCAGTTTCAGCTCCTGCGCCAGTTCGTTCTGCACGTTGGCGGCCAGCGAGCGAATCGCCCGAATCCAGCCCACCACGGTTTTCACCGCAACCGGTAATCGCTGCGGGCCAAGCACAATCAGCCCGATAACGAACACCAATACCAGTTCACTAAAACCAATATCGAACACAGTTATACCTTACTTGTCCCTGGCGTCATCTTTGCTTGCCGAGGTTTGCTGTTTGTCTGACAGAGTTTTGGCGTTGAAGTCAGCGTCCTGCTCTTTCGGTTGATCCTTTTTATCGTCTTCATCGCCCATGGCTTTTTTGAAGCCACGGATAGAAGAGCCTAAATCCGAACCCAGGTTGCGAAGTTTATTGGTACCGAACAGAAGTACAACAATGACGGCAATGATTAATAATTGCCAAATACTGATACCGCCCATGAGATATGCCTCTAATATTCTGTGAAAAACTGTTGACTGTAACGCACAGAAAGTCCGTTTGTACTCGAACTTTAGCCTGCGACATTACGCGATTTGCACCAGGCAAACAATCAGTTTGTCTTGCGCCAGCCGATGAGCCAGGTCACGATGCCCGCAGCCAGTAACAGCGCCGGGAAGAAATCCCAGTCCGGCCGGCTCAGCAGCACCGCAGTCCCACTCAATAACAGTGTAGCGCCAATGCCAAACAGATAGCGCGACTGATGATGACGTGTCCGCTGCGCGTTCAAATCGGTGACGAGTTTATCGACACTGTGCTTCAATAACTTGTGCTGGCGCATACTGTCGTAAAAAAGCTCCGGCAGCTCCGGCAATTTTTCCGCCCAGTACGGCGCTTTGTCTTTTACCGCCCGCAGAATCGCCGGAATACCGATCTGGTCTTTGATCCACTCTTCCAGGAATGGCTTCGCGGTTTTCCACAGATCAAGCTGCGGATAGAGCTGACGACCAATGCCTTCAATGTACAGCAGCGTTTTCTGCAGTAACACCAGTTGCGGCTGTACTTCCATGTTGAAGCGGCGCGCAGTATTAAACAGGTTGAGCAGCACATGCCCAAACGAGATCTCCGCCAGCGGCTTCTCGAAGATCGGCTCACAGACGGTGCGAATAGCGAACTCGAAATCTTCCACATTGGTATCCGGCGGTACCCAGCCAGAATCCACGTGCAGTTCTGCCACTTTACGATAGTCGCGGTTAAAGAAGGCGATAAAGTTCTCCGCCAGATAGCGCTTATCTTCTTTGTTCAGTGAACCCACAATACCGCAATCGATCCCGATATATTGCGGATCTTCCGGATGTTCGTAACTGACAAAGATGTTGCCGGGGTGCATATCGGCATGGAAGAAACTGTCGCGGAAGACCTGAGTGAAGAACACCTGCACGCCGCGCTCCGCCAGCAGCTTCATGTTGACACCATGCTGCTCCAGCGTGGCGACATCAGAGATCGGAATACCGTAAATGCGCTCCATTACCAGCATGGATTCGCTGCAGTAGTCAGAGAATACTTCGGGCACGTAGAGCATGCGGCTCTGATCAAAGTTACGGCGCAGCTGAATGGCGTTCGCCGCTTCACGCAGTAAATTGAGTTCATCAATCAGCGTTTTTTCGTAATCCCGCACCACTTCCATCGGACGTAAACGGCGGCCATCCGGCAGCAGACGCGGAACCCAGCGTGCAAGACGGTAAATCAGCTTCATGTCCGCTTTGATCACCGGCAGAATATCCGGGCGAATCACTTTGATGACCACTTCGCGCCCGTTAGATTTCAGCGTGGCGGTATGCACCTGGGCAATCGACGCCGAAGCCAGCGGCTTGATATCGAAATCGTCGAACCAGGTTTCCACCGGGCCGCCGATGGATCGTTCGATCTGCGCTTTGGCTTTGACGCCATCGAACGGCGCGACGCGGTCCTGCAGAATTGCCAGCTCATCAGCAATTTTGGGCGGGAACAGATCGCGCCGCGTGGAGAGCATTTGCCCGAACTTGATCCAGACCGGCCCAAGCTGCTCCATCGCCAGACGCAGGCGAATACCCATTTCCGCTTCTTTGTGCTTATTGGGTATCCAGAAAACGCAGCGCCGCCACAATCGCAGCGGCAACGTAATGCGCATGTGGGGGATCAGTTCATCCAGCCCGTAGGTCAGGAAGATTTTAACAATAAAGTATAAGCGCCGAATTTCTCCCAGCGTCATTTCGCCTCCAGCTGTGCTAAACGCGCCTCGAACGCATTAACCGAACGTTCCATCGCTTCAACCTCTTCACTGAACCAGGCCTGCTCCAGCGCGCCCGGCGCCATGCGCCACTCTTCGGTCAGCACCTGGCCAAGATAGTCCTGGCGGCGGGAAACCTGACGCTGCATGAATGTCAGCGCCTGCTGAGCCGCCTGGCTGATGCCCTGCGCAGCGATATCGCCGACCCAAGGCGCAAGATACTCCGCCGGATCGAGTTCAGCGAGATCCATTAGCGCGGAGAACTGCTGCACCACCTGCAGATCGCCCTCCACTTCCAGCTCACCGCTGCGGATCAGGCCGGTAAGCTGCTGACGGTCGCGCAGTTTAGGCAAGGTGCTAAGACGCAGGCTGACGCTGCAATCGCTGCTGTCCTGCCAGTCACTCAATACATCCAGCTGATTTTCGCTGAACACCAGCACCAGCGGGAAGTCCAGCTCCTGCAGACGCAGCAGCAGCACTTTACCCGCCAGGCGCTGACGCGCGGCCTTCAGGCCACGGTCGCGATAGAGTACGCGGTTCAGGGCAGTTTCAAGACCGCCGGTAATGAGAGGGGTAAAAGTCATGGTTAATCAGAACTTAAAGCCGCGATGCAGTGCGACAATACCGCCGGTCATATTGGAGTAGGTGGTATTTTCGAAGCCAGCATCGTTCATCATGGCTTTCAGGGTCTCCTGATCCGGATGCATACGGATCGACTCTGCCAGATAACGATAGCTCTCTGCATCCTGCGCCACCAGCTGACCGATACGCGGCAGAATATGGAATGAGTAAGTATCGTAAGCTTTGCTCAGGGGATCGAACACCGGTTTGGAGAACTCCAGCACCAGTAACCGTCCACCCGGCTTCAGTACGCGGAACATAGAGGCCAGCGCTTTCTCTTTTTCGGTGACGTTACGCAGACCGAACGAGATGGTGATGCAATCGAAGTAATTATCCGGGAACGGCAGCGCTTCGGCATTCGCCTGCACATAGCTTACGTTACCCGCAACGCCGAGATTACGCAGCTTTTCGCGGCCCATCTTCAGCATTGAACTGTTAATATCCGCCAGCACAACCTGGCCGGTTTCGCCTACCAGGCGGGAGAATTTGGCGGTGAGATCGCCTGTTCCGCCAGCCAGATCCAGCACGCGCTGACCACGGCGCACGCCGCTGCTGTCAATGGTAAAACGCTTCCAGACGCGATGAATGCCGAACGACATCAGGTCGTTCATCAGGTCATATTTCGCCGCAACCGAGTGAAACACGTCTGCGACTTTATCGGCCTTTTCACTTTTCGCGACGGTCTGAAAGCCAAAATGGGTAGTTTCCTGCTGTGATTCATCTGCCATCGGTTTTACCTGTTCCACAAACAATACTTCCCGAAGTGTATCAGAGTCGCGCGATCCGAGCACGCGACCGGCGAGTTATTCATTGATGCGGCGCAGGGAAGCGGCGGAAGAATCTGCTGCTTTTTCATCGCACTCACTGTCATCTGCCCAACTCTCATCGGCCTCTTCCGGCAGTGCCTGCTCTGCCAGCTGCGGATTGATTGGCCGCTTTATCTCAACACCGAGGGCACGAAACGCTTCGCTCTGTGCAATCAGGTTACCCCGCCCCTGCGCCAGCTTTTTCATGGCCTGATGATAGCTCTGCTGCGCTTTGTCGAGGTTATGGCCGATGCCGTTCATGTCATCGACAAACAGCCGCATCTTGTCATACAGTCGTGCGGCACGGTCGGCGATGCGCTGCGCGTTACGGCTTTGATGCTCATAACGCCACAGGTTATTGATGGTACGTAGCGCCACCAGCAGCGTGGTTGGGCTCACCAGCATGATGTTCTGCTGCAGCGCTTCGCTAATCAGCTCTGGCTGGCGGTCAATGGCCAGCAAAAACGCGGGCTCCACCGGAATAAACATCAGCACATAATCCAGCGAGCGTAAACCGGGCAATTGTTGATAATCTTTTCGTCCCAGCAGGCGGATATGGCCCCGCACCGCGTTAACGTGCTCCTGGATCGCCTGTTCACGCGTCGCCTCCTCTTCAGCATTGAAGTAGCGTTCATAGGCAATCAGCGTCATTTTCGCGTCGATCACCACATCTTTACCCTGCGGCAGCCGCACGATTACGTCAGGCTGCATGCGGCCCTGCTGCTGCTCCAGCTGCACGCTGACCTGGGTTTCGTACTCGTAGCCTGCGCGCAGACCGGACGCTTCCAGTACGCGGCTCAGCACCACTTCGCCCCAGTTGCCCTGAATTTTGTTGTCGCCTTTCAGCGCTTTGGTCAGGTTGATGGCCTCCTGCGCCATTTGCGCATTCAGCTGTTGCAGCTGGCGGATCTCGTGCGCCAGCGTATGACGCTCCCGTGCCTCCTGACCAAAGCTGTCATTGACCTGCCGGCGGAAGCCGTCGAGCTGTTCGCGTAGCGGGCCAATCAGGCTATTGAGGCTTTGACGGTTCTGTTCATCGACGCGCCGCCCGCTGTTTTCGAAAATGCGGTTGGCCAGGTTTTCAAACTGGGCGCTGAGGCGCTGTTCGCTGTTGGTGAGCAGACGCTGCTTCTCCTCGGCGGCGAAGCGCGTCTCCTCCAGGCGGATGGTGACTTCACGCAGTTCAGCTTCCTGCGCGCTGTTAACCTCCAGCTGATTGCGCAATTCGCGGCTGAGCTGTTCGCTTTCGCCGCGCCAGTAATCCAGCTGCTGCAGCCGCTCCTGCGCGCCGCTCAGGGCTCCATGCAGCTTCAGCAGCTCCTGTTCACGCTGCTGAAGCTGCTGTTGCAGCTGCGTGACCTGCTGCTGCTGACGCTGCTGCGCCTCTTCCAGCAATCTGCGTTCGGTAGTGAAGCTGGCGTGCTGATGACCGGCGCGCAGCTGGGCCATTATCCAGCCCAGGCCAAGGCCAGCCAGTGCCAGCGCGCCGCTAATGATAAGTTGCTGATCCATAATTCCCCCGCGGATCGTCTCGCTGAGGAAAAGGTAAAGTTGCACTGTATGAATGTCCAGACATAAATGATACGCCTGTCAATTATTCAGAGCGCTGATCCACTGCACTGCAATTTATTGCAGTGCAAAGTGATAACGCTACAGCGCCCGCACCGTTAACTCTCCTGCCCGCCACGCATCGATCAGGAAAAAGGGCATTGGCAGCACCCACTCGGTTTCATTATGCACTCTGGCCGGGTAGCACCAGCTCTGGCCGCCACAGGTCAGTTCTACCTGCTGCTCACCGTTCTCTGCATTGGCCACTTTGCCGGCCATGCTGGCAAAACCGGCATTACTGCCGACATGGAAGCTCTCGGTCTGCCAGCGAATCGGTGCATGCGCCGGCCAGGGCTGCGCATGGTGGAAGCGGAAGATGTCATCGTGATTAAGGATGCTTTCACGCACCGTCGGCCATAGCGCCACTTTGAGGAAATATTGGTCGGTAAAGCGCTCACTGCCCTGATACTGCGCGATAAAGTCGCGCATCTGCTGCTCAACGTTATGGAAAACGCCGTGGCAGCCGCCCCACATGCCCGCCAGGAGTAGCTCGGTATGCGAATAGTAATCACGCATATGATGGAACCAGTAAGGGGATGCAAGCCAGGCATCGACGGCAACGACTTCCCGCTCGGAGAGCAGTGAATCCGCGTCACGTACGATGTAGCGTTTAACCTGCGGATCGTCCATGACGAGGAAACGCCACAGCGTTGGAAACAGGGTCTTCTCCTGCGACATATCCACCAGCTGGGTGTTGGGCTGCTCAAGGCGCTGCCAGACATGTTCTGGCACGCTGTCATCAAGGTAGATGCGGCATATCCAGTCAGGATAGAGCTCCCGCGCCACCTCCACGTTTTTAATCAGCGTTTCGCAGTAGCGTGGCTGACCACCGTACAGGCTAAAGGAGATGATATTTTCGGCCGGGCTGGTGCGATTGATGGGCGGCGGCGTGGGCGCTGGCAGAGAAGCTTTCTGGCCTTTACTGAAAATGGCATCGGAGTTGTTCAGGGATTCCAGACCATAGCGGGCGACCTCATCCTGCTTGCCCAGCCAGCCGCACACTTCGGTTAAGCCATCCAGCCAGGTCTCTGTCGCCTGTGCACGTTGCGCTGCGGGCGCCTGGTAGATCTTCTGGTAGATTTTGTAGGATTTTTTGTATTCGCCGGTGCGCATCAGCGTTAACGCATAGTCGCTGAGCACCTGCATCTGGTTGGGCATCACGCGCAGCACTTCTTCACAGCACTGGCGGGCCAGCGGGTAGTTCGCAGCCGCCATCGCCTGGCGGAACCGCGCTGCTGCGCTCTCAACACGCGCCTGCGTAGCAGCGGGATGACTCATTAAAGTCGGACGTGGGACGGAAACCGTTTTGCGCATAAGAAATTTCTCAGATCGGCTGAATTTGCGCGCATTCTAATCAGGCAATTACTGAGCTCCCTATAAGCCTGGTCTCGAATTCATCCCCTGACTGACGCACTACAGTAAGCGACGCGCAGCTTCTACCACAATTTTCACCGCATCGCTTTCGGTCTGCTTCATGGTTGCCGCATCCGGGATCTCTTTCTGCGTCCGGTTGACGATGACGCCTGCCACCATACCGGCACGCAGTCCCTGACTGGCGCACATGGTTAACAGTGTAGCGGATTCCATCTCATAGTTAAGGACGCCCATCTCCTGCCACTCTTTCATCGATCCCTGGAAGCGACTGACCACGCGCCCGGAGAAGGTGTCATAGCGCTCCTGGCCCGGATAGAAGGTGTCAGACGATGCCGTAATACCGATATGCGTTTTTGCGCCGCAGGCTCTGCCGCCGCCACCAGCGCGGTAGTGCAGCTAAAATCAGCTACCGCCGGGAACTCCATCGGTGCAAAGTGCAGGCTGGCACCGTCAAGGCGCACGGATGCGGTCGTGACCAGCACATCGCCAACGTTGATGTGCGGCTGAATTGCGCCGGTAGTACCCACGCGCAGGAATGTACGCACGCCAAGCTGTGCCAGCTCCTCTACGGCGATAGAGGTCGACGGGCCGCCGATGCCGGTTGAGCAGACAACCACCGGTTTTCCATCCACTTCGGCCAGGTAAGTGGTGAACTCGCGGTGTGAAGCCAGATGTTGCGGGTTGTCCATCAGCGCGGCAATTTTCTTCACGCGCTCCGGATCGCCAGGAACGATCGCCAGCGTGGCTCCTTTCAGATCGGCTTTAGTGATGCCAAGGTGGAAAACGTCAGACTGGGCCATAACAGACTCCTGGATAAATAAGGGAATGAGCGCGTCACTTTACGTCAGCTGCCCGGATAAATATGTGACTAATTTCACTATCAATAATGAAACTTGCAGTAAGAACAAAAATTAATGTGACTTAAATCACACATTAACGCTCTGCCCGGCTAAATTGCTACAAGCAGTGCTGTGTAACCCAGGACGGCAATGTTAATAGAGAAGCAGAACCTGTAATCCGATCCCTCTGTACCTTACGCCAGCCTTGCCTGTTGGCCAGGCTATAGTTACGTGATTGCGCATTTGCCAGCACGGAGAGAACAATGAAAACTGAAGACAATATGGCACAAAAATCAGCGCCCGGCGGCTTTGCGCCAGCGGTTCAGCCCACGGCCAGCAGCACTATTACCACCCGCAGCGAGGCGATTCACGCCGGCGAAACCTCGGTGCCAAGCCAGGGCGAAAATCTGCCCGCTTACTATGCCCGTCCCAAAAATTATGAAGGCACGCTGCCCGTGGTGTTGGTAGTGCAGGAAATCTTTGGCGTGCATGAGCATATTCGCGACATCTGCCGTCGCCTGGCGCTGGAGGGGTATCTCGCGGTCGCGCCGGAGCTCTACTTCCGCGAAGGCGACCCGAACGATTACAACGACATCCCTACGCTGTTTAAAGAGCTGGTCAGCAAGGTACCCGATACGCAGGTGCTCTCCGACCTCGATCATGTCGCCAACTGGGCGGCGCGCCACGACGGAGATATTCGTCGTATGGCGATCACCGGTTTCTGCTGGGGCGGCCGTATCAGCTGGCTGTTCGCCGCACACAATCCGCAGGTGCGCGCCGCCGCAGCCTGGTATGGTCGCCTGGAGGGGGAGAAGACGCTGAAGCAGCAGAAGCATCCGATTGACGTCGCCGTGGATTTGAATGCGCCGGTACTGGGTTTGTACGGCGGGCAGGATGAGAGCATCCCGCTGGAGAGTATCGATAAGATGCGCCAGGCGCTGCACGCCGCCAACGCCAAAGCAGAGATTGTGGTATACCCGGAAGCCGGCCATGCGTTTAACGCAGACTACCGTCCGAGCTACCACGCAGAGTCTGCCAACGATGGCTGGCAGCGCATGCTGGCATGGTTTGCACAGTATGGCGTTGCGCCAAACGCATAACAAAAAGGGGCGCACAGGCGCCCCGCTCTCTTTTTATCCGCCTGTTAGCTAAGCGCACGCAGGTTTTGCGCGGCTTTAACCATGTTCGCCAGCGCCTGACGCGTCTCACTCCAGCCGCGGGTTTTCAGCCCGCAGTCCGGGTTGACCCACAAGCGCTCTGGCGGAATGTTCCGCGCCGCTTTGCGCAGCAACTCCTCCATCCACGTTACGCCGGGAACATTTGGCGAGTGAATGTCATACACGCCCGGTCCGATTTCGTTGGGGTACTCAAACGCTTTGAACGCCTCCAGAAGATCCATATCTGAACGTGAGGTTTCGATGGTAATCACATCGGCATCCAGCGCGGCGATCGAATCCATGATGTCGTTGAACTCGCAGTAACACATGTGGGTGTGAATCTGCGTCTCATCCTGCGCGACAGCGGCGTTCAGGCGGAAAGCGTCAACGGCCCAGGTCAGATAGGCGGCCCAGTCAGACTGATGCAGCGGCAACCCTTCGCGCAGCGCCGGTTCATCAATCTGGATGATACCGATACCCGCCTGCTCCAGATCCGCCACTTCGTCACGCAGCGCCAGCGCAATTTGTTTCGCAATGGTTTCGCGGCTCACATCCTCACGCGGGAAGGACCAGCAGAGAATGGTCACCGGGCCGGTCAGCATTCCTTTCACCGGTTTGTCGGTCAGCGACTGGGCATATCTGGCCCACTCCACGGTGATTGGCGCCGGACGGCTGATATCTCCGATGATGATCGGTGGCTTCACGCAGCGTGAACCATAGCTCTGCACCCAGCCGTTCTGGGTAAACACAAAGCCATCAAGGTTTTCGCCAAAGTACTCCACCATGTCATTACGCTCCGCTTCACCGTGCACCAGCACATCAAGCCCCAAACGCTCCTGCTCGGCAATCGCCTGTTTAATGTGCTCTGCGATGCCGGTACGATAGCGGCCGCCGTCAATATTGCCTTTTTTGAAGTCGAGACGCAGGCCGCGAATCTCCGTGGTTTGCGGGAATGAGCCGATGGTAGTGGTCGGCCAGGCTGGCAGGTTGAAGCGGTGGCGCTGCGCTTTTGCGCGCTCGGTGTAGGCGCTGCGGCGTTCAGTATCGCTGGCCTGGATCGTTGCCAGACGCTGCGCCACGGCCGCGTTGTGTACGCGTGAAGAGTGCGCGCGTGCGTGAACTGGCGCGCTCCACGCCGTCAGCGAAGCCGCATCATGGTTATTCAGCGCCGTGCTCAGCAGCGCCAGTTCAGTACACTTCTGCAGCGCGAACGCAAACCAGCTTTTGACTTCATCATCCAGCCGCGTTTCCACACTCAGGTCAATGGGGCTGTGCAGAAGCGAGCAGGATGACCCGATCCACAGCTGTTTCCGCTGACTGACCAATGGCTGCAGGCGTTCAAACCAGCGGCTAAGATCGGCGCGCCAGACGTTGCGGCCGTTGATTATGCCCAGCGACAGCAGCCACTCTGCGGGGAGCTGCTGGTTCAGCTGCTGAATATCATCCTTGCCGTGTACCAGATCGACATGCAGGCCCTGCACCGGCAGCGTGTTGATAACATCAAGATTCTGACCGATGCTGTCGAAGTAGGTTGTCAGCAGCAGTTTTACCTCGCCCTGCAGCGCACGGTACGCTGGTGCGAACGCCTCGCGCCATGCCTGCGGCAGCTCCAGCGCCAGTGCCGGTTCGTCAATCTGTACCCACTCAATATTGCGCTTTTTCAGTTCGTGCAGGAGTTGCTGGTAAACCGGCAGAATCTCCTGCAGCAGCGTCAGACGATCAAACGTCTCCCCCTTCACTTTCCCCAGCCACAGGTACGTTACCGGGCCGAGCAGCACCGGCTTGATGGTGTGACCGAGCGCCAGCGCTTCGTCCACTTCATCCAGCAGTTGCGTCCAGGTGAGGCTGAACTGCTGCCCTTTGGTGAACTCCGGCACCATATAGTGATAATTGGTGTTAAACCACTTGGTCATCTCTGCGGCGGCGGCGGGCTCGCCAGTGGGTGCCCGGCCCCGGGCAATGCGAAACAGGGTATCGAGATCCACTGAGCCATCTTTATTCTGGTGACGCGCCGGCACATTGCCGAGCAGCAGGCTGGTGGTGAGAACGTGATCGTACCAGGCGAAATCACCCACCGGCAGGAGGTCCACACCCGCCTCCTTCTGCTGTTGCCAGTGACGCGCACGCAATTCGCGACCCACGGCCTGCAGCTCTTCTTGTGAGCTATTACCTGCCCAGTAGCTTTCCTGTGCTTTCTTCAGTTCACGACGCAGACCAACGCGTGGGAAACCGAGGGTGTGGTTTAGAATGGTCATCAGATACTCTCCAGATATGCTTCGCTTTGCTGCGGGTTCTGGCTGAACAAACCGAAAGGGCAATAGTGCTTACCTGAGATGTTTAGCCGTCCAGATGTTTACACCGCTATAATCTGCGGGTACTGTATGCTCCTCAAGCGCAATTTGTTCAATCCGATGTGAAGGACTCTCATGATCGAACTCAAACACCTGCGGACGCTGCAGGCGCTGCGGAATACCGGTTCGTTAGCCGCCGCCGCTGCCCAGCTCCATCAGACGCAATCGGCGTTGTCTCACCAGTTCAGCGATCTGGAGCAGCGGCTGGGTTTCCGGCTGTTTGTGCGTAAGAGCCAGCCATTACGTTTTACGCCGCAGGGTGAAATTTTGCTGCAGCTGGCAGAGCAGATTCTGCCGCAGATTCAGCAGGCGCTGCAGGCATGCCATGAGCCGCACCAGACAACGCTGCGCATCGCGATTGAGTGCCACAGCTGCATTCAGTGGCTCACGCCCGCGCTGAACAATTTCCGTCAGAGCTGGCCGCAGGTGGCGGTGGATTTCAAATCGGGCGTGACCTTTGATCCGCAGCCCGCTTTACAGCAGGGCGAGCTGGATGTGGTGCTGACGTCAGATATCTTGCCGCGCAGCGGGCTGTTTTACTCACCGATGTTTGATTTCGAGGTGCGCCTGGTGCTGGCGCCGGATCATCCGCTGGCGCGGCTTGAGCACATCTCACCGGAGGATCTGGCCAGTGAAGTCTTGATGATTTACCCGGTACAGCGTCAGCGTCTGGATGTGTGGCGCCATTTCCTGCAGCCTGCGGGCGTAAGTCCGGCTCTGAAAAGCGTGGATAACACGCTGCTGCTGATTCAGATGGTGTCGGCGGGCATGGGAATTGCCGCCCTGCCACACTGGGTGGTTGAGAGTTTTGAGAAGCAGGGGCTGGTGGTTACCCGCACGCTGGGCGAAGGCCTGTGGAGCCGCCTGTACGCGGCCGTGCGCGACGGTGAGCAGCGTCAGCCGGTGCTGGAAGCCTTTGTGCGATTTGCCCGCCAGCACGCCTGTGAGCATCTGCCCTTTGTGCGTGACGCCGCGCGTCCGGGCTCACTGCAGTCGGTTTCTTCCTGATTAAGCGGGCGGCGCACGTCGCCCGTGCTGTTATCCCCGCCCCGCCTGCTCTATAATGCGCCGCCTTATTCGCTACCCGGAGAGTTTCACCATGACCAATAACGATGTTCTGCGCAGCGTGCGCTATATGCTTGATTTGAGCGATAGCAAAGTGGTGGAGATTTTTGCCCTGGCGGGAAGCGATGTGCCGCTGGAGGATGTGCAGGCCTGGCTGAAGAAGGATGATGACGCCGCTTTCCGTAAGCTGCCGGATGTGCTGATGGGTTATTTCCTTAACGGGTTGATCTTCTATCGTCGCGGTAAGAGCGAGGATGCGCCTGCGCCGTCGATTGAGCGCCGCATGACAAACAATATCTTCCTGAAGAAACTGCGCATCGCCTTTGCACTGAAAACCACCGATATCCCCGATATTCTGCTCAGGGCGAATTTTAAAGTGTCGCAGGGCGAAATCGGGGCGATTTTCCGTAATCCGGATCACAAGAACTACCGCGAGTGCGGCGACCAGATTCTGCGTAACTTCCTCAAGGGATTAACGCTGGTGCAGCGCCCGACCACGCCGGCCAAAAAGGCTAAGGGCGTCTGAGTAGCCTGCCAGGCCCGCTGGCGGCCCGGCACGCTACCGATCTCAAACCGGGCGAAGCGCGCCCGGCGACATTACGGCTGGCGCTTGCCAAGTATCCAGCGCTTATGCACATAAAGCGATGCGAAAATCACTATCGCACCCGCGATAAAGCTTGGCCAGTGCGGCTTTTGCTGCCAGATAGCCAGATTCACCAGCAGGCCTGCCGGCACGTGCATATTGTTCATGATCCCCAGCGTGCCGGCATCAACCTGCGTGGCACCATAGTTCCACATGAAATACCCCAGCCCGGAAGCGGCGACTCCCAGCCAGACCAGAATGCCCCACTGCAGTGACGTGGTCGGCAGTTTGTTCGGATTGCCCCACATGCCCCATGCCAGCGCCGCAATCAGCACCGCGCCCAGATAGAACCAGGAAAACGCCGTATGCTGCGGCATTGGCCGGATCTCCTGTAAACGCTTATAGCCCACCATGCCAATAGCAAAGCAGAGGTTCGCGGCCTGCACCAGCATCAACCCAAACCAGAAGTGCTCGCTGACCTGGTCGTAGCGAATGATCGCCGCGCCGGCCACCGCCAGCAGCGCGCTGAAAGCGTAGCCAATGCGCAACGGGCGCTTACTGAGCAGATCGTAAATCAGCGTGATATAGAGCGGCGTCATCACGGTAAACAGCAGGAACTCTGAGACACTAAGATAGAGATAGGCTTCGAAACTGATCAGGTACATGATGCCGAGCTGCAGCATGCCAACCAGCATATAGAGCAGAAGCGTGGAGGCGCGATAGCCACGCCAGCGCAGGAATGGCAGAAAAACCAGCGCAGCCAGCCCAAGCCGCATCAGCACCGAGAACCAGGTATCAACCTGTCCCGCCAGATACTCGCCGATTAAGCTAAAGGAAAAAGCCCACAGAATGGTGGTAACGATCAGTAACAGCACGGTAAAGGATCCCAAAATCAATAATACCGCTAGTGTAAACAAACTGCGCAGCCGGCACTGATTTATCTGGTTTACAAGCGGACAAAATTCACTCTTCCAATTGCATGCATTTGCCCTGCTATGCCAGGGTCTGACAAGCCAAAGGCGTTTACGCTGCGTTAACGCGCCACGCTGGCAAAAATGCGCGAATACCAACATTTTTTGGTTTTTATCGCTCTCAATTGTCATAAAACTGTAACATATGTGTCACACATCACAGTAACTGCACGTAACCATCACTATCCTTTGCGCGAAATGGAAACGGGCTGTCTCCATTTATATTTGTCCGACTTCACTGCCCAACCTGCTGGGAATCCATAACTATATTGCGCCCCCGGAGGGCCATCTACATGTTAAGTATCTTTAAACCTGCACCGCATCAGCCCCAGGTGGCCGATGATCGTGTTGATCCGCTCTATCGCCGCCTGCGCTGGCAAATCTTCCTGGGCATCTTCTTCGGCTATGCCGCTTACTATCTGGTGCGGAAAAACTTTGCGCTGGCGATGCCGTATCTGGTTGAGCAAGGCTTTTCCCGTGGCGATCTCGGTTTTGCGCTATCGGGGATCTCCATCGCCTACGGCTTTTCCAAGTTCATTATGGGCTCGGTTTCGGATCGCTCGAACCCGCGCGTATTTTTACCCGCGGGCTTAATTTTGGCGGCAGCGGTGATGCTGTTCATGGGCTTCGTGCCGTGGGCGACATCAAGCATCATGGTGATGTTTGTGCTGCTGTTCCTGTGCGGCTGGTTCCAGGGCATGGGCTGGCCACCGTGCGGACGCACCATGGTGCACTGGTGGTCGCAAAAGGAGCGCGGCGGGATTGTCTCCGTATGGAACTGCGCGCATAACGTTGGCGGTGGTCTTCCGCCACTCCTGTTCCTGCTGGGCATGGCATGGTTTAACGACTGGAAAGCGGCCCTGTATATGCCGGCATTTGGCGCGATCCTTGTCGCCATCATTGCGTTTGCCCTGATGCGCGATACGCCGCAGTCGTGCGGTCTGCCGCCAATTGAGGCTTACAAAAATGACTATCCGCCAGACTATAACGAAGAGCATGAGCAGGAGCTGACGGCGAAGCAGATTTTCATGCAGTACGTGCTGCCGAATAAGTTGCTGTGGTATATCGCGCTGGCGAATGTGTTTGTCTACCTGCTGCGCTACGGCATTCTTGACTGGTCACCGACCTACCTGAAAGAGGTAAAACACTTCACGCTGGATAAATCTTCGTGGGCCTACTTCCTGTATGAGTACGCCGGTATTCCCGGTACGCTGCTGTGTGGCTGGATGTCAGACAAGGTTTTCCGCGGCAACCGTGGTGCCACGGGCGTGTTCTTTATGACGCTGGTGACTATCGCGACCATCGTTTACTGGCTTAACCCACCGGGCAACCCTGGCATCGATATGCTCTGTATGATCGTTATCGGCTTCCTGATTTACGGTCCGGTGATGCTGATTGGCCTGCACGCGCTGGAGCTGGCTCCGAAGAAAGCCGCCGGTACTGCAGCCGGCTTTACGGGGCTGTTCGGTTATCTGGGTGGTTCCGTGGCGGCAAGTGCGATTGTTGGTTATACCGTGGATTACTTTGGCTGGGACGGCGGCTTTATGGTGATGATTGCCGGTTCGGTTCTGGCAGTGATCCTGCTGCTGCTCACCATGGTGAACGAGCATAAGCATAAGAAGCAGATGGCCTGATTGAGGGCGGGAACGATGGCGGCGGCCCTGCTGCCGCCATCACCCCAATCATTCGTAGTGGCGACCCGGCAGGGCCGCCAGCCGCTCTCAGGAGAGAAACAGCTTACGCAAGGTATGCGGCACCGCATCCTCTGCGTTGCTGCCAATCACCTCCAGCGTGGGCAATGTATCCTTCAGACGCTGATAAGCGTTGCGCATAATGCAGCCCTTGCCTGCCATGCTCAGCATCTCTACATCATTCATACCATCACCAAAAGCAATGCACTCCTTCAGCGAATGGCCAAGCTGCTTTGCCACCGCCTCTAACGCATGGCCTTTCGACACGCCACCCGCCATCACCTCCAGACAGGTCGGCAGAGAGAAACTCACATTAACGCGATCGCCCCAGCGGGCCTCAATGGCCTGCTCCAGCGGGATCAGATGCTGCGGATCGGTACAGGTAAAGAACACTTTGCTGATGCCGTCGGTCGGCAGCATACCCGGCTGATAGACCTCATAGTTGAACACCGACTCCTGAAAAAAGTCCTCTTCATCCGGATTATGGCGGCTCATATACCACTCATCATCACGGTAAACATGGGTCAGGATATGTTCATTGTGATACTGCAGGCCGTACAGTTCGCTGGCGATATCCGCGTCGAGGTTATGGCTGAACACCAGCTCGCCCGCTGCATTGTGCACGCGCGCGCCGTTGGAGGTGATCATATAAGCCGGAATGCCCAGCTTATCGCGCATCTGTCCGACATCAATGTAGTGGCGGCCGGTGGCAAAAATAAAATGAACATCCTGTGCCACCAGCGCCTGCAGCGTGGTGCGTGCGAAAGGGGTCAGACGGTGTTCCGGTGAAAGCAGCGTGCCATCCAGGTCGGATGCGACGATGTGGTACATGTAAACCTCTGGTAATGATGTCAAAAGTGGCAATTCAGGAAACGGGGCGCTCAAAGAAATCGATCACCGCGTTAAGGGCTTCGGCGCGCATAGCGTCTGTTTCAAACAGGATCTCATGACGCGCGCCCTGGATGATATATGGCGTCGTGCCGGCGACCGGATGCCCGGCTTCGGCCATCGCGGCGCAGAAAATATCCTGTGAGCGGTTATCCACCACGTCATCCTCGCTGGCCTGCAGCAGCAGCGTCGGCGTGGTAATTTTATCCACCTGACTGAGGATGCTGCGCCCGGCCTGCACGCCTTCGCGCACCCAGTGATAGGTCGGTCCGCCCACGCGGATCGCCGGGTCGTCGGCGTAAAAACGCAGATTACGCCGATAGCGCTCGCGGCTGTGCGTCAGCCGATTGATGCCAAACGGGTGCGCACGCCAGCGGCCGGTGCCGAGCGCATAGCCGTCACGCAGCACCGGTAATTTTTCTGCCCAGTCCAGAATGCGGTGGGCGAGAAACGGCGGCAGCGGCAGTACAATACCGAACATGGGCGCGCAAAACACAGCAGCATGAAAGGCCTGCGGCTGTCGCGCCAGGAACAGCGCCAGAATCGCACCGCCCATTGAGTGGGCCAGCACATAGCGCTGCTGATAGTGGTTGCTGACGATCTCTTTCAGATACAGCGTCTCCAGATCGTCAACGTAGTGACTGAACTCCACGACATGGCCGCGATGCGAATCCGCCAGCAGACGATCGGAGCGCCCCTGACCGCGGTGGTCAACGATCACCACATCATAGCCGCAGTGGAACAGATCGTAAGCCAGCTCGGGGTATTTGATGTAGCTCTCAATACGGCCCGGCACAATCAGAATGACACGGCGATGTTGCGGTGAAGTGAAACGCACATAGCGAATCTTCAGGTTACCGACGCCGGTGAATTCACACTCTTCACGCTGACGCCAGAAGTCCAGCAGCGGGCCGGTGGCAAAGGCTGAAAACCCTTTTTCACGCCCGAGCCAACTCTGTTTATGCTGCTGCATCTCTCCCCCTGAAAAAAACGTCAAGAGCGGGCCGTCACGTAATAGCCCGCCGCGATTTTCTGGCGTATTGTGTCACACTTCGCTCTCTTCAGGGAATGTCACACATGACCATTGAATGGTGGTTAACCTACCTGCTAACCACAACTATCCTCAGCCTTTCACCGGGTTCCGGCGCCATTAATACCATGAGCACCGGCATCAGCCACGGCTATCGCGGAACGGCAGCGTCGATCACCGGCCTGCAGCTTGGTCTGGCGGTGCATATTGTGCTGGTGGGCGCCGGGTTAGGTGCGCTGTTCTCACAGTCGATGCTGGCGTTCGAGATTCTGAAATGGGCAGGAGCGGCTTATCTGGTGTGGCTGGGTATTCAGCAGTGGCGGGCGGCAGGCGGCATTGATCTGAATGCGGTGGCAAAAGCCATGCCGCGCCGCCGTCTGTTTCAGCGCGCGCTGCTGGTGAATCTCACCAACCCGAAAAGCATCGTGTTTCTCGCAGCCCTGTTCCCGCAGTTTATCGTGCCACATCAGCCGCAGCTGATGCAGTATCTGGTGCTTGGCGTCACGACCATTGTGGTCGATATCATTGTGATGATTGGCTACGCCACGCTGGCGACACGCATTGCTGGCTGGATTAAAGGTCCGAAGCAGATGAAGCTGCTGAACCGGATATTTGGCGGACTATTTATGGCGGTTGGCGCGCTGTTGGCGAGCGCGCGTAAAATAGCGTAAGACGTTTTGAGGCTTTTCGCATTCGTGGTAAACCGTGGGTGGCGCAGCCAGTTCGGTGCCGGCCAGCGCACAGCCCCCGGAGCGTACAGGTAGTACGTGAGGAGGGCGAGCACTGCCCGGTACCAAAATGGCAAGTAAACCAGGTTTACCGGGAGATAATTAAGTGGATACCGAAACCGGCAAACAGGACTCCGGCTACACCATCCACCCACTTCGCCATCCGCTGATACTTATCACGCATCCACGGCAGCGCAAAAATCGCTGCTACTACGGTAAACCATGCAAATGTCTCACCTACAATCAGCAGGAACAATCCCCAGCGCTCCATCGCGCCGACGTCGTTACCGACAAACAGCGAGAACACGCTACCAAAGTAGATGATGGCTTTCGGGTTTGACAGATTCGTCAGGAAACCTTTCAGGAAGCTCATGCCTCTTTTCGGCAGTTCAACCATCTGCGCTTCCGCCTGCGGCTGTTTGTGTCGTTGACGCGCCGAGCGCATCAGCTGCCAGCCCATCCACAGCAGATACAGACCGCCGCCAACCATGATGATCTCATGCAGCCACGCCATTTTCTGCAGAATCAGATGCAGGCCCATCAGCGCCACGCCCGCCCAAATCACGATCCCTAACGTAATACCGAATACGCCCATCATCGCCTCTTTGCGCGATCGGCTGGCCGCCGTTTGTGATACAAAAAAGAAGTCCGGCCCCGGACTCATCAGCGCAACCAGATGCACCAGCGCGACGGTGGCAAATAACATCAACATGGTCTGTTTCCCTTACTCTTCATCAAGATGCTCTTTGATCATCACCAGGAACGGCTTACCAAAACGCTCCAGCTTGCGATGACCGACACCGTTCACGCTCAGCATTTCTGAGGCACTTACCGGCAACTGTTCCGCCATTTCAATCAGCGTGGCGTCATTAAACACCACATAGGGTGGAATATTCTCTTCATCGGCGATGGCTTTACGCAGCTTGCGCAGTTTGGCAAACAGCTTGCGATCGTAATTGCCGCCGTAAACTTTGGGCGAACTGCTGCGGCTTTTCACCGTGGCGACACGCGGCACCGCCAGCATCAGCGGCACGTCAGCACGCAGCACCGGGCGCGCCGCTTCGGTCAGCTGCAGCGCCGAATGCATGGCGATATTTTGCGTCACCATGCCAAGGTGAATCAGCTGGCGCAGCACGCTCACCCAGTGCTCCTGACTCTGCTCACGCCCTATACCGTAGACCGGCAGCTTGTCGTGACCGTTATCGCGAATACGCTGGTTGGTCGAGCCGCGCAGTACTTCGACAATATAACTCATACCAAACCGCTGCCCGGTACGATAAATGCCTGACAGCGCTTTTTGTGCTTCCACCAGCCCGTCATAACGGCGCGGCGGGTCAAGACAGATATCGCAGTTGCCGCACGGCTGCTGGCGACCTTCGCCGAAGTAGTTCAGCAGCACCAGACGGCGGCAGGTTTGCGCTTCGGCAAACGCGCCCATGGCGTTGAGTTTATGACGCTCAATGTCCTGTAACGGGCCCGGCATCTTCTCTTCCAGACACTTGCGCAGCCACGCCATATCAGCCGGGTCGTACAGCATCATCGCTTCGGCCGGCAGGCCGTCACGTCCGGCGCGGCCAGTCTCCTGATAGTAGGATTCAATATTGCGCGGAATATCGAAATGCACCACGAAACGCACGTTAGGCTTGTTGATGCCCATACCAAAGGCCACGGTTGCGACCACAATCTGCAGATCGTCGCGCTGGAACGCTTCCTGCACGCGCGCACGCTGTTCGCTTTCGATACCGGCATGATAAGCCCCGACGCTGATGCCGCGGCTTTGCAGGCGCGCAGCGGTGTCTTCCACTTTGGCACGGCTGTTACAGTAAATGATGCCGCTTTTGCCGCGCTGATCCTGCACGTAGCGCAGCAGCTGATCGGTCGGTTTGAACTTCTCCACCAGCGTATAGCGGATATTTGGCCGATCAAAGCTGCTGACCTGAATCAGCGGGTCATCCATCTGCAGCAGATGCGCGATATCGTTGCGGGTGGTTTCGTCGGCGGTAGCGGTCAGCGCCATCACCGGCAGCGCCGGGAAGCGCTGGCGCAGCTGGCCAAGAGCGCCATACTCCGGACGGAAATCGTGGCCCCACTGGGAAATACAGTGCGCTTCATCGACCGCCAGCATCACCGGATTCCAGTGCTGCAAGCTATCAAGGAAGTTATCCATCATCAGGCGCTCTGGGGCGATGTAGAGCAGCTTCAGCTTGCCGGTACGGCAGTCAGCAAAGACCTGCTGCTGCTGCTCGCGCGTCTGCGTCGAGTTAAGGCACGCTGCCGCTACGCCGTTAGCCAGCAGCTGGTCCACCTGATCTTTCATCAGTGAAATCAGCGGCGAAACCACCAGCGTCAGCCCTTCGCGCACCAGCGCCGGGATCTGATAGCACAGCGATTTGCCGCCGCCGGTTGGCATCACCACCAGACAGTCCCGTCCGGCCAGGGCGGTTTCAATGATGGTTTGCTGACCCGGACGGAACTGCTGGTAGCCGAAGGTATCCTGTAATACCTGCTGCGCCAGCGTTTCCTGATTGAGCACTGCCGATGTTGCCACGGTAATCCTGTTTTGACTGGTTAGAACAGATCGTTCAGCGTAACGCCAACGCCCAAGCGCGTCTGGCGGTGGTTATAGTCGATAAGCGATTCACCATAACCGCTGAACAGTTGCGTATAAAAGCGCACATGTTCGGTAATCGGATAGCTCCAGGCGAATGTCGCGCCGCCATAGCCGCTATTCCAGTTGTAGGTGCCTTCCACGCTGAAAATGCTGTCGCCCAGCATGTAGCCGAGCTTCGCGCGGTAGTAACCCATGTATTTTGTGATGTCCGGATTATCATCATTGCTGGCGCTCTCCGGCAGACGATACCAGGGCTTAATTTCCGCAAGGAAGTTGCCGTTTTCCGCCATCAGGCGCGCATACGCGCGGTTCCAGCTGCGTGAAGTGGGATCGCTGCGGCCATTGGACTCATGGTTCAGGCCCAGCTCAACGTCGCGTAGCGTCCAGCCACCCAGCGAATAGTCGGTTGCCCAGCCGAGGAAAATCTGCGGCTCATAGTTGGTTTCACGGAACGGCGATGAGGCGCCCCGGTTTGAGAGCTGCCACCACGAGCGCTGCGTGTAAGACGCCGCCAGCACCGAGTTGTCGCCCAGAATGCCACGCCATAGCGGAAATGCCAGGCTGAGCTGGAATTTTACTTCATCTTTTTTAGCTTTGTCTGCCCAACTGTACGAAGAGATGGCCTCTTTATTCATGTCGCTGGTGTAGGTATAAAGCAAATAGTTGTTTTCGTAGGGATAAAGCACGAAGGGGTTATCGTGTTTTTCCAGCAGGTTAGCGATAATGCTGCCCTTCACTGCCGGCGCATCGTGCACCTCTTTTATTGTTGCTTCATCAGCCTGCGCCAGCGCAGGAAGGGTTAATGCCGCTGCCAGCAAGGCGTACTGCTTACGCATAAAGTTCTCCAGGGCGCTGCGTGTGGACATCGTCAGGGCGACGGTTCAAAAAGCAGGCCATTCTACACGCAAAGCGAGTGGTTGATCAGCGCCGATTTTTGAAACTGGAAAGCAGCGCGAACGCGGCATAATATACACAATTCTTTAACATCCGAGGCAGGAACTATGTCATCTGTGATGCTGACACAGCAGGAAGCTCGCCGGCTGATCGGCGAAATCTTTGTTTATCATATGCCCTTTAATCAGGCGCTGGGCCTGGAGCTGGATCGGCTGGAAGCGGAGTACGCCGAGCTCGGCTTCGCCAATAAAACCATGCTGGTGGGCAATGCCGCGCAGCAGATTCTGCACGGCGGCGTTATCGCTTCGGTACTGGATGTCGCCGCCGGGCTGGTGTGCGTCAGCCATGCGCTTTCGCGTCAGGAGAGCATCAGCGAAGAGGAGCTGCGCCAGCGCCTGTCGCGCATGGGCACGATCGACATGCGCGTGGACTATCTGCGTCCCGGACGCGGCGAGCGCTTTGTCGCCACCAGCAGCCTGCTGCGCGCCGGCAACAAAGTGGCGGTGGCCCGCGTCGAACTTCACAATCAGCAGGGCGATTACATCGCTACGGCTACTGCGACCTATCTTATAGGTTAATCCCTTTCCGGCGTGTCACACTCGCCGCTTTTCTGGAACAGATGATGGACTCGCAACAGACTCGTCAGGGCGTTTTCTACGCGCTTGGCGCTTATTTTATCTGGGGTATCGCGCCGGCCTATTTCAAGCTGGTGAAAGAGGTGCCACCCACCGAAATCATGACGCATCGCGTTATCTGGTCAGCGCTATTTATGCTGGTGCTGATTACCCTTAGTCGCAGCTGGCGCCAGGTGCGCAGCGTTATCGCCCAGCCCAAAAAAGTGCTGCTGCTGGCGCTGACGGCCGTGACCATTGGCGGTAACTGGCTGCTGTTTATCTGGGCGGTGAATAATCAGCATATGCTGGAGGCCAGCCTGGGCTACTTTATCAACCCGCTGATCAATGTGGTATTTGGCATGCTATTCCTGCGTGAGCGCTTCCGCCGCCTGCAGTGGCTGGCGGTGTTACTGGCCACCAGCGGCGTGCTGGTACAGTTATGGCAGTTTGGTTCGCTGCCGGTTATCGGCCTTGGCCTGGCGCTGAGCTTTGCGCTGTACGGCTGGTACGTAAAAAGATTCAGGTCGATGCGCAGAGCGGTATGCTGATCGAAACCGCGTGGCTGTTCCCGCTGGCGGCGATCTATCTGTTTGGGTTTGCCGACAGCGCCACCAGCCATCTGAGCGCCAATCCGCTTAGCCTGAACCTGAAGCTGATCGCCGCCGGAATCATTACCACCATTCCGCTGATGCTGTTTGCCGCCGCCTGCGCGCGTCTGCGCCTCTCTACCGTGGGCTTCTTTCAGTACCTGGGCCCGACGCTGATGTTCCTGCTGGCCGTGCTGTTCTACGGCGAGCAGCTAACGCCGGATAAAATGGTGACCTTCGGCTTTATCTGGCTGGCGCTGGCGCTCTTTATCCTTGATGCCGTGCTGTTCTCAGCCCGCACGCGCATGCGCAAAGCGTGAGATAAAGCGCGCCATTGCCGGGCCGGTGAGCAGAATGGTGAACAGACGCAGCGTCTGCAGCGCCATGACAAACGCGATATCGACCCGGCTGCCGGCAGCAATAATCGCTACCGTATCCAGCCCGCCCGGGCTGGTTGCCAGGTAAGCGGTCATCAGATCAACATGCAGTACGCGCGTTAACATCCAGCTAAACCGCCGCACAGCAGCATCAGCCCGATGATGGAGGCGATCATCTGTGGCAGCGTGCGCAGCGCCAGCAGAAAGATCGGGCGGGTAAAACGCAGGCCAACGCTCCAGCCAATCAGCGCATAAGCCAGCGCCAGCAGCCACTCCGGCACCTGTAAGGTCGCTACGCCAGTGCCGTGCAGCGTGGCACCGATCAGCGCAGGCAGCAGCAGTGCGCCCGAAGGGATGCGCAACGTCTGCCCGAGCCACGCGCCTGCGATCATGACGATCAACGTCACTACGAAGCCACTGTGTAGCGCCGGGAACCATATCACCTGCGCCGCTCCACCGCTGCTGCCGAGGCCAATGCGCGCCACTACCGCTGCTGCCGTGGCGACAAACAGCACGCGCAGATACTGCATAAAGGCCACCAGACGCACGTCCGCACCGAAATCCCCGGCCATCGCGACCATCGCGGATGCGCCACCCGGCGACGATCCCCAGGCGCCGGTCGGTCCGGGCAGCGAGCTGAAGCGCACCAGCAGAAAACCTGATAGCCCGCTGGCCGCCAGCGTCAGGAGCAGTACCGCCAGCACCACCGGCCAGTCCTGCAGCAGCGGCGTAAGAATAGAGGGCGATAAGCTTTGGCCAATCATGCAGCCAAGCACGGCCTGGGCCAGCACGAACAGGCGTTTATCAATGCGCACCGTGGCGCCGGATAACCCCATCGCGGTCCCGATAATCATCGGGCCCAGCAGCAGCGCAGCAGGAAGATGGAACAGCTGGAGAACACTCCCCAGCGCTAACGAAGCAATCAGCAGCAGCGTCCACTGCAGCCGCAAAGAGAAGCGCGCCATAAAGTGGGAATCAGAAAATGAGAAGAGGCAACAGGTTAGCAGATTTGCGGTAAGGCGTCAGGGGCAACAGAAAGGATAGCGGTGAACACAATCCATGAAGAGGTCGTCATGCATGACGACCCTACGCCAGAGCAGCACATTAACCAGAACCGAAAGTATTCAGAGAGTGTGTACAGACAGGGCACATCATGCACATTTCATTGTAAGGTGCGCATTCATGCGCACCCGGTCAGGTTACAGCCAGTTTTTCCGTTTGAAGTAGAGATACGGCGCCAGGCCGGCAAGAATCATCAGCCCAATCGCACCGGGATAACCGAAGCTCCACTTCAGCTCCGGCATAAACTCGAAGTTCATGCCGTAGCTGGACGCCACCAGCGTGGGCGGCAGGAACACCACTGACACCACCGAGAAGATCTTAATGATGCGGTTCTGCTCGATGTTGATAAAGCCCATCGCCGCCTGCATCAGGAAGTTTACCTTCTGGAACAGCGACTCATTGTGCGGCAGCAGCGACTCGATATCGCGCAGGATCTCACGCGCCTGCTCCAGCTGATTGCCCGGCAGACGCGCCTTACGCACCAGGAAGTTCAGCGCGCGCTGGGTATCCATCAGGCACAGCCGCACCTTCCAGCCGATATCCTCCAGCTCCGCCAGACGCGACAGCGCCTCGTCGTACTCTTCGCCCTGCTGGCCTTCCATAATTACGCGGCTGAGCTTCTCCAGCGCGCTATAGATATTTTCAATCTCATCCGCCAGCTGCTCGATTTTGGTCTCAAACAGATCCAGCAGCAGCTCATAGGCGTTACCGTCGGTCAGCTGCTGGTTGCGTGCACGCATACGGTAGAGGCGAAACGCCGGCAGCTCGCGCTCGCGCAGCGTGTACAGGCGATCTTCACGGATGGTGAATGCCACGGTGGAGTTACCCGCGTGATCTTCCGCATCTTCGAAGAAGAAGAACGAGTGAATATGCAGGCCATCTTCGTCTTCGAAAAAACGTGCCGAGGCTTCGATATCCTCCAGCTCCGGGCGCGTCGCCAGGCTCTGCCCCAGCTCGGTTTGCACGCGCTCACGCTCGCTGTCGTCCGGCTCGATCAGATCGACCCACACCGAGGTGTTCAGTTTGTCGTTATTGTCTTCCAGCTCAATACGCGTCAGGCGGTCGCGTTCGAGTTTAAATGCGCTCAGCATAGCAATACTCCCCATTGCAGATGGAATGGGACAAGGCGGTGAACCGGTGCGCCAAAGGCACAACGGGCACGGCAAAGCCTGAACGCGGAAACTTTCGCTTCAAGGGTAAATCAGTGCTGACTCATGCGACGGGATCGAAAAGGGAGGTCGCTGATAACCGCTAAGGCTACCAGCGTAAAGAGGTAGCCTTAGATGTTCCTGTTAAACAGGGGATAGAGCCAGCATCGACTGGGCGCGTCCAAGGCATTGTCCTCTCTTGATAATAGTGCGCGCATGTTACGCTGAGACGAAAAAGTCGTCAAGGTAGCGCAACCGCGCTACTCGGTTTCCAGCCGGGCGTACGCCGCCACCAGCCATTTAATGCCCTGCCCCTGAAACGCCACCTGCAGCCGGCTGTGTTCGCCGCTGCCTTCAAGGTTAATAATGGTGCCTTCGCCAAACTTCGCGTGGCGTACGCGCTGGCCCAGCGTAAAGCCGCTGTCGCTTTTCGCTACTGGCGTTCCCATGCGCTGGTGACTCACCGGACGGCTCACGCTGGCGCGCAGACGCACCTCCTCCACGCACTCCTCCGGCAGCTCACCAATGAAGCGCGAAGGGCGGTGATACACTTCCTTACCATATAGCCGGCGGGTCTCGGCGTAGGTCAGCGTCAGCTTCTGCATGGCGCGCGTTACGCCAACGTAGGCCAGACGACGCTCCTCTTCCAGACGGCCACCTTCATCCAGCGACATCTGGCTCGGGAACATCCCCTCTTCCATACCCACGATATAAACCTGGCTGAACTCCAGCCCTTTAGCGGAGTGCAGCGTCATCAGCTGCACCGCATCCTGCCACTTGTCCGCCTGGCCTTCACCGGCTTCCAGCGCTGCGTGTGACAGAAACGCCTGCAGCGGCATCAGATCTTCATCTTCATCCTGATAGCTGAACTGGCGCGTAGCCGTCACCAGCTCCTCTAAGTTCTCAATGCGCGCCTGGCCTTTTTCGCCCTTCTCCTGCTCGTACATCATCCACAGGCCCGAATCTTTTATCACCCGGTCGGTTTGTACATGCAGCGGCATGTCGGCGGTTTCGCTGGCCAGTGAATCGACCAGCTCGCAGAAGCGCTGCAGCGCCGAAGCTGCACGTCCGGCCAGCGCTTTCACCTGCAGCAGTTCACGCGTCGCCTGCCACAGCGTCAGCTGACGTTCACGCGCCGTCTGGCGCACCACATCCAGCGTGCGATCGCCTACGCCGCGCGTTGGCGTGTTAACCACGCGCTCAAACGCGGCGTCATCATTACGGTTAGCCATCAGGCGCAGGTAGGCCAGCGCATCTTTGATCTCCTGACGTTCAAAGAAGCGCATGCCGCCGTAAATGCGATACGGCATGCTGCCCTGCAGCAGCGCCTCCTCCAGCACGCGCGACTGGGCGTTGCTGCGGTAGAGGATGGCGCAGTCCTGCAGCGCGTTGCCGTTCTCATGCCAGCTTTTGATGCGATTCACCACATAGCGTGCTTCATCCAGCTCGTTGAAGGCGCAGTAGAGCGCGATCTTCTCGCCGTCGCTACCGTCGGTCCACAGCTCTTTCCCCAGACGGCCATTGTTGTTAGCAATCAGGGCGTTAGCGGCTTTCAGAATGTTATTGGTTGAGCGGTAGTTCTGCTCCAGACGGATGGTCTCCGCACCGGAGAAATCCTGCAGGAAGCGCTGGATGTTTTCGACCTGCGCACCGCGCCAGCCGTAGATTGACTGATCGTCATCACCCACAATAATTACCCGGCCGCTGTCGCCTGCCAGCATACGGATCCACGCATACTGGATGTTGTTGGTATCCTGGAATTCGTCCACCAGAATGTTGCTGAAGCGTTCGCGGTAGTGATTAAGGATTTGCGGTTTGTTGAGCCATAGCTCATGCGCGCGCAGCAGCAGCTCGGCGAAATCCACCAGCCCGGCGCGATCGCAGGCTTCCTGATAGGCCTGATAGATACGCAGCCAGGTTTGCTCCACCGGATTGCCATAGCTTTCAATGTGCTTTGGCCGCAGGCCTTCATCTTTTTTGCCGTTGATGTACCACATACCCTGACGCGCCGGCCACTGCTTATCATCCAGGTTCATCGCTTTGATCAGGCGCTTCAGCAGGCGCAGCTGATCTTCGCTGTCGAGGATCTGAAAATCCTGCGGTAAGCCGGCATCGAGGTGGTGCGCGCGCAGCAAACGGTGCGCCAGGCCATGGAAGGTGCCGATCCACATGCCGCCCTGGCTGGTGCCGATCAGCTGATCAATACGGTGACGCATCTCTGCCGCCGCTTTGTTGGTAAAGGTCACGGCCATAATTGAGTACGGCGAGCAGTTCTCTACCGACAAAAGCCAGGCGATGCGATGGACCAGCACGCGGGTTTTACCACTGCCTGCTCCGGCCAGCACCAGCAGGTTGCTGCGCGGTGCGGCGACCGCCTCGCGCTGTTTGTCATTCAAGCCGTCAAGCAGATCAGAAACGTCCATAAGCACCGTTTTGCATAAGAAGGAGGGGTGAAGTCATGCCGTTCTCCGGCATTCGTCAACGCACCATGTGTAGCTGCGCGGGTTATCACGCATTAGCTTGCGCCGCTACACGTTGTGCGTCAGAGAGCGTCGGTCTTCAGCCTGTGAGTAGCTGGATAAATTCACAGTCATTATAACAGCGAGGTCAGCGATGCCAACTGATGAATTTCCACGTGCGGCAGCAGACGCGCATCATTAATCTTCATCAGATTACCGTCGCGCAGGTTAATCCAGCAGGCCTGCATACCGGCACGCAGTGAACCGGCAACGTCGGTGGTGAGGTCATCGCCTACGTGCAGAATCTCTTCAGGCGCCAGGCCTAACCGTTCGGCTGCCAGCTGGTACATATCCTGCCACGGTTTGGCACGCCCGTGCGGACCGGCGCGCAGCGCGAACTGAAAGTAGTGATGGATGCCGAGTTTCTCCGGGCAGGCATTGCCGTTAGTGATCGCCACCAGCGGCACACGCTCGCCCAGCCAGGCCAGCGTCTGATGCGTCTCTTCCGGCATCTCCACTACGCTGCGCCACTGATGAAATACGTCCATCACCGCATGTGAACCGGCGGTGGCTTCCGCTGCCGACAGGCCAACATTGCTTAGCGCCAGCTCTACCGAGCGACGGCGCCATTCAGAGACATCGTGATAGATCTCCGGCTCGCGCGCCAGCAGCTCATCACGCAGCTGTTGATACTGCGCCGGGGTGAAATCGCGCAGCGCCGGATGGTAAGCCTGCAGGGCAGCATGCGACTCCAGCGCCGTTTTGCGGATCACCGGGTGGTTGTCATACAGCGTATCGTCGAGATCGAAAGTGATCGCTTTGATCGGGCCCAGCGGGCGATAGAACTTCATTCAGACTTTCCTCGTTTAGCACGCGGGTGTGCCGCATCGTACACCGACGCCAGATGCTGGAAATCCAGATGGGTATAAATTTGCGTGGTCGAGAGATTGGCGTGGCCGAGCAGCTCCTGCACCGCACGCAGATCGCCGCTCGACTCCAGCAGGTGCGTCGCAAAGGAGTGACGTAATTTATGCGGATGTATATGGCTGGCCACGCCCTGTTTAATGCCCCACTCGGCAAAGCGCTTCTGCACGTTACGCGCAGAGATACGGCTGCCGCGCGTGGAGACAAACACCGCATCGTCCTGCGGCGCGAACTGGGCACGCAGCGGCAGCCAGTGCTGTAGCCAGGTCACCGCTGTACCACCGATCGGCACGCGGCGCTCTTTACTGCCTTTACCCACGACCCACACTTCGCCGGCCTCCAGATCGAGGTGCCGGCAATCCATGCCCACCAGCTCCGACAGACGCAAACCGCCGCCGTACATGGTCTCGAGCATGGCGCGGTCGCGCACCGCCAGCGGATCGTTAAGGTCAATCTCCAGCAGCTGATTAACCTCATCGACGTCCATATTTTTCGGCAGATGGCGCGCATTGCGCGGCGTGGTAATGCCTTTGGCCGGGTTCGCGCTCAGCATGCCCTGGCTCACCTGCCAGTCAAGAAAGCTGCGCAGCGCTGACATGCGTAACGCCAGGCTGCTGGGACCCAAACCGCCACGACGACTGCGCGCCGCCAGCTGACGCACCTGCGCCGGCTCCAGCTGCGCCCATGCGACGATCTTCATCTCATCGGCCATGGCGATGATCGCCTCAAGCTGGCGAGCGTAATTTTTCTGCGTGAGCGGGCTAAGCTGGCGTTCGACTTTCAGATAACGCAGAAAGCCTGTGACGGCCGGCAGCAGCGGGCTGGCGCTGCTCATGCGCGTTCAACCCAGCGCGCAAGCAGGTCCGGCAGCATCTGTGCCAGGTGCTGGAGCAGCAGCGTACCCATGCCCGCCTGATAGTGCTGGTTATCGCGGCTGGTAAAAATCAGCACGCCGAGATCGCCATGTTCACCCATCAGCGACATCGCCACCGAGCCGATGGCTTTGGCCTGCGGCAGCAGCAGCAGTAACTCCGGGCCATTCAGGCTGCCCAGATAGTGATGCTCACTGCCAAAGCGCTGAATGCGCAGCGGCTCAAAGGCCTGACGCGACAGGCCAAGCTGGGTGAAATCAGAGGGCGCGCCGATGTGCCACTGGTCACTGAACAGCCGGACATGCGCACCAGCAAGGCCGAGCTCACGCGCCCAGCGGTGAAGCCGGGTGAGCATCTCCTGCAAACTATCGGCCGCCGCCAGATGGCCCTGCAGCGCCAGCAGGCGATCGAACAGCTGATGGTTGGCCGTAGCCTGCTCCATCAGCAGCGTAATCTCCTCTTCCAGCTGCTGGATATGATTGCGCTGGCGCGCCATATGCCACTCCACCAGCGACACGCTGCCGCGCACCGGATGCGGCACCATCATCTGTTCAACCTGGCGCGCATTGCGAATAAAGAAATCGGGGTTGTGGCGCAGAAACTCGCTCACCGATTGATCGTCCAGCAAAACCGCGCTATCGGTCTGCTCTTCGACATTTTTCATAGATGAATAAACCCATCGTAGACGTGTGTGGCCGGGCCGGTCATAAACAGCGGCTGATCCGCCCCTTTCCAGGCGATGTGCAGCGTACCGCCGGGTAGATCAACGCGCACTTTTTCCGCCAGAATGCCCTGTTGAATACCACAGGCAACCGCCGCGCACGCGCCGCTGCCACAGGCCTGGGTTTCGCCTGCGCCGCGTTCATACACGCGCAGCCGAATGTGTTCCGGATTCACTACTTCCATAAAGCCGACGTTGACGCGCTCCGGGAAGCGTTCATGACTCTCCAGCGCCGGACCAAGCGTCTCTACCGGGGCCGTTTTCACGCTCTCGACCTGAATCACGCAGTGCGGATTCCCCATGGAGACGGCGCCAAACATCACGGTCTGATCGGCCACGCGCTGCAAATAGAGATTTTCTGCTTTGTTAGCACGCAGCGGCACCTGCTGCGGATCAAAATTGGGTTCACCCATATTGACGCGCACCAGCTCTTCGCTGTTGACGCTCAGCACCATGCGCCCGGTTTGTGTACTGACGCGAATGTCGCTTTTGTTGGTCAGCCCTTTCAGGCGTACGAAGCGCGCAAAGCAGCGTGCGCCATTGCCACACTGCGCCACTTCGCTGCCATCCGCGTTGAAAATACGATAGTGAAAATCGAGGTCCGGATCGTAAGGCGGTTCAACGATCAACAGCTGATCAAAACCGATCCCCAGATGCCGATCCGCCAGGCGGCGAATCAGTTCCGGCGAAAAAAAGACGTTTTGCGTCACGGCGTCCACGACCATGAAATCGTTACCGAGACCGTGCATTTTCGAGAACTGCATTTTCTGCTCCGCCGGATTACTCATTACGTTTAGTTCGCTTGCACACCAGCGGATTTGCCGGTCACCAGGCCACCAGTATCAGCATCCTGTGCGGCTTTTTTCTGCTGCTCAGTCACTTGCGGATTGGTCTGTTGCGGCTGATCTTTGGGCGGGAAATACAGCGGTCCTTTCAGGCCACAGCCTACCAGGCTGACCAGCGCCAGCGCCATACCCAGCTGGCTCATCACTCGTATCATTCTGTCTGCTCTTTTTGTCCAAATCCCAGCTGCTTATCATCGCAGTTGACGTTGTAAAAGCAACAGGTTTTCCGGCAGTCTGCACGATGAGAGGCGTATCCCACCGCGCAAATAGCGGCGGGATCAGTGCATCTGGTAACGCGGCTGGAAGTCGCCATTGTCGTTATCGGGCTGCGTGGCGCACAGCTGCGTTAACGTCTGGCTGCGGAACGGAATCACCTGGAAACGATCGCCGGTGTTCACAATCTGGTAGAACTGCGGCAGGTTGAAATTGATAAAGCTGGAGCCGTAAGTAAAGCGATCATGCGATGACGAGTAGAAGCGGCTGACATCGCGCACCAGCTCCTCTTTGCTGCCTTCGCAGTGGTGATACACCTCAACGCGATTGCTCTCGTCAAGGATATAGATGTTGAAACCGCGATCGTTAGTGGTGTCTTCAAAGAAGAACTGAATAATGCCTTCGCTGGCGTAGCCATTAACCACTGGCGGCAACGGCGTCTGGTTCGATTCCACTTTGATCGACAAACCGTGCAGTTTGTTGTTGGAGATTGCGCCGTAGAACTCTACCGCGTTCTCCAGCTTCTGCACGGATACGCTCATACGCTCAAAGAACAGGCCCCAGGTCTGGCCGGCCATGCGTAGCGCTTTGAAACGGCCCGGCTCCTGGCGCGTGCTCGACAGGCGCAGCTCGATGCACTCGGACACCAGCTGCTGTACACGGGTACGAATCAGGCCGCGCAGATGCTGGCTGTAGCAGAACACCTCTACCGTATCCGGCGGCGCAGCATCCTGATGCATTTTCCCCAAAATGGTCTTCAGCGCTTCAATCATCGCCTGTTCGCCGCTGAAGTGCAGCGTACGGACTTCGTTCCACGAGTTACGGTACAGCAGATCGATACTGCCAATCAGGCACTGCTGCTGCTGGCCAAAGCTGAACACATCCAGCTTGCGGAAGTCGAAGTGCACCACCTGATTACGGAACGCCGAAGTAGGATCGTGCTCAAGATTGACGATAATCGCCAGGTGACGAATCTCACACGGGCTGTAGAGCGCTTTTGGCGTTGGCGCAGGCAGACGCAGTGGGAAATGGCCCGAGACGTCATTAACCAGCTCCTGCAACCGTGACAAATCGCAAAACTCATTGCCCTTCATGTGCAGGCGCGTTCTGCTGGTCAGCAGCCCGTTGAACCATGCCCAGGCCACTAACTTGTTGAGATAGCGGTTATACTCCAGCGGCTGATGGCTGATGATCGAACTCATGTCCGGCGACTGGTTATACAGATACCAGCCTGAGCGGTTAGCGCGCCCTTCCGGCACGTGAATAAAGGTGAGATTTTCTTCCGATAAATCAGGGGAAATCTGCGGATTAACCAGCGTGACTTTGCCGGCAGCGCTTCAAACGCAGCATACAGCTTACGCGTCAGCACGCCGATATCCTGCGGGCTGGCGCTAACGCTTAAATTGTTACGACGGGCAAAGCGGATCAGGTTGCGATAGCTCTGCATCATCGCATCCAGCAATTCGTTGTGCGCTTCGCGTACGCGCTCGATTTTCCACCCGGCACGGTTATCCAGCACGGCCAGCTTCTCATCATCCCAGCCCCACTCTTTCACCAGCTGTGACAGGATCTCACGACGCCAGCCGGAACGATGATGCTGCTCTTCGCTGGAGAGCTTTTCGCACACTTTCAGGTAGAAACAGCGCCGTACTAAATCAAGGCGTGCCGTGTCTTCAACGCTGGTGAGATAGCGCGTAACGCGCTCCAGCATCATGCAGTAGGAATCAAGACCAAAGCAGACAATTTCACCGTCGTGCAGGCGCTGCTTGATATCCATCGCCAGCAGTTGCGTATTTGGGTACTCCCAGCTGTAGGCTTCGAGCAGCAAGGTTTTCAGCACCGCTTTATAGGGCGAATCGATACTTTTATACAGCTGCCACAGGCTGGCACCGAAGTACTCTTCCGCCGACAACGTGCCCAGACCGCCCAGGTCCAGCCACTCATTCGGCGTCAGCACGCCCTGCGAATAGAGCGACATAACGTAATCGTCGTAATGGTGCTCCTCTTCGCCGGGCACCATGTTCCACAGGATGCGTTTACCCGCCATACGTACCGCCGTACGGTAGAACTCATCCAGCAGTAAAATATGTTGTGTAGAGCCGCAGTCTTCACCACCCAGGCTGCCACTTTCGTTGTGGCGGAAGCGGTTCTCATCGATCAGGAAGAAGCTGACTTCCACTCCCATCGACACGCACCATTTCTGCAGTAGCGTACACTTGCGCTGCAGATTAAGGCGCTCTTCATTATCCAGCCACGACTGATGACACACCCAGATATCCAGGTCGGACACGCTGTTCTGTCCGACAGATGAAGTGCTGCCCATAGAGTAGATACCGGTAATCGGGCGTTCGCCCTTCACGGTCCCGCTCAGGTCGAGCGGCTGATCGCCCGCCAGGTACTGTAGCAGCTGCTGTTGGTTTTCATCGGGCGTGAAGAAGCTGACGCCATAGGGAACGCTACCTTCAAGGTAACCCGGCATCAGCGGATGATGATAATGCAGTAATGTTGGCAGCAGACTGTAGACGTGCTGGAAAGCAGGCCCCATGGCAGCCAGCGCGCGATCTACACGCAGCTGGTTTATCGCATCCAGTCTCTGTTTCAGTGTCTCAATGTAGAGGTACAAGACGTTTCGCCTGATTGTCCCAGTGTTAAGCACCCTGTTTCCAAAATCTGCCGCTTAATAAGAGAGATGTTGGGCAAATTATTGCTGGAAACGTGATCAATCTAACACCTGGAGGATTGACCGTAAAGAAAGTTGCGCTACCTGACAGTTTAGCACGTTCCACACGTCGCCCTGGTTTTTCAGACCGCGACCTCAGACCAGGGCGCTCTGTAAATCCGGCGCCAGTCCGGGATCGCGGCCTTTTCAATCCGTTGAAACTGACAGCATTCCCCTATCAATGATAGGATAATCGATGAACGATCAAAATGGTTAACAGCATGTTAAACAAAATTTTCAGAATTGCTACCAGACAAAGCCCTCTTGCTTTATGGCAGGCACATTATGTCCAGCAGCGCCTGATGGCGGCCCATCCGGGCCTGCAGGTTGAGCTGGTGCCCATGGTTACTAAAGGTGACGTCATCCTTGATACCCCGCTGGCGAAGGTGGGCGGTAAAGGGTTGTTTGTCAAAGAGCTTGAGCAGGCGATGCTGGAAAATCGCGCGGATATGGCAGTCCACTCCATGAAAGATGTGCCGGTCGATTTTCCTGCAGGTCTTGGTCTGGTGAGCATCTGTGAGCGCGAAGATCCGCGTGATGCCTTCGTCTCCAATCACTATCACTCCATTGATGAGCTGCCGCAGGGCGCGATCGTGGGTACATCAAGCCTGCGCCGTCAGTGCCAGATCAGCGCGCGCCGCCCGGATTTGGTGATCCGCTCGCTGCGCGGCAACGTCGGCACGCGTCTGGGTAAACTGGATGCGGGTGAGTACGATGCCATCATTCTCGCCGCCGCCGGGCTAAAACGCCTGGGGCTGGAGGCGCGTATTCGCCAGGCGTTGCCGGCGGAGTTCTCCCTGCCCGCGGTCGGCCAGGGCGCGGTCGGCATTGAGTGTCGTCTTGACGATCAGGCGTTGATCACGCTGCTGCAGGCGCTCAATCACAGCGATACCGCCGTATGCGTACGCGCAGAACGCGCCATGAATACCCGCCTGGAGGGGGGATGCCAGGTGCCGATCGGCAGCTTTGCGGTGCTGGAAGAGGATCAGCTATGGCTGCGCGGTTTAGTAGGAGCGCCCGATGGCAGCCAGATGGTGGCCGGCGAGCGTCGCGGGCCGCGCGAGCAGGCTGAGCAGATGGGAATTTCGCTGGCCGAAGAGCTGCTGGATGGCGGCGCGCGCGATATTCTGCGCGAAGTCTATCAGGGGCAGCCGCCAGCATGACCATTCTCGTGACCCGTCCGGAACCCGCCGCCAGCGAACTGGTTACGCGCTTGCGCAATCAGGGCAAAGTGGCGTGGACGTTACCGCTGATTGAATTCACGCCGGGTCGCGATCTACAACGTCTGCCGCATCAGCTCGCCGCCATGCAGCCGGGCGATCTGGTTTTTCTGCTGTCGCAACAGGTAGTGCATTTTGCCCATCCGGCGTTACAGCACAACGCCAGCGCGTGGCCGACGTTTCTCGACTATTATGCGATTGGTCGCAGCACTGCGCTGGCGCTGCATACCGTCACAAATCTGAAAGTAGACTATCCTCATGCGCGGGAAACCAGCGAAGAGCTGATACGCCTGAACCGTTTGCAGCAGGTTCAGGGCAAACGCGCGCTGATCCTGCGCGGCAGTCCTGGCCGTGAGTTGCTGGCGGAGACGCTGCTTGAACGAGGCGCGCAGGTAGACTATTGCGAATGCTACCAGCGCTGTGAGCAGCACTACAATGGCGCGATTGAGGGCCGTCGCTGGCGCGATCGCGGTATTACAACGCTGGTGGTCACCAGCGGTGAAATGTTACAACAACTGTTTACGCTATTCCCGCCAATCGATCGCCGGGAATGGCTACTGCACTGTCGATTAGTTGTCGTCAGTGAACGTTTGGCTACCAAAGCCGCTGAATTAGGCTGGCAGGAGATTAAGGTAGCCGATGGTGCCGATAACGATGCGCTGCTGCGTGCGTTACGCTGAACTTAACACAATGGGATGAGCCATAATGACGGAACAAAAAGCCTCCTCCGCCATGGTTGAAGAGACCACCCCAGCGGACACTTCCCCGACGCCAGCCAATAAGCCGCCACGCGATAAACAGCGTGATGGCAAAGTGCTGAGCGCGGTGGCAATTGTTATCGCGCTGGCGATTGGCGCGGGACTTTACCTGAATGGGAAACACCAGGCCGATTTACAGGCTCAGACTAACCAGCAGCTTAGCGACCAGCTGAGCGCCCTGCAGCAGCAACTGGGCAGCGATAAACAGCAGTTGACGCAACAGCTGACGGACGCCAATACGGCGCTGCAGGAAGCGCGCACCCAGCAGGATAACAGCGCGAAAGAGCTGGAGACCCTGCGTGAGAAGGTCGCGACTATTTCCGGTAACGATACCCGCACCTGGCTGCTGGCTCAGGCGGATTATCTGGTCAAACTGGCGGGCCGTAAGCTGTGGAGCGATCAGGATGTCACTACCGCAGCGACCCTGCTGAAGAGCGCGGATGCCAGCCTCGCAGAGATGAACGATCCCAGCATCATGAATGTGCGCCGTGCGCTGACGCAGGATATCAGCTCGCTGTCGGCGGTAAGCCAGGTGGATTACGACGGCATCATCCTCAAGCTGAACCAGCTCTCTAACGGCGTAGATAATCTGCGTCTCGCTGACAACGACAGTGACGATTCACCGATGGATGCTGACGGCGGCGAACTCTCCAGCTCGCTGCACGAGTGGCGGCAGAATCTGGTGAAGAGCTGGCACAACTTTATGGATGACTTCATTACCATTCGCCGCCGTGATAATACCGCTCAGCCGCTGCTGGCACCGAATCAGGATGTGTATCTGCGTGAAAACATCCGCTCGCGTCTGCTGATTGCCGCGCAGGCGGTGCCGCGTCATCAGGATGAGATCTACAGGCAATCGATCGATGCCGTCTCCAGTTGGGTGCGCGCCTGGTACGATACCAATGATGCGGCGACCAAAGCGTTTCTGGCGCAGCTCGACGAACTGAGCCAGCAGAGTATTACGATGGATGTCCCGGACACGCTGGAAAGTCAGGCGCTGCTGGAAAAACTGATGCAAACGCGCGTGCGCAACCTGCTGGCGCAGCCATCGGTTGCGGCTGATCAACAGGGAGGCTAAGCATGCTGAAAGTATTAGTGCTTTTCCTGCTGCTGATTGCCGGTATCGTGCTGGGGCCGATGATTGCCGGTCATCAGGGCTATGTACTGATTCAGACCGATAACTGGAACGTCGAAACCAGCGTCACGGGTTTGGCGATCATTCTGATCCTTAGCCTGATTGTGATTCTGCTGGTCGAGTGGATTCTGCGTCGCCTGTTCCGTACCGGCGCGCGTACCCGAGGCTGGTTCACTGGCCGTAAACGCCGCAGCGCACAGCGCCACACGCAAAATGCGTTGATGAAGCTGGCCGAAGGCGATCACCAGCAGGTGGAGAAGCTGCTGTCGAAAAATGCCGATCACGCTGACCAGCCGGTAGCTAACTATTTGCTGGCGGCAGAGGCTGCACAGCATCGCGGTGACGAAATACGCGCGAATCAGCATCTGGAGCGCGCGGCTGAACTGTCGCAAAACGATACCATTCCGGTGGAGATCACCCGTGTACGTTTACAGCTGGCACGCAATGAAGATCATGCGGCCCGTCACGGTATTGACCGTTTGCTGGAGGTAGCACCGCGCCATCCGGAAGTGCTGCGTCTGGCCGAGCAGGCTTATGTCCGTACCGGTGCCTGGGGTGCGTTACTCGATATTCTGCCGGCTATGCAGAAAACGCAGCTTAATGATGAGGCGCAGCGCCATATGCTGCAGCAGCAAGCCTGGCTGGGCCTGATGAATCAGGCGATGGCCGATCAGGGCAGCGAGGGACTGAAAAGATGGTGGCAGAACCAGAGCCGCAAAACGCGTCAGGAAACCGCACTGCAGGTGGCCATGGCTGAGCATCTGATCGAATGCGACGATCCGGATACCGCACAAAGCATCGTGCTGGAAGGCCTGAAACGTCAGTATGACGATCGCCTGATTTTGCTGATGCCGCGTATTAAGAGTGGCGACCCGCAGGCGCTGGAAAAAGCACTGCGTCAGCAGATTAAACAGCATGGGGCAACGCCGCTGCTGCACAGTACGCTGGGTCAGTTGCTGATGCGTCACGGTGAGTGGCAGCAAGCCGCGGAAGCTTTCCAGCAGGCGCTGGAACAGCGTCCGGATGCGTTTGATTACGCCTGGCTGGCCGATGTTTACGATCGCCTGCGCCGCCCGGAAGATGCCGCGAAAATGCGCCGTGAAGGCCTGTTACTGACGTTAAAAACGAATCCTGGCGCCTGATTTTACGATTGTTACTTTTGTGCACGCCGGGCTTGTCCCGGCTTTTTTTTGCTCAAAACTCTGTTGCCTGGCTTGTCTGACCCTGCCGCCAGACAGACAAATCGCAGATAAAAAAACACCTGCCATAAGCAGGTGCAAGATCAGGTCGGTAAGACAACTGATGGTATCCGACTCAACGTAATGTCCTTCTGACTGCAGTAGCGCGTGCACGTTACTGCCTGCTGGACAACGGATACCGTAAGGGGCTCTGCGTCATTCCCAGGTTTATGTCGCTAATGCGAACATAAGAGGTGGAATGAGCATCTACAGCATAAGTATTGCATAAGTCGTGCCATAATTGCAGATAAGCCATTTAATATTTATAAATCAGAAAGATATCCTGACAGGTCGCAGCCTTAATTGGCTCACTGTCTTGATACTGCGACAAGTTAGCAAATATCTGTCGTCAGAGAGCGACAAGGTATGCAAGGAATTGTCAGCCAGATAAGAATCAAGGGGTTAAATGTCGCAAAATAACGACAACCTCTGACAAAGGCGGAGATTACAGCCTTCAACCAGTTTGGATACGAACTCCTGCAGTAAAATGTCATACGAATGAGTCAGATAAAGGA
>NZ_MLFS01000032.1 GCF_002095485.1 Pantoea wallisii | reverse complement strand
CGCCGATGCGCTGCTGGCCGCCATTATGGCGATTGCCGCGCAAAACCCTTTTGCGCATCGCATTACCCCGGGCGGGCATCGCATGTCGGTGGCGATGACCAACTGTGGCGATCTGGGCTGGTCAACGGATTCGCGCGGCTATCAGTATACCGAACAGGATGTCAGCAGCGGTCAGAAATGGCCGCCAATGCCTGCGCTGTTTCGTACCCTGGCGCAGCAGACTGCGGCAGAGGCGGGCTTCGACGGTTTCCATCCCGATGCCTGTTTGATCAACCGCTATGAGCCGGGCGCAAAGCTGACGCTGCATCAGGACAAGGATGAGAAAGACCTGCGCCAGCCGATCGTCTCTGTCTCGCTGGGGTTACCGGCGGTGTTTCAGTTTGGCGGTTTTGAGCGGGGCGATGCGACGCAGCGCGTGCTGCTGGAGCATGGCGATATCGTGGTGTGGGGCGGTCCGTCGCGCCTGCGTTATCACGGTATTTTACCGCTGAAGCCTGGCGTTCATCCGCAGGCGGGGGCTTTCCGCTACAACCTCACCTTCCGCCGCGCCCATTAACCGGGCGGCAGGGGCGAATTATTCTTGCGATCAACCGGAGCGCCATTAAACTGCAGGCTGCCTGGTTGACCCTGGATAATTTTCATGACATTGCTGCAGGTTGTTTTTCGCCAGTACCGCTGGCCTTTTATTGGTGTAATCGCGCTTACGCTGCTCAGCGCCGCCCTCGGAATCGGTCTGATTGCCTGGATCAATAACGAACTGATCGTCGCGGTTAATACCTCTGTCGCTGTTCTGCCGATGTTCCTTGGGCAGCTATTTTTACTGATGGCGGTGACGCTGGGTTCGCAGCTGGCGCTGACGATGTTAGGCCATCACTTTGTCTGGCGGCTGCGCGGCGAATTCATCAAACGGATTCTGGATACCCGCATTGAGCGCATCGAGCAGATCGGCAACGCGCAGTTGCTGGCCGGCCTTACCAGCGATGTACGCGCCATAACCATCGCCTTTGTACGTCTGCCGGAGCTGATTCAGGGCATTATTATCACGCTGGGCTCGGCGCTCTACCTCGCGTGGCTGTCGCCCAAAATGCTGGTGATCACCTCTCTGTGGCTGATTATCACGCTGGTTGGCGGCTGGCTGCTGGTCTCCCGCGTCTATCAGCACATGGCAAAGCTGCGCGAGATTGAGGATGATCTCTATCGCGACTTCCAGACCATCATTGAGGGTCGCAAAGAGCTGATGCTCAACCGCGAGCGTGCGCAGCTGATTTACGACAGCGTTTATCAGGAAGATGCCACCCGCTATCGCCACCATATTGTGCGCGCCGATACCTTCCACCTCAGCGCGGTAAACTGGTCGAACATTATGATGCTCGGTGCTATCGGTATCGTGTTCTTTATGGCTAACGGGCTGGGCTGGGCCAATACCGCAGTTGCGGCGACCTACTCGTTAACGCTGCTGTTCCTGCGTACGC
The DNA here is from genome assembly GCF_002095485.1 of Pantoea wallisii. Lineage (GTDB taxonomy): Bacteria > Pseudomonadota > Gammaproteobacteria > Enterobacterales > Enterobacteriaceae > Pantoea > Pantoea wallisii. The sequence goes on along the minus strand of NZ_MLFS01000032.1, from coordinate 51,913 downwards.
CGCTGCTGGCGGCCGTGGGGGCACTGCCGACGCTGCTGAGTGCGCAGGTGGCGTTTCGTAAAATCAATACCTTCGATCTCGCACCTTATACTCCTGGCTTTAAAGCACTGCCGCAGGTGAGCGACTGGCAAACGCTGGAGTTGCGCGATGTCTGCTTCCATTATGGCGAGCACGGGTTCGCCGTCGGGCCGATTAACCTGACGCTGCGCCGTGGTGAGCTGGTGTTTCTGATTGGCGGCAACGGCAGCGGCAAATCCACGCTGGCGATGCTGCTTACCGGCCTGTATCAGCCGCAGTCGGGCAGCCTGTTGCTGGATGGCAAAGTGGTTGACTGGCAGAACCTGGATGCATATCGCAAGCACTTCTCGGCCGTCTTTACTGACGTCCATCTGTTTGACCGCCTGATTCGCCATAATGGCGAGCCGGCGAATCCGGCGCTGGTACAGCAGTGGCTGGAGCGCCTGAAGATGCAGGATAAGCTCAAACTGCAGGGCAATAAGGTATTGAACCTGCAGCTGTCGAAGGGGCAGAGCAAGCGCCTGGCGCTACTGCTGGCCGCTGCCGAAGAGCGCGATATCCTGCTGCTTGATGAGTGGGCGGCCGATCAGGATCCGCACTTCCGCCGCGTGTTCTATCGCGAACTGCTGCCGTGGTTACAGGCATCCGGTAAAACGGTGTTCGCCATTAGCCATGATGATCACTACTTTACCCATGCCGACCGTCTGCTGGAGATGCGCGAAGGCAGGTTAAGCGAACTGACCGGCAGCGAGCGGGATATGGCAACGCTGGATGCGGTGAAACGCACCGATACCGGCCATTAACGCCTGACGGCAAAGCTTAGCGAAAACCCGTATTGGGCAGCGCCTGGCTAAAGAGATAAGGTGGGTTTCAGCAGAGATCCTCGTCTCTGCCAGCCTGGAATAGTTCTGTTATCTTGTGTTATCACCGGCCGGATGCTTCCCGCGCCGGTTTTTTATTGCCCCGGCAGCGGGTGGGTCAGCAGTGTGATAACGCGATCTGGCTGTAGCCAGAAGCGTGCCTGCAACGGCGTTTGCTGTGTAAACGCCGGGCTGAAAGCGTGTGTTAAACGCAGGCTGGCCTGATGATGGTGCAGATCAAGAGCGGTTAATACCGCCTGATGAAACTCCATCGGCTGATGCAGCTGCGGCCACAGTGCTTTATACACACTCTCTTTGAGCGAAAACAGCAGGGTAGCGGCCTGAGCAAACGGCAGCGGTAAACCCGTTAGCAGGGCGTGCTCCGCCGGACTCATCAGCATTTCTGCGGTCTCCCGCGCGATCTTATCTGTCATCACCTCTTCAACGTCGATGCCGACACACAAGGGCGCCTGCGTGGCCGCCATCACTACCCAACCGTGGCTATGGGACAGTGATGCCTGAATCCCTGGCGGCCAGATCGGCGAGCGATCGGCGGCGTTGCGCAGCAGAAAATTCGCTATGCCCCACTGCTCCAGCTGCTGCTGTACCAGCCAGCGGCTGGCCAGAAACTCCGCTTTGCGCTTGAGGACGGCACCCTGCAGTGTCGCCGGTAGCGGCAGCTGCCACTGCTGATGCAGCGTCTCCTGCCAGCATGCCTGATCAAACTGGCACCAGGCGATAGCGGGAGATGACGCTGTAAGGGTACCTGCCGCACGGATAAAGGAGGAGGCAGGTAACGGCAGAGAGGATTCGCTGATAAACATAGATGAGCACGGCTGACGGAAAAGGGTGTTTTACCAGTCAGCCGTGGGCAGAGCAAGCCAAAGTGGCCTGCCGAAGTTTAGTGATTTGGCGGAATAGCGAAGCTTTTTATCTGCACGACAAAGTGCTGATGGCCTTTAGTGATACGCGCACCGCGATCGCACCAGTGTGTCGCCAGGCGGAAAAAGTCGTCGCTGCCGATATCGTATGCCAGTTCAACTTTGCTAATACCGGAATGCAGGAGTTCTTCCGCGTCCTGCAGGTTTTTTGCTTTGATGACCATAACGGTTTTCCATCAAATTAAAGGAGGTTTCAGGGTAGGGGATATATGTGACGTTTTTGTTTCAGTTTAATGAAATGCTGTCATAAAACAGTAAAAATGTGACTGCGCTCCGCTTTGATTTATCACGGCAAGTTATTGATTTATTGCCAGTTTAAAATTGATTTGGCGCTATTTATCTTGCTGGCCCAAGGCTACTTCCTCTGCCGGAGAAGCAAAGAATGTTGATTTAGGACAGGGTTTTCACTTTCTGATTAGGTACAGATATTTGGAGAAGCGGAAAACACAAAAACTCATATACAGGGAGTTCATTATGCTCAGGCAAGAACAGAAAGACCAATTAATTCAGGAAGGTGGATTGCGAATGATGACGCCAGGTGAAATCACTATGGCTCGTTTGATTTTTGGACACTCAATCGTTTATAGCCAGGTTTGGGTTCACTGTGATAGTTACTTACCTTTTGGGCTCCAGGGGAAGCATGTGGGAATGTCCCCCAATGGAGAGATTTATTTCAGAAAGGAAGAATATTTACCGGATTTCTCTTTTACAGCCGATCGTTCTAAACAACACTTTTTCATTCATGAGCTTGCCCATGTCTGGCAGCATCAGCATGGTCAATGGGTCAGACTGCGTGGGATGTTTAGCTGGGCAGCAAACTATACTTACCGACTTGATAAAAAGGAGCTAACAGAATATTCCCTTGAGCAACAGGCCTCCATAATAGCTGACTACTGGTTACTGAGGCGTTATGGCATGGGTGAATGGCAATATGGACGGGGTCGATTTGTGAAGTTCGTTGGTTTGATAGACCATGAGCTTCAGATGAACTACGAGCGTATTTTAAATCTATCTCTGAGGCAGCGATAAACCATGAAAAGGATTTTACTTTTGTCCCTGGTAATAACTTTAACAGGATGTCCCGGCTATCGCGATAGCATACCCGTAACGGAAACCGCAAATATCAGGATAGTGCAGGGTAACGTTTGTGTAACGGTCTTACCAAAGGCCGATGAACGGCTGGAAGCTATCTCCATTTACCGACTGGATCAGCCTGACAAACGTACAACTGCCTTTTTTAAGCCAACACTTACTCTGCGTTCCGGGGATTGCATCCCCGTGAATGGCTATGTCTTTGCAGAAAACGTTGCCTACCATTTTTCCGTTAAACTCCTTTCTTCGAAAAAAGAGCAGGCGGGACAGTGGCCTTTCAGCCGGGAACTTGCTGCTGAATTTGTGTTACAGCCACAACATGGTCAATAGGATATCCGGATACACAACATGTTTTTTAAAAGACAATTGAAATAATGCTTCTGCCAGCGCCAAACTGCCCTCTGTTAACGGCTGGCAGGCGAAACCCTTTATCATCCATAAAGCCTGACCGACAGCAGTGAGCAGTTTGCCGGCCAGCCGATCTGTAACAGGTGGCCGATGAGTGGCAGGATGAATTAAAAATCGAAAAGTAGTACAATAAAAAAAGCAGCCATAACAGGCTGCTTTTTTTTAGGGATTTTGGTCGGCACGAGAGGATTTGAACCTCCGACCCCTGACACCCCATGACAGTGCGCTACCAGGCTGCGCTACGTGCCGAACGTGGATGCTTATACTACTGGTTCCGTCAACGATTGCAAGATACGCGCAGGTTAACTGCCTCATAATTAATCAGTTTGCCGTAAAGCGCTTCTCTTCTGTTAACACCTGCAACAACAGAGCCAGTTGCGGCTTATGATCTTTCAGCTCATTGCCCTGAACATCATAGGCGCTGTAGCTGCCGTTATTATTCAGCACCAGCGTTACGGTTGGCGTTGTCACCACCAGCTTGCCATCCTCGCTGCTGGCTACCCAGTCATGGCTGCGCTGGGCGGCAAACAGATCTTCCCCCTGCGAGTAATTGACCGGGTTGGTACGCACATGCAGTAAACGCTGCATCAGCGTGGTCATCACATCCTGCTGATCGGTCAGGCGGGTAATGGTCTGTGCAGGCGTATTCGGCCAGTGCACCACCAGCGGCACCTGCAGCGTTGCGCGGTTACCGGGATCGTCACTGCCATCAAAGGTCACAGCACGCTGTGCGGTAATCACCACCACGGTATTTTTTAGCAAATCACGCTGCTGCAGGCTTTGCAGCACGGCGGCAATCTGCTCGTTCACGCTGCCCGCCTGGCGCAAATAGCTACGCTGGCGTGCTTTGGTGTTGTCACCGGTTACCATCACGCCGTTCAGCGCAATCCATGAGAACCAGGGAGCACTCCCGGATTTCTGCCCGTTGAGCCAGTTCTGCCACTGATTCACCGTGGTGCTGTTTGGCTGCGTATCCGCTTCCGGCAGGCTGTAATCCGCCAGTAACGCCTGGCGATAGAGCGGCTGGCTAAAGCCCTCCGACGAGAACAGGCCAAACTGATAACCCTGTGAATTGAGCGCCTCCAGCAGGGCAGAGGGCATACGTGCTGCCAGTACGCCATCCATGTAGCTGGAAGAGATACCGTAGAACAGACCGAACAGCCCTTTTTCCGGCTGCAGCCCGGCGCTGTAATGCTGCGTGAAGCGCACATTTTCGCTGGCGAACTGATTCAGGGCCGGCAGTGCTTTATCCACGCTGTCGTTGTTCAGGCCATCAACGGTTAACACCAGCAAATTGTGGCGCGTGCCGCCGTCGCGGAACGTAATGTCACTCAGCGGATACTGTACCGACAGCGCTTCCGGATCGCCCTGCTGCACCAGACGGCGCTGATACTCCTGCGCATCCAGCAGACCGTGACGCTCAAGGAAGCGGCGCGCCGTCATTGGATAGGAGAGCGGCAGATTAGCGCGCTGCATCGTAATCGGGCGATAGAAGTTGGCATCGGCCCAGATATAGAGCAGATGGCTGGCAAAAAAGGCGCTGATAAACAGAGCGGCAAGCGGCTTACCGAACGAACGCCGGTTAAGGCTGCGCAGCTTTTGCCAGCTCCAGGTGGCAAACAGCATCTCCACCAGGAAAATCACCGGCACGCTGATAAACATCAGCTGCCAGTCACGCGCCATCTCGCTCTGATCCGGATTGATCACCAGCTCCCATACCACCGGATTAAGGTGCAGATGGAAACGGTTGAACACTGCGCTATCAACCATGATCAGCGTCAGCCCGGCGGTGGCGACAATCGCCGACAGCACCCGTAGCAGGCGCTGCGACATGGCCACAAAGGTCAGCGGGAAGATGATCAGCAGATAAGCGGCAAACACAATAAAGCTAAAGTGGCCAATCCAGCTGGTAAACGCATAAATGCGGCCCGCCAGGGAAGAGGGCCAGTCGGCGACCAACAGGTAGCGGCTGCCTAATATCAGCGCGAACAGAATATTAAACAGGGCAAACCAGTGCCCCCAGCTAATCATCTGGGAGACTTTTTCTCGGTAGCGCTGCCGGTTGGTTACCATATTTATGAGGTCAGATCTGCAAATTAATGGGCGTTGTCATCGCGGACGGAAGACTGTAGTGCTTCCGCGAAAGACCGTGCCAGGCTGCGGCGCTGGGCCGGTGCGATGTCAGTGTTAATCAAATTGGTCACCATGTTCCCTAATACCATCAGGGAGAGGTCGGTTGGCGCTTTGTCTTTTTCAAGAACCTGCGCCAGCTGCGCGAGAAGCTGTTCAACGCGTGCGTCGCTATAACGGGATGATTGTGGCATATCGTCGACTAATCAAGTGTGAAAAGGCGGTATATTACCGTAACAAAGCACTTTTTTCCGCACTTTTATCGCAAGCAGAACGATCAGTTTGTGCGCGGAGTTGAAAGCGGCTGCGGGCGGTGTTTGAATACGCGCCTGAGCTTAAAGGAGAGTCTACCATGAGTCTGGATATCGACCAGATTGCCCTGCATCAGTTAGTTAAACGTGATGAAAACCAGCTGGAGCTGGTTCTGCGCGACACCCTACTGCCGGCCACCCAGGCAGTGGAAGAGATGGCGGAAGAGTTGCACCGTGTCTATAGCGCGAAAAGTAAAGCCTACGGCCTGTTCAACGAGGAGAGCGAGCTGGCCGATGCGTTGCGTAACTGCCGCAAAGGGCAGGATGACTTCCTGGCGTTCAGCCGTGCGGCGACCGGTCGCCTGCGTGATGAGCTCAGTAAATACCCTTTTGCCGACGGCGGCATCGTGCTGTTCCTGCACTATCGCTATCTGGCGGTGGAGTATCTGCTGGTGGCGGTGCTGAACAGCCAGTCAAGCATGCGCGTTAATGAGCAACTGGATATCAGCAGCACCCATTATCTTGATATCAATCATGCGGATATTGTGGCGCGTATCGATCTGACCGAGTGGGAAACCAATCCGGAATCCACCCGCTATCTGACCTTCCTGCGCGGTCGCGTTGGACGCAAGGTAGCGGATTTCTTTATGGATTTCCTCGGGGCCAGCGTCGGACTGGATACCAAAGCGCAAAACCGCGGCCTGCTACAGGCGGTGGATGATTACTGTGCCGAATCGAATCTGGATAAGAACGAGCGGCAGAACTATCGCCAGCAGGTATACAGCTACTGCAACGATCAGCTGCAGGCGGGCGAAGAGATTGCGCTGGAAGATCTCTCGACTGAGCTGCCACCGCTGGGCGACAAAACCTTCCAGGCCTTTACGCAGGAGCAAGGGTATGAGCTGGAGGAGCACTTTCCGGCGGACCGCAGTACGCTGCGTCAGCTGACGAAGTTTGCCGGGAGCGGCGGGGGATTAACGCTGAACTTTGATGCCATGCTGCTGGGCGAGCGGATTTTTTGGGATCCGGCAACCGATACGCTAACCATCAAAGGCACACCACCGAACCTGCGCGATCAGCTGCAGCGCCGGACGGGAAGTAAGTGATGAGCCGCAAAGGCTGACGACGTGGGCGCGCAGAAGTGTGCGCCATAAAAAAACGCCGCAGATGCGGCGTTTTTTCGTCAACCCGTTAGCGATTAAGCGCGAACGAAGTCGATGTGGTGCAGTTTTGGCTTGAACGGGTGACGCTGAACAGCCTGAACTTTTACTTTGGTCTCTTTACCGTCAACAACCAGCGTCAGCACTTCGCTGTAGAACTCAGGCTTAACCTGCATGTTCATTACAGAGTCGTGATCCAGTTCGATAGCAACTGGTGCTTCGTTGCCGCCATAGATGATGGCCGGGAATTTGTTTGCTGCACGCAGGCGGCGGCTCGCACCCTTACCCTGCTCTTTACGTACTTCGGTGTTGATCGTGAACATGTAATATCTCTTCGATAATTTCTGCTACAGGCGACCCAGCAGCAGAACGGTTATTCATAACGCTTTTACGGATGCAAAAGCGGGCGGCATTATAGCCGGATTGGGGCAGGGGGGCAAATGATTCCGCCGCTCAGCGCAGCTCATTAGCGCGCCGGTAACGTCCCTGATAATCGAACATTTTTTCCCGCACCTGCCAGAAGTGGCCTTTAGCGCGCGCCACAACAAAATCGGGATGGCGCAGCAACGGCTGCAGAGCCACCACGTCGGCAGCGGTTTGCCAGCCCAGCTCCACGCCGGGGGCACGCTGGTGTGGACGCATAAACAGCTGCTCAAAGGCTTTGCGCTGCGCCGGCGTGTGCAGGCGGAAACGCTCGCTAACGCTGGTGCCATCTTCATCATAGTAGGTCGCCTTCAGCCACTCGCCTTTGTCGTCGCGCCCGTGCTCCAGCGTCATGCCGCTACAGCGCAGCACGCGGGCATCTTTGAGCTTCAGCGCCGCTTTCAGCATATCATCCGGATCCACCAGCACTTTGTCGCACTGCTGGCAGCGACGCGCAGCGATGTCATTCTCTGCGCCGCAGTCCGGGCAGCTTTTAAAGCGGAAGCGATAATCGCACTGCTCGCGGTTGCCTTCGTCATCCTCCAGCACGCCCTGACAGCGACGACCAAAGTGCTCAATGATGTGGCCATCTTCTGTCGCTTTGCCCCAGAACGTGTTGGCGAAGCCGCAGGCCGGGCAGAATACCTGCACCGGCTGGTTATCGCTGGCGCCTTTAGGGGCGCCCACTTCAGGCGTAAAAAGATCGTGCGGATTGCCGGCGTAATCCAGAATCAGACAGTCGGTTTTGCCGGGCGCCAGCCGCAGGCCACGCCCGACGATTTGCTGATACAGGCTGACCGACTCTGTCGGACGCAGAATGGCGATTAAATCCACGTGCGGCGCATCGAAACCGGTGGTCAGCACCGCCACGTTCACCAGGAACTTCAGCTGCTGTGCTTTAAACGCCTGAATCAGCCGGTCGCGCTCTTTAACGGCCGTTTCGGCAGAGACCAGCGCACTGTTTTCCGGCAGCAGGGTCAGGATTTCGCGCGCATGCTCCACGGTGGAGGCAAAGATCATCACGCCGCGCCGATCCTCCGCAAATTCAATAATCTGGCGAATAATATGCGGTGTAACGCGGTTTTGCTGCTTCAGCTCGCGGTTAAGATCGGCCTCGCTAAACAGGCCGTTGTTTTGCGGAATCAGGCGGCTGAAGTCGTACTGAACGACCGGCATATCCAGCCGCTCCGGCGGCACCAGGAAGCCGTGTTTGATCATATAGCGCAGCGGTAATTCGTAGATACAGTCGCGAAACAGCGCCTTATCGTCGCCGCGCACCATGCCGTGATAGTGGAAGTGATAAATCCAGCCTTTGCCGAGGCGAAACGGCGTGGCGGTCAACCCCAGCAGGCGCAGCTGTGGATTGTGCTGACGCAAATGGGTAAAGAGCTGCTGATATTGGCTCTCATCATGATCGCTGATGCGGTGACACTCATCGACGATCACCAGCGAAAATGCGCTGTCAAAGCGATTAAGGTTACGCGCCACCGACTGCACGCTGCCAAACACCACTTTACCTTCGCTCTGCTTGCGCTGCAGGCCGGCCGCGAAAATATCTGCATCCAGGCCGTAAGCCTGATATTTGCTGTGGTTCTGCTCTACCAGCTCTTTAACATGCGCCAGTACCAGCACGCGTCCGCGCGCCAGGCGCGCCAGTTCCGCAATCACCAGGCTCTTGCCGGCACCGGTTGGCAGCACAATGACCGCGGGCGAAGCGTGCCGGCGGAAATGGGCGACGGTGGCGTCAACCGCCTCCTGTTGATATGGGCGCAGGGTGAAAGACATCGGGGCAAACTTTTTTCTGAAACGGGTGCACATTATGCCATGAAAGTGGCTGAAACGCAGGATCGCTACTATTAGCAGGCGAACGTTCAGGCTATACTGCCCACACTTTTTTAGCGGTTAACCCTGCCATGCTTCACGCCGCATAAGGTCTGGCTTCCCCTGTCGGTTGCCCGCCAGCAACGTGAACGCGCCCGGGCGATAAATACCGTTTCAGGTTCCCTCCGCAGTAACAGGCAAAAGCGAATTCATGCGACTCGACAAATTCATATCTCAGCAACTGGAAGTTAGCCGTGCAATTGCTGGCCGCGAAATCCGCGCCAGAAAAATCACCATTAATGGCGAAGTCGTGCGCGATACCGCGTACAAAGTGATGCCGGAAGACGAAATCGACTATGATGGCAATCCGCTGGTGGTGCAGCACGGTCCGCGCTATTTCATGCTGAACAAGCCGCAGGGCTATGTCTGCTCTACCGACGATCCCGATCACCCCACCATCCTCTACTTCATTGAGGAGCCGGCGGCCTTCAAGCTGCACGCCGCGGGTCGTCTGGATATTGATACCACCGGTCTGGTGCTGCTGACCGATGACGGTCAATGGTCACATCGCATTACGTCACCGCGCCATCATCTGGAAAAAACCTATCTGGTTGAAGTCGAAGAGCCTATCGATCCGGCGCTGGTGGAGACGTTTGCTGCAGGTATTCAGCTGCACAATGAAAAAGAGCTCACCAAACCTGCGGTTCTGGACATTCTGGATGAGAAGGCAGCGCGTCTGACCATCAGCGAAGGGCGTTATCACCAGGTGAAACGCATGTTCGCTGCCGTCGGCAACCATGTGAATGCGTTGCATCGTGAAAGCATTGGTACGATTGTGCTGGATGAGGATCTCGGGGAGGGGGAATATCGCGCGCTGACCGCCGCCGAGATCGACAGCATTGGCCTGCCAGAAGAACTTAAACAACGCAAATAGCGGGAGACGGCGGTGCGTAAGGAAAAAAATTCACCGGTAGGGTTGGTGGTCATTCTGGGATTGCTGGCGATGCTGATGCCACTCTCCATCGACATGTATTTGCCGGCGATGCCGCAAATCGCGCGCGAATATGCCGTTTCGGCGGGCAGCGTGCAGATGACACTCAACCTTTATATCCTTGGCTTTGCCATCGGTCAGCTGGTGTATGGCCCGCTGGCGGACAGCTACGGACGGAAACCGGTGATTGTGCTGGGCACGCTGATCTTTGCCTGTGCCGCTGCCGCCTGCGCGCTGTCGCAGTCGATCGATCAGCTGATCTTTATGCGTTTCCTGCACGGCTTATCCGCCGCCGCTGCCAGCGTGGTGATCAATGCCTGATGCGTGACAGCTACTCGAAAGAGGAGTTCTCGCGCATGATGTCGTTTGTGATGCTGATTACCACCATCGCGCCGCTGCTGGCGCCGATTATCGGCGGCTGGCTGCTGCTGCTGTGGAACTGGCACGCTATCTTCTGGACGCTGGCCATTGCAGCGCTGATCACCACGGTACTGGTGGTGACGCAAATTCGCGAAACCCTGAAGCCTGAGCAGCGCCAGCGCTTTCATTTACGCACCACGCTGAGCAACTTTGTGGTGCTGGTGCGCCATAAGCGCGCCTTCAGCTACATGCTGGCGAGCGGCTTCTCCTTTGCCGGGCTATTTACATTTCTTAACGCCGGTCCGTTTGTTTACATTGAGGTCAACCATGTATCGCCGCAGAACTTCGGCTACTACTTTGGTCTGAATGTGGTGTTCCTGTTTGTCATGACGCTGATCAACAGCCGTGCGGTGCGGCGTTTTGGCCCGCTGGCGATGTTCCGCTGCGGGCTGGTGATTCAGTTCGCGATGGGCATCTGGCTGCTGGTGGTGAGCGCGCTGCATCTCGGTTTTCTGCCGCTGGTGTTTGGCGTCGCCATGTTTATCGGCTGCGTATCCGTGGTCTCGTCTAATGCGATGGCGGTGATCCTGGATGAGTTTCCGCACATGGCAGGCACCGCCTCCTCCCTTGCAGGCACGCTGCGCTTCGGCGTGGGCGCGCTGGTGGGGGCGCTGTTGTCGCTGGTGAGCATGAACAGTGCCTGGCCGATGGTCGCCACCATCGCGCTGTGCGCCACGGTCTCCATCGTCCTGTTCAGCTACGCCGCCCGACCACGCAAGGCAGCGTAATGCCCGTCCGCCGTTCACCGTACATGCATTGAACCCCGTAGTGGCGCGCCACAGGCCCGCCGCTCATCTTCATGCCGCTGCGTATATCTCACCGTCTTTCACGCGCGATTCGTGACAACTGCGCCTAAATCCCCTGCGTTCGTTATGCTTAATGTTTCCATATTGTGAAAATTAAGCGCTAAAAAAGTAACGGAATTGCGTCTAAAATGATTGTTAACCGCGGCAGAACGCGGTACACATAGGCATAAATGCGAGAAAGCTCGCAAATAATAATGTTGCTTCATGCTTTGTCACTGAAACGAGAAGGCCATCCTTGACGTCCGTATTCTGAGCTTACCAGGTGGGGATTCACCGCGATAAGGCCGTCCGTTGTGAATAACGCTAACGTCTCTGGGGATTGAAACACTATGCTGCAACTCTCTGTTGTGCATCGTTTACCGCAGCACTACCGCTGGTCAGTGGACCATGTGGGCGAAATTGAACGCCAGGAAACGGCGAATGGTGTGCATGATGAAGATCTTATTGCGCTGCGTCTGTTGAGTCATGACGGCCACCTGGCGCTGGAAATTCTGCTCCAGCTACAGGAGACGCTGGCGCAGATTCAGGTCGAGTGCAAAATTGCTCAATGCGAAGGGCAGCCGTGCCTGCTGATTCAGCGTATCGACGAAAGCGCCACCAACTGTTGCCTGAAAAACCAGGGCGTGGCAATCGCTGAAACCTTCGACGGTCACTGAGTGAAGGGCTTGCCCTGAGCGGACGCCAACAGCTGGCGCGTATATTCGGACGCCGGCGCGTTAAACAGCGCTTCACACGATCCCTGCTCTACCACTTCGCCCTGACGCAGCACAATCAGCTGATGGCATAGGGCACGCACCACCTGTAAATCGTGGCTGATAAACAGATACGCCAGCTGGTGCTGCTGTTGCAAACGGCGCAGCAGGGTAAGGATCTGCTTCTGCACGGAACGATCGAGTGAAGACGTTGGCTCGTCTAACACAATCAGCTGAGGTTCCAGAATCAGCGCGCGCGCAATGGCAATCCGCTGCCGCTGGCCGCCTGAAAACTCCGCCGGATAACGTGAACGCGCCCCGGCATCCAGTCCGACCTCCTGCATCACCGCAATCACTTTCGCTTCCTGCTCAGCCGCGCTCAGCGTGGGCCGGTGCACCGCCAGCCCCTCGGCGATCACCTGCTGCACGGTCATGCGCGGATTGAGCGATGAGTTTGGATCCTGAAACACGACCTGAATCCGCTGACGCAGCGGCAGCAGCTGCTGACGTGTTAGCTGATGCAACGGTTGACCGTCAAACCAGATCTCACCGCGCGCGGCTATCAGCCGCAGTAGCGCCAGGCCGGTGGTACTCTTCCCGGAGCCGGATTCGCCGACCAGGCCAAGGCTTTCACCGCGTTGCAGGGTAAAGCTGAGATCGTGCAGCGCGCGCTTCTCCGCCACCACACGCTTCAGTAATCCACGGCGTATCGGGAAACCCACCTGCAGGTTCTTCACCTGCAGCAGTGGCGGTGCTTCAGCAAGCGGCACCGGCTCGCCGTCCGGTTCAGCGGCCAGCAGTTCGCGCGTGTACGGCTGTTGCGGCTGACTGAACAGGCGATCGCAGCGGTTACTCTCCACTTCCCGTCCGTTACGCATCACCGTTACGCGATGCGCCAGCTGACGCACAATATTCAGATTATGGGTAATAAACAGCATCCCCATATTGAGTTCGCGCTGTAGTTCGCGCAGCAGCTGTAAAATCTGCGCCTGTACTGTGACATCCAGTGCCGTGGTGGGTTCATCGGCAATCAGCAATTTCGGCTGGGTGAGCAGCGCCATGGCGATCATCACGCGCTGGCGTTCGCCGCCGGAGAGTTGATGCGGGAGATCCTGCAGGCGCGAAGCGGCGTGGCGGATGCCAACCCGATCAAGACAGCTGAGAATCTCGCCACGCGCCGCTTCACGGCGCATGCCGCGGTGCAGCGACAGCACCTCATACAGCTGCTTCTCCACGCTATGCAGCGGATTGAGTGAGACCATCGGCTCCTGAAAAATCATCGCCATCTGATTACCGCGCAAACCGCGCAGCGTGCGTTCGCTGGCCTGCAAAATGTGCTGACCGTTAAACACAATTTCGCCCTGCGGGTAACTGACCGGCGGCTGGGCAACAAACGCATGATCGACAGCGCCGTTACGCTCTTACCCGAGCCGGATTCACCGACCAGCGCCAGCGTCTCTCCGGCATCCACGTGCAGTGAGATATCTTCCACTACGCGGCGTGTATCAAAGGCCACCGCCAGATGCTTAACTGTTAACAGGCTCATTTAGCGTCCCCGGGATGGATCAAAGGCATCGCGTACCGCTTCGCCAATAAATATCAGCAGCGAAAGCAGCAGGGCGAGGGCGAAGAAGCCGGAGAGCCCCAGCCACGGCGCCTGCAAATTGTTTTTCCCCTGCAACAGCAGTTCACCGAGTGAGGGCGATCCCACCGGCAAGCCGAAGCCAAGAAAGTCCAGCGACGTCAGCGTGGTAATCGAGCCACACAAGATAAAGGGCAGAAAGGTCAGCGTGGCGACCATGGCGTTGGGCAGCAAATGGCGCAGCATAATGCTGCTGTCGCTGACGCCCAGCGCCCGGGCTGCGCGAATGTAGTCGAAATTACGGGCGCGCAGAAACTCGGCGCGCACCACGCCCACCAGGCTCATCCAGCCAAAGACTACCGTAAGCAGCAGCAGCCACCAGAAATTGGGCTGGATCACGCTGGAGAGCAGAATCAGCATAAAGAGCGACGGCATGCCGGACCACACTTCAATCAGGCGCTGGCCTACCAGATCGATACGTCCGCCAAAATAGCCCTGTAGCGCGCCCACCACGATGCCAATCACGCTGGAAAACAGCGTCAGCAATATGCCAAACAGCAGGGAGATGCGCGTACCGTAGAGCAGGCGCGCCAGCACATCGCCCCCGTTAGCATCGGTGCCGAGCCAGTTCTGGCGCGAAGGCGGAGAGGGGAAGGGCACATCGGTGGCAAAGTTGATGGTGCTGTCGCTAAAGCGAATCGGCGCCCAAATGGCCCAGCCCTGTTGGTCAATGCGCTGTTTCAGCCACGGATCCTGATAATCGGCCGGGGTTGAGAAGGCGCCGCCGTAGTCACTTTCGCTGTAGTTCACCAGCAGCGGCACGTACCAGCGCTGCTGGTAGTGCACCAGCAACGGCTTATCGTTAGCCAGCCATTCGGCCCCCAGCGAGAGCACAAAAATCACCAGAAAGATCCACAGCGACCAGTAACCGCGGCGGTTATGTCGGAAGCGTTGCCAGCGCTGCTGGTTTACGGGAGATAAGCGCATCAGCGGCCCTCAAAATCAATGCGCGGATCGACCAGCGTATAGGTCAAATCGCTGAGAATATTCATCAGCAAGCCAATCAGCGTAAAAATATATAGCGTGCCGAACATCACCGGATAATCGCGCTGGATGGTGGCGTCATAGCCCAGCAGACCCAGTCCGTTAAGCGAGAACATCACCTCAATCAGTACGGAGCCGGTAAAGAACATGCTGATAAAGGTGGCAGGGAAACTGGCGATGACCAGCAGCATGGCGTTCCTGAATACGTGTCCGTACAGAATACGTTTTTCATCCAGCCCTTTGGCGCGGGCGGTCACCACATACTGTTTGCGGATCTCATCCAGAAAGGCGTTTTTGGTCAGCATGGTGAGCGTAGCGAAACCACCAATCACCGTTGCCAGCACCGGCAGCGCAATGTGCCAGAAGTAATCAGTGATTTTGCCGTACCACGGCAGCGTATCAAACTGCGGTGAGGTGAGGCCACGCAGCGGGAACCAGTCGAGATAGCTGCCGCCAGCAAACAGCACAATCAGCATGATGGCGAACAGAAAGGCCGGGATGGAGTAGCCAATAATGATAAACATGCTGCTCCAGATATCAAACGCGCTGCCGTTGCGTACCGCCTTTTTAATCCCAAGCGGAATCGAGACCAGATAGATAATCAGCGTGCTCCACAGCCCCAGGCTAATGGATATGGGCAGGCTCTCTTTGATGAGCTGCAGCACCGATGCGCTGCGAAACAGGCTGTCGCCAAAATCGAAGCGCAGATAGTTCCACAGCATCTCACCGTAGCGCTGCAGCAGCGGCTTATCGAAACCGTAGCGGTGTTTGATCTCTGCGATCACCTCCGGGTCGAGACCGCGCGCGCCGCGATACTGGCTGTCACCAGGATTGTCGCGTACCAGCGCACCGCGCGCGCTGCTGTCCGCGCCGCTACCGGGTAAACCGGTACTGTGGCCAAACTGAATATTGGCCAGCGCCTGATCGACCGGGCCGCCCGGCGCAATCTGCACAATAAAAAAATTCAGGGTAATGATGGCCCACAGCGTGGGGATAATCAGCAGTAACCTGCGCAGAAAATAAGCACCCAAACCGCTCTCCTCAGCGTCGATCCGCCGGCAGACGCCCGGCTTTATTGACATCGTACCACCAGTTCTCCAGCCCGGTCGTAAAGGCGGGCTTGATCGCCGGATGCGAGAATTTATCCCAACAGGCCAGCCGCTGCTCGGCGTTGTACCACATCGGAATCATATAAGCATTCCATAGCAGAAGGCGATCCAGCGCCTTGCCGAGCGGACGCAGCGCCTTCTCATCGCCCTGATGCGCCACGATCGCCTTAACGAAGTGATCAACCAGCGGATCTTTAACGCGTGCAGTGTTCCATGAGGAGTCGATATAGTCAGATTGCCAGATGATCTGCATATCGGCAGAGGGCCACGGCATCGCCTGGTAGAGCGAAGGGATCATATCGTAATCCCCTTCACGCAGCCGGCGCAGAAACTGGGAGCTGTCTGTCTGGCGCAGCGTCACCTGAATACCAAGACGTGCCAGGCTGTGCTGGAACGGCAGCGCCCAGTCATTCTGGGACCCGCTGCGCATCAACAGTTCGAAGCGGAACGGCTGGCCGGTTTTGTCATTGACCAGCTGCTGGTTTTTAACATGCCAGCCGGCGTCGTTCAGCAGCTGCATCGCCTTGAGTAAATTGCCCCGATCAAAACCGCTGCCGCTGGAGCGGGGTGGGGCATATTCGTGGGTAAAAATCTCGGGCGGCAGTTGCGCTTTATAGGGCGCCAGTAAGACCAGCTCATCGGCTTTGGGATAGCCCTGCGCCGCATAATCGGTGTTCTGAAAATAGCTGCTGGTACGCGTATACGCGCCATAAAACAGCGCTTTGTTCATCCACTCAAAATCAAATGCCAGCGTCAGGGCTTCGCGTACCCGTCGGTCAGCGAACAGCGCCTTTTCGTTGTTGAAAGCCAGCCAGCGCGTATCGGTTGAGACAGTATTGGGCGTAGTGGATTTCACAATGGCATGGCTGTCAAAGTTGCGACCGCGATATTGCGTCGCCCACTTTTTCGCTGAACTCTCCTCCCGCAGGTCATACGCGCCCGCTTTAAAGGCCTCAAAGGCTACGTTGTCATCAAGATAGTAGTCATACCGAATCGTATCGAAATTAAAGCGCCCGCGATTAACCGGCAGATTGGCGGCCCAGTAGTTTTTCACCCGGCTGTACTGAATAAACTGGCCGGATTTGTAAGACGTGACGCGGTAAGGCCCGCTGGCAAGCGGCGGATAGCCCAGCGGCTCATTGAATTTTTTGTTATGCCAGAAGGCTTCCGGCAGTACCGGCAGGGTTAACCAGCTCAGCAGCCGATCTTTATCCGGTTTTGGCATCTCAATGCGTACCGTCAGACGATTCAGCGCGCTGACCGTTACGCCGCGATACGCCGCCCGAAATTGCGGTACGCCCTCGGTCATGAATTTCTGGAATGTAAAGGCCACATCCTGAGCGGTAATCGGTGTGCCGTTCTGGAATTGTGCATGCGGATTGATCGCCACCTCCATCCAGTGAAAATCGGCGGGATAACGTGCCGACTCGGCTATCAGTGGATAGTAGCTGCCGGGTTCATCGTCGGAGGTGGTAAACAGGCCGTCATATAAGGTATCGGTACCGACACCGGGGTTACCGCGCGAGGCGTAGCGGTTGAAATTATCGTAAGTGCCCACCACGGCAAGCGTAATTTTACCCCCTTTCGGGGCGGCCGGGTTCGCGTAGTCATAATGGGTGAAATTGACGGCATATTTAGGATCGCCCAACTTAGCAAAGGCGTAGCTTTCATTGATAATGGCGGCATGCAGTGGCGCAATCGCGCTGCATACCAGCAGCACTGTAACAAGACGAAGCAGCATAAGTGGGGCGCTCTCCTTTAGTGTTCCGCACTGTATGGTAGCAGTTTCATGCCACGCGCGTGACGTTAACCCAAACGCGCCTGGCTTTGATAGTAGTGGATCAGATTTTCCGGACGCAGCGGGCGGCTGAACAGATATCCCTGTAAATGGGTCACGCCGCGATTCACCAGCCAGGCGGCTTGGTCACCGGTTTCAACCCCTTCAGCAACCGTTTTCAAATTCAGCTTCTTTGCCAGCAGCAGTACCGCATCCAGCACCGGCGACGTCACGGTTTCGGTGCCGATGCTCTGCACAAAACCGCGGTCAATCTTGAGATAATCAAACGGATACTTCTCCAGATAGATCAGCGCGCTGTGGCCGGTACCAAAATCATCTATCGCGATCTTAAAGTCATTATCGTGCAACCACGCAAAGACCTCGCCGGCGCCTTTCTCACCCACCATGGTGCGTTCGGTGATTTCAAAAACGTAATTGAAATGGTCGGCAGGCATCGCGGCGATCCATGTCTGCACATGGTGGCGAAAATCACAGGAGGCGAGATGCAGGGGAGAGAGGTTCAGGCTCAGGCGTGTGCCGCGCGGCAGTTGCTGGCTCAGGAACCGTGCATCGCGCGCGACCAGGCTAAACAGATGCTGCGTCAGCGGAATGATCAGGTTTTGTGCTTCGGCATAGCCGATAAAAACGTCTGGCGGAATCATGCCCTCAACCGGGTGCGTCCAGCGCAGTAGCGCTTCGACCCCGTACGGCCGGCCATCCTGCGCGGTTACCAGCGGCTGATACTCGACATGAAATTGCCCGCGCTTGATGCCGAGTAAAATTTCGCGACCAGGGCGCTGATGCAGCGACAGCAGTAGCCAGCTGGCGGCTGCCACCAGCAAGGAGAACAGCAGCCCGGTCAGCAGCGCCAGGTGATAATCGCGCGCGGCCAGCGTGCTGCCATACAGCATGAACTGCAGATTGCCTTCGCGAAGCGGGAGCGACATCAGTGCGGGTGGCAAATCGCTTACGTGTACAACCTGGTTTGTACCGCTCAGCAATGCTCTGTCACCGACGACCAGCGCCATACCGGTGATCTCAGGATGGTAAGAGGCCAGCAGCTGATAGGGCGTCAGGCTGATATTCAGGGTCGCGAGGATGCCATTCTCCATCGCGCCAGGATTCTTCAGCCACAGCGCCAGTGCAGGCTTTCCCGGCAAGAGCGGGGTGCCAGGCAGCAGCCGCAGATCGCTGTCGCGCTCCAGTTCAGACTCCGGGGAGATATTGCCGGCAGGGAGCAGGAAAGCGCCGGTAGCCGATGAGCAGTAAGCGGTGCCGTTGCGCACCAGCAGGATGGCGCGGATATTATCGGCAAACGCGGCACGTGAAGTCAGCTCACGGCTCACGCTGCTACAGGGGAGCTGCGTATACTGCTGCATAGGATTGAGCGTATCCATTAGGGTGGCAATAACCTGATGTAAATCATCGCGGCTATGTGCAAGCAGCTGCTGATGTTGCTGGACGCGCTTTTGCCAGGTCAGCGTGAGTAGCACAATGACAAACAAGACAAAGAAAGCGGCCCCAATGATTGCGCTACTCCAGGCGATGCGTCGCGAGTAGCTGGCATGACGTTTCAACGTCCCCGACAGTGGCATGGAGTGTTCCCCTGGTCTCGCCATTTTTATTATCAAAACTGCATACAACTGTACTGGTGCAAGGCAACGAGAATATAACGAGGCGGCGCGAAAAGTCTCGTTATATTTTTGATACGCAATTACTTTTTAACCGCATGATTTGACTTAATAAATCGCAGGCGAAAAAAAACGCTGCCGGGGCAGCGTTTTTCTGATTCTCTGGCTGAGAGGACCATCGTTGGGTTACGCACCCGGGTGTTTAGCAAGTACCCGACGCGCTTCGCGGTAACGTGTTTTCCAGTAACTGTCATTCAGGCTGGAGATCATCACGCCACTGCTGGTGGACGCATGGACAAAATTATCATTGCCCAAATAGATGCCCACGTGGCGACCGGTAGAACCGGCGCGGAACAGCACTAAATCACCGGGACGCAATTTGCTGCGTGAGATCTCTCTGCCGGTATCCTGCTGCTGTGAGGTTGAGCGTGGCAGCTCTAAACCAAACTGTTCGCGAAAGGTGCGCTGAACAAAAGCAGAACAGTCAATGCCGCGTTTGGTGTCACCGCCTAAGCGATAACGGACACCTTTCCAGTCACTGTACTGCTCCATGATGCGGGACTTAACGTCCACATTCTGCACCATCTGTTCAAATTCGTCCTGAGACGCCTGAAGTAAAAAACCATTCTGGTTGTTAACTTCATGATTCTCGTTATTCGCGTTCTGACCGTTATGCGTACTGCTACATGCTGATAAAAGTGTTGCTAATGCTACTGCGGGGATAATCCGCCTGAGGTATCTCAGAATTGGTTGAGACTTGACCATTATAGGTGTGTTCCTTCGATGTCCTTACGACAGAATGTCGCCAGCCAGATGACAAAACGGGTTGAGATTAATAAGTACCACGGTCTAAGACAATTCCTTAATTACTAAAATGTGTTAATGCACACACTTTTGGTCTTTAAGGCACCGCATTTTATGCTGCACTTATGGAATCGGAGTTGAGGTTAACCGATTACAGACCGCGTGGCGAGTGCTTTTCTATAAATTTTTATAGGTTTTATTGATGTGAAATCAATCCGTAACAGAGTGGTTACTTTATCAACAATTGGTAGCGAATTAAACGCCAATAAGCGGGATAATAAGGGTCTAATTCCAACGCTAAGGCTGATTTTAAGAGGGTTCTGGCTGGACAGCCTAAGAATAACGCCAGGATCAGGCAGTTGCGACCATAACCTTTTCTTTTATCGAAAAACGGTTAGGTCGCTAATAATTTATTTAAGGATTAAATAAGCGCGGGCGATAATGTTTTGGCTTTATGATCACCCGCGCTTAACAGTTACGCGCGCGGCTTATATTTGCCGGGTAACGAACGAAAGAGCCAGTTAACCAGTTTGTCGCTGGCCGGCGTTAATAACCACCAGCTCAGGCCCACCAGAATAACGGAGAGCGATCCGACGGCAATATCGGTGAACCAGTGTGCGCCCGCCATAATGCGCGGCAGGGCAAAGATCACCACAATAGCCATGCCGACCAGAAACGCGCGGAAGCCGAAATAGCGCCACATAAAGCAGGCAAAAATAATCAGCATCATACCGTGGTCGCCCGGGAAGCTATCTTTAGAGGCATCTTTTGCAGGGATACCGGTCAGTTCACTGACGCGATGCACATTCTCAAAGAACAGCGTCGGGCTGGAGTGCTTCACGGGTAATAAGTGGCCCAGCTGGTTGAGGATCACGGCGGTCAGCAGCATGGTAATGCCAATCGCCAGCATGCGACGGCGGCCCTCCGGCGTTTCGCGCCGCCAGAACCACAGATACAGCAAACCCATTGCCAGCAGGGAAACGGCATCAAAGCCGCGGAAGTTGGTAATGGCCACCAGCAGCGCAAAGCCGTGGTGATCAACCATCTGGTCGTTAAAGCCAAAAAAGATGCCTTTATCGATGGCAAACCAGAACCCGTGATCGGGCGGCAGATACCAGGATAAAAACAGCATCACTCCCAGCGCATTCAGCAGCAGGATAGTGATCAGACGAGAAGCGCGCATAAAAAATAGACTCAAAAAAGAAATAACGGGCAAACTTAACGCAGTTAATTTAAACGAATCTTCAACAGCGAAGTCTGCAATACATTCCAGTCGACGGGCTGATGGTGAATTAATTCAATCCGGCTATCCGGTGGCGTGGTGGGGCGCGTTTCGATAAACAGATCCTCGCCCTGACGATTGATACTGACAACACCGTCCGGCGTGCGCAGCACCCCTTTCACGCGGTCCACCGGCGCAAGCCGCGCCCACTCCAGTGCCGGTATGGTATCGAATACCGTATCACCATCAAAAATCCAGCCACAGGAAGCATAGCCCTGACCCTCATTTAGCGCACGGCGCCAGCGTGCGTCACCCTCCAGTTTCAGCGCGGCCAGTCCTTGTGGTCGCGGAGCATGATGATGGTGAGCCGCATCCGGCACCGCACGATCTGCCAATGCTGGCTGGCTCAGCAGGGCCGGATCGATGTTGCCCCATGCAGACTCAATCAGCTGGCGATCGCCCAGAAACTGCTGCTGCCACGCCGCCAGGCGCTGTCGATCGTCCTTGCTCCACGTGTCGCTTTTATTGGCGATAATGATATCTGCGGCGACCAGCTGATCGCGGAAGTTTTCATTCTCCAGCACGCGCGTATCGCTTAGCTGGCGGGGATCGAGCAGCGTTAGCGTCGCATCAACCTGGATCCAGGGTTGATACACTGCGGCACGCAACATATTCAGCAGCTGTTTGGGATGGCCCAGGCCGGTGGGTTCGATGATGAGGCGGTCAGGCTTGCTCTGCCGGAGCAGCATATTCAACCCAACCTGCAGCGGCAGGCCGTTGACGCAGCACATGCAGCCGCCGGGGATCTCTTTGAGCGTGGCGCCGCGATCGGCAAGCAGGGCGCCGTCGATGCCTACTTCGCCAAACTCATTAACCAGAATCGCCCAGTTCTCATTGGCGGGCTTATGGGCTAACAGATGCAGCAGGGTAGTGGTTTTACCGCTGCCAAGAAAGCCGGTAATGATATTTACGCGCGTCATTGTCTACTCCATTAAATAAGCGCGCCGGATAACAGCATCCGGCGCACGCGATTGTTATACTATAACAACCCACGGCGGCCGGAGAAAACCGTGCGATCAGTCAGCGCGACCCATATAACGGCGTTCAGCAATATGAATGCGGATACGATCGCCGTTGCTGAGATACTCCGGCACCTGAATCGAGAGGCCGGTGCTCATGCCCGCAGGCTTGGTGCGCGCGCTGGCGGACGCGCCTTTGATACCCGGTGAGGTATCCACAATTTCCATATCGACGGTTTGTGGCAGCTCCAGCGCCAGCACCTGTCCATCCATCGTCAGCACCTGAATACCCGGAATGCCGCCCTCCGGAATAAACAGCAGCTCCTCTTCGATCTGATCTTTTTTAAAGTTGTAAGGCGTGTAATCCTCGTCATCCATAAAGACGTACTCGTCGCCGTCAATATACGAGAAGGTAACGGCGCGACGGCTCAGCTGGATGGCATCGATAATGTCGTCGCCTTTAAAGCGCTCTTCCACTTTCATGCCGGTACGCACATCAGTAAAGCGCATTTTATATAGCGTGGCGGCGCCGCGTGCGCTGGGGCTCTGTACATCAATGTCTTTCACCAGCAGCAGTTTGCCGTTCCAGGTGACAGCCATGCCCTTTTTGATTTCGTTTGCCTTTGGCATCTGTGTGTCTCGCTCTGAGAAGATTATGCGCGCCACGTTACTCGCGCCGCGAAAAACAGGCAAGTGAGGCAGTGTAAAATTGTTGCGCGGGCATAGCATTCACGGGCGGCCACTGCTATTGTCGCGCGACTTTTCTGCAGGAGCGCATGATGTTGTGTCGAGACCAGTGCGGTGCCTGCTGCACAGCCCCCTCCATCTCTTCGCCGATCCCCGGCATGCCCAACGGCAAGCCTGCTAATGCCCGCTGCGTCCAGCTGGATGACCAGCAGCGCTGTAAAATCTTTGCGTCTCCTTTGCGCCCGGCGGTGTGTGCCGGTCTGCAGCCGGATGCGGAGATGTGCGGTCGCAGCCGCGAAGAAGCCATGATTTTCCTGCTGCAGCTGGAAGCCGATACCGCGCCATAAGCCGCGCTGACATACAGCTGAAGTGTTTCGCTTACCGCTGCCTGGCGTTACAGCAAAACGTCAGCTTCTCATGCGGAAAATTCCTGAATCCATCATGAAGTGTGCGGAGCGTCAAAAATCTGCTACGCCGATTGCGCATTTTCTTGCCTGACACGGTGGGCTGTACCATATTTCCTGAAACGTTTCAGCGTTGTCTTATCGGCTAAGCCGGTGTCGCACAGCGTGTTTTTTCGCCATTAAGCTGAAACGATTCAATTTCAGCAAGCGAGGAGAGATATGTTCCAGCTCGAAGTTCAGGCCATTCATACCGGTGCCAGCGCACAGGATAAAGAAGAGGCGATCCGTCAGGTTGCCGCAGCGCTTACCGCCGCAGGCAACGTCGCAGAAGGCTACGTTAACGGTATGCTGGCGCGCGAACAGCAAACCACCACTTTCCTGGGTAACGGTATTGCCATTCCGCACGGCACCACTGACACGCGCGATTTGGTGCTCAAAACCGGCGTCCAGGTCTATCAGTTCCCGCAGGGTGTGGACTGGGGCGACGGTCAAATCGCCTGGGTTGCGATTGGTATTGCAGCCAAATCGGATGAACATCTTGCGCTGCTGCGCCAGCTGACGCACGTACTGAGCGACGACAGCGTGGCAGATCAGCTGAAAACGGCTTCAGCGGAAGATCTGCGCGCCTTACTGATGGGTGAGAAGCAGGCCGCAGAGTTCAAATTTGATACCTCGCTGATCGCCACTGAGGTGGCAGCCAGCGATCTGATGACGTTACAGGCGCTGAACGCCGGACGTCTGCAGGCGGCGGGCGCAGTCGACGCCAGCTTTGTTGCCAGCGTGGTCTCCGGCGCACCGCTGAGCCTCGGTCAGGGCATCTGGCTCAACGACAGTGCCAGCGGCAACCTGAACAGCGCGGTCGCCGTTAGCCGTGCCGCCACACCGTTTGTGCATCAGGGTGAAAATGTCGCGCTGCTGCTGACCGTGGCCGCGGCTGATGAGCGTCCGCTGGAGGTCCTCGGCTACCTCAGCAACCTGCTGCAGGCGAACAAAGCTGAACGTCTGCTGAAAGCGGATGCCGCCGGCATTCTGGCGTTACTGACCAGCGAAGTGGATGAAGCGGCAGAGGTGCTTACCGCTGAATTTACTATCCGCAATGAGCACGGCCTGCATGCGCGTCCGGGCACGGCGCTGGTCACCGTGATCAAACAGTTCAACAGCGATATCACCGTAACCAATCTCGACGGCAGCGGTAAACCGGCCAACGGACGCAGCCTGATGAAAGTGGTGGCGCTCGGCGTGAAGAAGGGCCATCGCCTGCGCTTTACCGCCAGCGGCGAAGATGCGCAGCAGGCGCTGAACGCCATTGAAGAGGCTATCAACAGCGGATTGGGCGAGGGGGTAGCATGAGCCGTCGCGTCGCCACTATTACCCTGAATCCCGCCTATGATCTGGTGGGATACACGCCGGAGATCGAGCGCGGTGAAGTCAACCTGGTGAAAACCACCGGTCTGCACGCCGCAGGTAAAGGCATTAACGTCGCCAAAGTGCTGAAGGATCTGGGCATTGACGTCACCGTCGGTGGTTTCCTGGGCAAAGAGAATCAGGATGGCTTTCAGCAGCTGTTCAGCGAGCTGGGCATCGCCAACCGTTTTCAGGTGGTGCAGGGCCGTACCCGCATTAACGTCAAGCTGACAGAAAAAGATGGCGATGTCACCGACCTGAACTTCTCTGGCTTTGATGTTACGGCGCAGGATTGGGATCGCTTCACCGCCGATTCACTGACCTGGCTCGGCCAGTTTGACATGGTGTGCGTCAGCGGCAGCCTGCCTGCGGGCGTGGCGCCGGAAGCGTTCACCAAATGGATGAGCGATCTGCGCACGCTCTGTCCGTGCATTATCTTTGACAGCAGCCGTGAAGCGCTGGTTGCTGGCCTGAAAGCCGCGCCGTGGCTGGTTAAACCCAACCGTCGCGAACTGGAGATCTGGGCGGGTCGCAAACTGCCGACGCTGCAGGATGTGATTGATGCCGCGCACGAGCTGCGCGAGCAGGGTATTGCCCACGTGGTGATCTCCCTCGGTGCGGAAGGCGCACTGTGGGTGAACGCCTCTGGCGAATGGATCGCCAAACCGCCAGCTTGTGAAGTGGTCAGCACCGTGGGTGCCGGCGACTCTATGGTCGGCGGCCTGATTTACGGCTTGCTGATGCGTGAATCCAGTGAACACACGCTGCGTCTGGCAACGGCAGTGGCGGCCATGGCCGTCAGCCAGAGCAACGTCGGCGTGACCGATCGTACCCAGTTAGCCGCGATGATGGCGCGCGTTGACTTACAACCCGTTAACTAACAGCAGGAGAGCGATAATGAAAACGCTGCTGATAAAAGATGCTTCACTCGGCCTGGCGTCCGGGCACTTAGCCACGGAACGTCTGCGCGCTGCGGCGGCGCAGGCTGGCCTTGAGCTGGTCAATAGCGCTGCTGAGGCAGAGCTGGTGCTGGTCGCCGGGCAAACCGTCCCGGCGGATGCGCAGCTGGCCGGCAAATCCGTTGCGCTGGTGGACGTGCAGCAGGCGCTGCGTGATCCGCAGGCGGCAATTGCGCTGGCCAAAGACGCGGCCAAAACCTGGCAGCCCGCTGTTGCGCCTGTAGCCGCGGCTACGCACAACAGCCAGAAACGTATTGTGGCCGTGACCGCCTGCCCAACCGGCGTAGCCCACACCTTCATGGCAGCTGAGGCGATCGAAGCCGAAGCCACCAAACGTGGCTGGTGGGTAAAAGTGGAAACCCGCGGTTCGGTCGGCGCCGGTAATGCGATTACCCCGGAAGAGGTCGCGGCGGCAGATCTGGTGATCGTTGCGGCAGACATCGATGTGGATCTGGCGAAATTTGCCGGTAAGCCGATGTACCGTACCTCAACCAGCCTGGCGCTGAAGAAAACTGCGCAGGAGCTGGATAAAGCGCAGGCGGAAGCGAAAACGTATCAGCCGTCCGGCAACCAGGGCGCGGCAAGCCAGAGCGACAGCAAAGAGAAAGCCGGTGCTTATCGTCACCTGCTGACCGGTGTCTCATACATGCTGCCGATGGTGGTCGCAGGCGGCCTGAGCATCGCGCTCTCCTTCGCCTTTGGGATTACCGCCTTTAAAGAGCCGGGTACGCTGGCGGCTGCGCTGATGCAGATCGGCGGCGGCAGCGCCTTTGCGCTGATGGTGCCGGTGCTGGCCGGCTTTATCGCCTTCTCGATTGCCGATCGTCCGGGTCTGACCCCAGGTCTGATTGGCGGCATGATCGCAACCAGCATCAACGCTGGCTTCCTTGGCGGGATCATCGCCGGTTTCATTGCCGGTTATGCGGCGAAGCTGCTGAGCAGTAAAGTGAAGCTGCCGCAGAGTATGGAAGCGCTGAAGCCGATTCTGATCATTCCACTGGTTGCCAGCCTGATTACCGGCCTGCTGATGATCTATGTCGTGGGTAAACCGGTTGCTGGTATTATGAGCGGTCTGACCAACTGGCTGGCGAACATGGGCACCGCCAATGCGGTACTGCTGGGCGCGATCCTCGGCGGCATGATGTGCACAGATATGGGCGGCCCGGTGAACAAAGTAGCCTATGCGTTTGGGGTGGGCCTGCTCAGTTCGCAAACTTACGCACCCATGGCTGCCATCATGGCTGCCGGTATGGTGCCACCGCTGGCAATGGGCGTGGCAACGCTGGTGGCGCGTCGTAAGTTCAATAAAGGGCAGCAGGAGGGCGGTAAAGCGGCGCTGGTGCTGGGCCTGTGCTTTATCTCTGAAGGGGCAATTCCTTTCGCCGCGCGTGACCCGATGCGTGTGCTGCCCTGCTGTATCGTTGGCGGCGCCATCACCGGCGCGATCTCCATGGCGATTGGCGCGAAGCTGATGGCACCACACGGTGGTCTGTTCGTGCTGCTGATTCCAGGCGCGATTACACCGGTGCTGGGCTACCTGCTGGCGATTGTGATTGGTACGGCGGTGGCAGGCCTGGGCTATGCCATTCTGAAACGTCCGGAAGAGGAGCTGGCGAAAGCGGCTTAATTACGGGCAGGCATAAAAAAGGGAGCTTCGGCTCCCTTTTTGTTGTGCGTTATTCAGGCTGCTGCTCGGACTTCAGCCATGCAATCTCATCTTTCCAGATATCGGCATTGATGGTTTCCAGAATCATCGGGATGCCATCAAAGCGCTTATCCTTCATTAACCAGCTGAACGCACTCTTGCCAATGTTGCCTTCGCCCAGGCTGTGGTGGCGGTCAACGCGGCTGCCCAGCGTGCTCTTGGCATCATTAAGGTGCATACCGCGCAGGTAGCGGAAGCCCACAACGCGCTCAAACTCGGCGAAGGTGGCGGCACAGGCCTCTTCGGTACGCAGATCGTAGCCGCCGGCGAAGGCGTGGCAGGTATCGATGCACACGCCCACGCGTGCTTTGTCTTCCACGTGATCAATAATGGTGGCGAGATGCTCAAAGCGGAAACCGAGGTTGCTGCCCTGGCCGGCGGTGTTCTCAATCACGGCGACCACGTTGTGCGTTTTATCCAGCGCGATATTAATTGATTCAGCAATTCGCTTCAGGCAGGCCTCCTCATCAATCTGCTGCAGATGGCTGCCGGGGTGGAAATTGAGCAACGTCAGGCCGAGCTGCTCAGCGCGCTGCATCTCATCGAGAAACGCCTCGCGGGATTTCTCTAACGCATCCATCACCGGATGGCCCAGGTTTATCAGATAGCTGTCGTGCGGCAGAATTTGCGCTGAAGTGAAGTTGTACTGCTCACAGGCGGTTTTGAACGCATCAATCACCTGGCCTGAGAGCGGGGCGGCTTTCCACTGGCGCTGATTTTTGGTAAACAGCGCGAAGGCTGTGGCTTCGATTTCATGGGCACGGATAACTGCCTGGTCTACGCCGCCTGCTGCACTGACGTGTGCGCCGATATATTTCATGCCGCTCTCCTGAATGGGCGTGGGGGTATCGCGAAGCGCACATCATAACGGATGCGGTTGCGCCAGGAAAAGTTATGGCCGCACAATCAGTGCGGCGCTTGGTTAAAAGTGAAATTGCTAATATATTAGATTTCAACCGGAATAAGTAATAAGAGAGGGAACCATGTTCATGCGCTTGCGCCGCTGGGCGCGGCTCATCAAACGTGATGTGCTGACGCTGTGGTTTGCCTGCCGCGATCCGCGTACGCCATGGTGGTTTAAACTGCTGGCGTTTGGCATTGTGGCCTATGCCCTGAGCCCGATAGATCTCATTCCGGACTTCATTCCCATTATTGGCCTGCTGGATGACGCAATCATCGTGCCGCTTGGCGTGATTGTTCTGCTGCGCCTGTTACCGCGTGAAATCCGTATCAGCAGCGCTGAACGCGCCGATGTGCAGCGGGCGCGCGGGAAGAAGATTGTCAGCTGGGCCGGCTTCGGTCTGATGCTGCTGATCTGGCTGGCGGTGGTGATCTATCTTGTGCAGCGTTACGCAATGTAAGGAGGGCGCATGCATATCACTCTGCGTCAGGTTGAGGTCTTTACCGAAGTACTGAAGAGCGGCTCCACCACCCAGGCCTCTCAGGTGCTGGCGCTGTCGCAGTCGGCGGTCAGTGCCGCGCTGGCAGATTTAGAGACGCAGCTCGGCGTGCAGCTGTTTGACCGTGTCGGTAAGCGGCTGGTGCTGAATGAGCACGGTCGTCTGCTCTATCCCCGCGCGGTCGGCCTGCTGGAGCAGGCGGGCGAGATCGAACAGCTGTTTAAAGAGGATAACGGCGCCATCCGCCTGTTTGCCAGCAGCACCATCGGCAACTATCTGCTGCCGGGCATGATTGCTGCCTATCGCCGCGACTTTCCGGCGCTGCCGCTGGAGCTGAGCGTGGGCAATAGTCAGGATGCGATCAACGCGGTGGCGGATTTCCGCGTGGATATCGGCCTGATTGAAGGGCCCTGTCACGAGCCGGATATCCTCAGCGAACCCTGGCTTGAGGATGAGCTGGTGGTATTTGCGGCACCGGATGCGGCGCTGCTGCAACAGCCGATTACGCTGGAGAGCCTGGCGGCGGCGCCGTGGATTCTGCGTGAGCGTGGCTCCGGAACGCGCGAAATCGTGGATTATCTGCTTCTCTCGCACCTGCCGCAGTTTCAGCTGGGCATGGAGCTGGGCAACTCGGAGGCGATCAAGCATGCGGTGCGGCATGGCATGGGCATCAGCTGTCTGTCACGCCGCGTGATCACCGATCTGCTGGAAGCCGGCACGCTGGTGGAAGTTAACGTGCCCTTGCCGCGCCTGACGCGCACGCTCTATCGCATTCACCATCGACAGAAGCACGTCTCCAAAGCGCTGCAGCGTTTTCTCGCCTATTGCCGCGAATAAGCGCGGCGTCGGCTACGCTGTGGCTAATAATCGCTGGCCGATCATGAAGGTAACTAATAACCCGTGGTGAATGCTATACAGTGCAGGCTTTGCTGCTACAATCGCGCCTTATTTTTATCCGGCATAGCGTTTACACATGCATAATGACTCAAAAACAACACAACAACCTGGCTGCGCCGTGAACTAAAAGCGCGCCATCTCACCATGATCGCCATTGGCGGCTCCATCGGCACCGGCCTGTTTGTCGCCTCGGGCGCCACTATCTCTCAGGCCGGACCTGGTGGTGCACTGCTCTCTTATGCGCTGATCGGCCTGATGGTCTACTTCCTGATGACCAGCCTTGGCGAACTCGCAGCGTTTATGCCGGTTTCCGGTTCGTTCGCCACCTACGGCGCCAAATACGTTGAAGAGGGCTTTGGTTTCGCCCTCGGCTGGAACTACTGGTACAACTGGGCAGTGACCATTGCCGTCGATCTCGTCGCCTCACAGCTGGTAATGAACTACTGGTTTCCGGACACGCCGGGCTGGATCTGGAGCGCGCTGTTCCTCGGCCTGATGTTCCTGCTGAACTTCATCTCGGTGAAGGGCTTTGGCGAAGCCGAATACTGGTTCTCGCTGATTAAAGTCACGACCGTGATCGTCTTTATTATCGTCGGCGTGCTGATGATTGTCGGCATTATGCGTGGCGCAGAGGGTGCCGGCTGGCACAACTGGACAGTCGGCGATGCGCCGTTTGCCGGCGGGTTTGCAGCGATGATTGGCGTGGCGATGATTGTCGGTTTCTCCTTCCAGGGCACCGAACTGATCGGGATTGCCGCCGGTGAATCGGAAGATCCGGCCAAAAATATTCCGCGCGCGGTGCGCCAGGTATTCTGGCGTATTCTGCTGTTCTACGTGTTTGCCATTCTGATCATTAGCCTGATTCTGCCGTATACCGATCCACAGCTGTTGCACAATGATGTGACCGATATCAGCGTCAGTCCGTTTACCCTGGTGTTCCAGAATGCGGGTCTGCTGTCAGCGGCGGCGGTTATGAACGCGGTTATCCTCACGGCGGTGTTGTCCGCGGGTAACTCAGGCATGTACGCATCAACGCGTATGCTGTTTAACCTCGCGCAGGAGGGCAAAGCGCCGCGCATGTTCGCGAAGCTGTCGAAGGGCGGTGTGCCGCGTAACGCGCTGCTGGCCACGACCGTGGTTGCGGGGCTCTGTTTCCTGAGCTCGAAGTTTGGCAATCAGGAGGTCTATTTGTGGCTGCTGAATACCTCCGGCATGACCGGCTTTATCGCCTGGCTGGGGATTGCGATCAGCCATTATCGTTTCCGCCGTGGCTACGCCGCGCAGGGGCATAATCTGGCCGACCTGCCGTACCGTTCAGGTTTCTTTCCGCTGGGACCGATCTTTGCCTTTGTGCTCTGTTTGATCATTACGCTGGGGCAGAATTATCAGGCGTTCCTGGCCGATCGTATTGACTGGTACGGCGTGGCCGCCACCTATATCGGGATTCCGCTGTTCCTGTTGATCTGGCTCGGTTACCGGCTGACGCGGGGTTCACGTTTTGTGAAGTACAGCGAGATGGAGTTCCCGACCTTTAAGCAGTAGAGCGGGGCGGTCGCCATGAATGGCGATCCTGGAGGCGCTGTGCGGCCAGACCCGCCCGGCGCCCGCAGGATACGCATTCATGCGCACCGGGTTTCCATACCGCACCAGCGGTTTGAGCTTTGTTACAGACATATAATTGATAATTATTATCACCTGCTCTATTGTGGCAGCCGTTATGGTTACGATAAGAAAACAGGTTAAATAATGCGTATCACGGACGCCGCGCAGGTGGCGGAGAACGGCACTGAAGCCGATACCCTGACACGTTATCGTCAGGTACTGCGTCAGCGCCTCATGCTGATTGCGGTACTGGTGCTGGCGATAGTGGCATCGGTTATTCTTGATTTTACCCTCGGCCCGGCCGGGCTCTCGCTTGAAACCCTGTGGCAAACGCTGATCCATCCTGATGCCATGGATGCCGGTACCCGCGTTATCGTCTGGGATATTCGCCTGCCTTACGCGCTGATGGCGGTGGTGGTCGGGTTCTCCCTGGGCCTTGCCGGTGCCGAAATGCAAACCATTCTGAACAACCCATTGGCCAGCCCTTTCACGCTGGGCGTCTCTTCTGCCGCCGCGTTTGGCGCCGCGCTGGCCATTATCCTCGGTATTGGTATACCCGGCGTACCCGATCAGTGGTTCATCTCGCTTAACGCTTTCATCTTCGCACTGTTTGCCGCGCTGATGCTCGACGGCATTACGCGCTGGACCAACGTATCGACATCCGGTGTGGTGCTGTTTGGCATTGCGCTGGTCTTCACCTTTAACGCCCTGGTCTCCATGATGCAGTTCATCGCCAGTGAAGATACTCTGCAGGGCCTGGTGTTCTGGACCATGGGCAGCCTGGCGCGCGCCTCGTGGGAGAAACTCGGTGTCCTTACCGCCGCGTTTGTCGTGCTGATTCCTTTCTCAATGCTCAGCAGCTGGAAGCTCACCGCGCTGCGTCTCGGAGAGGATCGCGCTATCAGCTTCGGTATTGATGTGCGCCGTCTGCGCCTCACCACGCTGCTGCGCATCAGTATCCTTTCGGCGCTGGCCGTCGCCTTTGTGGGCCCGATAGGCTTTATTGGCCTGGTGGCGCCGCATATCGCCCGCATGATGTTTGGCGAAGATCACCGCTACTATCTGCCCGCCAGCGCACTGATTGGCGCACTGGTGCTCTCTCTGGCGTCAGTGGCCTCGAAAAATCTGATCCCCGGCGTCATCATCCCCGTCGGGATTGTGACGTCGCTGGTCGGCGTGCCGTTCTTCCTCAGCATCATTCTGCGCCATCGGGGGACCGTGTAATGGAACAGGGATTACGCCTTCGCCATCTCTCTGCCGGCTATCCGAAGCGTAAAGTCATTGAAGACCTGAACGTACCGCATCTGCCGCGTGGGAAAATCACCGTGCTGCTTGGCCCGAACGGCTGCGGTAAATCGACGCTGCTGCGTGCGCTGGCGGGATTGAGCAAAGGGCAGGGCGAGCTATGGCTGAACGGCGAAGAGCTTATGACGCAGCCGTTTGCCCGGCGGGCACAGCGCGTTGTCTACCTGCCGCAGACGCTTCCGGCGGGCGTGCATCTGCATGTGCTGGAGTCGATCATTGTGGCGCAGCGCGCCTCGGGCGGCCTGCACAGCGCATCCGGTGAGGCAGAAATTATGCATCTGCTGGTGCAGCTGGGCATTGCGCATCTGGCTATGCGCTATCTCGATCAGCTCTCAGGTGGGCAGAAACAGCTGGTTGGCCTGGCGCAATCGCTGATTCGGCGCCCGGAGCTGCTGCTGCTGGATGAACCGCTGAGCGCGCTGGATTTGAACTACCAGTTCCACGTGATGGATCTGGTCCGGCGTGAGACGCAGCTGCGCGACATCGTCACGGTAGTGGTGGTGCATGACATTAACATTGCGCTCAGGCACGCCGATCATGCGCTGATGCTGAAGGATGGCAAACTGCTGGCCGATGGCGCGCCGTCGCAGGTGATTACGCCGGATACGCTGGCGCAGGTCTATGGCGTGCGCGGCCGTATTGAGCACTGTTCACAGGGGATGCCGCAGGTCATGATCGACGGGCTGGTGGCAGAGTCGCTGATATAGATAAGGTGCCTGCGCGTCCCCCACCGCACGGAGAGTGCGCGTGGGAGAGCGCAGATTTACCCTACACCAGCAGATGCTTCGCGTGGAATCGCAAGTGGTCCTCTACGAAGCTGGCGATGAAGAAATAGCTGTGATCGTAGCCCGGCTGGATGCGCAACGTCAGGGGAAAACCCTGCTCGCGCGCAACCGTCTCTAATCGCTCAGGGCGCAGCTGATCGGCAAGGAACTGATCGCTGTCTCCCTGGTCGATCAGAATCGGCAGGCGCTGCTCCACTTCACCCATCAGCAGGCAGCTATCCCATTCACGCCATGCCTGACGATCGTCTCCCAAATAAGCGGCAAAGGCTTTCTGCCCCCACGGCACCTCGGTGGGATTGACGATGGGCGCAAATGCCGAAGCCGATGCAAATCGACCGCCCAGGCGCAGCGCCAGAACCAGCGCACCGTGCCCGCCCATCGAATGGCCCATCACCGATTGCCGCTCGCTCAGGTTGAAATTATCTGCCACCAGGGCCGGCAACTCCTGACTGAGATAATCGAACATACGGTAGTGCGCCGCCCACGGCTGCTGCGTGGCGTTGAGATAAAATCCTGCGCCCTGACCGAGATCGTAACCACTGTCATTGGCGACTTCGTCACCGCGCGGGCTGGTGTCAGGCATAATCAGCACCAGACCCAGCTCCGCCGCCACGCGCTGCGCCCCGGCTTTGGTCGTGAAGTTCTCATCCGTGCAGGTCAGCCCCGCGAGGAACCACACCACCGGCGGCGGCGCATCGTCCTGCGGCGGCGGCAAAAAGATGCTGAAGGTCATCGGACAGTTCAGTACCGCCGAGTGGTGACGCCAGCGCTGCTGCCAGCCGCCAAAGATGCGATGCTCTTCCAGCAGCTCCAGAGTGGATGCCATAACGCCTCCTGATTACTTGTTGAAATGCACTACAGAACGGATCGATTTCCCTTCGTGCATCAGATCAAAGGCGTCGTTGATCTCTTCCAGCGGCATGGTATGCGTAATGAAATCATTCAGCGCGAACTTACCGTCCAGATAATCCTGCACGATACCCGGCAGCTGGCTGCGGCCTTTAACGCCACCAAAGGCGGAACCGCGCCATACGCGGCCGGTCACCAGCTGGAACGGACGGGTGGCGATCTCTTCACCGGCACCGGCAACGCCGATAATGACCGATTCGCCCCAGCCTTTATGGCAGCACTCCAGCGCGGAACGCATCACGTTCACGTTACCGATGCACTCAAAGGAGTAATCGACGCCGCCATCGGTCAGCTCTACGATCACTTCCTGAATCGGCTTGTCATAATCTTTTGGATTGATCAGATCGGTCGCACCCAGTTTGCGCGCCAGATCGAATTTGCTGGTATTGATATCGACACCGATGATACGGCCCGCTTTGGCCATTTTTGCACCGATGATTGCCGAAAGACCGATACCACCCAGACCAAAGATGGCAACCGTATCGCCCTCTTTGACTTTCGCCGTGTTCATCACCGCACCCATACCGGTGGTGACGCCGCAGCCCAGCAGACAGACCTCCTCCAGCGGCGCCTCTTTACTGATTTTCGCCAGCGAAATCTCCGGCACGACCGTGTATTCAGAGAACGTCGAGGTGCCCATATAGTGGAAGATAGGCTTGCCATCTTTAAAGAAGCGGGTGGTGCCGTCTGGCATCAGGCCTTTGCCCTGGGTGGTGCGGATCGCCTGGCACAGGTTGGTTTTACCGGACAGACAGAATTTACATTTGCCACACTCGGGCGTGTAGAGCGGAATCACGTGATCGCCAACGGCTACGCTGGTGACGCCTTCGCCAACCGCTTCCACCACGCCGCCGCCTTCATGACCCAAAATCGCCGGGAAGACGCCTTCCGGATCTTTCCCGGAGAGGGTATAGGCATCGGTGTGGCACACACCAGTGGCGACGATACGCACCAGCACTTCACCTTTTTGCGGGGGCATCAGATCCACTTCTTCAATCTTCAGTGGTTCGCCAGCTGCCCAGGCAACGGCGGCGCGGGTTTTAATCATGTTCATGTCGTTCCTCTTCCTTCGGATGTCGTGATGAAAAAATAAAAAACGGTCACTCAGCGGCCTGCAACGGATGCAGCAGTTCATCGTTGAGCGGACGGTCGTCAAACATTTCAATAATCAAGTACTTCAGGGCTTCTACGTTGGGCGTGAAAGCGTCGCGTCGCCACATCAGCCAGGTGGCGGTATCGCGGTATGCCGGCGGCAGGATGTGCTCCTGCACGCGTGCACGTGCAGGCATCTGCGCCAGTACCGATGCCGGAATCATCGCGACGCCGCCGCCGCCCGCCACGCAGGCCACCATGGCGTGATAAGACTGGATCTCCATCACGCTGTTGGGCGCGCTCTGGCTCTCGCGGTACCACGACTCCAGTTTGGTGCGGTAGGAGCAGCTATTGCCGAACGCGAACAGCGTATCGCCCTGGGTGTCGCGCGCGCTCTCAATCGGTGCGTGCTCCAGGCTGGTGATCAGCACCATCTCTTCACGGAAAGCGATGCAGCCGTTGAGGTCGTCATGCGTCGCCGGGCCGTCCACCAAAGCCGCTGCCAGCGTACCGGCGCGCACCTTGTCGATAATATCGCCCGAGGTACCGGTGATAAGCGAAAGCGCCACGCCGGGATAGCGCTGGTGATAGGCGGCCAGCAGGCCCGGCAAGCGGGTTGCCGCCGTGCTCTCCATTGAGCCAAAGGCAAAGTTGCCGCCCGGTTCGCCGGCGCGCGCCATGTTCAGCGCTTCATCGCTCAGGGTCAGAATACGCTGCGCATAATTAAGAAAATTGTGGCCCATAGGCGACAGGCGAATGCGCTGCTTCTCACGAATAAACAGATCGACGCCAATCTCCTCTTCCAGCTGGCGCAGGCGCGTGGTGAGATTAGAAGGGACGCGATGTAGCACTTCGGCGGCGCGAGCCAGCGAGCCGGTTTCGGCCACGGAACAGAACATGCGGAGCTGAACTAAATCCATATTCTCTTCTCGTAAACAACTTGGTTAATATTATTCACTTTTCGTGAGTGTAAACGTCATGCATGCTGCTGACAAGTGAAAACAGGATCGATCCGGAGCCGGTATGGCGTTGCGAGTTGCGCTGAGCGCGTTTTTAAGTTTAGTGGTTGCGATGGGAATTGGGCGATTTGCCTTTACGCCCCAGGTTCCGTTGATGATTCAGGACCATCAGCTGACGCTAACCAGCGCCAGCCTGGTGGCGGCGCTTAACTATCTTGGCTATCTGTGTGGCTCGTTTGACGCAATGCGTGCGCACCGCCGCGTGGAGTGGCGTCTCCAGCTCGGCGTCTGGGGCGCAGTGCTGCTGACGCTGCTCTCGGCCTGTATCAGCGGGCCGTGGCTGCACGGACTGGTGCGCTTCCTGATCGGGGCGGCCAGCGGCTGGGCCATGGTGCTGGTGGCGGCCTGGAGTAATGAGCAGCTGCTACAGCATGGGCGACCGGGGCTCTCCGCAGCGGTGTTTGCCGGCCCGGGCACCGGGATTTTTATCAGCGGAATGCTGGCCGTGGTGTTGCATGCCAGCGGCGTCAGTGCGGCATTTGCCTGGGCCGCGTATGGCGTGCTGGCGCTGCTGTTGATAGCGGCCATCGCCCGCTTTTTGCCACGCAGCGGACAGCTGCACCGGCCCGATCGGGCACCGCCTGCGCTGGTACTGGACGCCAGGCTTAAACGCCTGGTGCTGAGCTACAGCCTGGCCGGGTTTGGCTATATTTTGCCCGCTACGTTCCTGTCACAAATGGCGGCAACGCGCTTTCCTGACAGCGCCTTTGCGCAGTTTGTCTGGCCGGTGTTTGGTGGCGCAGCGGTCACTGGCATTGCGCTGGGGATCATTACGCGGCGCTGGGGCAGCACGCCTTTACGTCTGGCGATTGTGCTGTGGGCACAGGCGCTTGGCGTGATAGCCGCAGTTGTACTGCCGGGCATCAGTGGCCTGCTGTTTGCCGCGCTGCTGATTGGCGGCGGCTTCCTGTGCGTAGTGCAGCTGTCGCTGCAGTACAGTCGCGAACTGGCGCCGCACCATGCGCGTTACCTGGCGGGGTTGCTCACTACCGGCTATGCCATCGGGCAGTTGGGCGGGCCGCTGCTGTCATGGATCGCCAGCCTGTTATGGCACCGTCTTGACCCGGCGCTGTGGGTCGCCGGTGCCGGTCTGCTGCTGGCGGGCGCTCTGGTTATTCCCCGATCCGCAGCGTGAAAAGCTTTCATCTACTATCGGATTGATTGCTGGATTAAGCGCGCGTTGTGTTTCACAATACGCGCTCAGAATTTCCCCCGCAGGCGCCGACCTGTGGGCGCATCACCAGCCGGAGAGAGAGTACGATGAGCACCTTAAGTCAGGAAGCCGCCCTGGTTCACGAAGCGCTGCTGGCGCGTGGCCTGGAAACGCCGTTGCGCGCCCCGGTGCGTGAGATGGACGACGAATCGCGTAAGCGCGAAATCGCCGGTCACATGACCCAAATCATGCAGCTGCTGAATCTGGATCTCGAGGATGACAGCCTGATGGAAACGCCGCACCGCATCGCTAAGATGTATGTGGATGAGATTTTCTCTGGCCTCGACTACGCCAACTTCCCGAAAATCACCGTCATTGAAAACAAAATGAAAGTGGATGAGATGGTAACGGTGCGTGATATCACCCTGACCAGTACCTGCGAGCACCACTTCGTGATTATTGATGGCAAAGCCACGGTCGCCTATATCCCCAAAGATAAGGTGATTGGCCTGTCAAAGATCAACCGCATCGTGCAGTTCTTCGCGCAGCGTCCGCAGGTGCAGGAGCGCTTAACGCAGCAGGTTCTGGTGGCGTTGCAAACCTTGCTTGGCACGACCAACGTGGCCGTCTCCATCGACGCAGTGCACTACTGTGTTAAAGCGCGCGGCGTGAAAGATGCCACCAGCGCCACCACTACGACTTCACTGGGTGGATTGTTCAAATCCAGCCAGAATACGCGTCAGGAGTTTCTGCGCGCGGTACGTCACAGCTAATGCCAGCGGGCGGCGCACTGTCGCCCGTTACGCCTCTCGCTTAAGGCCTGCTCAATGCAACGCTATCTCGCGCTGGATTTCATTCGTGGTTGCGCCATTCTCGGCATTCTGCTGCTGAACATTGTGGGCTTTGCGTTGCCGTCAGCCGCCTACCTCAATCCGGCGTGGCAGGGCGAGATTACGCTGTCCGATGCCTGGACATGGGTGCTGCTGGACGGCCTGGCGCAGCTGAAGTTCCTCACGTTGTTTGCGCTGCTGTTTGGGGCGGGACTCGCGATGCAGATCCCGCGCGGCAGCCGCTGGATAACCTCACGGCTTACGCTGCTGGTGTTCATCGGATTTATTCACGCGGTCTTCCTGTGGGAAGGCGATATCCTGCTGGACTATGGTCTGATTGGGCTGATTGTCTGGCGCATGCTGCGTGAAGTGCCGTCTGATCGTGCGCTGCTGCACACCGGCGTTTTGCTCTATCTGGTTGGCTGTGCGGTGCTGCTGGTGTTTGGCGCTATCTCCAGCCCGCAGGCAACCCGCTCCTGGCTGCCTGGCGCGGCAGATCTGGAGTATGAGAGCTACTGGAAGCTGGTAGGCGGCTGGGAAGCTATCCAGAATCGTCTTGATCATCTTTCATCCGGGCTGATGGCGCTGGCATCGCAGTATGGCTGGCAGCTGGCGGGCCTGATGCTGATTGGCGCGGCGCTGATGCGCAGCGGCTGGCTTACCGGCCAGTTCAGCGTACAGCACTATCGCCGTGCGGCAGCGCTGCTGCTGACTATTGGTTGGCTGATTGCCATCCCCGGCATTGTGGCGCAGTGGCTGCTGGGCTGGGAATTTCGCTGGAGCGGCTTTTTTCTGCAGGTGCCGCGCGATCTGGCCTCGCCTTTTATCAGCCTTGGCTATGCTGCGCTCTGCTACGGCTTCTGGCCCACACTGATGAAAACGCGTTTCAGCTACGCTATTCAGTGCGTCGGCCGTATGGCGCTAAGCAACTACCTGCTACAGACGCTGATTTGCACCACGCTGTTCTACCGCTTTAACCTGTTCCTGAAGTTTGATCGCCTGCACCTGCTGGCATTTGTGCCGGCTATCTGGCTGGTTAATATCCTGTTTTCCGTACTGTGGCTGCGCGTGTTCTCCCGGGGGCCCATGGAGTGGCTGTGGCGGAAACTGACCCGGCTGGCAGCTGGCAAACCCGGTAACTCTTCTCTCATCAGATAATGATGTCCATCACAAAGGTTGCATAATTGTATGTAACCGTTTTCATCTGTGTGACGTAATTCACGTAGCTAAGCCCGATGCCCTGACAAAATAGCGCCGTTACGCGCCAGTCGCGCATTTTCTTCCTCTGTGGAACAGCTGCATGATAACGATTCGTGATGTCGCCCGACAGGCCGGTGTGTCCGTTGCCACCGTGTCGCGTGTGCTCAATAACAGCAGTGCTGTCACCCCGGATACCCGCGAAGCCGTGCTACAGGCGGTAGAGTCGCTGGGATACCGTCCTAATGCCAACGCCCAGGCACTTGCCACCCAAGTCAGTGACACCATTGGCGTGGTGGTCATGGATGTTTCCGATCCGTTTTTTGGTGCGCTGGTCAAAGCGGTTGATACCGTGGCGCAGCGCGTGCAGAAACATGTGCTTATCAGTAACTCCTGGCATCAGGAGGAGAAAGAGCGTCACGCCATTGAGGTTCTGATTCGTCAACGCTGTAACGCGCTGGTGGTACACGCGAAAACGCTTTCAGACGCTGAGCTCATGCAGTTTATGGATCAGGTTCCTGGTATGGTGTTGATAAACCGGACAATTGCAGGTTATGAGCACCGCTGCGTCTGCCTGGATAATGTAACCGGTGCGCAAGTTGCCACCCGCATGCTGTTACAGCAGGGCCATCAGCGTATCGGTTATCTGAGTTCAGGGCACCCGATTGAGGATGTAACGCAGCGCCAGGAGGGCTGGACTCAGGCGCTGGCAGAGCAGGGGATTCGCCCGCCAGAAGCGTGGATCGCCCATGCGGAGCCGGATATGCAGGGCGGGGAAGCGGCGATGGTAGAGCTGCTGGGACGCAACCTGCACCTTACGGCAGTGTTCTCTTATAACGATGGTATGGCCGCCGGCGCGCTCACGGCGTTAAAAGACAATGGTATACAGGTGCCACAGCATTTCTCTGTCATTGGTTTTGACGACATTCCCATCTCACGTTACACCGATCCGCAATTGACTACGGTTCGCTATCCCATTGTTTCTATGGCGAAACTGGCGACAGAGTTGGCACTGAAAGGTGCAGCCGGCGAGCTTGATCCGCACGCAAGTCACTGCTTTATGCCAACGCTGGTGCGGCGCCATTCGGTGGCGCAGCGGCAAATTGTGGAGTCGGTCACTAATTCAGGCGATAGCGCCGTGTAACCGTTTCCAATCTGTGATTACATTCACAGTTAATTAACATGGCGCTCTCTATGATGGCAGCGTCTTACCGGACTGAAACATTATGTAACGCCGGGTTCTCCTTCCCCGGTCCGGTTTCAGTAGCCGATTGAAATGGTTCACAACACTCTTCAGGAAGCGTTTACGTACAGGGAAGTCAGGATAGCGATGGGAGTCCGGCCCTGCGTAAGCGCCAGCCCCATAATAATAGCGTTTCAACCGACTGCGCTGTCTGCCCGCAGGCAAGACGGTGCGATGAAATACCCTGCATAAAAAAAACCGGAGATACCATGAATAAGAAGGTTTTCACGCTCACAGCACTGGTTGCCAGCATGATGTTTGGTGCAACTGCGCACGCCGCCGATACCCGCATTGGCGTGACCATTTATAAATATGACGACAACTTTATGTCGATGGTCCG
Source organism: Pantoea wallisii (assembly GCF_002095485.1). Classification (GTDB taxonomy): domain Bacteria; phylum Pseudomonadota; class Gammaproteobacteria; order Enterobacterales; family Enterobacteriaceae; genus Pantoea; species Pantoea wallisii. The sequence goes on along the minus strand of NZ_MLFS01000032.1, from coordinate 10,781 downwards.
CAAGGACATTGATAGCGAAGCGAAAAAACTGGGCGGCATCCAGCTGCTGATGAACGACTCACAGAACAGCCAGTCTACCCAGAACGACCAGATTGACGTGCTGATGGCCAAAGGCGTTAAAGCCCTGGCGATCAACCTGGTGGATCCTGCTGCTGCGGCAGTGGTGATCGACAAAGCGAAGGCGAACGATGTGCCGGTGGTGTTCTTCAACAAAGAGCCAAACGCTAAAGTACTGGCCAGCTATCCAAAAGCGTACTACGTGGGCACCGACTCCAAAGAGTCTGGCGTAATCCAGGCGAAGCTGATTGAGAAGCACTGGAAAGCGATGCCGGCGTGGGATCTGAATAAAGATGGTCAGATTCAGTTCGCACTGCTGAAAGGCGAGCCGGGCCACCCGGATGCGGAAGCGCGTACCAAGTACGTGATTGACACGCTGAACGCTGACGGCGTGAAGACGCAGCAGTTATCCATGGACACCGCAATGTGGGACACCGCACAAGCGAAAGATAAAGTGGATGCATGGCTCTCTGGTCCGAACGGCAACAAGATTGAAGTGATCATTGCCAACAACGATGCAATGGCGATGGGTGCGGTCGAAGCGCTGAAAGCACACAATAAAACCAACATTCCTGTGTTCGGTGTTGATGCCCTGCCAGAGGCCCTGGCGCTGGTGAAATCAGGTGCGATGGCCGGTACGGTACTGAACGACGCCGAAAACCAGGCGAAAGCCACCATCGATATCGCGAAGAATCTGGCGGATGGCAAAGAGCCTACGGCGGGGACTAACTTCAAGATGGAAAACAAAATCGTACGTGTACCTTACGTACCGGTAGATAAAGAAAACCTGTCTCAGTTTGTGAAGTAATCCGTCCCGGGCGCGGCATAGGTGCCGCGCCTTATTGCATCTGACCCACGTTTTATTTAGCCAGGTAAATTATGGCCAGTGAGAATCCGACCACACAGCGTGAATATCTGCTGGAGATGACGAATGTCTCGAAATCATTTCCAGGGGTTAAAGCCTTAGATAATGTGAATTTAAAAGTGCGGCCGCACTCCGTCCATGCCTTAATGGGTGAAAACGGCGCCGGGAAATCCACATTATTAAAATGCCTGTTTGGTATTTATAAAAAGGATACGGGGAGCATCCTGTTTCAGGGTGAGGAAATTGATTATAAGAGCTCCAAAGAGGCGCTGGAAAATGGCGTATCAATGGTGCATCAGGAATTAAACCTGGTTTTACAACGCAACGTCATGGATAACATGTGGCTGGGCCGCTATCCGCGTAAAGGCGTATTTGTTGATCAGGAGAAGATGTATCGCGATACCAAAGCGATCTTTGATGAATTAGATATTGATATCGACCCGCGCGATAAAGTGGCGACTCTCTCTGTCTCGCAAATGCAGATGATTGAAATTGCCAAGGCATTCTCCTATGACGCCAAAATCGTCATTATGGATGAGCCCACCTCGTCGCTGACCGAAAAAGAGGTTAACCACCTGTTCACCATTATCCGTAAGCTGAAAGATCGTGGCTGCGGTATTGTGTATATCTCGCATAAAATGGAGGAGATCTTCCAGCTGTGCGATGAGATCACTATTTTGCGTGACGGACAGTGGATCGCCACCCAGCCGCTGGAAGGGCTGGACATGGATAAGATCATCGCCATGATGGTCGGCCGCTCACTTAACCAGCGCTTCCCGGACAAGACCAACGTGCCTGGTGAGGTGATTCTGGAGGTGCGTAATCTCACCTCGCTGCGTCAGCCCTCGATTCGCGATATCTCCTTTGATCTGCACAAGGGGGAGATCCTGGGTATTGCCGGTCTGGTCGGGGCAAAACGTACGGATATTGTTGAGACGCTGTTTGGCATTCGCGAAAAGTCGGGCGGCACCATTAAGCTGCACGGTAAAGCGATCAATAACCACAGCGCCAACGAAGCCATTAATCACGGCTTTGCCCTGGTGACCGAGGAGCGTCGCTCCACCGGTATTTATGCCTATCTGGATATTGGCTTCAACTCGCTGATCTCCAATATCAAGAAATATAAATCGAGCATGGGATTACTCGATAATAAGCGCATGAAAAGTGATACCCAATGGGTTATTGACTCCATGCGCGTGAAAACGCCGGGCCACCATACGCAGATTGGATCGCTTTCCGGTGGTAACCAGCAGAAAGTCATTATCGGCCGCTGGTTATTAACCCAGCCTGAGATCCTGATGCTGGATGAGCCGACGCGCGGAATTGATGTGGGTGCGAAATTCGAAATTTACCAGCTGATTGCTGAGCTGGCGAAAAAAGAGAAAGGCATCATCATTATCTCTTCTGAAATGCCAGAGCTGCTGGGCATTACCGATCGTATTCTGGTAATGAGTAATGGACAGGTAGCGGGCATTGTTGATACGAAAACGACCTCGCAGAATGAAATCCTGCGTTTAGCGTCATTACACCTTTAATGAAGCAAGGGCTTTAACATGAAAGCGACTACTAAAAAGAATGCGCTAACCTGGTTAAAAGAGGGCGGTATTTACGTCGTCCTGTTGGTACTGCTGGCAATTATTATTTTCCAGGATCCGACCTTCCTCAGTCTGATGAACCTGAGTAACATTCTGACGCAATCTTCGGTGCGTATTATTATCGCACTGGGCGTCGCCGGGTTGATCGTTACTCAGGGTACGGACCTCTCAGCAGGGCGTCAGGTGGGTCTGGCCGCGGTCGTCGCTGCAACGCTGCTGCAGTCGATGGATAACGCGAACAAAGTGTTCCCGCATCTGGATACGGTTCCGATTCCGCTGGTGATCCTGACCGTATGCCTTATCGGTGGCGTGATCGGCCTGGTAAATGGCGTGATCATCGCTTATCTGAAGGTGACGCCTTTTATTACCACACTGGGCACCATGATCATCGTTTACGGCATCAACTCGCTGTACTACGACTTTGTGGGCGCTTCACCGGTGGCAGGCTTCGATGCCGGCTTCTCCACCTTCGCTCAGGGCTTCCTGCGCTTCGGTGATTTCAAGCTGTCGTTCATTACGTTCTACGCGTTTATCGCCATTATCTTTGTCTGGATTCTGTGGAACAAAACGCGCTTTGGTAAGAACATCTTTGCGATCGGCGGTAACCCGGAAGCGGCGCGCGTCTCTGGCGTTAACGTTCCGCTCAACCTGATTCTGGTCTATGCGCTGTCAGGGGTGTTCTACGCCTTTGGCGGGATGCTGGAAGCAGGCCGTATCGGCAGTGCGACCAACAACCTTGGCTTTATGTATGAGCTGGATGCGATTGCAGCCTGCGTCGTGGGCGGCGTGTCATTCGCTGGCGGTGTAGGTACCGTGGCGGGTGTGGTAACCGGTGTCATCATCTTCACCGTCATCAACTACGGCCTGACCTACATCGGCGTGAACCCTTACTGGCAGTACATTATCAAAGGCGGCATCATCATCTTCGCGGTGGCGCTGGATTCACTGAAGTACGCACGTAAAAAATAGACATCACACAGCAATACTCAGACAAAGGGCTGCGGAGACGCAGCCCTTTTTATATACGCCTATTTTTGCAGCTTCTCTTCCAGCTCCAGCAGCTGCTCGGGGGTTACCGCCGGATAACTCTGGGCATCCTCTGGCACTTCATGCACGGCCGGGATGGGCACCAGCGGGCCAAGGAAACGCGGCTCACGCTTCATCAGGTAGAGATCGGCCAGTGCGCCAAGTCGGCGCCCACTTCACGGAAACGCACTGACAGCATATTCTTTGGTGACGGCACCGCATAACACTGCGCCTGAATCCCGAGGTGTCGGGCAATGTAGAGCGCGCGTTCGCAGTGGAAGCGCTGGGTGATGATGATGAAATCGTTGGTATCGAATACCTTGCGCGTGCGCACAATCGAATCCAGCGTACGGAATCCGGCGTAATCCAGCACGATATCCGCTGGCGCAACCCCGGCTTTAATCAGATCACGCCGCATGGTCATCGGCTCATTGTAGCTCTGCTGCGCGTTATCGCCGCTGAGCAGCAGATAATTGACCTTGCCGCTGTTATAGGCGTTGAGCGCCCCCTGGATGCGATAGAGGTAATACTGGTTGTAGACCCCGGTGCGGTAATACTTCGCCGTGCCTAACACCACACCGACCTGACGATGCGGCAGCGAGGCGACATCTTCATAGATAAACGGCGCCGTTTTCCAGCTAATCCAGCGATCCAGGCCAAGCGCGGTCGCCATCACCAATAAGATGATGATAAACAGGGCAAAGAAAACGCGTTTGATCATGCGCGTGGGCACTCGATTGGCGAGAAATTGAATGGGTCAAGGCTACTTGAGGCGCGGCGGCTAAGCAAGATCGTGCCGGTCGGCTGGCGTATTTTTAAGCAGTGCCGGCCGGTTGCTGCCGGCACTGGAGCGCGTTTATCGCCTGTTAAGGGCGTTAGCGCGGGTTAAATAGACGTACGGCGGTAGTGGCGATACTGCGGCAGCCAGAAGTTGTTGTTGACCGCTTTTGACAGCACATCCTCGGATGTCACCACGGCAACGCCCGCCAGCTGCGCCGCTTTGCCCACTTCCATCGCGATAAGCTTTGAAACGCCCTGGATGTGTTTCAGCTCCGGCAGCACCGGGCCTTCACCATCATTCACCAGCGGCGAGCAGTCAGCCAGCGCACGGCTGGCGGTCATCAGCATTGAGTCAGTGATGCGGGTGGCGCCAGCGGCAATCACGCCCAGCCCGATGCCCGGGAAGATATAGGAGTTGTTACACTGCGCAATCGGATAAGTTTTGCCTTTCCAGGTTACCGGTGCGAACGGGCTGCCGGTCGCGACCAGCGCAGCTCCGTCGGTCCAGGCGATGATATCCGCTGGCGTCGCTTCCACGCGTGAGGTCGGGTTAGAGAGCGGCATCACGATAGGGCGCTTACAGTGCTTGTGCATCTCACGGATGATCTCTTCCGTGAACAGCCCCGGCTGGCCTGAAACACCAATCAGAATATCCGGACGCGCATTACGCACCACATCCAGTAGTGAAATAGAATCGCTGGTGACATCCCACTCCTTGAGGTTATCGCTCTTCTGCACCAGCTTGCTCTGGAAATCGAGCAGGTTGGGCAGCTTATCGGTCAGCAGGCCGAAGCGGTCAACCATCATGACGCGCGCGCGCGCTTCGTCATCGCTGAGGCCTTCAGATTTCATCTGCGCAATGATCTGCTCGGCGATACCGCATCCGGCGGAGCCGGCACCGAGGAACACCACCTTCTGCTCGCACAGGCGGCTGCCGGCAGCGCGGCTGGCGGCGATCAGCGTGCCTACCGTAACGGCCGCGGTGCCCTGAATATCATCGTTAAAGCAGCAGATCTCATCGCGATAGCGCTCCAGCAGCGGCATGGCATTTTTCTGCGCGAAGTCTTCAAACTGCAGCAGCACGTTCGGCCAGCGGCGTTTGACGGCCTGGATAAAGTCGTTCACGAACGCTTCATACTCTTCACCGGTGATGCGCGGATGGCGCCAGCCCATGTAGAGCGGGTCGTTCAGTAGCTGCTGGTTATTGGTGCCCACATCCAGCACGACCGGCAGGGTATAGGCCGGGCTGATGCCGCCGCACGCGGTATACAGCGACAGTTTGCCGATAGGAATGCCCATACCGCCAATGCCGAGGTCGCCGAGGCCGAGGATACGCTCGCCGTCCGTCACCACGATCACCTTCACATTCTGCTTGGTGGCGTTCTGCAGCATGTCTTCGATGCGGTCGCGGTTGTTATAGGAGATAAACACGCCGCGCGCGCGACGGTAGATCTCTGAGAAGTGCTCACAAGCGGCGCCAACCGTTGGGGTGTAGATGATGGGCATCATCTCTTCCAGATGGTTGTCCAGCAGGCGGTAGAAAAGGGTTTCGTTGGTGTCCTGGATGTTGCGCAGATAGACATGCTTGTCGTTGTTGTTTTTAAAGTCCAGGAACTGGCGCCAGGCGCGTTCGGCCTGCTCTTCGATGGTTTCGACGGCTTCAGGCAGCAGGCCGTTGAGGTTGAATTCGTTGCGCTCTTCCAGGGAGAAGGCGCTACCTTTGTTCAACAGCGGAAATTCCAGCAGGATCGGACCCGCGTAAGGAATATACAGCGGACGTTTACTTTCGTACTCGAGTTCCATGCAGTGTTTGCTCCGGTTGCAGTGTTTTCTGACGTGTCGCCGGCAAAAGGTAACGCCAGAGCCTTTTATTGTGAAGTTCTGGCGACCGATCCTATGAAAATTCCTGCAGATGTACAGCTTTTGTTAATAGAAGGTCACAAAAGCGGTAAAAGGATCACTAAACTGTTGGTTTCGAAACTAAAGTAACCGAGAAATCTTTGCAGCCCAGCGCGGCCAGCGTGGTGCGGGTGGCATCAAACTGACTCAGCGTCGCCTGTTCCGCTTCTGCCAGCACCGCCTGCTGAATATGCTCCAGCGGCTCATTGTGCATATTCATCAGGATCAGCGCGGCCTGCAGCGGCGGCAGGCTGGGGTTGAAGGCTGCATTTTCGGCATAGCGTCCGGTAAAGATCTGCCCGTCGCGGCTCTGTAATGCGACGCCGCTATAGCTGTGGCTGTATGGCGCGTGGCTGGCGTTAGCTGCTGCAATCGCCGCCTGCTGTAGCGTATCGCCCTCAAGGGCAAAACCGTGATTAACCGGCGTCAGCAGACGTTCAGCGATGTTGAGATCCGCCGGGCCAAAGGCGTCTGGCAGGTAATCGCCCAGCGTCTGAACCTCACGGCCGGGCAGACTGATACGGATGGCAGTGCCGCTGTTCAGCTCGTTCATAAACTGACGGCAGTGTCCGCACGGCGTGTAGTTGACGGTGATGGCCGCTAACTGCTCTTCGCCCCGCAGCCAGGCATGCGTAATGGCGCTCTGCTCGGCGTGCACGGTCTGTTGAAGTGGCGTATGCAGAAACTCCATATTGGCCCCTAAGTACCAGTGACCGCTCACGCCGCGCGCAATGGCCCCAACGTTGAAATGCGACACCGTAGCGACCGCACAGCAGGCGGCCAGCGGCAGCATTTCGAGCGCCAGCGCATCATCATCCAGACCGGTTGCCTGCCTGAGGTGGGCCACATCCTGCGGGCTGAACATGCCGCGAAAATCGCTGGCATCCAGCATAGGCTGTAGCGCCGTTTGCAGCGTGGCGGGCAGGGCAGAAAAAGCGGATGTGAATCGTGCATGCATGATGTGATGGCCTCATTAACTCGTCAGCGGCGGGGCGCCGCCTCAAGGTTTATATGTGATCCATGTCGCTAAGACAATGCAAGCCAGCCGGGTTGTTTCAACTTTGCGAGATCTCTCGCAAGTTTTAACCCAGCCACAGCATTAATAGCGGAAAAATAAACGGCGCCAGCAGGGAAGTGATAATGCCGCAGATAACCAGCGCCAGGGAGCTGAACGCGCCCTCCTGATAGTCAATTTCTGCCGCGCGCGCGGTGCCCAGCGCGTGTGATGCATTGCCAATCGCCAGCCCGCGCGATGATTTCAGCGTGACCCTGCACAGATTGAGCAGCATGTGGCCGAATACCGCACCCAGCACGCCGGCAATCAATACGCAGATGGCGCTGATCGCCGGAATGCCGTGCAGCGAACCGGAGACAGCATGGCAATTGGTGTAGTGACCGATTTGGGCAGGATAGTGGCCGCAATCTCCGGCGTGGCGCCCATCCACAGCGCGATGGCGGTACCGGAGACCATGGCGGTAATGCTGCCGATAAAGCAGACGCTGATAATGGTTTTCCAGCGTGCGCGGATCTGGTGCATCTGCTCATACAGCGGCAGCGCCAGCGCCACCACGGCCGGCTGCAGCAGCTGATTAAGCAGCGCGCTGCCGGCAAAGTAGCGCGCATAAGGCAGATGGGTAACCAGCAGAAGCGGATGATAATCGCCATCGCCACCAGCAGCGGATTGATGATGGAGAGATTAATACGGGCGGCCAGTTTGCGCGCCAGTAAGTAAGCCACCACGGTTAGCGGCAGTGACCACCAGGCATCACTCATCGCGTGGATTCCCAGGCTGTTGCAGACGCTCTGCGCTCAAACCGACGACCAGTAACACCACAAAAGTGCTGACCACGCAGGAGACAACAATCGGGCCAAATTGCGCACTAAGAATATCGGTGTAGCCCATTACGCCCACGCTAATCGGCACAAACAGCAGCGCCATGTAGCGAATTAGCAGGTGGCAACCGGGCTTCACCCACTCCACCGGCAGAATCTGCAGCGCCAGCAGCAGAAACAGCAGCAGCATACCGATGATGCTGCCCGGCAGGGTAAACGGCAGCAGGGCGGCAAGCGCGATGCCGGCGTACAGCGCAGCGTAGATAATCAGAAAGGCGCGCAGGTAACGCCAGCAGGCAGATAACACGGCGGACATGTCAGGCTCCTGTTTTATGGGCTTCATCATACGCACTCAGCGCTTGAGGGAGTGTCCGTGCGGGTGGTCAGCGTGAAACGAAAGCGATAACGGGACGTCAGCGCCCTCTCCCGTGCGGGAGAGGGACAAAGTGGGGGCAACGCCCCCGAAGCCTTACTTCACCGGCATGCCCGGCTGTGCGCCGCTATCCACGGAGAGCACAAACAGGTCTTTGCCGCCCGGGCCGGCGGACAGCACCATGCCCTCTGACACGCCAAAACGCATCTTGCGCGGCGCCAGGTTAGCGACAATGATCGTCATCTTGCCCACCAGCACGGACGGGTCCGGATAGGCAGCGCGAATGCCGGAGAAGATCTGACGCTTCTCACCACCCAGATCCAGCTGCAGGCGCAGCAGTTTATCGGATCCCTCAACCAGTTCAGCCTGCTCAATCAGCGCCACGCGCATATCGACTTTCGCAAAGTCATCAATGGTTATGGTGTCACCAATCGGTGCATCGGCCAGCGGACCGGTTACCGCAGGTTTACTGGCTGCGGCAGCATCCTCTTTAGAAGCTTCCACCAGCGCATCGACTTTGGTCATTTCGATACGGCCATACAGCGCTTTAAACGGCGCCACGGTGTGATCCAGCAGCGGCTGCGCGATACCGTCCCAGGTTAAGGTGCTCTGCAGGAACGCTTCGGTGCGCTCGCTCAGCGAAGGCAGTACCGGCTTCAGCCAGGTCATCAGGATGCGGAACAGGTTGATCCCCATGGAGCAGATCGCCTGCAGATCGGCATCGCGGCCCTCCTGCTTCGCCACCACCCACGGTGCCTGCTCGTCAACATAGCGGTTAGCTAGATCGGCCAGCGCCATGATTTCCCGGATGGCACGGCTGTATTCGCGGCTCGCCCAGGCTTCACCAATTTTTTCCGAGGCATCAACAAAGGTCTGATACAGCGCCGGATCGGCCAGTTCGCCCGCCAGCTTGCCGCCAAAGCGCCTGGTGATGAAACCGGCGTTGCGTGAGGCGAGGTTAACCACTTTGTTAACGATATCCGCATTCACGCGCTGCACGAAATCTTCCAGATTCAGGTCGATATCGTCGATGCGTGACGAGAGTTTCGCCGCATAGTAGTAACGCAGGCTATCGGCATCCAGATGCTGCAGCCAGGTGCTGGCTTTGATAAAGGTGCCGCGCGATTTCGACATCTTCGCGCCGTTTACCGTCACATAACCGTGCACAAACAGGTTGGTCGGTTTACGGAAGTTGCTGCCCTCCAGCATCGCTGGCCAGAACAGGCTATGGAAGTAGACGATATCTTTACCGATGAAGTGATACAGCTCGGTATCGGAATCCTTCTTCCAGAATTCGTCAAAATCGATGTCACCGCGCTTGTCGCACAGATTCTTGAATGAACCATGTAACCGATTGGCGCATCCAGCCACACATAGAAGTATTTGCCCGGCGCACCCGGGATCTCAAAGCCGAAGTAGGGCGCATCGCGTGAGATGTCCCACTGCTGCAGGCCCGCTTCAAACCACTCCTGCATCTTATTGGCTACCTGCTCCTGCAGCGCGCCCGAACGGGTCCACGCCTGCAGCATGGCGCTGAACGACGGCAGATCAAAGAAGAAGTGCTCAGAGTCACGCATCTCCGGCGTAGCGCCAGAGACCACAGATTTCGGCTCGATCAACTCGGTCGGGCTGTAGGTCGCGCCACACACTTCGCAGTTATCGCCATACTGATCCGGTGATTTACACTTCGGACAGGTACCTTTTACGAAACGATCGGGCAGGAACATGCCCTTTTCCGGATCGTACAGCTGCGAAATGGTGCGGTTTTTAATGAAGCCATTCTCTTTCAGCCGCGTGTAGATCAGCTCGGAGAGCACGCGGTTCTCTTCGCCGTGCGTCGAGTGATAGTTGTCGTAGCTGATGTTGAAACCGGCGAAATCGGTCTCATGCTCCTGCTTCATCTCCGCAATCATCTGCTCCGGTGCCACGCCCAGCTGCTGGGCTTTCAGCATGATCGGTGTGCCGTGAGCATCGTCTGCGCAGATAAAGTAAACCTGATTGCCACGCATTCGCTGGTAACGGACCCATACGTCAGCCTGAATGTGTTCAAGCATGTGACCGAGATGGATTGAGCCGTTTGCGTACGGCAGGGCGCACGTTACCAGTAATTTTTTAGCGACTTGAGTCATAATTTGCGTAGCGTTCCGTAAATGAAAAATCGGGCTTAGATGTTAACCGAAGCACCCTGCGGCGTAAACACGACAGGAGAGCCGCGTCACTTTTAGCGCCTATCTGATATTATTGACAGCACACCGCCATCATCCGGCGTCATGACAAAATAAGGAGTAGGGATGACTTCACAATCCCGTGAACACCATTCACCCGAAGCATTGCGCGCTGTGGTCATCGGCGT
>NZ_MLFS01000031.1 GCF_002095485.1 Pantoea wallisii | reverse complement strand
TGTGCAGCGTAGGGCGTCGCGGTTGAGGGGTGTGGTGCACATGCATGCACGCTCTGTAGTGACGAATGTTGTGACGGATGTAGTGACGGGCGAATCGCGGGTATTCAGGTTCGCCATTCATGGCGCCCCTGGCAGACCAGATAACCGGCCCCGTCCCTGCTAAAAAAGCCCACCCGGTCTCCCGGGCAGGCTTGCCTGTATTGCTCAACCCTTTATCGCGCGAGTGAAGCGGCCTGGTTAAGGGTCATATTGCGCGTTTCCGGCGCCAGCCACACGGAGACCAGCAGACCAATAAAGGAGACGATCGCTGCGGCATACATGGTGTTAGCAATGCCCAGGCTCTGCAGGGAGATCGGTACCAGCCAGGTGCCGGCCGCAGAACCAATCCGCGACATTGATGAACCCATGCCGACCGCAAATGCGCGCACTTCCGTCGGGAACAACTCGTTCGGGTAGACCAGCTCCAGCACCTGCGCCCCGCCGATAAACACGGCATAGGCACCAAACAGCACCAGTACCAGCATCTCAGAACCGTGTGAGAACATACCCAGCGCCAGCAGGGCAAGACTTGACCACAGGAAGCTCTGAATAATCAGACGACGGCGCCCCATGGTATCAATCAAACGCGTTGCGAGAATGCAGCCCACCACAAACAGCAGCGTAATCGCGATGGACCCCAGTGATGCCCACTCTCCGTCCAGGTTCAGCGCTTTCAGAACGATGGGGGCAAATGAGTAAACCGCAAACATCGGTACCACTGCCGCGCTCCAGAACACGGAAACAAACAGCATGCGTTTACCGTAACCGGAGCGCAGCAGGTCTTTCAGCGACACTTTAGCCTCAGCGGTCTCTTCGGGCACATTTTTCAGAGAGAATTCCGGACCATACACTTTTCGGATAATCTGCTCCGCTTCCGTGAGGCGGCCTTTGCTGATTAACCAGCGCGGTGATTCAGGCGTACCGAGACGCAGTACAAACAGCAACACACCCAGTACCGCCGGACTTGCCAGCACCAGACGCCATGCAGCATCGCCGCCTGATGCAAGGATCAGGTTACCAACGATATACGCCAGCGCCGCGCCGGCAAACCAGAGGATAGTTAACGCAGCCAGACGCTTACCGCGATGTTTCTGCGGCAAGAACTCTGTCAGCAGCGAACCGGCAACCGGGTACTCCAGGCCTACGCCGACGCCCACTAAAAAGCGCAAAACAAATAGCGCCATTGCCGATTCTGCCCAGAATGTCCCTACAGAACCGAGGATGAACAGGATTGGTCCGACAAAGAACAGACGGCGGCGGCCAACGATATCGGTAAGCCAGCCACCGAGGAAACCACTGCAAAAGGTGCCCAGCATCGCCGATGCCGCGACCATGCCTTGCCAGAAAGTATCTAACTGCAGGTGTTGAAAAAATTGTACGATGGCGACGCCGATAATGCTCAGCACATAGCCATCGAGAATCCAGCCCCCACCGGCACGTATCGACATTAACTGGTGAAAACCATTTAACGGTACGTCTTCGATGGAGATATTGTTGTTATTCATGGCAGGTGTTCTCCGTTAATATTTAGGTATTGCAGGTACAACCATTTGTCTGAATAAGCTGACGTATTCAGTGAGCGAAAATAATAGTTTCGTCGTAAACAGGCGCAGTATTAATCGCCACGCGATACAGGCGCGTGGGAACATGCGTTAATGTCTTCCGTGAGGGTTCGTCAGCCAGCTGTTATATTCTTCCGCTCACTGCCGGAATATTTTTATCTGCTGAACCGGGCCCGATGGCCATTAATACGTTCGGTCAGCACTCATCATCTTTGGCTAATTTCAGTATTTCTGGGCTGGTGTCCTTACCTTGCTGCTTCCTGACCGGTTGGTGCGTTTTATCACGCCGCGTCCTGTTACAGTCAGGTTAAATCTGTGTTCAAAATTATGCCGTTTTCTCCATGCTGTAAATATGCCTCACACGCCATTTACGCGAGAATGTGATCGCTATCTGAAATAATTTATAAGATAAAAACGCACTATGTAAAAACTTAATTAATTAATATTTAAGTAAAAAATAAAAATTAACTGCATTTTTCTCCTATAATTTTGTATTTCCTTTGTATTTTTTATGTATGCAAAAAAATCGTTCCGTCACGATTGTGAGGGCTTCGAACAGTGGGTTTAAGCGCGGCGTGATGAGATTTCCGGTAAAGGGAGGCGTGAAGCGCTGCTTAGCATGATCACCGCTATACCCGGGCTGGCACCATACCGATACGGTGAGCGACGACTTTACCGGGCCTGTGTGTTTACGTATCGTGCAAGTTATTTCGCTTTAGCGGGCAGGCGAAGATTATTTAAAATAAGAGGCACAGCGAATTCCGGCGAAAACGCTATTATTTTTGGCAGGCAAGATGAGAGTGTAAAAGGGTGATTTCCGGGTAACGCGTGTGGCGCGCGTTAATTGCCATCCGTGGCAAAAAAGCTATCAGACATAATATATGCTCATACACTCAGTGGCGTTTATCGATATGCTGCACCAGACGGTCACCGATCCACTGAATTCCGCACACCAGTACAATGAGCACGATAATAACCGCTATCATCACCGATGTTTCAAAACGCTGGTAACCGTAGCGAATGGCCAGATCGCCCAGGCCACCCGCGCCGATGGCGCCTGCCATGGCCGATGCGCCAATCAGGGCGACCAACGTGACAATAAAGCCGGAAAGAATGCCGGGTAACGCTTCCGGAATCAGGACATCCCACACAATACGCAGCTTGCTGGCCCCCATCGCACGGACGGCGTCAATCAGACCGCGATCCACATCGCGCAGCGACACTTCAGCCACGCGGGCAAAATAGGGAGTGGCAGTGATCGATAAAGGAACAATCGCCGCCCAGGTGCCGAGTGAGGTGCCTACCAGCAGGCGGGTAAACGGAATGAGTGCCACCAGTAAAATAATAAACGGTAGCGAACGGAAGCCATTAATGATCAGCCCCAGTACGCGATGAATACCGCGATGTTCCGCAATGCCACCCGGGCTGGTCATCACTAAGATCAGGCCGAGCGGCAACCCCGCTACCAGCGAAAACAGCCCGGAGATCGCGGTCATCAGTACCGTTTCACCCAGTGCATTCAGGAGTAGATCAAGCATCGCTGGCGACATAACCCATTAACTCCACCTGTGCCTGCTGCGCCTGCAGCCAGCGGATAGCCCGTTGCTCATCCGCGATATGATCCGCCGGAATCGCAATAAAAAAATGCACCACAGCGTAGTGCCCGATGTGATCAATGCCGCCTTGCAGCAGGCGGAAAGTGTCCGGGAACGCACAGGCGAAGCGTGTTAACAGATCGCCCTGCGCATCTTCCCCGGCAAAATGTACGCTGTAGATCGCCTCACCCTGCTTCTGCGCACAAATACGTGCGGCAATATTCTCAGGCAACTGCGGGAGCAATCCGCGGAGCAGCGTGCGCGTTAGCCCGGCCTGCGGATGGGCAAAGACCTGCCACACTGGCCCCTGCTCAATGATCTCACCGGCATCAATGACCGCCACGCGATGCGCTACTGATTTGATCACCTCCATCTCATGCGTGATCAATAAAATGGTGATCCCCAGTTTTTGATTCAGGGATTTAAGCAGCGTCAGAATCGAACGCGTGGTTTCCGGATCGAGCGCTGACGTTGCTTCATCACACAGCAGCAGCGCCGGGCTGGCCGCCAGCGCACGGGCAATACCTACGCGCTGCTTTTGTCCGCCTGATAACGCCGCCGGATAGTGGTGCGCTTTATCCGCCAGCCCGACCAGCGCCAGCAGATCCGCGACCCGCTGCTGACGCTGTGCTTTCGCCATACCGGCGATTTTGAGCGGCAGCGCCACATTTTGCGCCACGGTTTTAGCTGACAATAAATTGAAGTGCTGAAACACCATGCCGACGCGGCTACGTACGGTTTGCAGCTGTTTTTCTGATAAACCGGTAATGTCACGGCCTTCGATTTCAATCACGCCTTCATCAGGCTGCTCCAGCCCATTAAGACAGCGAATCAGGGTGGATTTTCCCGCGCCACTGCGGCCAATCAGGCCGAGAATTTCGCCCTTTTGCACCGTCAGCGAAACATTGCGCAGCGCCTGAGTCTGTCCGAAACGGCGCGAAACATGTTGCAGACGCACGACACCACCCGTTGTACGCACTGCACAATCCTGAGCCGTTGCATTACCCGATACATCACGTGTAGCGGCGGTAAAGGGCGCTTCAGCATCTGAAAATAGCGTCATACTGTTTGTCCTAATCAGGCCGTTTCACCAGTGCCGTTGAAATGCTTATCCAATACTTTTTTCACTGCGTCACTTTTACCCGCCGACTGATTCAGCGACACAGGTGTAAGCGCAGCGCTGGAGAGCAGTAACATTCGGACAGCTAACATAAATTTATTTTTATTGATGACAAAGCGCGTGTGCATAAATTGTTTCCAGAGTGTTATTATTACGCGAGTCAAAATAAGCTGCAGTGACGGGCAGATGTGGCCAGTTTACGCAGTTTCTTATTCCTGCATTATGCTTTATCCAGGAATGTTATTTCTGAAATGAATAAAGAGGGCAGCCGCCCGCCTCGCCACATGCGGGAAAACGGCTGTGATACCATGCCTGTTTGATTGATCAGTACAGAGTGCTATGTCGGATACCACACCTAAACGTAAAAATGACCCTGAAGGGCTGAAGAGGCGCATTCTGGCCGGTGCGCTGCAAACCTTTGCCGAATACGGTATGCAAGGCGCACGCATGGAGCAGATCGCTGAGCTGGCTAACACCACCAAACGCATGGTGGTTTATCACTTTGTTAATAAAGAGAAGCTGTACATTGAGGTGCTGGAACAGGTTTATCAGGCGATTCGCCAGCATGAAACCGGCCTTAACCTGAGCGCGCTGGATCCGGAAGAGGCGATGGTCAAACTGGTTGAAGCCAGCTTCGATTATCATGTGTCACATCCGGATTTTATGCGCCTGGTCTGTACTGAAAACTTGCTGCGTGGCCGCTATATCGTGCAGTCACAGCGCATCAAGGAGATGAATAAAAGCACGCTGGATCTGCTTGATGACATTCTGATTCGCGGTCAGCAACAGGGGGTTTTCATTGATGGCCTGAACACCGTGGATGTGCACCGCCTGTTAAGCAGTATTTGCGTGCACCATGTCTCGAACCGCTACACCTTTCATACTCTGTTCACACCCCACGATAGCGAAGAGGACAGCATCCGCCGTAATCGCCAGCTGGCGGTGACGGCAACGCTGCGTTACGTGCGGAGAGCCCCGTAATCTGCGGGTTCGCTGTGATGGTCTACGCTTGATTTATTAACCGGGACCGTCACAGACCACAGATAAGGAATGCCGTAGTGAACAGAGACTCCCTGCTCTATCCCTTACGTAACCCCAGTGACACCACTGCCGATCCGGCGTTGTGGAACTGGGCGCAGAATACCGTTGTCGGGCAGCGGCAACAGCTGCACCAGCCACAAAGCGAAGCGGCGTTACAGCAGCTGCTCCGCACCACCCAGGGGAAAGTGCGCGTAGTGGGCAGCCGCCTTTCACCGGGCCGGATGCTGTGCGTCCAGCCTGATGACGTGCTGGTGGATCTCAGCGCGCTACGGGGCGTACTGGCGCAGGATGAGGAGAGCGTGACCTTCGCTGCCGGCACACCGATGCAGCAGATTTATGACACGCTGACCGAGATGGATCGCATGCTGGCCTCCTCGCCCGGCGTGATTGCCGTGCAGACGCTGGCAGGCGCCATGGCAAGCGGTACGCATGGTCAGGGGCTTAATCAGAGCTCGCTGGCGGATGAAGCGCTGCGTATCCGTATGGTGCTGGCAGATGGCAGCGTGCGCGAGTGGGTACGTGGCGAAGCGGATTTTCCGGCAGCGCAGACCTCGCTGGGCGCGCTGGGGATCGTCACTGCCGTTACGCTACGCACTCAGCCGTCTCGCCTGTTTACCTGCCATAAATTTGCGGTCAGCGCCGATACGCTTGAGCAGGATTTACCGGCGTGGAACACGCAGTTTGAAATGAGCAAAGCCTGGTGGTTTGTTGATGACAATCTGATGCACGTATGGAATGCGGCCGAGGCCAGCCATGACGATGCGCAGGCCTGGTATGCGAACCAGCGCGAAGTGATTGAACACGGCGACGATACCGACAGCAGCCTGAACGAAACCATCGATCAAACGCTGGCGCAGATGCATCGCGATACGCAGATACACGGGAAAGGCGGCAAGCAGTTTCGCACCGTTACGCGCTTCCGCGATTTCACGGATGTCAGCGGCGATATCTATCAGCTGTTTTGCCGTGGCATTGCGGTGCCGCAGATTAACGTTGAGATCGGCGTGCCGCTGGCGCAAACCCCGCAGATTATCAGCAAAATTAAAGCCTGGTATGCGGAGAGTAAGCCGCATATGCACTATCCGATTATTCTGCGCTGTACCGGCGCGTCTGAGGCCTGGCTCAGTCCGGCGTACCAGCACCCCACCTGCTTCTTCGGCTTTGTGGTCTATTACGCTGACGACGGTTCGCTTTCGCAGGAGGGGCTGCATTTTCTGAGTGAGGTCGAGAAGCTGCTGGCGGCAGAGGGCGGCCGGCCACACTGGGGCAAATACTACGATCCGCAGCGCTATCAGTGGCGCGATATCTATCCGCAGTGGGATGCGTTTCGTGCGGTACGCGATCGGCTCGACCCGACCCACCGCTTTAGCAATGACTACGTGACAGCTTTGTTTGATTAATTTTTACAGGGAGAGAGTATGTTCGCCTGGGTAACGCTGCTGACGCAGCCAGACTATGTTATCGGTGTGCAGGCGCTGCACCGTTCGTTGCAGCGCAGTGAGACGCGCTGGCCGCTGATTGTGATGGTGACCGATGCTATCGATAGCGAAACACGCGCAGCATTGCAGCAGTCGGGCTGCGTGATCCATCCTGTTGAACCGTTAATGCCGGATACGCAGCTGGAGCAACACTATGCGTCGGCCCAGTTCGGCGAAGTGTGGAGCAAATTACGCGCCTGGGCGTTAACGGACTATGAGCGCGTGGTGTTCCTTGACGCGGATATGCTGGTGCTGCGCAATATGGATGAGCTGTTTACGCTGGATCTCGGGAAGCATGCGCTGGCCGCCTGCCACGCCTGCCGCTGTAACCCGAACCAGATTGCCAGCTACCCTGCCAGCTGGATGCCGGAGAATTGCCATTATACCTGGCAGGAGCGCGGTGAAGCCGCACCGCCGCAGCTTGATCGCTACCTTAACGGCGGTTTTCTGGTGTTGAAACCGGATCAGGCGGTGTTCAACTGGCTACAGCAGAAGGTGATGGAGATTGAGGATCTGCGGCGTTACCCCTTCTCCGAGCAGGATTTGCTGAATGAAGTGTTTGCCGGCCGCTGGCTGCCGCTGCCCTATATTTACAATGCATTAAAAACTCTGCCGTTCCAGCACAGTGCCATGTGGCGTCAGGAGGAGGTAAAGAACCTGCATTACATTCTGGCGAAGCCGTGGAAGCGCGATCTTAACCAGCCGGAAGCCGAGCGCGATCGCTATTACGCGCTGGATAAGCTGTGGTGGGAAGCCGGCACCGAATAGATGCCGGGTGCAACGTTCGACAATGGCGGCCCTGTCGGGTCGCCACTCCGCATAGCCTGCCCGGGTAGATGGCAAGCTTGCGCATCCCTGCCGCGTGACGTCCGGGCTTACCTCAATACCCCCTCTTCCTTCGCGCATTCGTGGCGCTATTGCACATTCAGACTCCGGAGTGGCGGCCCGCAGGGCCGCCAGAGGCGCCTTAGCGCCAGCCCAGTTCTGGTGCGACGTGCGTCAGAATGCTCTCAATCACATGCGCACAGTAATCCACGCCTAACTGGTTCGGAATCGTCAACAGCAGCGTATCGGCTTCGGCAATCCCCTCATCCTGCGCCAGCTGTTTGATCAGCTGATCAGGCTCGGCGGCATAGCTGCGGCCAAAGATGGCGCGGGTTTTCTCGTCGAGGAAACCAACCGAATCCTGCTCTTGCCCACCGCGACCGAAATAGGCGCGGTCGGTGTCGTTCACCAGCGCAAAAATGCTGCGGCTTACCGATACGCGCGGCGTGCGCTGATGTCCGGCGGCGGCCCATGCCTCACGATACGCACGAATTTGCTTCGCCTGCTGGACGTGGAACGGTTCGCCGGTCTCGTCATCCTTCAGCGTTGAACTCTGCAGGTTCATCCCCTGCTGCGCCGCCCAGATTGAGGTCGCGTTGGAACCGGAGCCCCACCAGATACGCTCACGCAGCCCTTCCGAGAATGGCTCCAGGCGCAGCAGGCCCGGCGGGTTCGGGAACATCGGCTGTGGATTCGGTTTAGCAAAGCCTTCACCACGCAGAACTTCCAGCAGCTCTTCGGTATGGCGGCGGCCCATATCTGCATCGGTCTCACCGTCTCGCGGATCAAAACCAAAGTAGCGGTAACCCTCAACCACCTGCTCCGGCGAGCCACGGCTCAGGCCAAGCTGTAAACGCCCATTTGAGATCAGGTCCGCTGCGCCAGCGTCTTCTGCCATATAGAGCGGATTTTCGTAGCGCATATCAATCACGCCGGTACCAATTTCAATGCGATTGGTCTTTGCGCCCACCGCGGCCAGCAGCGGGAACGGCGAGCTCAGCTGGCGGGCAAAGTGGTGCACGCGGAAGTAAGCACCGTCTGCGCCTAACTCCTCCGCCGCGACGGCCAGGTCGATGGACTGCAGCAGAACATCCTGCGCGGAACGGGTTGCTGAGTGCTGCGATGGGGTCCAGTGACCGAACGATAAAAAGCCAATTTTTTTCATGTTATTTGCTCCTCGCGGGCCACGCAGGCCCTGATATGAGAACTCAGGATTCGATGAGCACAGGTTACGTCAGAGCTGACGTCACTGATAGCCAATAGTTTTCGCGCGCTTCTTCAACTTTTTTGCATAAGAAAGCAGTTATCCTTCTTTGTGTTCATCACCGGGATCAATCATCGTAGCGGCACCCTCTCCTGCCTGACCGATACCCGGAATCCCATGTCAAAAAAGTCATCCGCGTATATTGATGCGCAGCAGCGCGTTGTAGTGCACCAGCTGGCCAAAAGCTGGCTGTGGCGCAGCGAACTGCCTACCTGGCTGTTGATGATTACCCTCTACGGCGGCTGGTTTAGCTGCGTTCTGTTCTGGCAAACCCTGGGGCTCATGGCGTCAACGCTGCTGCTGATCGTCTTGACCACCTGGTATTTGTCGCTACAGCATGAGTTGATTCACGGCCATCCGACGCGCTTCCCGCGCCTGAATCAGCTGTTCGGTACGCTGCCGCTGGCAGTGTGGTACCCCTATGGTTTTTACCGTGATTCGCACCTGGCGCATCATCGTAACCACACGCTCACCGAGCCAGAAGAGGATCCGGAAACCTACTATGTGTCACCGCAACGCTGGGCGCAGCTTCGGCCGTGGCAGCAAAATATCATCCACCTGCGTAATACCTTCCCCGGCCGTATATTGCTTGGTCCGCTGCTGGATATCGCCGCGACGCTGCGCGCCCTGCTGCGCAGTGTGATGACCGGGGATAAGCCCGCCATCGCAATGTGGCTGATACACATCGGGCTTCTGGCAGCGCTCTCCTGCTGGCTCAATCACCTGGGCTTTTCGCCGCTGTGGTGGGTGCTGGCCGTTAGCTATCCGGCACTGGCGCTGACCAAAGTACGATCGTTTTATGAGCACCGCGCGGCTGATGCGCCGCTGGCGCGCTCGGTAAATAACGAAGCTGCGTGGCCCTGGCGCTTATTATTCCTCAATCTCAACTATCATTCTGTACATCATGATCTGCCCGGTTTACCCTGGTACGGCCTGCGTACACTCTATCTGCTGTATCGCGAAGGTTATCACCAGCGTAATCACGGTTTCCGCGTTGCCGGTTATGGCGCATGGATGCTGCGCTTCTGGCGCAAACCGGTCGGGGTAAACGTCCATCCGGGACATCATAAGGACGCACAGAATGCACATCATATCGTTACCGATGTACGACATCGATCATCAGAGCACGCAAGGCCTGACCTCAGCGCTAACGACGCTGCTGGCGCAACGCGACGTGCGGGCTGAGGTTGAGTGGCACGACGATCTGCTTCCGCACTGGCGCGACGACAATCTTCTGCTGAGCCAGACCTGCGGCTATCCGCTGGTTGCACTGCTGCCGGATGTGCAGCTGGTCGGCACGTTCCATTCGGTTGCGCCGGGCTGTAAAGATCTGCGCTACCGCAGCTGGCTGGTGGCGCGCAAGGTTGATGAGAATCTTACCCTCAGCGATTTTTACGATCGCCGCGCCGTCTGTAACAGCAGTGATTCGCACTCCGGCTACAACGCCTTACGCTTTATGGTCGCCCCCATGGCGCAGCAGGGGCGATTTTTCCGTGAAACGCTGTTCAGCGGCAGCCATCGCCACTCCCTGGCAGCACTGCGGACGGAACAGGCCGATATCGCCGCTATCGACTGCATTACCTGGGCGCTGCTGCGCAGATACTCTCCGGAGGAGTTAACCGGGCTGGAGATTATCGGCGAAACGCCGCTGTGTGCAGCCCTGCCGCTCATTACATCGCGCAAAACCGACGCACTGCTGATGGAGAAACTGCGCAGCGTTCTGTTTGAGCTGACGATGGATAAGGCCTACCGCGATCTGCTGGACGCTAATCTGATTGGTGGGTTCGCCGTGCCGCAGCGCAGCTATTTTGATGAAGTTAAAACGTGGGAAAACCGGGCAGCGGCCTGGGGCGTTACGGCACTGTAATCCGCGCCGATAGCGCAGGAAAAGGCCGTGATGATGCGGCATCCCTGCCGCACAGGTGATCACTCCGCACGCGCGGCAATGATGGCCTCCGCCACATTGCGCGGTGCTTCAGCATAATGCGCAAACTCCATGCTATACGTGGCGCGGCCCTGTGACATGGAGCGCAGCGTGGTGGCATAACCGAACATCTCCGCCAGCGGCACTTCCGCGCGAATGATACGCGCGCCAAAGCGCTCATCCATGCCCTGCAGCGTCCCGCGCCGCGATGAGAGATCGCCCATGACGCTGCCGGCGTACTCTTCCGGCGTTTCCACTTCAACCTGCATTACCGGTTCCAGAATGGCCGGATCGGCCTGCTTCGCAGCGGCTTTGAAGCCAAAAATGGCCGCCATGCGGAACGCCATCTCTGACGAGTCCACATCGTGATACGAGCCAAACGTTAGCGTAGCTTTGATATCCACCACCGGATAACCGGCCAGCACGCCGCTGTTCAGCGCTTCGCGAATCCCCTTCTCCACAGACGGAATGAACTCGCGTGGTACAACGCCCCCTTTGGTGGCATCCTCAAAGGCGAAGCCCGCGCCCGCCGCCTGCGGTGCCAGCGTTAAAACCACATGACCATACTGCCCTTTACCACCGGACTGGCGCACAAATTTGCCCTCAACGTCACGCACCGTTTTGCGGATGGTTTCACGGTAGGTCACCTGCGGACGGCCAATATTGCTTCGACGCCAAACTCACGCTTCAGCCGATCAACGATAATCTCGAGGTGCAGCTCACCCATGCCAGAGATGATCGTCTGGCCGGATTCATCATCGGTGTGCAGACGGAACGACGGATCTTCTGCGGCCAGCCGCTGCAGCGCCAGGCCCATCTTCTCCTGATCGCCTTTGGTTTTGGGCTCAATGGAGAGCGAGATCACCGGATCGGGAAACTCCATGCGCTCCAGTGTGATAACTGCGTTGGGATCGCACAGGGTTTCACCGGTGGTGACCTCTTTCAGCCCCGCACAGGCGGCAATATCACCGGCGCGAATCTCGTCGATCTCGATACGGTCATTCGCCTGCATCTGCACAATACGCCCGATGCGCTCTTTGCGCCCTTTTACCGCATTCCACACGCTGTCTCCTTTACGCAACACGCCCGAATAGACGCGGACAAAGGTCAGCTGGCCGACAAACGGATCGCTCATCAGTTTGAACGCCAGCGCTGA
This sequence comes from Pantoea wallisii, assembly GCF_002095485.1. GTDB lineage: Bacteria > Pseudomonadota > Gammaproteobacteria > Enterobacterales > Enterobacteriaceae > Pantoea > Pantoea wallisii. The sequence continues at coordinate 41,910 of NZ_MLFS01000031.1, read as the reverse complement.
GAACGGCTCGCTGTCATCCGCATGGCGCTCATCGTGTTCACCCTGCTCGTTCACGCCCGCAACCGGCGGCACATCCAGCGGCGACGGCATCAGCTCAATGACGGCATCCAGCATGCGCTGCACACCTTTGTTTTTAAACGCGCTGCCGCACAGCATCGGCTGGATTTCACCGGCTAAGGTGCGCTGGCGCAGACCGGCCGTCACCTCTGCTTCGCTGAGATCGCCCTGCTCCAGATAGCGATCCATCAGCGCTTCGCTGGCTTCTGCAGCAGCCGCCACCATATTTTCCCGCCATTCGGCGGCCAGCGCCTGTAACGCTTCCGGAATCGGTGCGTAACTAAAGGTCATGCCCTGGCTGGCTTCATCCCAGTAAATGGCACGCATCTTATTGAGATCGATAACGCCGCTGAACTGCTCCTCCGCACCGACTGGAATCACAACCGGCACCGGATTGGCCTGCAGACGATCTTTCATCATCTGCACCACGCGGAAGAAATCCGCGCCCTGACGGTCCATTTTGTTAACGAAAGCGATACGCGGTACGTGATATTTGTTCGCCTGGCGCCACACGGTTTCTGACTGCGGCTGCACGCCGCCGACCGCGTCATAGACCATGACTGCACCATCCAGTACGCGCATGGAGCGCTCTACCTCGATGGTGAAATCGACGTGGCCGGGGGTATCGATGATGTTAATGCGGTGCGGCGTAAAGCTGCCATCCATTCCCGGCCAGAAGCAGCTTACTGCCGCCGAGGTGATAGTAATACCGCGCTCCTGCTCCTGCGCCATCCAGTCGGTGGTTGCCGCGCCATCGTGCACTTCACCCAGCTTATGGCTCATCCCGGTGTAGAACAGGATGCGCTCGGTGGTGGTGGTTTTACCGGCATCAATGTGCGCGGAGATGCCGATGTTGCGATAACGTTCGAGTGGTAGTGGTCGGGGCATGATGCGTCCTTAGTCTGAATGACAGGTTGCGCGGCGGACACCGTTGCCCGCCGTCGTGTCACAGCGTAGACCTATTGTACGAGCAAATACGAACAGTTTGAGCCTTTTTTAAACATCGCCGAAACCTTGCAGCGCTTTCCGCATTTCCGGTGTGGCGCAGCCGCGCGCACCGCTTTAAGGTAAAAGGCCCCTTCTCTCAACGGAAACATGACATGCGCATTCTGGTAGTGGGTGCCGGCGCGACCGGCGGCTATTTTGGTGCACGTCTGGCGCAGACGGGCCGTGATGTGACTTTTCTGGTGCGTGAGCGCCGTTTTCAGCAGCTGCAGCAAAACGGGCTGGCGCTGAATACGCCGGAAGGCCGCACGGTGCTGACGCCACAACTGGCACAGGCCAGCACCCTGAGCGGTCACTTTGACCTGATCATTATCACGGTGAAAAGTTTTGCGCTGGAACAGGCGATGAACGATATCGCCCCGGCTGTCGGGCCTGAAACGCTGCTGCTGCCGGTGCTCAACGGCATGCGCCATATCGATACCCTGCAGGCGCGGTTTGGCGATAAGGTGATCGGAGGCCTGTGTAAAATCCACGCCACGCTGAATGAAAACGGTGAAGTGATGCAGATGTCACCGCTGCATACGCTCAATTACGGCGCGCTGGACGGCAACAACGATGCGCGTTTGCAGCGGGTCGATGCTGCACTGCGCGGGGCGCAGTTTGATGCGGTATTGAGCGGGAACATCATCAGTGAGCTGTGGGAGAAGTGGCTGCTGCTGAGCACGCTTGGCGCGGTTTGCTGCCTGACGCGGGGCGATACCCGGCAGGTGCTGACCTCGGACGGCGGCGAGGCGCTGTTGCAGGGCATCTTCGCGGAGGTGCTGGCGGTGATCGCTGCCGATGGCTACCCGCAGCGTCCGGCCGTGACGGCGAAGATTTTTGAGACGCTGAACAACCCTGATGCGGCGATGACCTCCTCCATGTACCGCGATCTCCTGCAGGGCTACGCTATCGAAGCCGATCAGATCATCGGTGATTTGCTGGCGCGCGGCGCGCGCCATGCGGTGGCGACGCCGCTGCTGAACGCGGTGTATGTGAATTTGCAGATGTATTTGCAGACGCGGTGACGACCTGGTGCACGGGAATAACCTGGTGCGCATGAATGCGCACCCTACAGTGATGGAGGGTCGCCATTCATGGCGACCGTTAACATCCCGAAATATCAGGTTTCATCCCCATCATGGTGTACGGCGTTAACCCAGGCGCGACTGCACGCCTGGCAACTGCATCAGACGTTGCCAGGCTGCTTCGACCGCCTCTGGTATATCAACGTGACCAAAAAACCCTTTGCCGTTCGGGCCGTAGCCGCTGGCGTCGTCACGCAGGCGCTGCACTTCGCCCATCAGCAGTGACAGAAATCGCTCCATTGACCACAACCCCTGCGGCGGCGCACCGACAATGCGCAGCATGCCGGCATCCATCGCTACCTGCGGGACAAATACCGGCCAGCTGATAAACGCCGGCGCATCGGCACGATCGCGCCACTGCCAGCGGAACGTCTCCCAGGTGCGGCGCTGCATCAGCGGGTCCTGCACCAGCAGCACGCGCTGCGGCTGCCAGCCCTGCGCATCCAGCAGGCGCTGGCTGAATGCCGCATTCTCACCACAGTTGCCTGAAGCCGTTTCCAGCAGTAGCTGCTCCTCCGGCAGCGCAGCGAACAGGCGCGCCATATCACCCAGCAGTTCCGCCTCGCTCTTGCCGGCACGTTCAATCTGACGATAGAGCGGATGCACGGCCATCATCTCCTTCAGCAGCGCCGTTGAGTGCCCTACACCGCCGCTGATAAGCAGCGGCAGCTGATATCGCTTCGCCAGCGCCATCACCGCTTCGACATTTGGCAGCACGGCATGGCCGGCCAGAATGGCTAAATCGATATCCAGCGTGCCGTCAGCCGGCATATGATCAAGCGCCAGCCAGGCGGCCAGAGCGTTAATATCCTGAATCTGTTGTTGATTGAGCTGCATTGCACTCTCCTTACGTTAACTCAGGCAGTGTAGCGGCTTAATAACGTGCCGGCAGGGAAAAATTTGTTACACTCGCCGCAACTTATTCAGGAGAGATCAATGACAGCGCGATCCGTAACCCTCGACGATGTTGCCCGGCTGGCAGGCGTTTCTTATCAAACGGTTTCACGGGTACTGAACCACTCGGCGCAGGTTTCCGCCGCCACCCGCGCCAGAGTTGAAGCGGCGATGCAGCAGCTGAATTACATCCCTAATCGCGTGGCACAACAGCTGGCCGGTAAAGCCACGCGCACGCTGGGGCTGGCGACCAGCGACCTGGCGCTGATGGCGCCCGCGCAGATTGCGTCAGCGATTCAGCAGCGCGCGGCGGCGCAGGCGTACCATCTGGTGATTGCCATGCGAATGCCGGCTCTGACGCGCAGGATACCGTGAATGAACTGCTGGCCCAGCGCGTGGATGCCCTGCTGATTAATCTGCCGCTGAGTGCGCAACAGGCCGCGCAGATTCAGCTGCAGTGCGGCAATAAACCGGCGCTGTTTCTGGATGTGGAGGGCAGTGCCGGTGTGGCGCAGTGTCAGTATCAGAGCGCCAGCGGCGCACGGCAGGCGGTTGATCACCTGGTGGCGCTGGGGCATCGCCAGATTGGCGTGCTCAACGGCCCGGAACGTTCAGCCTCTGCGCGCGCGCGCTTTGCCGCCTGGCAGCAGGCGCTGGCGGCGCATCAGCTGGCACCGGTATGCGTCCTGAGCGGCGACTGGAGCGCCGCCGCCGGTTATCAGGCAGTGATGACACTCCTCCCTGACCGCTTACCGCAGGCGCTGCTGGTGGCTAACGACCAGATGGCGCTGGGCGCCATGCGCGCGCTGCACCAGCACGGCGTGAAGATTCCGGCAGAGATATCCCTGATCGGTTATGACGATACGGCGGAGAGCGCGTGGTATCAGCCGCCGCTCACCACGGTCCGTCAGGATTTACAGCAGCTGGGAACAGTGAGCGTGGATCGTCTGCTGGCGCAGCTGGCCGGGGAGACGCCGCCCGTTGAGCCGCTGGAAACTGAGCTGGTGCTGCGTGAGACGACAGCTGCGCCGCTGCAGCAGACGCCGGATGTGGCGGAGATTGCCCGGCAGTTGCAGGCATTAGCGCGAACGTTAAAAAGGTCATCATAAAGCGGGATACGGTGTGAAGGGTTAACCGCCGCTGTAATCAGGTCTGAAGGGCCTGCCGCCATAAACAGACAGGGCCGCGTATACGCGGCCCTGGAGCAGACAAACGGGTGGCTTACTGTGCCTTTGGCTCGCCCATCGATTTCAGCTTTTTCGACAGTTCACGACGCTCTTTAGAGAGATCCGCATTTTTAATGATGTACTCATCAACGCGATCTTCGTAATCCACGCGCATTGAGGCGATGATCTCCTGAATCGCTTCGATGCTCATGCCAGGTTTGATGTATTCGCTCAGGTTGTCCAGCAGCAACACACGTTTCTGGTTGTCACGGATCTTCTTCTCGTTATCCGTAATTTCGCGCTGCAGTTTGTTCTTACGACGAAACATACGCACAAATTCCAGTACGTCCTGAAATGATTGCTTGGCATTTTCCATGATGGCACCTTTCTTGAGGCCTGCCGCGGCAGGCGTAATAGTCATAAACCGGAAAGAGTTGTAGCTTAGCGGCTGATTAGCCGGGTTCGCAATTCTCACAGCTAAATTCGGACTGGCGCTTATCTTAGCGCAAAGAAAGGGCAATTCGCACTAAGTCATTGCCTGAGAAAACTATTTGCGTAGCGCCAGGCGCACCAGGTCCGTCATACGCTCCAGCTGGCGCGCCTGCTCCAGGCTCAGCCAGACATAACCGTAAATCGCCGTGGTCTCTAACCGCTCGCTGCCGCCGGCAATCAGCGACTCCAGCTCCTGCATGATCTCCTCCAGCTCGTGGCTGTTGGCGGCCAGCTGCTCTGTCTCCCCTTTCACCATCAGCGCCGCCAGGGCGTTCAGGGTATTTTCCGTCATCTGCTGGGTACGGCGTAACGTCGGGGCATTGAGCAGAATCAGATGACTCTCACGGGATGACCACCAGGCTTCAATCTGCATCTGCATGGTGTTAACCATATTACGATTGATAGTCTGGATGGCTTCAAACACCGATTTTGGAATACGCGTCTCTTTGCTGGCCGGCTCCAGCAGCGCGCGCATCTTGATAACGCTGCTAAGCAGCTTCTGAAAACGTGGGTTGAGACGTGGCTTTTCAACCAGATTAGGCGAGAAACCGGCGTGGTGAATTTTAGCCATGCTGATAAACGCATCCGATAGCTGAATGCGCCAGTGGGTATAAGCACGCTGTGCCCAGATAGCGCTGAACAGCAGCGCCATCAGCGAGCCCAAAATTACATCGCCGCCGCGCCACAGGGCTACGGTGAAGTCACCGGCAGGCGCCCCCACGACCACGCCAAGCGTAATGCCGATCAGCAAGGCCATATAAGGATGTTTACCCAGCGTCAGATAGCCGCAGACAATCATCACGATAAAGCACCATCCCAGCATCAGCGGCAGCGAAAACAGCTCCAGCTTGAGGGCGATCAATCCTGAGAGTAAGCCCGCGAAGGTACCGCTGATGCGCTGCACCACGCGCGGCAGCACATTGCCCCAGGTGGAGATGGGCCCCATAACCACCACCAGCGTGATCAGCGGCCAGGTGCCTTCCGGGATATCGGTGAGGCGCACAAACAGAAAACAGAGGACAAAAGCGATAGCGATACGTACGCCGTGAACGGCGCGATAGTGGCGATAGAACCAGAACTCAATCGGTGAGATAGGCTTGTCAGCGCGTAACATGGTTATCCGGGTGCGATACAATTTTGCGCGCTATGTTACCCTGGCGCAGGCACACTCTTCAGCCTTCGCTGGCGTTTTTTCCGCTCTTTTTACGCGCTTACCGCCTTTTGCAACAGGTGCGTTACAAGTCGCTTCCTTAAAGAAAACAATCAGGTAACGCACCGCCGCATATTTACAGTTTCTGTTTCACATAGTCGCTGATGCGCGTGATGATACCCGCCTCGTCGACCGACTGGAGCGCATACAGCGGATAAGTTGCCAGCGTCCGGTCTTTATCCAGCACCTGAATTTCACCGATCTGCTCACCGGCTTTCAGCGGCGCTTCCAGGTCTTTACGGTTGATAACGTATTTGGCCATCACATTGGCGACTTCAGTTCGCGGCAAGGAGAGATAGACGTCCTGCGTGGTGCCTACATCAACCTTGTGCGGATTGCCGTACCAGACATTTTCACTGCCGATCTTCTTGCCTGCGTGGAACAGCTGCACGGTGTCGAAGTTGTTCTGGCCCCAGACCAGCAGCTTACGCGCCTGCTCTTCACGCCCTTTCGAACTCTTGCCTCCCATGATCACCGCGATCAGGCGATGACGGCCCACAACGTTCGACGCCACGATATTGAAGCCTGCGCTCTCGGTGTGGCCGGTTTTCATGCCATCCACGTGCAGATTCTGGTCCCACAGCAGGCCGTTACGGTTGTTCTGCGTGATGCCGTTATAGCTGAGGGTTTTCTCGCTATACATGGCATAGAAATCCTGCTCGCCGTTGATGATGGCACGCGACAGCACTGCCAGATCGCGAGCGGTAGTATGCTGACCTGGCGCATCCAGGCCGTGAACGGTTTCAAAATGGGTGTGCGTCAGCCCGAGCTTCTGAACGTAGCTGTTCATCATGTTGACGAAGCTCTCCTGACTGCCGGCGACATAGTCGGCGAGCGCCACGCAGGCATCGTTACCGGAATCGATGATGACGCCACGCATCAGATCGCGCACTGTCACTTTATCGCCCGGCTTCAGGAACATCAGTGAGGAGCCTTTAAACACCGGGTTGCCGGCCGCCCAGGCATCTTTGCCTACGGTCACCACATCATCACGGGTGATTTTTTTCTGATCGACAGCGCGATCTACCACGTAGCCGGTCATCAGTTTGGTCAGGCTGGCCGGATTGCGCTCGGCATCCGGATTGCCGGCGGTGAGGATTTGGCCGGTTGTGGCGTCCATCAGCACCCATGATGCGGCATCAATCGCCGGCGCGTCATGGGAAACGGCATGCTGTCGTCAGCCTGCGCCAGCGATGCCCAAACAATCATTCCAGATACAGTAACCAGCAGACGCCTTTTCAACACTTCTTCCTCAAATCAAAAAATGAATTTACCGCCGCACGTTTTACGGCAAATAGCGCTTTCATATCTGAATAAATTGAAAAAAAGTATGAACTGCGGATAAATGCTGCGCGCCCGCTCCCGGCTCGCGTGATGAAGGTTGTGCTGTCTCCGATGCACGACTATTCTGTGCGTTGATTTCCATAGCCAGGATAACGCCGTGCCCGCCTCTGAGTTCACCTTTCTGTTTCACGATTATGAGACCTTCGGCAAGAGCCCTTCGCTGGACCGCCCTGCGCAGTTCGCGGGTTTGCGTACGGATAAAGATTTCAACCCGGTAGGTGAACCGCAGGTGTTTTACTGTCAGCCCGCCGACGACTACCTGCCGCAGCCGGAAGCGGTGATGATTACCGGCATCACGCCGCAAACCGCGAAAGCGCGCGGCGTTAACGAAGCGGCGTTTGCCGAACGCATCCACGGCCTGTTTAGCGAGCCGCAGACCTGCATCATTGGCTACAACAACGTGCGCTTTGATGACGAAGTGACACGCAATATTTTCTACCGCAACTTCTACGATCCCTACGGCTGGAGCTGGCAGAACGGTAACTCACGCTGGGATCTGCTTGATGTCATGCGCGCCTGCTATGCACTGCGCCCTGAAGGGATTGTCTGGCCGGAGAACGATGACGGCTTCCCCAGCTTTAAGCTGGAGCACCTGACTAAAGCCAACGGCGTGGCGCATGAGCAGGCGCACGATGCGATGTCCGATGTCTATGCCACGCTGGCGATGGCAAAACTGGTGAAAGAGAAGCAGCCAAAGCTGTTTGAGTTTCTCTTCAGCCATCGCAATAAACAGAAACTGATGACGCTGATCGATATCCCGCAGATGAAACCGCTGGTGCATGTCTCCGGTATGTTCGGCGCGGCGCGCGGTAACACCAGCTGGATTGTGCCGCTGGCCTGGCATCCGGATAACAAAAATGCGCTGATTGTCGTCGATCTGGCCGGTGATATGGCGCCGCTGCTGGAGCTGGACGCCGATGCGCTGCGCGAGCGGCTGTATACGCGCCACAGCGAGCTGAACGGCCTGCCGCCGGTACCGGTTAAGCTGGTGCACATCAATAAGTGTCCGGTGCTGGCACCGGCCAATACGTTGCGTCCGGAGGATGCCGAACGGCTGAATATCGATCGTCAGCACTGCCTGGCCAATCTGGCACTGCTGCGCCAGCACACCGGGGTGCGCGAGAGCGTGGTGGCGCTGTTTGCCGACGCGGAGCCGTTTACCCCCTCGGATGATGTGGATGCGCAGCTCTATGATGGCTTCTTCAGCGACGCCGATCGCGCCGGGATGAATATCCTTCGCCAGACCCCGCCGCAGAACCTGCCGGCGCTGGATCTGACCTTTGAGGATAAGCGTATCGCGAAACTGCTGTTCCGCTACCGCGCGCGTAACTTCCCTGGCACGCTCGACGATCGTGAGCAGCAGCGCTGGTTGCAGCATCGTCGTGAAGCGCTGAATGCAGAGCGTGTGCAGGCGTTTTTACTGGAGCTGGAGTCGCTGGCGGGATTACATGAAGGGGATGCGGAGAAGCTGGCTCAGCTGAAAGCGCTCTATCTCTATGCGCAGGAGCTGGTCTCGTAAACGGGTAACGGCGCTTAATGCCCTCATACGGCCCGCTTAACGCACCGCATGAGGGTTCGATATCGTGGCCGCCCATCGGACGGCCAGCTGATATCACACTTCTTCGCTGAACTGCGGCACCGGATTACGGAAGGTGCGGGTCACAAACGCCAGGTAGACAATACCAATCGCTGCCCACACCAGGCCGAGCACCATTGAGGTCTCTTCCAGGTTGATCCACAGCGCACCCACTGTCAGCGCGCCCATGACCGGCAGCACCAGATAGTTCAGGTGATCTTTCAGCGTCTTGTTACGCTTCTCACGAATCCAGAACTGCGCAATCACGGAGAGGTTCACAAAGGTGAACGCCACCAGCGCACCGAAGTTAATCAGCGCGGTTGCCGTAACCAGATCGAAGTTGATCGCCAGCAGCGCGACGGCGCCCACCAGCAGTACGTTCAGCGACGGCGTGCGGTATTTCGGATGCACGAAGCCAAAGAAGCGCTGCGGGAACACACCATCACGGCCCATCACGTACATCAGGCGGGAAACACCTGCGTGCGCGGCCATACCGGATGCCAGCACGGTCACCACGGAGAAGATCAGAATACCGATCTGCAGCGCTTTACCGGCGACAAACAGCATGATTTCAGGCTGTGACGAGTCCGGATTCTGGAAACGCGAGATATCCGGGAAGTAGAGCTGCAGGAAGTAAGAGACAGCCACAAAGATCACACCACCGATCAGCGCGGTGAGGAAAATCGCGCGCGGGATGGTGCGCTCTGCGTCTTTGGTCTCTTCCGACAGCGAACTGATGCCATCAAAGCCAAGGAACGAGAAGCACAGAATGGTTGCACCAGTAATCATCGGCACCACATGTGCATCTTCAGACCAGAACGGTTTCGTACTGGTCAGCGTGCCGGAGCCAACACCGTTTGCCACACCGTAAATCACCATACCGGTGATCGCGACCATAACAACAACCTGTAGCACCACGATGACGCTGTTGAAGTTCGCCACGGTTTTGATGCCACGCAGGTTGGAGATGGTCATAAAGGCCACCAGCAGCACCACGAAAATCCACGACGGAATGCCCGGCACCAGCGACTCAAAGTAGCTTTTCGCCAGCAGGATGTTGATCATCGGCATGAACAGATAGTCCAGCAGCGATGACCAGCCCACCATAAAGCCGACGTGCGGACTGATCGCCTTCTGAGCATAGGTGTAAGCGGAGCCCGCAGATGGGAAGCGGCGTACCAGCTTGCCGTAGCTCACGGCAGTAAACAGTATCGCGATCAGCGCGAAAGCATAAGCGGTGGCGACGTGGCCGTCGGTTAATCCGGACACGATGCCGAAGGTATCAAACAGGGTCATTGGCTGCATATACGCCAGGCCCATCATGACGACCGGGATCAGAGTCAGAGATTTTTTCAGATGTGCACGCTGAGGTGCGGCAGAGGTGTTAAGCGACATTATTCAGACCCCCTACAGCAGCAACTGATTTCAGTTGTACCACAGGGATACTGCGCAATGTGCTGCAGTGAGACGTGATATTAGTGTTTGCGATTGTCGCCGCGCCGTAATCATCACGAAAGCGAGAACCAGCCAGCGCTGGTGCAATTGTAAACAGTCCCATCTTTGTTCCTCAAATCTCACGCCCAGGCGTGTTTCAGTGTCTATCTATCCGGATGCGTGTCCGGCCTCGTAATGTAGTGAAAGCACCATGCAAAAAAATAACCGACGTATAAGGCGTCGGTTATGTTTTGTCTTTTGCAGGGCGCGTATTTTGCCCCAACTAATGCCATCGACACAAGATGTTAGATCAATTCTTCTGTCGATCAGGCATTCTTCAACATCCAGTCGATCTCCGTGGCGGTGATCAGCCGTTCGAACTCGCGCAGTTCATACTGTTTGCAGCAGTGCCATACGCGGCAGAAGCGCTCACCCAGCAGCTTCTGCAGCGGATAGCTGTTCTCAAACTCGTACAGCGCATCGCTCTGACGGATCGGCAACGCCAGCCCTTCGGCCTCGTGACCATTTCCCTTCACCGCATGCGGTAAGGGTAGCTGATTATCCAGACCATGCAAAATACCGGCAAGAATTGTTGACACTACCAGATAAGGATTGGCGTCTGCGCCCGCTACGCGGTACTCCACGCGGTGGTTCTCCATCTCGCCACACGGAATGCGTAAGGCAACCGTGCGGTTGTTGTGGCCCCAGGAGGCATGTAGTGGCACAAAGGCTTCCGGCAGGAAGCGGCGGTAGGCGTTAACGTTAGGTGCCAGCAGCGCCATTGAGGCGGGCATCAGATCAATCATGCCGGCCAGCGCCCGCTTCAGCAGCGGCGAATCGCTGCCGTCATCCAGCGCGAAGGCGTTGTGATCGGCGGCATCCAGCATGCTGATATGCACGTGCATGCCGCTGCCGGCGTACTCTTCATACGGCTTCGCCATAAAGGTGGCCGTCATGCCGTGATTTTCCGCGACCTGGCGCACCAGCCGCTTCAGCAGAATCGCATCATCGCAGGCTTTCAGAATGTCGCGCGTGTGGTGCAGATTGATCTCGAACTGGCCCGGCGACGCTTCCGCCAGTGCGCCGTCAGCAGGAATATTCTGCTGCTTTGCCAACGCATCGATATCACGCAGCACATCCGCAAAGTGGACCAGATTATCCACCGAGTAGACCTGGCTCTGCATATTACGCTCATCGCTGCCTGGCGCGCACGGCGGCTGAATATAGCCCTCTGCATCGCGCTTCTTATCGACCAGATAGAACTCCAGCTCTACCGCTACCACCGGGAACAGGCCGCGATTGCGCAGCTGTTGCCACAGCCGGTTCAGCACGTTTCGGGGTTCAACGTCAAAGGGAGTGCCATCTTGGTCACACATGGTCAGCAGCAGCTGTGCAATGCGTTGCGGATCGGATGCGGAGGGAATTAATGTGCCGTGAACCGGCAGACAGAGGTTGTCAGGTTCGCCTAAGGCTTGTCCCAGGCCAGCTTCTTCGACGGTATTACCGAGGATACCCATAGCGAAGACCGAAGCCGGGAAATAACACCCTTTTTCCAGCTTCGCCAGCGCAGAGACCGGAATGCGCTTACCGCGAAAAACACCGTTGAGATCGTTAAGAAGGATATCGACATACTGCGTTTCAGGATGGCGTTCCAGCCAGGTTTTCACCTCCAGCTGGAACGCGCTGGTTCGTTTTTCTTCACTGTGTCGCGTGAAGTCTTCTACTTCCACGAGGTTCGTCATGTTCCCACCCGCCCTATACCGTTTAATGAGGTGTGCGCAATGCTCAAAATAACAGCCACAGTTCTAACATAGCTCTAACGCAAATAGTGTGCAAATGTAACAATTCCGTTTGAAGATGCCGCATCGCGTTGCTAGATTGACAATATATTGCACATTTATCCGGCAAACCGGGCTTATCCGGCGAAAATATTGAACAGCGGCGTGGAGACGTTATGGGCACTATTTTTGACAAACCGTTGATCGGCGTAGTGATGTGCCAGAATGCCCTTGGCGATCATCCCGCTCAGACGGTGCACAATAAGTATCTTGACGCCATCGTGCTGGCCGGTGGCGTGCCACTTCCTCTGCCCCACCAGCTGATGGATGCGCCGCTGCTATTAGAAAACAGTATGACGCTGCTGGATGGCATTCTGCTGACCGGCAGTCCAAGTAATATTGAGCCCTGGCACTATGGCGCAGAGGGCAAAGAGACGCATGCCGATCCGTCGCGTGACCGTCTGGCCTTTGCCCTGATCACGCATGCCGCGGGCAAAAAGATACCGATATTTGGCATCTGCCGCGGCCTGCAGGAGCTGGTGGTGGCAAACGGCGGCGCGCTGCATCGTCAATTATCTGAAACGCCAGCGTTTCAGGAGCACCGCGAAGATGAGGCGCTACCGCTTGCAGAGCGCTACGCGCCGGTACATAACGTGCAGCCGGAACCGGAAGGCCTGCTCTGTCAGCTGCTGGGCAGCGCTGCGGCTTTTGCCGTGAACTCTCTGCACGCGCAGGGCATTCGCGAGCCTGGCCCGCAACTGCGTATTGAGGCACGGGCCCCGGATGGCCTGATTGAAGCCGTCAGCCTGCGTCAGCATCCTTTCGCGCTGGCGGTACAGTGGCATCCGGAGTGGCAGTCCGGGGAGGACCCGGTATCTCGCCGCCTGTTTACCGCATTTATTCACGCCGCTGCCGCTTACCACAAGGAAAAGAGCCATGAGTGATGCCTCGCTGGCTCCCGGACGCCGACTCTCACAGATTCGCCAGGAGCTGGGCATGTCTCAGCGTCGTGTTGCTGAGCTATCGGGTATCACGCACAGCGCCATCAGCACTATTGAGCAGGATAAAGTCAGCCCGGCGCTCAGTACCCTGCAGAAGCTGCTAAAGGTTTACGGACTCTCCCTCTGCGAATTTTTCGCTGAGCCGAAACCGGATGCAACGCCACGCGTTGTTGTACGCCCGCAGGAGTGCGTAGAGATGGGCAGTTCCGGGGTCTCCCTGCGGCTGGTTGACAACGGCGCGGCGACACGCGCGTTGGCGATGCTGCTGGAGCGCTACGAACCTGGCGCCAGCACCGGTGAAAAGCTGCGCCATCCCGGCGAAGAGACCGGCACGGTGCTCGAAGGCGAGATCACACTGGTGGTGAACGGGCAGAGTTATCACCTCAACTGCGGGGAGAGCTACGTGATTGATACCGGTCTGCCCCACAGTTTTACCAATACATCCGATCGGCCGTGCCGCATTGTCAGCGCACACACGCCCGCCACTTTCTGAGGTTCGCCCTTAAGGAGACTGTGATGCAACATGTGGAGAGTTACTATGCGGCGACCGCCAACGCCCATGATCCGTGGCCGATGCTACAGGACGCCATTCAGTGTGACGTCTGTATTATCGGCGGGGGGTTTACCGGGCTCTCGTCGGCGCTGTTCCTGATGGAGGCCGGATACGATGTGGTGCTGCTGGAGGCCGCGCGGATTGGCTACGGCGCCAGCGGTCGTAACGGCGGTCAGGTGGTGAATTCGTACAGCCGGGATGTGGATGTGATTGAGCAGCGCTACGGCAAAGAGACCGCGCAGATGCTGGGCAGCATGATGTTTGAAGGCGCGGATATTATTCGCGATCGCATCGATCGCTATGCCATCGCCTGCGATTACCGGCCCGGCGGCATTTTTGCCGCGCTGAATCAGCGACAAATGGGCCATCTGCGCAGTCAGAAAGCCAGCTGGCAGCGCTATGGCAACCACGATCTGGAGCTGCTGGACGAGCGCGGCATCCGGCGTGAAGTGGCGACCGATCGTTACGTCGGTGGCCTGCTGGACAAACGCGGCGGCCATCTGCACCCGCTGAACCTGGCGCTGGGTGAAGCTGAGGCGATTCGCCGTCACGGCGGGCGCATCTATGAGCAGTCGGCAGCGCTGAAGGTAAAGTACGGTGCGCCGCATCGGGTGACAACCGCGAACGGTGAAGTGAGCGCGCAGTTTGTGATTTTTGCCGGCAACGCCTATTTGCCGTCACAGCTGGAGCCGCGCCTGAGCCGCAAGAGTATGCCGTGCGGATCGCAGATCGTGACCACCGAGCCGTTGAGCCGCGATCAGGCTTTGGGGCTATTGCCGAACAACTACTGTGTAGAGGATTGCAACTACCTGCTCGATTACTTCCGCCTTACCGCTGATAACCGACTGCTGTACGGCGGTGGCGTGGTGTACGGTGCGCGTGAACCGGAAGATATTGATGCGCTGATTCGGCCTAAGTTATTGCGTACCTTCCCGCAATTGCGCAACGTGAAGTTCAGCCAGCGCTGGAGCGGCAATTTCCTGCTGACGCTGTCGCGCATGCCGCAGTTTGGTCAGCTGGAGAAGAATGCTTATTTTATGCAGGGTGATAGCGGGCACGGCGTGACCTGCACCCATCTGGCCGGCAAGCTGATTGCGGAAGTGCTGCGCGGCCAGGCGGAGCGGTTCGACGCCTTTGCGAAGTTGCCGCACCTGCCGTTTCCGGGTGGGCGCCGGTTTAAGGTGCCGTTAACGGCGATGGGTGCAGCGTGGTATGCGCTGCGCGATCGGTTGGGGGTATAAGGGATTTGCAGGGTGAGATGGGATGCCGTGCGTGCAAGGTCGCCATTCATGGCGACCTTACAGTGTAGGGTGCGCATTGATGCGCACCTGGCTTAATTCAACGGCATGGTCATGGGATCGTTATAACTGTACTCAAACCCCAGCTCATTGCAGATCTTCGCGCCATCAATCACTTTGCCTGTTGAGTGCACGGCTTCGGCGGCGAAGGTTGGCGGTTGCAGACCCAGATTTTTGGTGACAAACGGATAGAACTCGCCGCGCGTCGGGTGTTTGGGTGCGCACAGGTTGTAAACCCGCCCGCCTTTGGGCGTCTGCAGCAGCAGCACGATCGCCTCCACCACATCATCCAGATGCACCAGATTCACCACGTGGCTGCCGTTATCCAGATCGGTTTTGCCCGCCAGGAAGCGCCCCGGATGGCGGTTCGGCCCCACCAGCCCGGCCAGACGCACAATATCGACGCTGGTGCCCGGCAGATCGTGCAGCCAGTGCTCAAGCTCCACCAGCGTTTTGCCCGCCACTGTCTCCGGTTCCAGCGCGCTCTGCTCTTTCATAACGCCCGCGCCAGCACCATACACCGAGGTTGAGCTGGTAAACAGAATGCGCGGCACTTTATACGCCAGCGCGGTATCCACCACATTCTGTACGGCCTGCATATAATCGTTACCGCCCTGCACGGTACGGCTGGCGGGCAGCGTCACCACCAGCGCATCCACTGCCATCAGCGCGTCCAGATCTTCCGCTTCACACGCCAGCTCCGGCGTCAGCACCAGCTGAAACGCCTCAATGCCGCAGCGGCGCGCGGCATCCACGCCGTCCGGTGAGGTTTTGCTGCCGGTCACCTGCCAGCCGCGTGCCGTTAGCGCCATCGCCAGCGGCATGCCCAGCCATCCCAGACCTACAATCGCGACTCTTTTCATATCGACTCCTGCTCTCGCGCATTCAGACACCTCATCTTAGTGCTGTCGCTATCCTCAGACCAGCGCAAACTGTTGCGAAAGGTTCCGGAAACTGACGTTAAAAAAGGGTTGCCAAGCGTCGTTATCTTCGTTAGGTTAATGAGCACGCAAATGAATACTCATTCAGCAACGGAATTTACTATGACACGCGTTCAGTTCAACCATCATCACCACCATCATCCTGACTAGTCTTTCAGGCGATGAGTGCTGGAAGACGTTTAGGATCTTCCAGTGGTGCGAGCGCAAAGAGAGCCCCCGGAAGATCATCTTCCGGGGGTTTTTTATGGGCTGACGTAACCTAAAACGTTTCAGACAGGATTGAATAAGAGGACAGGAACCATGTTAGATAACACCCGTTTACGCATAGCTATGCAGAAATCCGGCCGTTTAAGTGATGAATCACGCGAATTGCTGGCGCGCTGTGGCATCAAAATCAACCTTCAGCAGCAGCGTCTGATTGCGTTTGCGGAGAACATGCCTATCGACATCCTGCGCGTGCGCGATGACGATATTCCTGGCCTGGTGATGGACGGCGTGGTGGATCTTGGCATCGTGGGTGAAAACGTGCTGGAAGAGGAGCTGCTGACGCGCCGCGCTCAGGGCGAAGATCCGCGTTACTTCACCCTGCGCCGACTGGATTTTGGCGGTTGCCGCCTGTCACTGGCGATGCCGGTTGACGAGGAGTACACCGGCCCGCAGTGCCTGGACAGTGCCCGCATCGCCACCTCTTACCCGCACCTGCTGAAAAAATACCTTGATAAGCAAGGCGTTGCTTTTAAATCCTGCCTGCTGAACGGTTCCGTTGAAGTTGCCCCGCGCGCCGGCCTGGCCGATGCGATTTGTGACCTGGTCTCCACTGGCGCCACGCTGGAAGCCAACGGCCTGCGTGAAGTAGAGGTGATCTACCGCTCTAAAGCCGTGCTGATCCAGCGTGATGGTGAACTCTCCGCCGCCAAGCAGGAGCTGGTGGACAAAATGATGATGCGTATTCAGGGCGTGATTAAAGCGCGTGAGTCCAAATACATCATGCTGCACGCGCCGAGCGAGCGCCTGGAAGAGGTGATTGCGCTGCTGCCGGGCGCCGAGCGCCCCACCGTGCTGCCGCTGGCGGGCGACGTGAGCCGCGTGGCGATGCACATGGTGAGCAGCGAAACGCTGTTCTGGGAGACCATGGAAAAACTGAAAGCGCTGGGCGCCAGCTCAATTCTGGTTCTGCCAATCGAAAAAATGCTGGAGTGATCAGATGAGCGCAATCATGCAACCTATCGACTGGCAGCAGTGTGATGCCGCACAGCAGCAAGCGCTGTTACAGCGCCCGGCGATCGCCGAGTCTGCCCGCATCAGCGAAACCGTGCAGGACGTACTGATTAAGGTGAAAGATCAGGGCGATGCCGCGCTGCGTGAATTCAGTGCGCGCTTCGATAAAGCGCAGCCAGAGACGCTGCGCGTGTCCGCTGAAGCCATGCAGGCGGCAGGCGAGCGCCTGAGTGAGGAGCTAAAGCAGGCGATGGCCGTCGCCGTGGCCAATATCGAAACCTTCCACAACGCGCAGATCTTGAGTGCGGTGGATGTTGAGACGCAGCCCGGCGTGCGCTGCCAGCAGATCACCCGCCCGGTGCAATCGGTGGGGTTATATATCCCCGGCGGCTCTGCCCCGCTGTTCTCGACCGTACTGATGCTGGCGACCCCGGCGCGCATCGCCGGCTGCGGCCGCATCGTGCTGTGCTCACCGCCGCCGGTGGCCGATGAGATTCTCTATGCTGCGCAGCTGTGCGGCGTAAAAGAGGTGTTTCAGGTGGGCGGCGCGCAGGCGATTGCCGCCCTCGCCTTTGGCACCGAAACCGTGCCGAAAGTGGATAAGATCTTTGGCCCCGGCAATGCTTATGTCACCGAAGCCAAGCGCCAGGTTAGCCAGCGCCTGGATGGCGCAGCGATTGATATGCCTGCCGGCCCCTCGGAAGTACTGGTGATTGCGGATGAAGGCGCCACGCCAGCGTTCGTGGCTTCCGACCTGCTGTCGCAGGCCGAGCACGGCCCGGATTCGCAGGTGATTCTGTTAACCCCTTCGCTGCAGCTGGCGCAGGCGGTTGCGCAGGCGGTGGAGACGCAGCTGGCGCAGCTGTCGCGAGCTGAGACCGCACGCCAGGCGCTGGCGAGCAGCCGCCTGATTGTGGCGCGCGATCTGGCGCAGTGCGTGGCGATCTCTAATCAGTACGGCCCGGAGCACCTGATCATCCAGACGCGCCAGCCGCGCGCCCTGGTGGATGACATCACCAGCGCCGGTTCGGTGTTCCTGGGCGACTGGTCGCCGGAATCGGCGGGCGATTACGCCTCCGGCACCAATCACGTGCTGCCGACCTACGGTTACACCGCCACCTGCTCCAGCCTGGGCCTGGCCGATTTCCAGAAACGCATGACGGTGCAGGAGCTGACGCCGCAGGGCTTCCTCAACCTCGCCGCCACGATTGAGACTCTGGCCGCTGCCGAACAGCTGGATGCGCACAAAAATGCCGTCACCCTGCGCGTGGCCGCCCTGAAGGAGCAAGCATGAGCATTGAAGATTTAGCCCGCGCCAACGTGCGTGCGCTGACGCCCTATCAATCTGCGCGCCGGCTGGGCGGCAACGGTGATGTGTGGCTAAACGCCAACGAGTTCCCGCTGCCGGTACCGTTTGAGCTCTCGCAGCAGACGCTGAACCGCTACCCGGAGTGCCAGCCAAAGCAGGTGATTGAACGCTATGCGGCTTACGCTGGCGTGACGCCGGAGCAGGTGCTGGTGAGTCGAGGGGCCGATGAGGGCATTGAGCTGCTGATGCGCGCCTTCTGTGAGCCGGGTAAAGACGCGATTCTGTTCTGCCCGCCAACGTACGGCATGTACAGCGTCAGTGCCGAGACCATCGGCATTGAGTATCGCACCGTACCGGCGCTGGAGAACTGGCAGCTCAACCTGCCGGCTATCGCAGAGCAGCTCGACGGCGTAAAAGTGGTTTACCTGTGCAGCCCGAACAATCCGACCGGCAACCTGATCAATCAGGATGACATCCGCCAGCTGCTGGCGATGACGGCCGGCAAAGCGCTGGTGGTCGCCGACGAAGCCTATATCGAGTTCTGCCCCGACGCGACGCTGGCCGGCTGGCTGCAGGCGTTCCCGCACCTGGTGATCCTGCGCACGCTGTCGAAAGCCTTTGCGCTGGCCGGTCTGCGCTGTGGCTTTACGCTCGCCAACAAGCCGGTGATCGATCTGCTGATGAAAGTGATTGCGCCCTATCCGCTGGCCACGCCGGTGGCCGATGTGGCAGGCCAGGCGCTGAGCGAGCAAGGCATAGCGCTGATGCGCCAGCACGTGGCGGAACTCAACGCCAACCGCGCCTGGCTATGTGAGCAGCTACCGCCGCTAGGCGTGGTGCAGCAGGTGTTCCCGAGCGAGACCAACTATATCCTTGCGCGCTTCAGCGATTCGCCAAAAGTGTTTAAAACGCTGTGGGATCAAGGCATTATTCTGCGCGACCAAAATAAAAACCCCGGCCTTGCGGGATGCCTGCGCATCTCCATCGGCACCCGTAAAGAGTGCGAGCGCCTGATCGCCGCGCTGCAAGCCTTATCTCTGGAGCAAGCATGAGTCAGAAGACCCTTTTTATCGACCGCGACGGCACGATCATCTCTGAACCGCCAAGCGATTTTCAGGTGGATCGCATGGAGAAGCTGGCGTTTGAGAAAAACGCTATCCCGGCGCTGCTGGCGTTGCAGGCTGCGGGTTACCAGCTGGTGATGATCACCAATCAGGATGGCCTGGGCACTGACAGCTTCCCACAGGCCGATTTTGACGGCCCGCATAACCTGATGATGCAGATTCTGACTTCGCAGGGCGTAAACTTCAGCGACATCCTGATCTGCCCGCATAAGCCGGAAGACCACTGCGACTGCCGCAAGCCGAAAACCAAAATGGTCGAAGCCTGGCTGGCAGAGGGCGCGCTGGATACCGCTAACAGCTACGTGATTGGCGATCGCCTCACTGATATCCAGCTGGCGGAGAACATGGGCATCCAGGGTCTGCGCTATGGTGCCGAAGGGCTGGAGTGGGACGCGATTCAGGCGCAGTTGACCAAACGCGATCGCTATGCGCTGGTGAACCGCAACACCAAAGAGACGCAGATCAAAGTGGAAGTGTGGCTGGATCGCGAAGGCAGCAGCAAAATCAACACCGGCGTTGGCTTCTTTGACCACATGCTGGATCAGATTGCGGTGCACGGCGGCTTCCGCATGAACATCGACGTGAAAGGCGATCTCTATATTGACGATCACCACACCGTGGAAGATACCGGTCTTGCGCTGGGCGAGGCGTTGCTCAAGGCGCTGGGCGACAAGCGCGGCATCGGCCGTTTTGGTTTTGTGCTGCCGATGGATGAGTGCCTGGCGCGCTGCGCGCTGGATATCTCCGGCCGCCCGCACCTGGAGTACAAAGCGGAGTTCAGCTATCAGCGCGTGGGCGACCTCAGCACTGAGATGGTCGAGCACTTCTTCCGCTCCCTCTCCTACGCCATGATGAGTACGCTGCACCTGAAAACCAAAGGCCGTAACGATCACCACCGCGTGGAGAGCCTGTTTAAAGCCTTTGGCCGCACGCTGCGCCAGGCGATTCGCGTTGAGGGCAACACCCTGCCGAGCTCGAAAGGAGTGCTGTGATGAACGTGGTGATCCTTGATACCGGCTGCGCCAACCTCTCTTCGGTCCGTTGGGCGATTGAGCGCCTTGCTATACGCCAGAAGTAAGCCGCGACCCGGATGTGGTGCTGCGCGCCGATAAGCTCCTGCTGCCAGGCGTGGGCACGGCGCAGGCGGCAATGAACCAGTTGCAGGAGCGCGAGCTGATTGAGCTGGTTAAAGCCTGCACCCAGCCGGTGCTGGGCATCTGCCTGGGCATGCAGTTGCTGGGACGCGGCAGCGATGAGAACGGCGGCGTCAGCACGCTGGGCATCGTGGATGTGCCGGTCACGCTGATGGATACGCAAGGGCTACCGCTGCCACACATGGGCTGGAACCAGATCACCGCCAAAGCGGGCCACCATCTGTTCCGCGATATTCCGGACGGCAGCTACTTCTACTTTGTGCACAGCTACGCCATGCCGGTGAATGCCGCCACCATCGCGCAGTGCGATTACGGCCTGCCCTTCACCGCGGCCCTGCAGAGAGATAACTTCTTCGGCGTGCAGTTCCACCCGGAGCGCTCAGGCAAAGCCGGTGCGCAGCTGCTGAAAAACTTCCTGGAGATGTGATGATTATCCCCGCATTAGATTTGATCGACGGCAAAGTGGTGCGCCTGCATCAGGGCGACTACGGCCAGCAGCGCGACTACGGTAGCGATCCGCTGCCGCGCCTGCAGGACTATGAACGCCAGGGCGCCGAAGTGCTGCACCTGGTGGATTTAACCGGAGCGAAAGATCCGGCTCAGCGCCAGATCCCTCTGCTCACTACCCTGCTGCGCGGCGTTAGCGTGCCGGTACAGGTTGGCGGCGGTATCCGCAACCGTGATGACGTCGCCGCGTTGCTGGCAGCCGGTGCCACGCGCGTGGTGGTGGGCTCCACTGCAGTTAAGCAGCCGGAAGAGGTGAAAAGCTGGTTCAGCGAGTTTGGGGCCGATGCCATCGTGCTGGCGCTGGATGTGCGCATTGATGCCGCGAACCGCAAAGAGGTGGCGATCAGCGGCTGGCAGGAAGCGGCCGGCGTAACGCTGGAAGAGGTGATTGGCTGGTATCAGCCGGTCGGCCTGAAACACGTGCTGTGCACCGATATTTCACGTGACGGCACGCTGAGCGGCTCCAACGTGGCGCTGTATCAGGAAGTGTCAGCGGCCTTCCCGGATATCGCGTTTCAGAGTTCTGGCGGTATCGGCTCGCTGGATGATATCGCCGCGCTACGCGGCAGCGGTGCGCAGGGCGTGATTGTTGGTCGTGCCCTGCTGGAAGATAAATTCACGGTTGCGGAGGCAATTGCATGCTGGCAAAACGGATAATTCCCTGTCTTGATGTGCGTGACGGCCAGGTCGTCAAAGGCGTGCAGTTCCGCAATCACGAGATCATCGGCGACATCGTCCCACTGGCGCAGCGCTATGCGCAGGAGGGCGCAGATGAGCTGGTGTTCTACGATATCACCGCCTCTTCGGATGGTCGCGTAGTGGACAAAAGCTGGGTTTCACGCGTGGCGGAGGTGATCGACATCCCCTTCTGCGTAGCGGGCGGCATCAAAAGCGAAGAGGATGCGGCGCGCATTCTGCAGTTTGGCGCTGACAAGATCTCCATCAACTCCCCTGCGCTGGCTGACCCGACGCTGATCACCCGTCTGGCCGATCGCTTTGGCGTGCAGTGTATTGTGGTGGGCATTGATACCTGGTTCGATGAAGCCAGCGGCAAATATCACGTTAATCAGTACACCGGCGACGAAGCGCGCACCCGTGTTACGCAGTGGGAAACCCTCGACTGGGTGCAGGAAGTGCAGAAGCTGGGTGCCGGCGAAATCGTACTGAATATGATGAACCAGGATGGCGTGCGTAACGGCTATGATCTGGTGCAGCTGAAAAAAGTGCGTGACGTATGTAACGTGCCCCTTATCGCTTCCGGCGGTGCCGGCACCATGCCGCACTTCCTGGAGGCTTTCGAACAGGCCAACGTTGATGGCGCGCTGGCGGCATCGGTGTTTCACAAACAAATTATCAATATCGGCGAGTTGAAAAACTTCCTGATCGACAACGGTGTGGAGATTCGCGCGTGTTAACTGCAGAACAACTGGCCAAACTGGATTGGGCTAAAACCGCGGGCATGATGCCTGTGATTGTCCAGCATAACGTCTCCGGCGAAGTGCTGATGCACGGCTATATGAACGAGGAGGCGCTGCAAAAAACCCTCGCTGAAGGTAACGTCACCTTCTTCTCGCGCACCAAAAACCGCCTGTGGACCAAAGGTGAAACCTCCGGCCACTTCCTGCAGGTCGCCAGCATTACGCCGGACTGTGATAACGATACGCTGCTGGTGCTGGCCAATCCGATTGGCCCAACCTGCCACCTTGGCACGTCAAGCTGCTTCTCACCGACGGCGCCGGACTGGACCTTCCTCTACCAGCTGGAGCAGCTGCTGGCATCGCGTAAGAGTGCCGATCCGGAGAGCTCCTATACCGCGAAGCTGTACGCCAGCGGCACGAAGCGCATTGCACAGAAGGTGGGCGAAGAGGGTGTCGAAACCGCGTTGGCCGCGACGGTGAACGATCGCCATGAGCTGACCAATGAGGCATCGGATCTGCTGTATCACCTGATGGTACTGCTGCAGGATCAGGATCTTGATTTGAGTACGATTATTAACAACCTGCGTGCACGTCATAAGTAACTGCTTGTGCAATATGCTGCTCAAAATGAGTGATTAAGAACGATTTTGAGCAGCATCCTTCTCAAAATAAGCAAATCCAGCTAATATTGAGCAATATACTGCTCAATGAGGCCTGGCCGTGCTGACCTTACAACTCTACCTTGATGGAACCTGGCATGATGCCGCCCTGCTCGACGTTAAAGTTCCCCAGCGTGGCCGTGACAGTGAAGCACTGCTGGCTTATGACTTTACCTATGCAGTAGAACACCTCGACCGCAATGATATTGCCAGTTGTAGCCTGAACTATCCTGTCATGCTGATTGGTAGCCATTTTGCGCAGCCCTGGTTTGGGTTTCTGGATGACATCATTCCGGCCGGTGCCAGCCGTCGTTATTGGATCAGCCAACTGGGCCTGCAGGGTAAATCCGCAGGTGAGCAGGATTACGCGCTATTGAAAGCAGGTACCATCGCCCCCGTGGGGAATCTGCGTATTAAAGAGTCCTTGCCACAGCTTCCTGCGAATAGCACGCTGCCAACCCGACGTTTTTCGGCAGAATGGGCCATTGAGCGCGACAGTGATTTTCTTGAATACGCACAGCAGATGGGCGCGGCCAGCGGTGGTGCAACCGGTGCAGGTGGGAAAGCGCCAAAACTATTGTTACGCCGGAATGCACAGCAGGAAGTGTGGATAGATACCTGGCAGGACGATCCAATGAATCAGGATACGCCTTATCTGGTTAAATATCCGCGTGGTGCTCGCAGTCCGATTGATTGCGATATCCTGCGCGCCGAGTATCACTTCTATCATGAACTTCAGGCGTTGGGCATTGACACTATTGATACCCGGCAAATGCTGTTGTGCGAAGGCACTCGTTACCCCTCGCTATGGTTACCACGATTTGATATTGCGTTCGTTGAAAACAGAAAAGTGCTGTATGGACTGGAATCCGTCTACTCGCTGATGCAAAAAGCACCGGGAAGCTATCTCAACCATTACGACATCATTCACTGCCTGACAGAGAAGTTGAATTTGCCCGAGGCTGAACGCGAAGCATTGATCATTGAATGGGTTAAACGCGACATGCTGAACATTGCCTTTGGCAACTCTGATAACCATGGGCGTAACAGCGCTATTCTGAAAAAAACCAGCGGCATGTGGCTTGCCCCCGTGTACGACTTTGCGCCCATGAAAGCCGATCCTGAAGGTGTGGTTCGCACCACACAATGGGGCTCACCGTATGAGGAAGGCGGTCATTACAACTGGCATCTGATTGCACAACACCTGAGCCATCTGGTCTCTGAAAAAAAATTACTGGATGAACTGCGTACGCTAACGCAAAAGCTAATCGGCCTTAAGGCGCGCCTGGCGCAACGCGGTGTTCCCACGTCAATCCTCGAAATGCCTGGCATCGGCTTCAATTTTCTGGATGAGCGCATCATGGGGTGGAAATTATGATGAAAAGCATGACGCCGTTTGAACGTGAAGCGTTATTACTGGCGTTGTTACGTCAGTCGATTGAAGAAAAAGCCGGCCACGGCCAGTTACTCATGCAACTCCGCAAGCAGGTGCTGGGGTTTTCACAGGATCGCTATGCAGCGCTGGCTGGCATCAGCCGACGTACCCTATCAGATATCGAACAGGATAAAGAGAGCGTGACTCTGAGTATGCTGAATCGCGCTTTCAGGCCGCTGGGGCTGGAAATTGGTTTGTTGCCACAACAGTCTCACATGCGACAAATGCTGCTTGCGCAGCTGGCTCAACAGGACGCATCCCATGACCACCCATGAAAAACTTATCGCCCTGCTCGACGAGCACGGCGCGCGTTATCGCCTGCTGGAGCATGAAGCGACCGGGAAGTGTGAAGCGGTGGCGGCACTGCGCGGTACCGAGGTGGGCCAGGGTGCGAAAGCGCTGGTGTGCCATGTGAAAGGCAACGGTATAAAACAACATGTACTGGCAGTGCTGCCGGCCGATCGACAGGCGGACCTGAGTAAAGTGGCGGCTGCCGTGGGTGGACGTCGTGCCTCGCTGGCCTCGCCGGCGGAAGTGGACGCGCTGACCGGCTGCGTATTTGGCGCGATCCCCCCGTTTAGCTTTCATGAAGATTTACGGCTGGTGATCGATCCGCTGCTGTTTGAACGCTATGACGAAATTGCGTTTAATGCCGGCCTGCTGGAGCGATCCGTGGTGCTGAATATTCACGATTACCAGCGGCTGCATAATGGTAACGTCATGAAAATAATCCTCTAATTGCCTTGGGCAGCCCTGAGCGGTAATCTCGGTCACTCCACATCACGAAAAGAAGACCGATATTATGGCAAGTTCCCGTTTCACTGCCCGCCTGCGCCAGACGCTGGCATTCGCCGTGCTGGCAGGCTGCGCTTTTGGCGTTCAGGCAAAAATTGACCAGGTGCGTTTTGCCGTTGATCCCACCTATCCTCCTTTCGAATCCAAAACGCCACAGGGCAAGCTGGTGGGTTTTGATATCGACCTGGGCAACGCGCTGTGCGCGCAGATGCAGGCCAAATGCGTCTGGGTGGAGAGCCAGTTCGACGGCATGATCCCGGCGCTGAAAGCGCGTAAGTTTGACGCCATCCTGTCGGATATGGGCATTACCGAAGAGCGCCTGAAGCAGATCGAATTCACCGTGCCACTGTATGACACCCATACTCAGCTGATTGCGCGTAAAGGCTCTGGCCTGCTGCCGACCGCTGAATCGCTGAAGGGCAAAACCGTTGGCGTGGAACAGGGTACCGTGCAGGAGCGTTATGCGCTGGCGAAGTGGCAGCCGCACGGTGTGCAGGTAGTGCCGTATGGCGACCAGGCGCAGGTTGAGAGCGACCTGATCTCCGGCCGTCTGGATGTGGTGTTTACCGATGCTGCGCAGGCTGCGAACGGTTTCCTGAAGCATCCGCAGGGGAAAGATTTTGAGCTGGCCGGCCCGATTGTGCAGGACCCGATTATCGGTCCGGGTACCGCCATCGGCCTGCGTAAAGGCGATGCCGAGCTGAAAACCGCGCTGGATAACGCCTTCGCGGAGATTAAGAAGAACGGCACCTTCGACACGTTACAGAAAAAGTACTTCGCCACCGATATCTCTATTCAGCAG
The DNA here is from genome assembly GCF_002095485.1 of Pantoea wallisii. Lineage (GTDB taxonomy): Bacteria > Pseudomonadota > Gammaproteobacteria > Enterobacterales > Enterobacteriaceae > Pantoea > Pantoea wallisii. The sequence continues at coordinate 15,673 of NZ_MLFS01000031.1, read as the reverse complement.
TAAGCCAGGGGGCGGCAAAATTGTCGCCCTTATTCAACGACAACTATAATTCCTTCATCATTTCCAGGCGCGACGATGAGCGTGCCGTAGCTACAGGACATCGACAGCGTTATGCAACAACAACATCATCCTCTGCTTAGCGCAACGCTGGGCACCCAACGCGAAATTGTCAGTTTTCACTTCGGCACCGATGCGCAGCAGCGCGTCTATATCCAGGCGGCACTGCACGGCGATGAGCTGCCGGGCATGGCCGTAGCCTGGTATCTGAAGCAGAAGCTGCTGGCGCTGGAGTCAGCCGGACAGCTGAGATCCAAGATCATCCTGGTACCGGTCGCGAATCCGTTAGCGCTTGGCCAGCACTGGCACGGTACGCACCTCGGGCGTTTTCATACTCTCTCTGGACAGGATTTTAACCGCCGCTTCCCGGCGCTGGGTGAAACGCTGGCCGCAGAGCTGAGCGGGTCACTGACGCAGAGTGAATATGAAAACAAGCGCCTGATACGTGATGCCATCGATCGCTACTATCGCGACAGCATTGCCAAAACCGAGCTGGAAGCGCAGCGCTTCACGCTGATGCGTATGGCAAGCCAGGCGGACCTGATGATTGACCTGCACTGCGACTGGGATGCGCTGCCGCACCTCTACACCACGCCGCACGCCTGGCCGGATATCGAACCGCTGGCCCGTTGGCTGGGCAGCCACGTACAGCTGCTGGCGCAGATCTCCGGTGGTGAACCTTTCGATGAAGCCTGCTGCGAGCCGTGGCTGACGCTGGCAGAACGTTACGGCAAAGAGTTTCCGATGCCGCGCGGCCTGCTGCCGGTAACGCTGGAGCTGCGCGGTGTGTCCGATGTTTCGCCTGAACAGGCGGAGAAGGATGCGGATGCGATTATCAATGCGCTGATTGAAGGCGGGTATATTGCCGGAGATATTGGCCACTCCCCTGCCCTGATTCATCCGCCAACGCAGCTTGCAGGCTGCGAATACATCCATGCACCGCACTCCGGACTGCTGCTGAACCGTCGTAAGTTGGGTGAGTGGATCAAGGCGGGCGAAGTAGTCGCGGAGATCGTTGACCCGATTAACGACTACGTCACGCCGCTGGTCGCCGAGTTTGGTGGGGTGCTCTATGCCAGGAACCTGACGAAGTTTGTGACGGCGGGAATGCTGGTGGTGAGGCTGGCGGGGGAAAATGCGGGGAGACGCGGGGAGTTGTTGGTGGTGTAAACTTTTTGGCTGCCACGTAAATTAGTGGCAGCTTTCATTATTTTAATATTGTTTTTTTATTGAAAAGCCTTTTAACAAGACAATCACGCACCCAACTATAAATCCTAGAATAATGGACAAAATCACAACGAGTGATTTCTGGGGGCTAATTCTTTTCAAAGGAAGATCAGGATTACTTATGAACCTAAATGTTTTAACGTTATCCATATTTATTTTCAAATGAGTAACTCCTAATAGAGCTCTTTTAGCATTGTAATAGCTATCATCATAAGCTAATGGTTTAGTCGTCTCATTCGCGATCATTGATCGTAAAGCATCACTCCCCAAAAGATAAAGCGTATCATCAGATAAATATTCAGCTTGATTTAAAGGCGACTTATTTTGACCAGTAGCATTAGCGATTTTGAGTGCTTGATTTATAACATCTAAACGCAAGTTCTTTTTGTCGATAGCGATTTGTTCGTTTAAAGCCACTGTATTTTTTAAGGAATTGGTTTTAACGCCCACATTATAGGTGATATCATCGCCAATTTCTTTAATGACTTCATTATTAACCTTATTTAAATATTTCAATAATTCTTCTTGCGACTTTTTAGCAGATGAACTTATGAAAGATACACTTAGAAAATCATCACTCCCTTTATTAATTGCATCGACCCGCAATGTCAAAGGTTCTTCCAAAGCTGCTAGCGAAGATGATAACGCATTAAGAGAAGAAGAAAATCTATTGAACACTTGATGTTGCAAATCATTTATTGAAGGTTTATCTGAAAAATCATCAGCATATACAATGCTTAATATAGCATTATAGTTAGCTATTTGCCCAGATGATGGATATGTAATAGTAGCTTTAGAGACCCATCGTTCATTAGCAAAAATAAGATACCCCCCTCCAATAACTAAAAATAAAAAAACAGTGGAAATGATAACATTTTTACCGCGCCATAACATTGAAATTATTAGCGATGGACTTGGTTGATTGTGGGATGAAATAATTTTAGCCAAAGCAATACACTCCAAACGCTTTAACAATTTGTAATGGTAAAATTTAAACGATGAAATCTATTTAGGCCTCTGCTAACCAGAGGCCAATTAAAAAGTTAATCAAGCCACTCAGTGTGGAATACACCATCTTTATCAATACGCTTATAAGTATGCGCACCGAAGTAGTCACGCTGCGCCTGAATCAGGTTAGCAGGCAGGACTTCTGAGCGGTAGCTGTCATAGTAAGCGATAGCCGCAGAGAAAGTAGGTGTTGGGATACCGTTCTGAATGGCGTAAGACACCACATCACGCAGTGCCTGCTGATATTCATCGGCAATGTTCTTGAAGTAGGGATCCAGCAGCAGGTTAGCAATGTTTGCGTCTGTTGCGTACGCATCCGTGATCTTCTGCAGGAACTGCGCACGAATGATGCAGCCTGCGCGGAAGATCTTCGCGATCTCACCGTAGTGCAGATCCCAGTTATTCTCTTCTGATGCTGCGCGCAGCTGAGAGAAGCCTTGCGCGTATGAGACGATTTTGCCCAGATACAGTGCACGACGCACTTTCTCAATGAACTCAGCCTTATTACCGCTGAAGGCCTGCGCTTGAGGGCCGCTCAATACTTTAGATGCTGCAACACGCTGTGACTTCAGGGAAGAGAGATAACGTGCAAACACAGACTCAGTAATCAGAGACAGCGGTTCACCCAGATCCAAAGAGCTCTGGCTGGTCCACTTACCGGTACCTTTGTTGGCGGCTTCGTCCAGGATCACATCTACCAGATAGTTACCCTCTTCATCTTTCTTAGTGAAGATATCTTTGGTGATGTCAATCAGGTAGCTGCTCAGCTCGCCGTTGTTCCACTCGGTAAAGGTTTCCGCCAGCTCTTCATTGTTCAGACCCAGTGCGCCTTTAAGCAGTGCATACGCTTCCGCAATCAGCTGCATGTCGCCGTACTCAATACCGTTGTGCACCATCTTCACATAGTGTCCAGCACCGTTTGGACCAATGTAGGCAACACAGGCTTCGCCATCTTCTGCACGTGCAGCAATTTTATCCAGAATTGGCGCAACCAGCTCATACGCCTCTTTCTGGCCGCCAGGCATGATAGATGGACCTTTCAGTGCACCCTCTTCACCACCTGATACACCGGTGCCGATAAAGTTGAAGCCTTGATCTGAGAGCTCTTTATTACGGCGGATCGTATCTTTGTAGAATGTGTTTCCGCCATCGATGAGGATGTCACCTTTATCAAGGTGGGGCGTAAGGGATGCGATGGTTTTGTCTGTCGCTTCACCTGCCTGGACCATTAGCAGAATACGGCGTGGCTTTTCCAGTGACTCAACGAACTCTTCAACGGTGTAAAAAGGGGCGAGTTTCTTGCCCGTGTTCTCAGCAATAACTTCATCAGTCTTTTCACGTGAGCGGTTGAAAATAGAAACAGTATAACCGCGACTCTCAATATTCAGAGCCAAATTACGGCCCATGACCGCCATACCTACAACACCAATCTGCTGTTTAGACATTACATACTCCTTTTGAAGATATTCACTCTGGATAACTAAATGAAGAGGTCATGTGATAATAACCTAGCCTAAGAGATAATACACCACAATTGCGCAAGCTATTTTAGCAGTTCGAGCAATTAAGAATTATTACATAAAATCTTGCTTGTTTACGTTAAAATGCACCATCGATTCAACAAATTGCTTTGTGTTAAAATCCGACTGTACATTGATTTTTTCAAGGCCTTTTCCAAAACCTGTGATTATAGGAGTAAAATGTATGCTCTCAGCATCAACTAACTCAGAATAAAAATTATTAGTAAGGGTAATCATTTTATACCAAATATCATCTCCATAAGGGCATATCGAACTAATAGATTTGAAATCTTTTACTCTTTCATCCAGAGCTCGAACTGGGTAACATACACCCGACACACCAGTTGGCAATAAAAAATTATTAGTTAGATTTTTTTTATTCGCTAAACGCCATGAATTGTATGAAGTCACATTATCTTTACTATCAAAATTTATAATGCGACCTCTATAACAATAAATAGCATTCGGATTTTTTTTTGTGCAATCAAAAAATCCCTTCAACCATTTAATGGGATAAATGATATCATCATCAACTGTAACAACATATTCATGCGAACCTTCAATATCTTGAAAATAAGAGAGTTTTTTGTAAGATTTATAATCATCATCTAAATATACAATTTTCAAACCTCTATTTACTTGTCTTTTAAGAAGGAAATGAGCGATTCCATATGGCTTATCGCGCTTATATAGCCACAGTACAATTTTTTCAGGCTTTATATCTTTTTGATGAAGCAAGCTTTCGATAGTTAAACAAACATATTTAACTCGGCGGCCATAGCTTGTTAGTGATATAACAAACCCGCTATTAGATTGCATAATATTTTTATTAGACAAAAATGCCAAGCAAAGGTATTTGGATGAGAGGAATATCGATGATAAAATCATAACTACCTTTTTTCTAAATAACACTTTTACCCTCCGGAGCCCTAAATACTATGGCATTAAAAAATTTCACCTCGAAAATAATATATAGCATACATATAAAAACGGCCACTTCAAATGGCATCAACAGGTAATAATAGTAATCGAACCAGCTAAAAAAGAGGAAGGAAGATAAAAACGTATAATTTATTAATGCAAGCTTAGAATAGTCGGAGCACCATTGCAGAAAGTACATAAATAGCATAATAAAGAAATAAATGACAAACCCTATATAACCGCCAGCAATTAACATCGTTCCCCATAAGGTAGGAACATTTCCTACGGTAGACGTTCCTGGATTTAAGGTAACAAAAGGCCTTGTTATATTTAAAGACAATAAGTCATTAGACGTGAGCACATTGATTACATTTAAGGGACCTGAAAACAATCCCCAAACATCATTTATCTTTAGAGATGAAAACATTCCCTGTTCAATATAAGAAGAAAATGTTAACACTCCAGAAAAAAGATAACCGAAAAAATGAATGGTTATATCATAAACCAATCTTGAATAATCAACATCACTACCTTGAGAACTCAGTACAACCTTCATGAAATAAACCAAAAAAAACAAAACAAACAAAGTTAAAGCCACAAAAATGCACAAAAAAATCGTCTTGAAAATGTTAACTTTAAAAAAACCTGTACGTATCGAATACCATATCATCCAAACCAAAGGTATCATGACCCAATATTTAACTTGCTTCATAAATAATAAAAAATATACCAGCAATACCAAGAGCAAAACTAAAATATTTTTATTTTTCCTGAACGCTTTAAAGAGGAAAGGTAATGTGGCAACCAATAATGCAAATGAATGACCTGCTATGCCATAAGTCAGCAGGCCTTCAAACTCCTCACTTACTAAAGATCCTAATGTTAACCATGACTTGGCAACATAAAAAATGCATACGCAAGCGATAAGAAAACCAAATAAAACTACAACTCTATTCTCTTTGTCATTATAAAATGTATCTTTACCATTATTACTATTTTCTTTGAATTGCAAACGTGGATAAAGAATATAACTTACTACGCTAGAAATAATACTTATAACAATGAATGAAACTAAATAAAGATAAACAGATTCATCAATATTTATAAACCCCAGTACTGGACCAAGGAACCAGTGCGATAATATGATTAAGAAAACTCCTGAATAAGTGATTATTGTGGGAGTAAATGTTCTCCATAACTTTAGATCTATATAGAAAGCGAGCAGGCATGTCGAAATAAATAATAAAAACATCATCGCTTACCTTCCTATTTTTTAATAAACAAAGATTTTTTATTTACATAAATTCTGCGTAACTTCCAAAAAAAATAAAAAGGTCTTAGTATAAAATGAATAATGTCAAGAATTTTTGATAACCAGCTTACTCGATTCCGCGTAATTTTAGTTATAATTTTTTTTCCATACAATAAGATTAATGTATCAATTTTGAAAAGTTTAAGCTTGATAGATGGTAATTTTGACAATTTAAATGCAGAATCAATAATTATTAATTCTTGTAAAAAAGCAGTATTAATATATCTTGTGGAATGTTTAGATGTAGAATTTTGAACCCTATATTTTACAGTTACTTCTGGTAGAAAATATAATTTGTATCCTAATGAAGTGAACTTTAGCCATAATGGCAAATCTTCAATGAGCCTAAAATCCTCATCAGCATAACCTACAGATTCAAGAATATGACGTTTAATAAATGAAGTAGGCGCTATATTAAAACTCCTGAACATAAGGTATTGATATTGTTTTTGTGCAGATAAATCAAAGAAAGGCATATTAAATGGTTCAGGTGTTATTTTATTAATCCGTCCAAACCATTGCATTTTTGAGAAAACTATACTGCATTCTTGATCGTTTTTCACATAGTTTAAGAACTTTTGAAGGCAGTCTTTCTCCAACAAATCGTCACCACCTATACTTTTTATCCATTCTCCAGAACAAGCTTTCCAACCCGAATTACAATTAGCACTAACACCACAATTTTTATCCTTTGTCAAAAGCTTGTAAGAATAAAATTTTTTGCCATTCATCCGAAGCCAGCTGTTAGTGACTTCAAATGTGAAATCTTGTGAGCAGTCATCTGATATGACTAAATCAATCCTTCCTGGTCCTATGGATTGCTTTAAAATGCTATCAAGTGTATCTAGAATAGTGTTCTCAGAGTTAAAAGTGACCACCATAACTGATATTATATCATTCATTTTTCAGACCAATGATTCTATCTAAGTTTAAAAAAACAAATAAAAAGTATGCACAGTAATTAATAAGGTATGCCCAATTTGCGCCCTGAACATTGAAATAGTATACCAACCAAAAACTTAACAACACAAATGAGAGAGAAAAAAGTATTTCAGAAGAAACGAACCACTTCATAGCTCCTTTTGCTAACATAGGAAATGCATATAGCCATGCAGTTATTTTTATAACATCACCTACTAATTGCACGGCAAAAAGATCTCTTGCTTGAGTAAAATCATCAGTAAATAAAAGCCTTAAAATAACATCTCGCATAAAATAAACACATAAGGCAAGTATTATTACAGTTGGTAAAATCACTTTAGTGGCATTATTAATTTCTTTCCTTATTTCCTCTGCCGTTTTAAGTTTGGATAATTGTGGTAAATAATAGGTACTTAATGCTAATGTTACTATTGACAAATAAACTTCTGAAACTTTCCATACTGCTTGCCATTGCCCGGCAATACCCCAGCCAGTATGAGCCACTAAAATCTTCCGAACAAATATTAAGGCTAACGGTGGAGCAATAGCAGATGTTATGGCCATTAAGATATACTTAATTATATCTTTAAAATATGACCACTCTGTAACTCCTAGCCAATACTTTATCCTAAACCATCTCTCTTTACATGAAATTATTAAAACGACAAGACCAGAAATTGATGTATTTATCACGGCAGCAATCAAGGCTCCCGTTAACTGGAATTTATAAACCAAATATAAAACAAACAACGTTGAAAAAGTAATTGATATAAATCCAATTGCTATATATTTTCTATATTGCTGTTGCCCATTGATTACGGAAATGAACGCCGTGTTAATTATCGACAAAGGCAATAAAGAGCAACATAGTAAAATAAGCCAATCATAACTTTCCTCTTGAAAAAGAAATCCTGAAATTTCATTTTTGAAAAACAAGGTAAGTGGTAACAAGAACATAAAAAAAACCAATGAACAAGAAATTGCCGCGCGCCACCAGTTTGAGCACTTATTAATGTCAGATCCTAGATTTTCAGATGTGTACCTAACAATACCATTACCGACTGGAGATATTGCAATACCATTTAAAGAAATAAAGAAACTTTGAATCTGACCAAGCATCGCAATTCCAGCAGGCCCTGTGTAAACAGCAACAGCTTTTGCAATAATAAAACTACTTAAAATGCGATAAAAGGTTAGCACAGCGGTTGAAATAGTGACGCGCAGCATTTTCTTCATAGGTGAAACTCATTAACTAACTTTATAATCTTATCAATGTCGTTTTTTGTTAGATTAGGATCCATTGGTAGTGATAATACTTCCTGATGAATTTTTTCAGTTATAGGCATGCTAAGATGATTATATTTAAGATATGCTTTTTGCTTATGTGGAGGAATTGGGTAGTGAACAAGGGTTTGAACCCCGTTTTTTAATAAAAAATCTTTTAATTCAGTTCTTTTATCTGTCCTTATTACAAATAAATGCCAAACATGCTCATTTTCATCATTATACTTCGGTAGTTTTATCAGAGGATTTTCAATTTTTAAAATAAATTCTTTTGCTATCTCTCTTCTAATATTTATTTCTTCATTCAAAAATGGCAGTTTAACACAAAGCATCGCTGCTTGAATTTCATCAAGCCGACTATTATAACCAGCGTAGGAATTTTCGTATTTTACAGCTGAGCCATAATTCCTCAAAACTTTTAAAATTGTATATAGCTGCTCATCATTGGTAGTAATAGCACCTGCATCGCCTAAAGCACCCAAGTTTTTTCCAGGGTAAAAGCTAAAACCTGAAGCGTGCCCCCAAGCTCCGGCTTTAATGCCATTGATACTGGCGCCATGAGCCTGTGCAGAATCTTCAAGGACAAGTAGATCATTGTCATGAGCAAACTCCATTATTTCATCCATAGGGCAATTTTCCCATACAAATGAACTGCCAAGATAGCCTTAACATCTCTATCAAACGATTTAATTATGTTTTCAATTGATATGTTATAACTATCTTCATCCGGCTCAACGAACACAGGAATTAAATTATTTTGTGTAATCGCAATTACCGAAGCGATATAAGTGTTTGCTGGCACAAGAACTTTATCATTATCCTTAAGTTTACCTTGTTCTTTCCATGCTCTTAGAACTAATGATAATGCGTCCAGGCCATTTGCAACACCAATGGCGTATTTGACTCCACAAAAAGAAGCAAATTCTCTTTCAAATTTTTCAAGCTCACTTCCTTGTATATACCAACCTGAACTAATAACTCTATTACAAGCTTCACTAAGTTCACTCTCATATCTTTTATTTAATCTTTTCAAATCTAAGAACTCGATCATTTTACCTCCAAAAATTTACTGTAGCTTGCATATATTCTTTGATAAGTATTTTTACTAAAAGTAAAATATGTATTTAACTCATTTTTTGATACTTCTTGCGCACCAAGTTTTTTATGGAAATCAATTACCTTGTGATTATCATTTCTTACGTCGAAATGCGATTGCTCGAACCCCTTACAATCAAAAGCAAATTGATAAATCAAAAGGGCACTTTCAATCGCTGAAGAGATCGTTTTCTTTTCATTCAAGATCCAACTTCCCCAACAAAAAGATAAAGGACTTTCTTTAAAATCATAAAGCCTTACTGTGCCGATTTTTTCGTTATCAGCACCTCTAAATATTATAAAATAATATTCTTCATTCAAAGATTCTCTTATTTTATAATTTTTCAACCAGTTAATTTGTTCAGTTAGACAACCTTCTGTCTTTGAAAGATATTTATTATATTTTTCACTTTTGCGAAGATTCAATATAAATTCTGCATCCCCTACATCTGCTAATTTTAAAAATATGGACTTACTTTTTAGTTGCATATATTTCTCACTTCTTTCAAAAAGCTGGAGTAATCTCTGATATAATCTTCTTCATTATAATTGTGATTTGCAAGAACTAGAAGAATGCAATCATCAGAAAAAAGCTTCATTTCTCGCCAAATCATAGAGCATATCAATAGTCCTTTGGTCGGATCATCAAGTATAACCTCATTGCGACTCAATCCATCATCAAGAACAAATGTGCATGATCCGCTAAGAGCAATTGCAACTTGTTTAAGATCACGGTGCGCATGATAGCCCCGAGTCACTTCAGATTTTGTTTTATAGATATAGTAAACTCTTTCAATTTCGAACGGAATGTTCTTCATTGACTCTAATGAAATTAAACAACCACGATCATCACCAAACTCATTGAAGTTGAGAATTCTAGTTTCCATATTTTTACCTAAATGTAGCCTTAAACGCGTAGTGCATAAAATAATAACAGGAAGAAAATATATTAATTTTTTCAACGCGTCTGTATATTTGCCATTGCCTTAATGCTTTTTTGAACTTATTTCTTGATATTGAATTACTTACAATTCTATATTTAGTTAGTACTTCCGGGAGTAAATATGCTTTAGTTCCTGTTTTCAATATTAAAAGCCATGTAGCATAATCCTGACCGGTACGTAGTAAGGGCATTTGTAAATTTGGAAAAGTGCTTCTCCTAATCATTACTGTAGAACAACCTAATGTAGCCTTTTTTTTCAACATATCATTATAATTAAGAGGCCTTAATTCTTTTTTATCAATGTAATGATTCTTTGGCTCTAAATTTTCATTCATAATTTCGAAAGCAGTAAATGAAAAATCAATATTATTACCCATGAAATTGATCTGTCGCTCAAGCTTACTTTCATGCCAAAGATCATCACTGTCAATAAATGCTAAGAACTCCCCATTAGCATATTGTAGGCTTTTATTCCTGCTTATTGCCGCCCCAGAATTAACACTATTGTAAAAAACTTTAACTCTATTATCCTTAAGCTTAATTTGTTCGATGATATTTTTCGTTGAATCAGTCGAACAATCATCAGTTATAATCCACTCCCATTGAGTCAATGTCTGCTGAAGAAGACTATTATATGTTTGCTCAATAAAATTTTCTGAATTATATGTGGCGGTTATGATTGAAACTTTTTTTCTGTGATTATTTTTATTTGCATCATCCATAATTTTATCCATTTATTAATTAAAAGGTAGCATTAACAATTTTCATCAAATATTCACCATAGCTTGTTTTTTTCAAATTATGTGCTATTACCATTAAATCTTTACTAGATAGCCACTTATTATTCCATGCAATCTCTTCCAAACAAGCAACCATCATCCCTTGTCTTTTTTGCACCGTTTCAACAAAAGTACCAGCTTCAATTAGGCTATCGTGAGTACCTGTATCTAACCAGGCAAACCCTCTGCCAAGTTGCTCAACCTGTAGCTTTCCTCTTTTCAAATACTCTTCATTAATAGAAGTGATTTCTAATTCTCCACGCGGAGAAGGTTTTATAGATTTAGCTATTTCAACCACATCGTTATCGTAAAAATACAGGCCAGTTATTGCCCAGTGAGATTTTGGTTTAACTGGTTTTTCTTCTATTGAAATCACTTTACTCTGTTCATTGAATTCAACCACTCCAAAGCGTTCTGGATCAATTACCTGATATCCAAATACAGTTGCTCCAGAGTTATTTTCTGCTACGCTTTTTAATTTTGGGCTAAACCCTTGCCCAAAAAATATATTATCGCCAAGCACTAAGCAAACCGAATCCTTGCCAATAAATTTCTCACCAATTATAAATGCCTGGGCAAGTCCATCCGGGCTGGGTTGTACTTCATATGTCAACTTGACGCCAAATTGTTCCCCATCCCCTAGTAAGCGTATAAAGCTTTGCTTATCTTCTGGCGTAGTAATTATTAGAATATCTCTTATTCCCGCCAACATCAGAACTGATAACGGATAGTAAATCATCGGCTTATCGTAAATAGGAAGTAATTGTTTGGAAATACCTAGAGTTATTGGGTAGAGCCGCGAACCGGAACCACCTGCGAGAATTATTCCCTTCATTTGTTTAGCCCTAATCTTTCTCGTTTATAGCTGCCATCTTGTACTCGTTGGCACCACTCAATGTTTTTTAAATACCACTTCACCGTTGCCGTAATACCGCTTTCAAATGTTTCCTTTGGTTTCCATTGCAGTTCATTTCTAATTTTACTGGCATTGATAGCATAACGACGATCATGTCCGGGTCTATCTGCAACATAAGTAATTTGATTCTTATAAGAATTCTCTTTAGGTACAAACTGATCCAACAACTCACAAATTTTCTGTACTACATCGATATTTTTCATCTCGTTATACCCGCCGATATTGTAGGTCTCACCAACTTTACCAGCGGTAACCACTGTATACAGCGCGCGAGCATGATCTTCTACATAGAGCCAGTCACGGATCTGATCGCCCTTCCCGTATACGGGCAGCGCTTTGCCTTCCAGCGCATTAAGTATTACTAGCGGGATAAGCTTTTCCGGAAAATGGTAAGGACCATAGTTGTTTGAGCAGTTAGTCAGCAGTACTGGCAGACCATAAGTGCGTTGCCACGCACGTACCAGATGATCACTGGATGCCTTAGAAGCAGAGTAAGGGCTGCTTGGCGCATAAGGCGTGGTTTCAGTGAATAGCGGCAGCGGAGCACTCTGTTTCCATTCGTCCGGATGCGGCAGGTCACCATATACTTCATCTGTCGAAATGTGATGAAATCGAAAAGCTGCTTTACGATCTGCGCTTAGCGCGTTCCAGTAATGACGTGAAGCTTCCAGTAATGTGTATGTGCCGACTATATTGGTCTCAATAAACGCTGCCGGCCCGGTGATTGAGCGATCCACATGACTCTCTGCCGCCAGATGCATCACTGCGTCCGGCTGATGTCTGGCAAATATTGCTGCTATGGCCTGCGCATCGCAGATGTCAGCCTGCTCAAATGCGTAACGCTCTGAATCTGCGACTGAAACCAGTGACTCCAGATTACCCGCATAGGTCAGTTTATCGACATTGACTACAGAGTCCTGCGTAGCAGTAATGATATGACGCACTACTGCAGAACCGATAAAACCCGCACCGCCCGTAACCAGTATTTTCACGCTTATTCGTCTCTTATGGCAGATTCTAAAAAAGACCACGCTACCGCCCCTGGCTTACAGCTACCAGAATACTCTTAGGCTTTTGCGATTAACAAAGCAGGCAAAAGGCACAGAAGATATTTAACAAATTCCCTTTGTTAAGGTGCAGCATAAAAAAGTGATAATGATTCTCGTACGTTGAATCACGAGTTACAAGCGCTAAAGAGTTAGAATGATTGGTGGCTGATTAAAAACTGGCTCAGATTGTTTTAAGCGATTATTTATTAAACAGCTTTCAACTCATTATAGGGCGTTACTCTGCTTCGGACTCTGCTACTAAAGGTGTTTAAATACCTTAAACGCAAAATGGGACAACCGCAGAGTTAGTCCTAACTCTTAGTTGCCCCATTCATTAGTTCGAATAACTATTCAGACCTACCCGGTCCATTTAGTTATCTGAACCCCTTCGGGTTCTTGCTCTGCCAGTTCCACGTGTCGCGCATCATCGCGTCAATTCCACGCGTCACCCGCCAGTCCAGCTCTTCGTTCGCCAGGCTTGCATCTGCCCAGAACGCTGGCAGATCGCCATCGCGGCGCGGCTTGAACTCAAACGGAATCGGCTTACCGGACGCCTTCTCAAACGCCTTGATCATCTCCAGTACCGAGAACCCTACCCCGCCGCCGAGGTTGTAGGCTTTGTACCCTTCAACCTTCGCCAGGTGATCCAGTGCCTTCAGGTGCCCTTCCGCCAGGTCAACCACATGGATGTAGTCGCGCTGTGCAGTGCCGTCTGGTGTATCGTAATCGTCGCCAAACACGCCCAGCTTCTCCAGGCGGCCAATCGCAACTTGCGCGATGTAGGGCAGCAGGTTATTTGGGATACCGGTAGGGTCTTCGCCAATCTCGCCAGACTCATGTGCACCAACCGGGTTGAAGTAGCGCAGCGCAATGGCTTTGAAGTTGGGTTCAGCTTTGGCGAAGTCGCGCATGACGAACTCCGTCATCAGCTTGGACGTGCCGTACGGGCTGGTCGTGCCGCCAATGGGCGTGGTTTCCACATAAGGAACCGGCGCATCAGCACCGTATACGGTGGCGGAGGAGCTGAAGATAAAGTTCCAGACGCCCGCGTCACGCATCTCTTCCAGCAGCACGACGGTGCCGGCCACGTTGTTTTCGTAGTACTCCAGCGGCTTGCGCGTGGATTCACCCACGGCTTTCAGCGCGGCGAAGTGGATCACCGCAGTGATATCGTTGCTGGCGAACAGGTCACGCAGGCAGGCGCGATCGCGGATGTCACCTTCAACAAACACCGCTTTTTTACCCGCCAGTTTTTCCACGCGATTGATGGATTCGCGTGATGCATTGCAAAGGTTATCCAGGACTACAACGTCGTCGCCGCGCGCTAACAACGCCAGCACCGTATGGGAGCCAATGTACCCTGCTCCGCCCGTTACCAAAATAGCCATGTGTACTCCTTTAAACCGCGCAATCGGCGCGGCATGAGAATGGATTATTTCGCCAGGATTTTCTGAATAGCTTCGCGGAAATCACGACCCTGCGCGTTGTTACGCAGACCGTAAGAGACGAATGCCTGCATGTAGCCCATTTTTTTACCACAGTCGAAGCTGGTACCGGTCAGCAATTGTGCATCAACCGGTTTCTTTTTGCTGAGCGAAGCAATGGCATCGGTCAGCTGGATACGGCCCCAGGCGCCCGGCTCGGTGTTTTCCAGCTCTTGCCAGATATCCGCAGACAGCACATAACGACCTACCGCAGTCAGGTCTGAATCCAGCTGGCCCGCTTCAGGTTTTTCAACAATGTTGGTGATGGCACTGATGTCGCCCGGGTTATCGAGCGCCTGTTCGGTGGTCATCACACCGTATTCAGTCAGGTCTTCGCCCGGCATGTGTTTTGCCAGCACCTGTGAACGACCAGTCTCTTCAAAACGCGCTACCATCGCGGCAAGGTTGTAACGCAGATGGTCCGCAGTAGAGTCATCCAGCAGCACATCCGGCAGTACCACTACAAATGGGTTATCGCCAATCATCGGACGTGCACACAGAACGGAGTGACCCAGGCCGAGCGGGTTAGCCTGGCGAACGTTCATGATGGTCACGCCTGGCGGGCAGATTGACTGCACTTCGCTCAGCAGCTGGCGTTTTACGCGCGCTTCAAGCAGCGCTTCCAGCTCGTAGGTGGTGTCGAAGTGGTTCTCCACTGCATTTTTGGAAGCATGGGTGACCAGCACAATCTCCTTGATACCCGCTGCCACGCACTCATCCACGATGTACTGGATCATCGGCTTATCGACAATCGGCAGCATCTCCTTTGGAATGGCTTTAGTCGCAGGGAGCATATGCATACCGAGACCCGCAACCGGGATTACTGCTTTAAGCTTGGTCATATTTATTCCATTTCATGAAGTGAATACATGGGGTCGATTATGCAGGATCGGCCGGTTCGGCAAGTATAATCTTTATCTGAAAAACCGGCACTAACTCTCTGTCATAACATCAAAAATCGTCAAAAAGTCCATCTGCCGCCAGGCAATAAATCGGGAATTAGCCAGGGCTAACTGGCTGAAAAACAGCAGAAGGAAGCGGTAAGCGTAGCGGAGGTTTAGGCCAGCCAATGTTGAGCCGTAAAACAGGAATTCGGAGCCATTGTGGCGGGCAGGCTATACAGGATTTTGTGCCGGCTTTTGCACGGTCGCCATGAA
>NZ_MLFS01000030.1 GCF_002095485.1 Pantoea wallisii | reverse complement strand
GCCGAGCGTGGTCACGCCGCCGCCGGTGCATCAGCAGGTACAGCCGAAGCCGCAGCAGAAACCGGCAGAGCAGCCGAAGCCGAAGCCGGCAGAACAGACAAAACCGAAGCCGCCAGAGCAGCCGAAGCCGAAACCGGTCGAACAGCCAAAACCGGTCGAGCAGAGTAAACCGGCAGAGCAGCCTAAACCCGCAGAGACGCTGAAGCAGAGCGAACCCGCCGGCCAGGCCTATGTAGTACAGCTGGGTGCCCTGAAGAATGCGGCGAAAGTGAGCGAGATCGTAGCGCAGCTGCGTCTCTCGGGCTATCGTGCCTTTACGGTACCGGCTACGCCAGTGCAGGGGCAGATCACCCGGATTTATGTGGGTCCGGATGCGTCAAAAGCCAAACTGCAGAGTTCGCTGGGCGAGCTGCAGGGTATCTCTGGCCTTGGCGGCGTGGTGAAGCCGTACAGCACACGCTGATAAGTTGATAAGCTGCGCCGATGGCAGAAACAGGTGCAGCTTTATCGCTTTTTTAAAGCGAAGCACGGCATAAAAATGATTTTATATCAGAGAGTTAACCAGCTGACAGGTAACGGGGCGACGAAAGATTTTTTCATCGCCCTTTTTATGGATGCAGAACCGGAAAACCCTACGCAAACGTTTTCTTTTTCTGTTAGAATGCGCCCCGAACTGGATGCAGGGGTGCAAAAGCACTGTAGTGGAAGCGTTCATGATCTGGATTGATTACGTCATTATTGCGGTAGTTGGTTTTTCGGCTCTGGTCAGCCTGATTCGTGGGTTTGTCCGGGAAGCCTTATCTCTTGTTACCTGGGGATGCGCGTTTTTTGTCGCCAGTCATTACTACGCCTACCTTGCCGTCTGGTTCACAGGTTTTGACGATGAACTGGTTCGTAACGGTATCGCTATCGCGGTGTTATTCGTTGCCACTCTGATTGTGGGTGCCATCGTGAACTACGTGATCGGCTCGCTGGTTGAGAAAACCGGCTTGTCGGGAACCGACAGGGTGTTGGGGGTCTGTTTCGGGGCGTTGCGTGGCGTGCTGATTGTATCCGCCATTCTCTTCTTCCTTGATACATTCACCGGCTTTTCCAAAAGCCCGGACTGGCAACAGTCTCAACTCATTCCCCAGTTCAGTTACATCATCAGGTGGTTCTTTGATTACCTGAAAAGCACGTCGAGTTTTTTACCCCGGTGACACCATCGGGAGTGCGGCTAATGAGGAAATGACAACATGTGCGGTATTGTTGGTATCACCGGTTTTATGCCAGTAAACCAGTCGATCTATGACGCGTTAACGGTGCTGCAGCACCGCGGGCAGGATGCCGCCGGCATTTGTACCATCGATGCGCTGAACTGCTTCCGTCTGCGCAAGGCCAATGGCCTGGTGAGCGACGTGTTCGAAGCGCGCCACATGCAGCGTTTGCAGGGCAATATCGGTATCGGCCATGTCCGCTACCCGACTGCAGGCAGCTCCAGCGCCTCTGAAGCGCAGCCCTTCTACGTGAACTCGCCGTACGGCATCACGCTGGCGCATAACGGTAACCTGACCAACGCACATGAACTGCGTAAGCAGCTGTTCGAAGTGGGTCGCCGTCATGTGAACACCACCTCAGATTCCGAAATCCTGCTGAATATCTTCGCGCAGGAGCTGGACCGTTTTCAGCACTATCCGCTGGAAGCTGACAACATTTTTGCTGCGGTGGCGGCGGTGCATCAGCAGGTGCGCGGCGCTTACGCAGTGGTCGCGATGATTATCGGCCACGGTATGGTGGCATTCCGCGACCCGAACGGTATTCGTCCGCTGGTGCTCGGCAAGCGTGAGCTGCCGGATGGCCGCACGGAGTATATGGTGGCGTCTGAAAGCGTGGCGCTGGATACGCTGGGCTTTGAGTTCATCCGTGATGTCGCACCGGGTGAAGCAGTGTACATCACTGAGCAGGGCCAGCTCTCAACCCGCCAGTGCGCGGAAAACCCGAAAAGTAACCCGTGCCTGTTCGAGTACGTCTACTTTGCGCGCCCGGATTCGTTCCTCGATAAGATCTCTGTCTACAGCGCGCGCGTGCGCATGGGCACCAAGCTGGGTGAGAAGATCGCCCGCGAGTGGGAAGATCTGGATATCGACGTAGTCATCCCGATTCCGGAAACCTCGACCGATACCGCGCTGGAGATTGCCCGTATTCTGGATAAGCCGTACCGTCAGGGCTTTGTCAAGAACCGCTATGTTGGCCGGACGTTTATCATGCCAGGCCAGCACCTGCGCCGCAGCGCGGTACGCCGCAAGCTGAACGCCAACCGCGCTGAGTTCCGTGATAAAAACGTTCTGCTGGTGGATGACTCCATCGTGCGCGGCACCACCTCCGAGCAGATCATTGAGATGGCGCGTGAGGCGGGTGCGAAGCGTGTCTATCTGGCCTCTGCCGCGCCGGAGATTCGCTTCCCGAATGTTTACGGCATCGATATGCCGAGCGCCACCGAGCTGATTGCGCACGGTCGTGAAGTGGAAGAGATTCGCCAGCTGATCAAAGCCGATGCGCTGATTTTCCAGGATCTCAACGATCTGATCGAAGCGGTACGTGAAGAGAACCCGGATATCGCGCAGTTTGAGTGCTCGGTGTTCAACGGTATCTACGTCACCAAAGATGTCGATCAGCAGTACCTGGAGTATCTGCAGTCGCTGCGCAATGATGATGCCAAAGCGATTCAGCGTCAGACAGAGGTAGAAGGTCTGGAGCTGCATAACGAAGGCTAAGCCTGGGTTAACGTGCACAACAGGGCGGGAGCGATCCCGCCCTGTTTGTTTTTGTATTTCTCAATCGGTAACGGCTATCATTGCCGCAATCTGAACGGCAGGGCTGAATTATGAAACGACTTATCATTGGTATTTCCGGCGCCAGCGGCGCGATCTATGGCGTACGCCTGCTGCAGGTGTTGCAACCGCTGGAGGCAGTGGAAACCCATCTGGTCATGAGCCCGGCCGCGCGCCAGACGCTGGCGCTGGAGACAGACTACAGCCTGCGTGATGTGCAGGCGCTGGCCGATGTGGTGCACGACGTGCGCGACATTGCTGCCAGCATCTCCTCGGGATCGTTCAAAACTCTGGGAATGGCAATTCTGCCGTGCTCGATGAAAACCCTCTCCGGCATTGTTCACAGCTACAGCGACAGCCTGCTAACGCGCGCCGCTGACGTGGTGCTGAAAGAGCAGCGCAAGCTGGTGCTATGCGTGCGCGAAACGCCGCTGCACCTCGGACACCTGCGCATGATGACGACCGCCGCCGAGCTGGGCGCGCTGATCATGCCGCCGGTGCCTGCGTTCTACCACCGTCCGCAGCGCATTGAGGATTTAGTGGATCAAACTGTCAACCGCGTACTCGACCAGTTCGATATCGAACTGCCGCAGGATCTGTTTGTCCGCTGGAGCGGCGCATAATGGTGCAGCTGCACCCGCGTAGCCCGACAGGCGCAGGCGCTGCCTGGTAACGCGGGCCGTGCGGATGCTTTATCTTCGCGCGGCCTACAGCCCATTGCGGTGCAGGGATGCACTGATTGCGTGCAAAAGCGCGGGGCCGATCACTGTTCGTGCATCTTCTGCACCAAAAGTTAACAAACTCACTTTTTCTTCTTCACGCCGCTGTTATATTTCCCTCACAAACTAAATGCTTGCGTCCCTGACGGACGCGAAATTTAGTGCACCAGCACGCAGTTTCGCCAGGCTGCACACCTGGCATGAAATCTGCACTGCTTTCAGCGCAAACACACATCATGGACTACATAACAATAAGCACTTCACTTGAGGGTTACCTATGAAAAAGCGAGTTCTGGCTCTTTCTCTGATGCTGGCGATGTCGGGTACGGCAAGCGTGTTCGCGGCAGTGCCGCAGTCGCTGCGCATCGGGACCGATCCCACTTACCCGCCGTTTGAATCCAAGAACGCTCAGGGCCAGTTAGTCGGCTTTGATATCGATCTGGCTAACGAGATCTGTAAGCGCATCCAGACCAAATGTACCTATGTGGAGAGTGATTTCGATGCGCTGATCCCCTCGCTGAAAGCGAAAAAGATTGATGCCATCATCTCGTCACTGTCGATCACCGAAAAACGGCAGGAGGAGATCGCCTTCTCCGACAAACTCTATGCAGCCAATGCACGCTTAGTGGCGACAAAGGGATCAACGCTGCAGCCGACCATTGAGTCGCTGAAGGGCAAAAATATTGGTCTGCTGCAGGGCACCACGCAGGAAACTTACGCCAACCAGAACTGGCGTCCAAAAGGGGTGAACGTCACGCCATATGCGAACCAGGATCTGGTGTATCAGGATCTCAATGCCGGCCGTATTGATGCCGCTTTCCAGGACGAGGTGCAGGCGAGCGAAGGCTTCCTGAAACAGCCGGTTGGTAAGGGTTATGCCTTTGCCGGCCCGGCGGTGAAAGATGACAAGATCTTTGGCGTGGGGACCGGCATGGGCCTGCGTAAAGATGATGCCGATCTGAAAGCGGCCATCGATAAAGCGTTTGAAGCCATGCGCAAAGATGGTACTTACGACAAGATTGCGAAGAAGTATTTTGATTTCAACGTGTACGGCGATTAATTGTCCTGTCTCCTGAGCGGGTTTGCTGAGTGCCAGGATCGCATGTCATAACTATTCACTCCGGGCGCTTACTTATGTAAACTCCCGGGGTTCATACGCTTGCCGCCATCCTTCCGTGATTCACATCCCAGGTCAGGACTGTCCGTTTGTTGTTGGGCAGCGTTTGTTATTTTCCCTCACGACAGGATCGAAACCATGCTGTATGGCTATTCTGAAGTAATTCTCAAAGGCACCCTGGTGACCCTTGAGCTGGCGCTCAGCGCTGTGTTGCTGGCCGTGATACTTGGCCTGATTGGCGCCGGTGCCAAACTCTCCCGCAGTCGCCCGCTGGCGATGATTTTTGAAGGCTATACCACGCTGATTCGTGGCGTGCCGGATCTGGTGCTGATGCTGCTGATCTTCTACGGTTTGCAGATCGCCCTTAACGCCGTCACCGACGCGCTGGGTGTTGCTCAGTTTGATATCGATCCGATGGTGGCCGGTATCATCACGCTCGGCTTTATCTACGGCGCCTACTTTACTGAAACCTTCCGCGGGGCGTTTCTCGCGGTGCCGAAAGGGCAGATTGAAGCGGCCACTGCCTTTGGCTTTACCGGTTCGCAGACCTTCCGCCGCATCCTGTTCCCGGCAATGATGCGCTTTGCGCTGCCCGGCATCGGCAACAACTGGCAGGTGATCCTGAAAGCCACGGCGCTGGTTTCACTGCTGGGTCTGGAAGATGTGGTGAAAGCCACTCAGCTGGCCGGTAAAAGCACCTGGCAGCCGTTCTACTTTGCGATTGTTGCCGGAGTTATCTATCTGGTGTTTACCACGCTGTCGAACGGCGTGCTGTGGTGGCTTGAACGTCGCTACACGGTGGGTGTGAAAAGGGCAGAATTATGATCGAGATTATTCAGGAGTACTGGCAACAACTGCTCTGGACCGATGGTTACCGTTTTACCGGCGTGGCGATCACGCTGTGGCTGCTGATCCTTTCAGTGGTGATTGGCGGCTGTCTGGCTGTGGTGCTGGCCATCGCGCGCGTATCGCCTAACCGCTATATCGCCACCCCGGTGTGGCTCTTCACCTATGTGTTTCGCGGCACACCGCTCTACGTGCAGCTGCTGGTGTTCTACTCCGGCATGTACACGCTGGAGGTGGTGAAAGGCTCGGAGCTGTTGAATGCTTTCTTCCGCAGCGGTCTTAACTGTACGCTGCTGGCCTTTACGCTGAATACCTGCGCCTACACCACGGAGATCTTTGCCGGCGCGATTCGCTCGGTGCCGCACGGTGAAATCGAAGCGGCGCGCGCCTATGGCTTCTCGCCGTTTAAGCTTTACCGCTGCATCATCTTGCCCTCGGCGCTGCGCACGGCGCTGCCTGCCTATAGCAATGAAGTGATCCTGATGCTGCACTCAACCGCCCTGGCGTTCACGGCCACGGTGCCGGATCTGTTAAAAATTGCGCGCGACATCAACTCGGCGACCTATCAGCCGTTTACCGCGTTTGGCATCGCTGCGGTGCTGTATCTGATCATCTCTTACGTGCTGATTAGCCTGTTCCGCCTGGCGGAGCGTCGCTTCCTCGCGCACGTGAAACCCTCTTCGTCGCACTGAGTATCACTATGGCTGAAAATAAATTAAGCGTTACCGAACTGCACAAGCGTTACGGTGAACATGAAGTATTGAAAGGCGTATCACTGCAGGCTAACGCCGGCGATGTGATCAGCATTATTGGCTCGTCCGGCTCCGGGAAAAGTACTTTTTTACGCTGCATTAACTTCCTCGAAAAACCGAGTGAAGGCACTATCGCGGTCAATAACGAACAGATCAGACTGGTGCGCGATACCGACGGCCAACTGAAGGTTGCCGATAAAGAGCAGCTGCGCTCGTTGCGCACCCGCCTGACCATGGTGTTCCAGCACTTCAATTTGTGGAGCCACATGACGGTGCTGGATAACGTCACGGAGGCACCGATTCAGGTGCTGGGGCTGAGCAAAGCTGAAGCGCGTGAACGGGCCATTAAATATCTGGATAAAGTGGGCATCGATGCGCGCGCGCGCGCCAAATACCCGGTGCACCTCTCTGGCGGCCAGCAGCAGCGTGTCTCCATTGCCCGCGCGCTGGCGATGGAGCCGGAGGTGCTGCTGTTTGACGAACCGACCTCGGCGCTGGATCCGGAGCTGGTCGGCGAAGTGCTGCGCATTATGCAAAAGCTGGCAGAAGAGGGAAAAACCATGGTGGTTGTGACGCACGAGATGGAGTTTGCCCGTCACGTCTCTAACCATGTGATTTTCCTGCATCAGGGCAAGATTGAGGAGCAGGGCGCGCCGGATGAGCTGTTCGGTAACCCCAAAAGCCCGCGCCTGCAGCAGTTCCTGAAGGGATCGTTGAAGTAACCGACGGTTGCCATTCACGGCGACCCGGATGTAAAAGGGTGCGCATCTCAGCGCACCCTTAATCAATCACTGAGCAGTTTCAGCGCCGTATCTTCATCCGTCACCAGGCCGGATACCCAGCCGCCCTGCAGCGCGGCCTGGATGGCGGCATATTTGCGCGGGCTGCCGGCAAAACCGATGATCCTGCGCTGCGTCTGGCTCTCCAGCCGCACGCTGGTCAGCAGCTCATCGGTTTCGCCCCATACGCGCTCACCCTGCTGATTGAAAAAGTGCCCCAGCATCTCGCCCACCACGCCGCGTGCGTTAAGGGCATTCACCTGCGCATCGGTAATAAATCCCTCCGCGTTCAGCGGACAGCCGGGCATCACTTCACCGATGCCAACAAATGCCACGTCCGCCTGTAGTGCGCGCTGGGTAACGCGCTGATAGACCTGATGCTGCACCCACATCGCTTTATCCTGCGGCGTATCGGCGTAGAGCGGCGCGGGAATGAAAAAGTACTTCCCCTGCATCTTCTCGGCCATCTTGAGCGGTACATCGTAGCGCGTGCCGGAGTCATCGCGGGCGATGGCGCCAATCATCGACACACACTGATGCTGCGGACGCTCCACCCACGGCAGCGCATCGATCATCGCGCGCAGCGTCTTACCGGAGCCGATGCCAAAGACCTGCGGCGCCTCTTCGTTAATAAACTGCGCCATGACCGCTGCGCCTTCGACTGCCAGCATCTGCTGGATCGCCTCATCATCGAGATGAGCGGAAGGCACTACGCGGCACAGGGCCAGACCAAATTTCTCCTGTACCTCACGCGCCAGGTGCAGACAGTGCGTCACCGGATGGTCGATCTTCACGCTCACCATGCCCATTTCACGCGCGCTGGAGACCAGCCGCTGCGCGACCTGACGCGACAAGCCCAGCGCGCGCGCAATCTCCTGCTGCGTCACGCCCGCCACGTAGTACATCCACGCGGCACGCGCCGCCAGCTCCTGCTTTTTCTCTTCTCTGCTCATCACGCGGTTCCGTCAAAAACGTTGGCGTCAGTTTATCGCGTATTGCAGGAGAAGCGTTAACTGAGCAAAAGCCCTAAAAAAGAGCAAATGTATTAATTGTGATGGATCTCGCAGAACCTGAACGCGGGCGGCGACTATGCTACGCCTTATCGGGCAAATGCCCTTCATGGTGGCAAATGTTTAATTTGAGGCGATTATGACAACAAATTCTGTGTGGATGCACATTGGCGCTGGCTCTTTCCACCGTGCTCATCAGGCATGGTACCTGCACAAGCTGCGTGAACAGGGCGACGATAGCTGGAGCATCGCGCTGGGCAACATCCGTAGTGATGCCCTGCCGCTGCTGGCGCAACTGCAGGCGCAGAACGGCGAGTATGTGCTGGAGACGGTGACGCCAGAAGGGGAGCGCGCCTATGAAACCATCACCTCGCTGCGCAAAATTCTGCCGTGGGACAGAGAGATCAGCGCGCTGGTCGAGCAGGGCGCCGATGCGCAGACCCGCGTGATCGGTTTTACCGTGACGGAAGCCGGCTACTACCTGACAACTGCGCATGAGCTGGACCTGACGCAGGCTGACGTACAGGCCGACATACAAGGCGATATCCGGACGATTTACGGTGCGCTGGCACGTATTCTCAGCCAGCGCGTGGCGAAGGGCGGGGCGCCGGTCACGCTGCTGAACTGCGATAACCTGCGTCACAACGGTGAGCGCTTCCGTCAGGGTTTCCTGGCGTTTCTCGCGGCCAAAGGCGATAGCGCGCTGGCGGAGTGGGTGCGCAACAACACCACATCACCTAACACCATGGTCGATCGCATCACGCCGCGCCCAACGCCGGATGTCGCCGAACGGGTTAAAGCAGCAACCGGCAGAGACGACGGCGCAGCAGTAATGGCGGAATCCTTTATTCAGTGGGTGATTGAGGATGACTTCATCGCGGGTCGGCCGGCGCTGGAGAAGGTCGGAGTTGAGCTGGTGGAGTCAGTACTGCCGTGGGAAGAGGCTAAAATCCGTATCCTCAATGCAACACACGCGGCGATTGCCTGGGCCGGTACGCTGATTGGCCTTAACCACATTGATGAGAGCACGCGTCAGCCAGATATTTACGCGCTGGCACACGCCTATATCACCCGGGATGTTATCCCGTCGCTCTCACCCAGCCCGCTTGACCTTGCCGATTACCGTGATGTGGTGCTGGCGCGCTTTAGCAACCCTTACATCAAAGATACCAATCAGCGTGTGGGCGCCGATGGCCTGTCAAAAATCCCTGGCATGGTGACGCCAACGCTACGCGAATGCTATCAGCGCGGCGCGCAGCCGGAAGCCACGGCCATGCTGCCGGCGCTGTTCTATCTGTTCCTGCAGCGCTGGGCCCGGGACGACCTGCCGTACACCTACCAGGATGGCGTGCTGCAGGCCGATGCGCTGCGTCAGCAGTTCGCCTCCGAAGATGCGCTCAAGGCGTTCCTCAGCGACAGCACGCTGTTTGCCGAACTGGCCGGCGATGCGGCATTCCATGCGCTGGTCAGCCGGAAAGTCGCTGATTTACAGGCCTGGTTGAAACAGCCGGAACGCTCGCTGGCTGCGGTATAAGGAGCGCGTCATGTATCTCGGTATTGATATCGGCACGTCAGAACTCAAAGCGTTGATTGTCGATGCGCAGGGCGACATTGTGGCCACGCAGCACGCCACGCTGACGGTGCAGCGGCCGCATCCGCACTGGGCGGAGCAGGATCCGACGCTCTGGTGGCAGGCCTGTAATCAGGTGATGGCCGGCCTGCGCCAGCAGGTGCCCGAGGCCTGGGCAGCGATCCGTGGCATTGGCCTCTCCGGGCAGATGCACGGTGCGGTGCTGCTGGACGCCGCAGGCAATGTGCTGCGTCCGTGCATATTGTGGAACGACACGCGCAGCGCCGCGCAGTGTGAAGCGCTGCGTACGCAGCATCCGGAGATGATGCAGATCAGCGCCAACATGATCATGCCAGGGTTCACGGCGCCCAAGCTGCAGTGGGTCGCGGAGAATGAGCCGGAGGTTTTCCGCCGCATCGATAAAGTGCTGCTGCCCAAAGACTATCTGCGCTGGCGCCTTACCGGGCGCTTCGTCAGCGAACCCTCCGATGCGGCCGGTACGCTGTGGCTGGATGTGGCGCAGCGCGACTGGTCCGATACGCTGCTGGCGATAACCGGCCTGACGCGCGCACAAATGCCGATGCTGGTGGAGGGCAGTGCGGTGAGCGGAACGCTCAAAGCCGAACTGGCGAGCGAGTGGGGCTTATCCACCACGGTAAGCGTGGCGGGCGGCGGCGGCGATAACGCGGCATCGGCGGTGGGGGTTGGCGCGGTCAATCCCGGCGATGCGTTTATCTCGCTGGGGACGTCGGGCGTGATCTTCGTGGTGAATGACCGGCTGCAGGCCGATCCCCACGCGGGCGTGCACGCGTTTTGCCATGCGCTGCCGGGGCGCTGGCATCAGATGAGCGTGATGCTCAGCGCCGCCAGCTGCCTGCGCTGGCTGTGCAATCTGCTGTCGGTAACCGAAAGCCAGCTGATGGAGGAGATGGCGCAGCTAAGTGAATCCCGTCTGCGCGCCGCGCCGCTGTTTCTGCCCTATCTCTCCGGCGAACGCACGCCGCATAACGATCCGGATGCCTCTGGCGCGTTCTTCAATCTGCGCCACGAAACCCCGCGTGCGCTGCTGGGCTACGCGGTGATTGAGGGCGTGGCGTTTGGTCTGGCGGACGGTTTAGCGGTGCTGGGCGATGCGCAGCATCAGATCACCCAGTGCAGCCTGACGGGCGGTGGCGCGCGCAGTGCGCTGTGGGCGCAGCTGATTGCCGATGTGCTGCAACTGCCCATCGTCACGCACCCTGCCAGCGCGTCTGGCGCGCTCGGCGCTGCACGTCTGGCCTGGCTGGCAGAGGGGGGAGCGGAGCGCGAGGTGTGCCGTAAACCGCCCGTACAGGCGCGTTATCTGCCGGATACGGCGCGGGGAGCAGTGCTGCAGCAGCGCCTGCGCCTGTTCCGCGAACTCTATGTACAACAACAGCAGGCGCGCACGTTGCTGCCAGCCTGATCGGATTAGCGAACGGAAGGAAGATTGTGATGCAATCGAACGAATACTGGTTTGGCTTACCGAAAAAGATGTTCTGGGGCTTCCTCGCCATCGCCATTTTCATGGCGGGCGACGGCTTCGAAATGGCGTTTCTGTCACGCCATATTACTGACATGGGCTTTACGCCGGCGCAGTCGGCGCTGGTGTTTACCTTCTATGGCCTGGCGGCCGCGCTGGCCGCGTGGGCTTCTGGCGTGGTGGCGGAGCTGATTACACCGCAGCGCGCCATGCTGATTGGTTTTGTGCTGTGGATTGTGATGCACACGCTGTTTATGTCGCTCGGTCTTGGCCTGCGCAACTATCCGCTGATGGTGCTGTTTTACGGCATTCGTGGGCTGGCCTATCCGCTGTTTATCTATTCGTTCATGATGATGCTGGTGCAGGTTCTGCCGCGTGAAAAACTGGCGGCGGCAACCGGCTGGTTCTGGGCGATGTATTCGGTAGGGATTGGCGTCGTGGGCAGCTATCTGCCCAGCCTGACCATTCCGATGCTGGGCGAAACCGGCACGCTGTGGCTGGCAATTATCTGGGTCGCCTGCGGCGGCGTGCTGGCGTTCTTCAGCCTGCGCAACGTGCCGGTGGATCGCTCACGCGTTAATCTGCCGTTGCGTGACAAAATGACGGAGATGTCGCGCGCGGTCACCATTCTGTTCACTAACCAGCATGTGTTTTATGCCTGTCTGATTCGCATCATTAACACGCTGTCGCTGTTTGGCTTCGCGATCATCATGCCGCTGCTGTTTGTCGATCGTCTCGGCTTTACCATCTCTGAGTGGCTGCAGATCTGGGCGGTGTTCTTCTTCGTCACCATCTTTACCAACATCTTCTGGGGCATTACCGGCGAGAAGCTGGGCTGGATTCGCCAGGTACGCTGGTTTGGCTGCCTTGGCATGGCGATCTCCAGTCTGGCCTTTTACTACCTGCCGCTGTATGCCGGACATAACTTCTGGGTGGCGCTGATTCCGGCAGTGATGCTGGGGATCTTTGTCGCGGCGTTTGTGCCGATGACCGCCGTGTTTCCGACGCTGGAGCCGCATCACAAAGGCGCGGCGGTATCGATTTACAACCTGTCGGCCGGCCTGAGCAACTTCGTGGCGCCCGCGATTGCCTCCGTGCTGCTGCCGTTCTTCGATATCGTCGGCGTCGTGTGGGCTTATACCGCGCTGTATGTGTTTGCCGGCGTGCTGACCTTTATCATCCGCGTACCGCAACCGGGACACACACATGATGCACCGGCGGTGAAATCGCGCGTGGCGCAGCAGCGCAGCTGATGCAGAGTGACACACCGGCAGCCGTGGCTGCCGGTGTGTCAGGTTACTCCAGCTTCTCCTTCACCTTTTTAACGTCGTCAGCGCTGACCGGCGCGGCGGCGTTGCCCCAGCTGTTGCGGATCCAGGTGACCACTGCAGCGATCTCCTCATCACCCAGCGTACCGGCAAAGGCGGGCATGGCCGGCGCCGTCGGGCGCGTATCGGTATCCACGCCGCGACTGCCCGCCGCCACTACGCGAATCAGTGACACCGCATCCGCCTGGTTCAGCAAGGGGTTATCCGCCAGCTGCGGGAAGATGTTTTTCTCCCCGCGCCCGGCGGGGCTGTGGCAGGCGGAGCACTTAGCGCTATAAATCTGTGCGCCCAGTTTCATGCGATCATCTGAGGTATCCAGCGGCGCAGGCGGTTTATCTTCATGCTGTTCGCCGGATTTCAGGTAAACCGCTACTGCCTGCAGATCGTCCTCGTGCCAGTGCTGCGTTGAGTGGCGCACCGCGTCTGCCATCGGGCCGGAAGCGATATCGTAACGATTCACCCCGGTGCGCAGATAGCTCACAATATCCTGCTGGCTCCACTTGCCCAGACCGCTGTGGTTGCCGGCCGTCAGATCGGGGGCATACCAGCCCTCTACCGCTTCACCGCGCAGGAACTGGCCGTTTTTATCCCCGCCAAGGAGGTTTTTCGGCGTATGGCAGGTGCCGCAGTGGCCCGGCCCCTCAACCAGGTAAGCGCCGCGATTCCACTGCGCGGAGCGTTTCGGATCCGGCGTAAACTCGCCGCGGGTAAAGTTAATCCAGTTCCATACCATCAGACTGGTGCGGATATTGAACGGAAACGGCAGCTGATTGGTTTCGACCGGCTGATGGATAGGCTGTAGCGTCTGCATCCACGCCCATAAATCCCGCAGATCTTTTTCCGGCATTTTGGTGTAGGCGGTAAACGGCATCGCGCCATACAGGCGTTTACCGTTGTGACCCACGCCTTCGGTCATGGCGCGGCGGAAGTCGTCATAGCTCCAGTTGCCGATGCCGGTTTCACGGTCTGGCGTGATGTTGGCGCCGACCAGCGTACCGAACGGCGTTTGCAGCTTGACGCCGCCGGCAAACGGCTGCTGCGGATCGCGGGTGTGGCAGGCGGTACAGTCCGCCAGCGTGGCGATGTAGCTGCCGCGTGCGTACTGGTCATATTCCGGCTGCGCCTGGGCCATAAAGCTGGTCAGCAGCAGCGCGGCGGCGCTGAGGGTAAAAGAAATTTTCATGCGCTGATCATCTCCCCCGGACGCTTGAGGTAAACGTGGCGGATCGCATGGGCGGCTTTAAACGCCAGCGCGCCGACGGTGCCGGTCGGGTTGTAACCCGGATTCTGGGGAAAGGCGGAGGCGCCCACCACAAACAGGTTCGGCACATCCCACACCTGCAGATGCTTGTTAACGGAACTGGTAGAGGGATCGCTGCCCATAATAAATCCGCCGACCACATGCGAAGATTGATAGGGCACGCTGCTCCAGTGACCCGTCATCGGTTTGACGATCATTTCACGCGGATTCATCGATTTGGCAATCTCCGCCACTTTGCCCGTGCAGTACTGCGCCATCTTCAGATCGTTTTCCGCAAAGTCGAAGGTGATACGCAGCAGCGGCCGGCCATGGGGATCTTTGTAGTTGGGATCGAGCGACAAATAGTTAGTGCGCGTGGTGTAGCTGCTCGCCTCACAGCCAATAGACATGGTGCTGAGATAGTTATCTTTTAACGCACGCTTCCATTTCGATCCCCATTTAGGCGTGTTGGGCGGCAGCGGACGGTAGCCAATCGGCGCCGACCCGATGGGCGTTACGCGGATACTGCCGCCACCAAAGAAGCCGAGCCCGCTATGGTCGAAGTTGTCATTGTTAAACTCATCAATGCCCATGCCCACCGCGCCGGCACCAATGAAAGGGTTGAAGTTTTTGTTATCGAAAAACAGCGTAACGCCATTAGCGGTCTGGTAGGCATAATTGCGCCCGGTGGTGCCCTTATTTGTGACCGGATCGTACGCTTCACCGATGCCGGAGAGCAGCATCAGGCGCACGTTCTCAAAGGTGAAGGCAGCGACAATCACCAGATCGGCGGGTTGCTCCCACTTATCACCGGAGGAGTCGATATAGGTCACGCCGGTCGCCCGCTTGCCCGTCGAGTCCGTCAGCACCTCCAGTACCTCACAGTTGGTCTGCGCCGTGAAGTTCTCTTTGCGCATCAGCGCAGGCAGGATGGTGGTGATGGCGCTGGCCTTGGAGTAGTTGGCACAGCCGTAGTTGGTGCAGAACCCGCAGAAGGTGCACGGGCCCATGGTGACACCATAGGGATTGGTGTACGCCTCTGAGACCAGCGAGGAGGGCACCGGAAACGGCTGATAGCCCAAATTCTTTGCCGCCCCGGCAAACAGCGTCGGCCCATAGGGCTGGCGCAGCGGCGGCGTGGGGGTAGTCGGCCGACCGTGCGCCCTCAAAGGGGTTGCCGCCTGCGCGCTTCTCGCCATTGATATTACCGGCATAGCCGGAGGTGCCGGCGACCCGCTCAAACTGCATGTAGTGCGGCTCCATCTCTTCCCAGCTGGTGCCCCAGTCCTGTAGCACCAGTTCGTCCGGTATCGCCTTCGCACCGTAACGCTCTGTCAGATGACTTTTCAGACGGAACTCCTCCGGCTGAAAGCGGAACGTAATGCCCGCCCAGTGGTTGCCGGCACCGCCGGTACCGTTGCCGGGATGAAACGATCCCCAGGTCCGCATGGGCAGCGCGGTCTGCGCAGGATTGTTGCGCACGGTGCAGGTATTCTGGCGGGTACGCAGCATCAGCTCCTCGCGCATCACATAGCGCAGCTCATCGGTCACGGTGCCGATATTAAAATCGCGTGCGGTATCGCGCCACGGGCCGCGCTCAATGCCAATGACCTCCAGCCCTTCGTCTGCCAGCTCATTGGCAATGATCGATCCCGCCCAGCCAAGGCCGATCACTACCACATCCGTTTTCGGTAGTTTTTTCATCGCTGATCACCTGCTTTCCATTGCGTAATGCTGATAGGTTCAAATTTGAGATCTTCATTGTGCCGTTCGATGTAGTCACGATAGTCATAGCGCGCACCGGGGAACCCCAGCATCTTCCATGACACCATCTCTTTATTACCGCCGTAGACCGGATCGGCAAAGAAGCCCTCCATGGTGTTATTCAGCACTTCAAGGAACAGCGATTGCGCATCGAAGTCCGTAAAGTGCACCTTACCGGCCTCCATCGCCTCCAGCAGCGCATCCTGCTGCGCGGGTGTCAGATCCACAAAGTTCTTTTTTGAGGTTTGCTGCACGTAGCGATTGAGCGCCGCCAGCCCTTTGCGGTAGCGCTGCTGCGGCACCAGCGGCGACTGATCGCCCTGTTCCGTGGTGCCCTCCTGAAAGGGACCCTGCATATAGAGGCGTTCGAACGTGCCGTAGAAGCCGTGTAGCTGGCGATCAATAAAGATTGCACAGCCCGCCTCTTTACCGCCCACGCTCAGGTCGTCGGCCGGGATAAGCCTGTCGACGATGGCCTCAACGGTGCGCGCCTCCTCATCGGTGAAGAACAGCCAGCCCTGATGCGTGAACTGCTCGGGCGGATTATCAGAGAAGGGCGTCCAGCCGGGCGAGCCCTTCAGGGAGACCGCGTCTGCGACCTGCGACACGCTGGCGGCCACGCCCAGCGTTGACCAGGTCAAGACCTGCCGTCGGGTCACCCCGGGCAGGGTTTTTGCTCTCTTTTTCATCATTGCTTCCTGACAGAGTAAAAAATGCAGACCAATCGGCCGTACGCTGATGTAAATAAAAACGGCCGGTTATTAAGCTTTTGTAAATTTTTTAAAGGTGAATGTTAAAAGTAGACGCACCCGCAGCAGGCAACAAATAACCATACAAAAAAGTGCACTATTTGATCATGATGCTGCGAAGGCTAACCCGTGACCAGTCAGCACCGGCTTCGCTTGAAGTGAGACGCGGGGCTGCCAGGCTTAACCCTCACAACAGCCATTTATTCAGGAGGAGATATGTCGCGCTTTTCACAGAAAGTTGTCGTCATTACGGGCGCAGGTTCAGGTATTGGTGCCGCTGCGGCGCAGCGCTTTGCCCATGAGGGCGCTTCTGTAGTGCTGGTAGGCAGAACGCAGGAGAAGCTGGAAAAGGTCAAAAGCACGCTGGCGGCGGGGCAGCATCTGGCTCTCTCCTGTGATGTGGCTGATGCAGAGCAGGTGCGGCAGCTGGCAGAGCAGGTACAGCGCACCTATGGCCGCACCGACGTGCTGGTCAACAACGCGGGTAGCGTGGTGCAGGGCAAAATTCATGAAGTCTCGATTGAGGACTGGAAAACGCTGATGAGCGTGGACCTGGATGGTGTCTTCCACTGCACCCACTTTTTCATGCCTGCGCTGCTTAGCAGTAAAGGCAACGTCGTTAATATCTCTTCGGTTTCCGGAATGGGCGGTGACTGGGGGATGAGCGTTTACAATGCGGCCAAAGGCGCAGTGACTAACTTTACCCGCGCGCTGGCCATGGATTACGGCGCTGACGGCGTGCGCGTGAACGCTATCTGTCCGGGCTTTACCTTTACCGATCTGACGGAAGATATGCAGGACGATGAGGCGCTGCTGGCGCGCTTTTACGACCGCATCCCGCTACGCCGGGCGGGCCAGCCGGATGATATCGCCAGTGCGATTGCGTTTATTGCCAGCGATGATGCACGCTACATCACCGGCGTAAACCTGCCGGTTGATGGCGGCATCACTGCATCAAACGGGCAGCCAAAACAGGCCTGAAGCTCAGGACGGGTGGGACGACGATCCCGCTACGTCCTGCAGCGCTTCCTGCAAATCGTACCAGCGAAAGCCGAAACCAGACTCCTCCAGCCGTTTTGGCAGCACATGCTGACCACCTAACACCAGCACGGCGGATTCACCCATCATCAGTTTTATGGCGCTGGCAGGCGTACGCATAAACGCCGGGCGATGCATAACGTGGCCGAGCGTGGCGGCAAACTGCTCATTGCGTACCGCGTAAGGCGCCACCATGTTGAAGGGGCCACGCAGTTGGCGGTTATCCACCAGCCATAATATGGCATTGACCATATCGTCGATATGAATCCACGGCAGATACTGCTTGCCGCTGCCGATGGGTCCGCCAACCCCCAGTTTGAACGGCAGCTTCATTTTTGCCAGCGCGCCGCCCTCTTTTGCCAGCACCACGCCAGTGCGCAGCAGGCATACGCGCGTGTTGGGGCTTTCTGCTTTCAGCGCCAGCTGTTCCCAGCGATCGCACAGCGTATGCGTAAACTCATCGTGACCGGGATCGTCCTCCGTCACGACCAGCTCACCCGTGTCACCGTAAAAACCGGTGGCGGAGCCGGAGATGAGAAAGGCGGGCGGCGTGCGGCTGGCGTGAATCAGCGAGACGATCTGCTCGGTGATTTGCCAGCGGCTTTCACACAGACGCTGCTTTTGCTGTTCGGTCCAGCGCTTATCAGCGATCGGTTCGCCCGCCAGGTTGATTACCCCGTCGATACCGTTCAGATCCGTTTGCTGGTTAAGCCCTGACCAGAGCATGACGCGCGGGTCAAGTTTGTCACGCGCGGCCGCGACATCACGCGTTACCACATTCACCTGATGGCCAAGCTGCAGCAGGCGCGGAATGAGGTGGCGGCCAATCAGGCCGGTACCGCCGGTAATAAGCAGATGCATGTTGAGCCTCCCTGGAATTTTTTATTTGCTCAGGATTGAGCATAGAAGAGAAGCGCGCGCACAACGTGACTGTGCTTACGCTTATGATGAAAAAGGGAAAGTTTACGCTGGCGCAGCGGGAAAGATCCGACCAGCGCAACCATTGCCTTAGTGCGGAAAAGTCGGTAAATAAGAAGCACACCTGACGCTTACCTGAGGCAGCCGATGACTTATCCAGCCATAACGTTGTGGTCCGACTCTTGCTTTTTCAGCCCGTATGCCATGTCGGTTTATGTCGCGCTCACGGAGAAGGGCATCCCTTTCTCTCTCAAACGCATTGATCTTGCAAAAAATGCCCAGCTGGATGAGGCGTACCGCGCGCTGTCGCTCACCTGCCGCGTGCCCGCTCTGCAAATTGATGATCTGGTGCTCAACGAATCTTCAGCGATTGCCGAGTACCTTGAGGAGCGTTTTCCGGCGCCGGAGTTTGAGCGTCTCTACCCGCGTGACCGCGAGAAGCGCGCGCACGCGCGTGAAATGCAGGCCTGGCTACGCAGCGATTTTGCCGCGCTGCGATCGGAGCGTCCCACTGAAGTGCTGTTTGCCGGTGAGCACTTTGCGCCGCTGACGCCCGCGGCGGAGCAGGCGGCCAGCAAGCTGATTACGGCGGTACAGCGACTGTTACCGGACGGGCAGCAGAATCTGTTTGGCGAATGGTCAATCGCGGATACCGACCTGGCGGTCATGATCAATCGCCTTGCGCTGCACGGCGATCCGCTCCCGGTGAAGCTGCAGCACTATGCCGAATTCCAGTGGCAGCGCGCCTCTGTGCAGCTGTGGCTGGCGGAGTCGGGTAAAGCACGCTAAAACCTTGCGGCGGCGAAAAGAACGCTTTACCTTAGCGCTCATTCTAATAAAGCATCGCAAACAGGCGCGTGCCTGGGCACGCCGAAAACAGAGAAAGGGTTACGGATGGTGGATCAAGCGGCAGGTGACGGTATTGAGTGGGTTGATATCGTCAGCGAAGAGAACGAAGTGATTGCGCAGGCCAGCCGGGCGCAGATGCGCGCGCAGTGTCTGCGTCACCGCGCCACCTATATTGTGGTGCATGACGGCATGGGTAAAATTCTGGTGCAGCGTCGTACTGAGACCAAAGATTTTATGCCTGGCAAGCTGGATGCCACCGCCGGCGGTGTGGTGCAGAGCGGGGAAGATCTGCTGGAGTCTGCCCGACGCGAAGCGGAAGAGGAGCTGGGCATCGCTGCTGTGCCTTTTGCTGAACACGGTATGTTCTATTTCGAAGATAAACACTGTCGCGTGTGGGGCGGCTTGTTCAGCTGCGTATCACATGGCCCGTTTGCGATGCAGGAGGAGGAGGTGGATGAGATCTTCTGGATGACCCCCGAAGAGATCACCGCCCGCTGTGATGAGTTCACCGACGACTCCCTGAAAGCGCTGTCGCTATGGCTGAGCCGTAATGGCGATGCCTGACACGCTGCAGCAGCAACTCGCCCTGAAAGGGTGAGCCCTGCCGTGCTGGCGGTCCTGACGGACCGCCATACCGATATCCCTTCTTCTTACTACCTGAAGCACAACATCAGTGCTGGCGAACAATCTGCGTAATGATATTCAGCGCCTGGCTAAACTGTGGCGCGGGTATAGTGAGCGGATAGAGAAAACGAATCACGTTACCGTGTATGCCACAGGTCAGCAAAATCAGCCCCTGCGCCAGCGCTTGCTGCTGGATGGTTTTGGCGATATCCGGTGAAGGCCTGCCGCTGGCATCATTAAACTCGGCAGCAATCATCGAGCCATAGCCGCGTACTTCAGCCAGCGCCCGACATCCGGCGCCGTTTAACGCCTCCGTTAACTGCGCGCCAAGCTGATTAGCGCGTGCGCACAGCTGCTCTTCGGCGATGACATCCAGCACCGCGTGCGCGGCGGCAACGGCCGGTGGGCTACCGGCGTAGGTGCCGCCCAGTCCGCCCGGTTCTGGTGCATCCATGATCGCCGCGCGTCCGGCAACGGCCGACAGCGGGAAACCGCCCGCCAGGCTTTTCGCCATAGTGATCAAATCCGGTTCCACTGCGTAATATTCGCTGGCAAACAGCTTACCGGTACGCGCAAAGCCCGTCTGGATTTCGTCAACAATCAAAACGATACCGTGGCTATCACAGAGCGCACGCAGCGCGGTAACAAATTCAGGCGGTGCTACATAAAAACCGCCTTCACCCTGAACCGGTTCAAAGATGATTGCGGCTACCTGCTGCGGGCTGATATCGCTGCGGAGAATGGCGTCGAGGCTCTCCAGCGCATCCTGCACGCTCACGTTGTGCAAGGCGTTCGGATAGCGGGCGTGAAACACCGGGCTGGCAAAGGGGCCAAAGCCGGTTTTATAGGGGACCACTTTGCCGGTTAACGCCATCGTCATGTTGGTGCGGCCATGAAACGCGCCGGTAAAGGCGATCACGCCGGGACGGCCGGTGGCGGCGCGCGCAATCTTTACCGCGTTCTCCACCGCCTCTGCGCCACTGGAAAAGAAGGTGGTTTTCACCGCACCGCCGATCGGCACCAGCGCATTGAGGCGTTCAGCGAGGTGGATATAGTTCTCATACGGCACAATCTGAAACGCGGTATGGGTAAAACATGCCAGCTGCTGCTCCACAGCAGCCATCACTTTTGGATGACGGTGACCGGTATTCAGCACGGCAATACCGGCAGCAAAATCGATGTACTCCCGGCCATGCTGATCCCACAGCGTGGCGTTTTCTGCTTTTACCGCAAAGAAATCACACATCACGCCAACGCCACGCGGCGTGGCCTGCAGCCGACGGCTATGCACATCACTGTTCATTATTGACCTCGTAAGTCACGGGAGCGTGATATCAGTGTTAGCGCGCGGCTGAATTTTTGCCAGTGCCTGCAATGCTCACCATGACGGCAGCGTCGCGGAAATAAAAAAGCACGCCCGTAAGGCGTGCTTTTGAGCAGCAGGAGCGGAGGTTATCCTTCAGCCTGCTGAGACTGAATCGCCGTCAGGGCGATGGTATAGACGATGTCATCCACCAGCGCACCGCGCGACAGATCGTTGACCGGTTTGCGCATCCCCTGCAGCATCGGACCGATGGAGATCAGATCCGCCGAGCGCTGTACCGCTTTATAAGTGGTGTTACCGGTGTTGAGATCCGGGAAGATAAACACCGTAGCGCGACCGGCAACCGCCGAGTTTGGCGCTTTGGATTTCGCCACGTCTTCCATGATCGCCGCGTCATACTGCAGTGGACCATCGATCACCAGATCCGGACGTTTCTCCTGGGCGATGCGGGTGGCTTCACGTACTTTTTCCACGTCGCTGCCCGCACCGGAGTTCCCGGTGGAGTAGGAGATCATCGCCACGCGCGGGTCGATACCGAAGGCCTTGGCAGAGTCCGCCGACTGAATGGCGATCTCGGCCAGCTGCTCCGGATTCGGGTCCGGGTTAATGGCGCAGTCACCGTAAACCAGCACCTGCTCTGGCAGCAGCATAAAGAACACGGAAGAGACCAGTGAGCTGTTTGGCGCGGTTTTGATCAGCTGCAGTGGCGGACGAATGGTGTTCGCCGTGGTATGAACCGCACCGGAAACCAGACCGTCAACTTCGCCGCTCTCCAGCATCATGGTACCCAGCACCACGTTATCTTCCAGCTGCTCCTGCGCAACCACTTCGGTCATGCCTTTGCTCTTACGCAGCTCGACCAGGCGTGGCACGTAATTCTCACGCACGACCGCCGGATCGACAATCTCAATGCCTTTGCCCAGCTCAACGCCCTGCGCCGCCGCGACACGCTGGATCTCATCCGGATTGCCCAGCAGCACGCAGGTAGCAATGCCGCGCTCGGCACAGATTGCTGCGGCTTTAACGGTACGCGGTTCGTCACCTTCCGGCAGCACGATGCGTTTGCCCGCTTTGCGTGCCAGCTCGGTCAGCTGATAACGGAAGGCCGGTGGCGACAGACGGCGGCTGCGCTCGGAGGTCGCGGTGAGCGATTCCACCCAATCGGCATTGATAAAGCTGGCGACGTACTCCTGCACTTTCTCGATGCGCTGCGTATCGTCAGCCGGCACTTCAAGGTTGAAACTCTGCAGGCTCAGGGAGGTCTGCCAGGTGTTGGTTTTCACCATGAACACCGGCAGGCCGGTCTGGAAGGCGCGTTCGCACAGGCGCGCGATAGGCTCTTCGATCTGGTAACCGCCGGTCAGCAGTACGGCGCCAATCTCTACGCCGTTCATTGCCGCCAGGCAGGCTGCCAGCAGCACGTCAGGACGGTCAGCAGAGGTTACCAGCAGGGAACCCGGACGGAAGTGCTCCAGCATATGCGGAATACTGCGCGCGCAGAAGGTGACCGATTTGACGCGGCGCGTCTGGATCTCACCTTCATTAATAACCTCGGCGTTGAGGTGGCGGCACATATCAATGGCGCGCGTGGCGATCAGATCAAAGCTCCACGGCACACAGCCCAGCACCGGCAGCGGGCTGTTAGCAAACAGCGTTTTAGGATCGATGTTGGCGATGCTGGCTTTGGAGGAGTCATCGAAAATCTCAGAGAGATCCGGGCGGGTACGGCCTTGCTCATCCACCGGCGCGTTCAGTTTGTTGATGATCACGCCCGTGATGTTTTTGTTCTTGCTGCCGCCGAAGCTGCTCTGCGTTAACTCGATGCGCTCCTTGAGCTGCGCCGGTGAATCGTTGCCCAGCGCCATCACAAACACGATCTCGGCGTTCAGGGTCTTGGCAATTTCATAGTTAAGCGCGGAGGCAAACTGATGTTTACGCGTTGGCACCAGACCTTCAACCAGCACCACTTCGGCATCTTTCGCATTGGCATGGTAGTTGGCGATGATCTCTTCCATCAGCACATCTTGCTGGTTTGAACCCAGCAGCGACTCAACGCGTGACATCTGCAGCGGTATCGCGGCAGGAATGGCGGAGTTTTTGCGAATGATGGTGGTGGTCTGATCGGGGGCATCGCCACCGGCGCGAGGCTGAGCAATCGGTTTGAAGACGCTCAGGCGCACGCCTTTGCGCTCCATGGCACGGATTACGCCAAGGCTGACG
The DNA here is from genome assembly GCF_002095485.1 of Pantoea wallisii. Lineage (GTDB taxonomy): Bacteria > Pseudomonadota > Gammaproteobacteria > Enterobacterales > Enterobacteriaceae > Pantoea > Pantoea wallisii. The sequence continues at coordinate 31,565 of NZ_MLFS01000030.1, read as the reverse complement.
CTGGTCAGGCCGACGCTGGTGCCGGTAGGAATGAGCATAATAGTACGTGACACGATTAAAACCTCCTGGTGTTACAGGGTGTCAAAAACAGCTCCGTCAGCCTGAGCTGACGGAGAGAAGCGTTATGCAGTCAGACGCGCGGCGTCCTGCGCAATCACCCACTCTTCATTGGTGGGGATCACCACTGCCGGGCGCGTGCCCTCTTTATTGATAAAGCCGGACTTGCCGAAACGCGCAGCGAGGTTGCGATCGTGATCGACCTCGAAGCCCAGCAGCGCCAGTTTGCCCAGAGCCAGTTCGCGCACCATGGCCGCGTTCTCGCCGATGCCGCCGGTAAATACAACTGCGTCCAGGCGACCGTCCATCAGCGCGGTATAGCTGCCGATGTATTTCGCCAGGCGGTGACAGAACACATCCATGGCACGTTTAGCATCTGCTTTGGTAGCGTAATTATCTTCCACGTAGCGGCAATCGCTGGTGACTTCGGTCAGGCCCAGCAGACCGGACTCTTTGGTCAGCAGCTTATTGATGGCATCCACGCTCATGCCGAGCGCATCGTGCAGGAAGAACATAATGGCCGGATCGATATCGCCGCTGCGGGTGCCCATCACCAGGCCTTCCAGTGGGGTCAGGCCCATAGAAGTATCAACGCACTCGCCGTTACGGATAGCAGAAACAGAACCGCCGTTGCCCAGATGGCAAGTGATGATGTTTAGTTCGCTCACCGGCTTGTTCAGCATTTTGGCGGCTTCCTGCGTCACATAGTAGTGGCTGGTGCCGTGCGCGCCATAGCGACGAACGCCATGCTCTTTATACAGTTTGTACGGGAGGGCATAGAGATAGGACTCTTCAGGCATAGTCTGATGGAACGCCGTATCGAAAACTGCCACATTCTTGTCGGAGAGATGCGGGAAGTTTTTCATCGCTTCATCAATACCGATCAGGTGCGCCGGGTTATGCAGCGGTGCAAAAGATGAGGCGTCTTTGATGCCCTGGATAACGGATTCATCAATCACCACAGACTGGGTCAGCTTCTCACCGCCATGTACGATGCGATGGCCGATTGCAGCGATTTGTGCCGAAAGCTCTGGTTTTTGTGCCAGAATAGTTTTAACGATGAAGTTCAACGCTTCGCTGTGGGCTGCGCCAGCGCCAAGTTGCGCTTCCTGTTTGCTGCCGTCGAGTTTCCATTTGATACGCGCTTCCGGTAAGTGGAAGCACTCTGCCAGACCGGAAAGGTACTCATCACCGGAAGCAGGATTAAGGATGGCAAACTTAAGAGAAGAGCTGCCGCAGTTCAGAACCAGTACTAACTTCGTCGACATGGAAGTACCTATTTTGTTAAATAGTGGCTAAAAATAACGCAATCAGACTAACAGCGTAGCCCATGAAAGCTGGTAGATTAATGATTAACATCATGCGGTAGTCAAAAATAAACCGACACGCAAAAAATTTCGGTAATTTTACGCGGATTTTTGAAATCCACTTAGCGAACATGGCTCCAGACTGCACTTTTATTACGCAGAAGCTTCCGGTAATGTTGCTAAAACGGCGTCAGAATACTCACTGTCATCCGCAAAGACAAAAACTTTTGAAGGATGTCACGTAAAGTTGTGTAGTTATAAATTTATTTTAAATTTTGCAGTATTAGTTGAGGTGTATCATGGCGAATGACGCAGGCAATCCGGGCTGGTTCGACTTATTTCAGCGCGGTCAGCACTACATGAAAACCTGGCCGGCCGACAAACGTCTGGCGCCGGTGTTCCCCGAAAACCGCGTTGCAAATGTGACCCGCTTTGCCATTCGCTTCATGCCGCCGCTGGCCGTGTTCACCCTGACGTGGCAAATTGCGCTGGGGGGCAACTGGGTCCGGCGATCGCGACCGCGCTGTTTGCCTGCAGCCTGCCAATGCAGGGATTATGGTGGCTGGGTAAACGTTCAGTGACGCCACTGCCGCCAACGCTGCTGAGCTGGTTCCATGAAGTGCGCACAAAACTTGAAGAGGCAGGGCAGGCGATTGCGCCGGTTGATGGCAAGCCTACTTATCAGGCTCTGGCGGATGTTCTGCGGCGCGCCTTTAAGCAGCTCGATCGCACCTTCCTTGACGATCTTTGATCGCGATTCGCTGTCGCCTTCGGAAAAATTTGCGCCACATCCGGGTTCAAATCAAAGAAAAGTGATGCGGGACCACACGCATCACTTTCGTTGTGCAATCATTTCTGCAGTGTTTAATTCTTAATCGGCCGCCGGCCAGGAGTAAACCATGGAAATGACCCACGCACAGCGACTCATTCTCTCCAATCAATACCAAATGATGGCCATGCTGGAGCCGGACAACGCCGAGCGCTATCGCCGCTATCAGACGATCATTGAACGCGGCTATGGCCTGCAGCTGCGCGAGCTGGACAAAGAGTTTGGCGAACTCAGCGAAGCCACCTGCCGCACGCTGATCGACATCATGGAGATGCACCATGCAATGCAGGTCTCTTTCTCCAACCTGAAAGAGGCCTGCAATATTGAGCCGCGCCGGCTGGCCTTCCTTGGCTTCGATGCCGCCACCGAAGCGCGTTATCTGGGATATGTACGCTTTATGGTGAGTGTTGAAGGGCGCTATACCCACTTCGATTCCGGCACGCACGGTTTCAACGCGCAAACGCCGATGTGGGAAAAATACCAACGTATGCTGGCGGTGTGGCACACTTGCCCGCGTCAGTATCACCTTAGCGCAAATGAAATTGCGCAGATTCTCAATGCCTGAATAAGGAGTAACGTGTGAAGTACAGGGGCTTTCTGTTTGATTTAGACGGTACGCTGGTGGATTCCCTGCCAGCCGTGGTTCGTGCCTGGTCACTGTGGGGCGAGCGCCACGGTTTATCAGCGGAAACGGTCCTGAACTATATACACGGTAAACCGGCGATTAACTCGCTGCGTCACTTTATGGCGGGCCAGCCGGAAGAGGCGATTCAGGCTGAATTTCGCTGGCTGGAGCGCCTGGAAGCCGAAGATACGCAAGGTGTTCAGGCGATTGCCGGAGCACACGCGTTGCTGGCAACTCTGAATGAGCTCAGCATTCCCTGGGCAATTGTCACCTCCGGCTCAGTGCCGGTAGCGCATGCGCGCCATAAGGCTGCCGGGCTGCCCATGCCGGCGGTGTTCATTACTGCAGAGAACATCAAACTGGGGAAACCCAATCCTGAACCCTACCTGCTGGGTGCGCAGCGCCTTGGGCTGAAGGCCGCAGAGTGTGTGGTTGTTGAGGATGCACCGGCGGGCATCATTGCCGGTCTGGAAGCGGGCAGTGCGGTGGTTGCCGTGAATCCGCATGGCGATGTACCGCGTCTGGATGAGGTCACCTGGCGCGTTGACAATCTTGAGCCGCTCCAGATTGCCCGGGATGCATCCGGCTGCTTTACGCTTACGCTGAAAGCTTAATCATGCGGGCCCGTGCGGCCCGTTTTTACAGCGGGGTATCCTGCGAGATCTCGTCCAGCGATAAACTAAAGCTGGGGATAAACACCTCAACGAAGTAATCCATCTCCGGCGAACGCCGCTGCGCCAGCGTTTTCTCCAGTCGGGCTTTAGCCAACAGGAACTCATTATTACCTGCCGATAACTCCTCCAGGCATTTCAGATAGGCGCAGAGCGCATCCGCCTGTTTTACCACCGCCTGCTCGCTTTCGCTGTGGAGGTGATCGTCCAGCAGCGGCCGATACGCCTCCTGCAGCTCGGGTGGCAGCATCTCAATCAGTTTTTGCTGGGCTATCTTCTCGATCTTCTTATATTCATGAGCAATCTGCGCATTGTAATACTTCACCGGAGTAGGGAGATCGCCGGTCAGTACTTCGCTGGCATCGTGGTACAGCGCCAGCATCGCGATGCGTTCGGCATTCAGATTGCCGTTAAATTTTTTGTTCTTAATGATTGCCAGCGCATGCGCAACCATGGCGACCTGCAGGCTGTGTTCTGAGACGTTTTCGGTGCGCACATTGCGCATCAGCGGCCAGCGGTTGATCAGTTTGAGGCGAGAAAGATGGGCGAAAAAGTGGCTACGGCTCATGAAAAGGTTCCTGTTGCACGGCGGGGAAGGGTAGGCCTTCCCCGAAATGCACACAGTATATACCTTCATACTGCGCGTGACGTTAACGTTACTGACGATAACCTTGCAGGAAGCGGCCAAACTTGTTGATCGCCATCTCCAGGTCATCCACGCGGGGCAGCGTCACGATGCGCACGTGATCGGGCCACGGCCAGTTAAACGCCGTACCCTGCACCAGCAGTACTTTCTCCTGCAGCAGGAAATCCAGCACCATTTTCTGGTCATCAACGATGTTGAACTTCTTCGGATCGATACGCGGGAACATATAGAGCGCGCCCTGCGGCTTCATGCAGGTTACGCCAGGGATATCATTGATCAGTTCCCACGCGCGTTGACGCTGTTCATACAGGCGTCCGCCCGGCGTGATGAACTCATTAATGCTCTGATAACCCCCTAACGCGGTCTGGATAGCGTGCTGCGCGGGAACGTTGGCGCACAAGCGCATTGATGCCAGCATCTCCAGCCCTTCAATGTACCCTTTGGCATGTTTCTTTGGACCGTTCAGCACCATCCAGCCCTGACGGAAGCCGGCAACGCGGTAGGTTTTGGAGAGACCGTTAAAGGTGACCGTGAGCAGGTCCGGCGCTAAAGCAGCAATCGAGTGGTGTTGTGCTTCATCGTAGAGGATCTTGTCGTAGATCTCGTCAGCGAAGATGATCAGATTATGCTGGCGCGCAATCTCAACAATCTCCATCAGCAGTGCTTTGCTGTAGACCGCACCGGTTGGGTTGTTCGGGTTAATGATCACAATGCCGCGCGTGCGCGGAGTGATCTTGCTGCGAATGTCATCCAGATCCGGGAACCAGTCAGCGGACTCATCGCACAGATAGTGCACCGCTTTGCCGCTCGACAGCGAAACCGCGGCGGTCCACAGCGGATAATCCGGCGCAGGCACCAGCATCTCATCACCGCTGTTCAGCAGGGCCTGCATCGCCTGCACAATCAGCTCCGACACGCCGTTGCCAATATAGATATCTTCAACCGTCACGTCACGCATGTCGCGTGCCTGATAGTGCTGCATGATCGCTTTACGCGCTGAGTAGAGCCCTTTCGAGTCGCAGTAGCCCTGTGCGCTCGGCAGATTACGGATCACATCAACCAGGATTTCGTCAGGCGCCTCAAAACCAAACGGCGCAGGATTGCCGATATTGAGCTTGAGAACTTTATTACCTTCTTCTTCAAGACGCTTTGCTTCTTTCAGTACCGGACCACGGATGTCATAACAGACATTTTCCAGCTTGCCGGATTTATCAATTTGAAAATTCATCGTTACCGCCTTTACGGGCAGAGTCCTTTAACCTGCCTCAAAAATCAAACCTGCCCAATTTACTCTTCTCACCGGAACAAAAGAAGGGCAGCGCCAGGTTTTGGCGTGATAGCCACTCATTTACCGTCTGGCTGGCGTAAAACGCATTTTTAACTATTAAAAGTGGTTTAATAATCTATTAAAATTCTAAAAATCGACATTAAATACCTGTTATTACGGATGCACCTGTAAAGGTAGTTATCCATCGCTTTAAACGGGCATTCAGCAATTTTTCATTTATTGACGCACTGAGAAATCATTAGCGACATGATGAAATAGTTAAAGGATTCTTGTTGGATGCCGAATAAATGTACAGCCGCGTTTAAGCACTTACTGGCGCCGAAAAGCGGACCGCATTTTTCACGCTATTTGTGCAGCAAAATTAACCCCTGAGAAAGCAGGAAAAAAGCCGTCTGGCACAGTATAAATGGCATTTTTGCAGTAACTTTAACGCTAACCAATCAGATTAAGAAATGGTCAGCTTAAAAAATGAACAGTGATGTGGCAGGATGTGCCGGAAATGGCTTTTGGTCAAAAATTACGATGTTTTGAACAAAAACATTTCCATTTTTAGCGTAAAAATGATTAAGTATAATTTATTATTTGATACGGTTTATCGCTTCGTATCCGCATAACATTGTGAGAACACTTTTTTACCCGCGCCCCCTTTTTCGCGGGAAACCAGGCAACTACACAGCTTCCAGCACCTGTACGACATACGTCTTTTGGCTCAGAAGTTGTCCATATTTAATGACGCCGCGACTCCATGCTGGAGCAACCGTACGTCGACATCCGCCTGACGCAATTTTTTCATGACAGCCTCCACACAGGGCTGTTATTAAGCACCATTACCTCTTATCTGACTGATAAGTAAGGTAATACACCAGGGTAGTAGTTCAAAAAAAACTTATAAGTGAAGAAAAACATGACTAATGCAAATCGTCCGATACTCAATCTCGACCTCGATCTGCTGCGTACTTTTGTTGCGGTTGCCGATCTGAATACGTTTGCAGCCGCTGCTGCCGCCGTATGCAGAACGCAATCCGCCGTGAGCCAGCAGATGCAACGTCTGGAACAATTGGTAGGTAAAGAGCTGTTTGCCAGACATGGACGTAATAAATTGCTGACGGAACACGGCATCCAGCTGCTCGGTTACGCCAGGAAGATCCTGCGCTTCAACGATGAAGCCTGCACCTCATTAATGTATAGCAATATCCAGGGCGTACTGACCATCGGCGCATCGGATGATACCTCGGATACCATTCTGCCGTTCCTGCTTAACCGCGTGACGTCGGTCTATCCGAAGCTGGCTATTGATGTGCGCGTAAAACGTAATCCGTTCATGATGGAGATGCTTAACCAGGGTGAAGTTGATCTGGTGGTGACGACTTCCAGCCCGGGCAATTTTACCTATCAGGTGCTGCGTACTTCACCAACCTTATGGTACTGCGCTGCGGATTACATCTTCCAGCGCGGTGAAGCGATTCCTCTGGTTCTGCTGGATGAACCGAGCCCTTACCGCGATATGGCAATTGATCATCTCAACGAAGCGGGCATCCCGTGGCGTATTTCGTACGTGGCTTCAACGCTGGCTGCGGTTCGCGCTGCGGTGAAAGCGGGCCTGGGCGTCACCGCTCGTCCTGTAGAGATGATGAGCCCGGAACTGCGCGTGATGGGTGCGGCCGAAGGTCTGCCGGTACTGCCGGATACGCAATACCTGCTGTGCCGCAATCCTGACAGCGATAATGAGCTGGCGCTGGCCATCTTTAACGCAATGCAGTCTACTAATGATCCTTACAATCTGAGCGCGAATCCTGATGGTACGCTGCTGCTGGATGACGAAGAGTAAGGTACATCATAACTGGTAATGTCTCGCAAATAGAATGCCGGTTAATTGTTAAAACAGAGACAAATAAGCCTTAGCCCGATAATTTCCGGCTAAGGCTTTTTTTATGCCAGTCAAAGGCTGGTTTTCGCCCCCATTTAATCCTTTAAATTTTATCCTCTTCCTGAAAAGTGAAATGCATTCCATTTTTATCTTATGTGGAATTTTTTTATCATTTAGTGCTGAGTAATTCAGGCATCTGCCCGTTTCGTTTGCCGTTTTTGCAGCAAAAAACGTAGTTATGTGCTCTGGATCAAAAAAATACCCCCGATAAGGGGGGGAAATCTGCGTAAGACCTGTCAAAATATGATTGTTAAACGCACGATCCATGCATCTGAATACCCGCTACACTAACATTAACCTCACAAACTGAAGCGATTTAGCTGGCGCTCAGGGGCTCATATGTTAATAATATGATGCGGGTGTAAAATAATGTTTGGATACTTTTGTCAAAGTTGACAAAAGGTTATAGAAAGGAGTAAAAAACCCCATAAAATTGCTGCTTAATTGATAATGACAGCAAAGTTTATAAGGTTTTTTATCCTTCCCTTGAATCGATGTGGTGTGTTTGCTGCGACAGTGCAGGATGCCGGTGCCACTTTTGATGAGTAAGCAAAGAGTATGTCAACAACCACAGAAGTCATCGCTCATCACTGGGCGTTTATTGTATTCATTGTTATCGCGTTTGGCCTGTGTGCCTTTATGTTAACCGGTGGCTGGTTGTTAGGTGGGCGTGCCCGCGCGCGTCACAAGAACACCCCCTTCGAATCCGGTATCGAATCCGTCGGTGACACCCATATTCGCCTCTCCGCAAAATTCTATCTGGTTGCGATGTTCTTCGTCATTTTCGACGTCGAAGCCCTCTATTTATACGCATGGTCGACCTCAATCCGCGAAAGCGGGTGGATCGGCTTTGTCGAAGCCGCAATTTTCATTTTGGTGCTCCTGGCAGGCCTGGTTTATCTGGTGCGCATCGGTGCGCTGGATTGGGCTCCTGCGCGTCGTCGCGTAGTCGTCAAATCAAGCCCGGTCAGCCACAGTCACACCAACCCTCATAAGCAGTAAAAGCGAGGCAATAAGATGGACTACACGCTGACACGCGTAGACCCGAACGGGGGCGATAACGATCGTTATCCTCTGCAGAAACAGGAGATTGTTACCGATCCTCTGGAGCAGCACGTTCACCGCAGCGTCTACATGGGCAAGCTCGAGCATGCCCTGCATGACATGGTGAACTGGGGTCGTAAAAACTCTCTCTGGCCGTATAACTTCGGCCTCTCCTGTTGCTACGTGGAGATGACCACGTCATTCACCGCCGTGCATGACGTCGCGCGTTTTGGTGCGGAAGTAATGCGCGCCTCGCCACGTCAGGCCGATTTCATGGTGATCGCCGGTACGCCCTTTACCAAAATGGCGCCGGTTATTCAGCGTTTGTACGATCAGATGCTGGAACCGAAATGGGTGATCTCGATGGGTGCCTGCGCCAACTCCGGCGGCATGTACGACATCTACTCCGTCGTGCAGGGCGTGGATAAATTCCTGCCGGTTGACGTGTATATCCCGGGTTGCCCGCCACGTCCGGAAGCGTATATGCAGGCCTTACTGCTGCTGCGTGAATCCATCGGCAAAGAGCGTCGTCCACTCTCATGGGTGGTTGGCGATCAGGGCGTCTATCGCGCCAACATGGAGTCTGAGCGTGAGAGAAAGCGTGGCGAGCGTATTGCCGTCACCAATCTGAGAACGCCTGACGAAGTTTAAGCACCCCGTACACGGATGGAGTAACGGCCGCAGCAGAAAATGACAATTTATTGTGTGCCGCCATCCTGACGCCTTCTTTTGAGTGCCTGAGTACAGGCCGGAATGGTGAGTAACGTATGACAGATTTAACCACGCAAGATCTCGCTCAGCCAGCATGGCAAACCCGGGATCACCTGGATGATCCGGTGATCGGCGAGCTGCGTAACCGTTTTGGGCCGGATGCCTTTACCGTTCAGGCAACCCGCACCGGTATACCGGTGGTGTGGGTGAAGCGTGAACAGCTGCTGGAAATTATTGAATTCCTGCGTAAGCTGCCGAAGCCGTACGTCATGTTGTATGACTTACACGGATTCGATGAGCGTTTACGTACTCACCGCGCCGGTTTACCTGCCGCGGATTTTTCCGTTTTCTATCACCTGTTATCGATTGAACGCAACCGCGACATCATGCTCAAGGTGGCGTTGTCTGAAAACGATCTTAATGTGCCTACCATCACCAAAATTTTCGCCAACGCCAACTGGTATGAGCGTGAAACCTGGGAGATGTTTGGTATCACCTTCAACGGCCACCCGCACCTGACGCGCATCATGATGCCGCAGACCTGGGAAGGGCACCCGCTGCGTAAAGATTACCCGGCTCGCGCCACGGAGTTCGATCCGTTCACGCTGACGAAGCAGAAAGAAGACCTGGAGATGGAGTCGCTGACCTTCAAGCCGGAAGACTGGGGCATGAAGCGTAGCACCCCCAATGAGGACTTCATGTTCCTCAACCTCGGTCCTAACCACCCTTCAGCGCACGGTGCCTTCCGCATTATCCTGCAGCTGGATGGGGAAGAGATCGTCGATTGCGTGCCGGATGTCGGTTACCACCACCGTGGTGCTGAGAAGATGGGCGAGCGTCAGTCGTGGCACAGCTACATTCCGTACACAGACCGTATTGAGTATCTCGGCGGCTGCGTGAATGAGATGCCTTACGTACTGGCCGTCGAAAAACTGGCCGGTATTACCGTGCCGGATCGCGTGAACGTTATCCGCGTGATGCTCTCTGAGCTGTTCCGTATCAACAGCCACTTACTCTATATCTCAACCTTTATTCAGGACGTGGGCGCGATGACGCCGGTGTTCTTCGCCTTTACCGACCGTCAGAAAATCTACGATGTGGTAGAAGCGATTACCGGTTTCCGTATGCACCCGGCATGGTTCCGCATCGGCGGCGTGGCGCACGATCTGCCGAAAGGCTGGGAGCGTCTGCTGCGTGAATTCCTCGACTGGATGCCGAAGCGCCTGAAAGAGTACGACAAAGCCGCACTGCGCAATACCGTGCTGATGGGCCGTTCTCAGGGCGTAGCCGCCTACAATATGGATGAGGCGCTGGCATGGGGCACCACCGGTGCTGGCCTGCGTGCGACCGGCCTGGACTTCGACGTGCGTAAATGGCGTCCATACTCAGGCTATGAGAACTTCGATTTTGAAGTGCCCGTGGGCGCCGGCATCAGTGATGCCTATACCCGCGTTCAGCTGAAGATGGAGGAGATGTGGCAGTCGCTGCGCATTCTGGAACAGTGCCTGAACAACATGCCGGAAGGCCCGTTCAAAGCCGATCACCCGCTGACAACGCCTCCGCCAAAAGAGCGCACGCTGCAGCACATTGAAACCCTGATCACGCACTTCCTGCAGGTTTCGTGGGGCCCGGTGATGCCGGCGAACGAATCCTTCCAGATGATTGAGGCGACCAAAGGGATCAACAGTTACTACCTGACCAGCGATGGCAGCACCATGAGCTACCGCACGCGCGTGCGCACGCCGAGCTTCCCGCACCTGCAGCAGATTCCATCGGTAATCCGCGGCAGCCTGGTATCCGACCTGATCGTATACCTCGGTAGTATCGATTTTGTTATGTCAGACGTGGACCGCTAATTATGCACGATCAAAAAATTGCCATTCAAACCATCGACCCGAATGAGGTCTTTGTGCTGAGCGAGGCCGAGCACCACGCTATCGAGCATGAAAAACATCACTATGAAGATGCGCGCGCGGCGTCGATTGAAGCGCTGAAGATTGTGCAGAAACAGCGTGGCTGGGTGCCGGACGGCGCCATTCATGCGATTGCTAACGTGCTGGGCATTCCGGCCAGCGACGTGGAAGGCGTGGCGACATTCTACAGCCAGATCTACCGCACGCCGGTAGGGCGGCACGTGATTCGTTACTGCGACAGCGTGGTGTGTCACATCACCGGTTATCAGGGCATTCAGGCGGCATTAGAGCAGAACCTGAACATCAAACCGGGCCAGACCACGGCAGATGGTCGCTTTACCCTGCTGCCAACCTGCTGCCTGGGCAACTGTGATAAAGGCCCGACCATGATGGTGGATGAAGATACCCACGTTCATCTGACGCCGGAAGGCATCGCTAACCTGCTGGAGCAGTATCAATGACCATTAAACAGATCATTCGTACTGCCGAAACCCATCCGCTGACCTGGCGTCTGCGTGATGACAAACAGCCGGTATGGATTGATGAATACCGCAGTAAAAACGGCTACGTCGGCGCGGAGAAAGCGCTGAACGGCATGAGTCAGGATGAGATCGTCGCCACGGTGAAAGACTCCGGTCTGAAGGGCCGCGGCGGTGCAGGCTTTAACACCGGCCTGAAGTGGAGCCTGATGCCCAAAGATGAATCCATGAACATCCGTTACCTGCTGTGTAACGCGGATGAAATGGAGCCGGGCACCTATAAAGACCGTTTGTTAATGGAGCAACTGCCGCACCAGCTGGTGGAAGGCATGCTGATCAGTGCGTTCGCGCTGAAAGCGTATCGCGGCTATATCTTCCTGCGCGGCGAGTATATCGAGGCGGCAGAGAATCTGCGCCGCGCGATTGCTGAAGCCACCGAGGCCGGTTTCATTGGCAAAAACATTCTGGGCACCGGTTTTGATTTTGAGCTGTTCGTGCACACCGGCGCGGGCCGTTATATCTGTGGTGAAGAGACTGCGCTGATCAACTCGCTGGAGGGGCGCCGCGCTAACCCGCGCTCCAAGCCGCCGTTCCCGGCCAGCGCCGGCGTCTGGGGCAAACCAACCTGCGTGAACAACGTAGAGACGTTGTCGAACGTACCGGCCATCTTCCTGAATGGCGTGGAGTGGTACAAGAACATCTCAAAGAGCGAAGATACCGGCACCAAAATGATGGGCTTCTCTGGCCGCGTCAACAACCCTGGCGTCTGGGAGCTGCCGTTCGGCATCACCGCACGTGAGATCCTTGAGGATTACGCCGGCGGTATGCGCGATGGCCTGAAATTCAAAGCCTGGCAGCCTGGCGGCGCCGGCACTGACTTCCTCACCGATCAGCACCTCGATCTGCCGATGGAGTTTGCCAGCATTGGTAAAGCCGGCAGTCGTTTAGGTACGGCTCTGGCGATGGCGGTGGATCACGAGATCAACATGGTTTCGCTGGTACGCAATCTCGAAGAGTTCTTTGCGCGCGAATCCTGCGGCTGGTGTACGCCTTGCCGTGATGGTCTGCCGTGGAGCGTGAAGATCCTGCGTGCGCTGGAGCAGAAAAAAGGGCAGCCGGGCGATATCGAAACCCTGCAGCAGCTCTGCCGTCAGCTTGGCCCGGGTAAAACCTTCTGCGCCCACGCACCGGGTGCCGTCGAGCCGCTGCAGAGCGCAATCAAATATTTCCGTGAAGAGTTTGAAGCCGGCATTGCGCCGCAGGTGTTTGGCAATACCCGCGCTATCAGCGGTATTCAGCCTAACCTGCTGAAAGCGCGCTGGTAAGCAGCCGTCGTAAACGGGATCGCCCGGGCTGATACGCCCTGGCCACAGAATTAGATGTTTAACGCTCGTCTGCGGACGAGCCTTACGGAAGCATGTTCACTATGGCTACAATCCATGTAGACGGTAAAGAATATGATGTGAACGGAGCGGACAACCTGCTGCAGGCGTGTCTCTCTCTGGGCCTTGATATTCCTTATTTTTGCTGGCATCCGGCGCTGGGAAGCGTGGGAGCCTGCCGCCAGTGCGCGGTGAAGCAATTCCAGAATGCCGAAGATACCCGCGGTCGCCTTGTCATGTCCTGCATGACGCCGGCGTCGGACGGCACCTTTATCTCCATCGACGATGGCGAAGCGAAAGAGTTTCGTGAAAGCGTGGTGGAGTGGCTGATGACCAACCACCCGCACGACTGCCCGGTGTGCGAAGAGGGCGGCAACTGTCATCTGCAGGATATGACGGTGATGACGGGCCACAGCTTCCGTCGCTACCGTTTTACCAAACGTACTCATCAGAATCAGGACCTCGGCCCGTTCATCTCCCATGAGATGAACCGCTGTATCGCCTGCTATCGCTGCGTGCGTTACTACAAAGATTACGCGGATGGCAAAGACCTCGGCGTATACGGCGCGCACGACAACGTCTACTTTGGCCGCCCGGAAGATGGCACGCTGGAGAGCGAGTTCTCCGGAAACCTGGTCGAGATCTGCCCGACCGGCGTGTTCACCGATAAAACTCACTCAGAACGCTATAACCGTAAATGGGATATGCAGTTCGCGCCAAGCATCTGCCAGCAGTGCAGCGTCGGCTGTAACACCAGCCCGGGTGAGCGCTATGGCGAGCTGCGTCGCATCGAAAACCGCTATAACGGTACGGTAAACCACTACTTCCTGTGTGACCGTGGCCGCTTTGGTTATGGCTACGTTAACCGTAAAGATCGTCCGCGCCATCCGGAACAGCTGCGCGGCAACGATCGCATTACCCTGAACGCGGAGCAGGCGGTTAATGCTGCTGCCGATATCCTGCGTCAGGCGAAAAGAGTGATCGGCATTGGTTCACCTCGCGCCAGCATCGAGAGCAACTTTGCGCTGCGCGAACTGGTTGGCGCAGAGAACTTCTCTACCGGCATGCCAGCCGGTGAGCAGGCGCGCGTTGAGCTGATGCTGAAAGTGCTGCAGGAGGGCGGTATCTATACGCCATCACTGCGCGAAATTGAGAGCTACGATGCGGTGCTGGTACTGGGTGAAGATCTCACGCAGGTTGGCGCACGCGTGGCACTGTCGGTTCGCCAGGCGGTAAAAGGCAAAGCACGCGAAATGGCGGCGGCGCAAAAAGTCGCTGACTGGCAGATTGCCGCCATCCTGAACATCGGCCAACATGCGAAGCATCCGCTGTTTGTCACCAACGTGGATGAAACCCGTCTGGATGATATCGCCGCGTGGAGCTATCGCGCGCCGGTAGAAGATCAGGCGCGTCTCGGCTTTGCTATCGCCAATGCGCTGGATGAAACGGCACCGGTTGTTACCGGTTTAGACCGCAGCCTGAGTAGCAAGCTGGATGTGGTGGTTCAGGCTCTGGCCGGGGCGAAAAAGCCACTGATTATTTCAGGCACGCACTCTGGCAGCACCGCCATGATTGAAGCCGCCGCCAACGTGGCGAAAGCGCTGAAAGCGCGCGGCGCCGATGTCGGCATCACGCTGCTGGCCGGCGCGGCGAACAGCATGGGCCTTGGCCTGATCGGCGGTCACTCGCTGGACAGCGCGCTGGAGCAGCTGGATAAAGGTGAAGCGGATGCACTGGTGGTGCTGGAGAACGATCTCTACCGCCACGCGCCGAAAGCCACGGTAGATGCGGCGTTACACAATACCGCACACGTGATTGTGGTTGATCATCAGCGTACCGCCACGCTGGAGAAGGCCGGGCTGGTGCTCTCAACCGCCAGCTTTGCTGAGAGCGACGGTACCTCAATTAACCACGAAGGTCGCGCGCAGCGCTTCTTCCAGGTTTACGATCCCGCTTACTACGATAACAGCATAGTGATGCTGGAGAGCTGGCGCTGGCTGCACTCGCTGCACAGCACGCTGCAGAGCCGTCACATTGACTGGACGCAGCTCGATCATGTGATTGATGCAACCATTGAGGCGCTGCCGCAGCTGAAAGGCATTAAAGATGCGGCGCCGGATGCCAGCTTCCGTATTCGCGGACAAAAACTGGCGCGTTCACCGCATCGTGCCAGCGGCCGTACCGCTGCACGTGCCAATATCAGCGTGCACGAGCCGCGTCAGCCGCAGGATAAAGACACCATGTTTGCCTTCTCGATGGAAGGGAACAACCAGCCTGGCGCACCGCGTTCGCAGATTCCGTTTGCCTGGGCTCCAGGCTGGAACTCCCCGCAGGCGTGGAACAAATTCCAGGACGAAGTGGGTGGCAAACTGCGTAACGGCGATCCGGGCGTACGCCTGTTTGAAGCCGGTGAGGGCTCGTTGCCATGGTTCACCACCGTGCCGGAAAGCTTCACCGAAGGCAGCCAGTGGCGTGTCGCACCTTACTACCAGCTGTTTGGTAGTGAAGAGATGACTCAGCGTTCACCGACCTTCCAGAAACGTATGGCGCCAGCGATGCTGGTAATCAACCCGGCTGACGCCGAGAAGCTGGGCGTCAATAATGGCGCCTCCGTGGAGCTGGTATGTGCGGGTGAGACCCTGCGTCTGCCGGTGCGCTTCTCTGCCTCGCTGCAGGCAGGGCAGGTGGGCTTACCGCTGGGCATGCCGGGCGTGCCGCCGTTCCTCTCGGGTGCGCACATTGACAAACTGCAGGAGGCTGCGCAATGAGCTGGCTGACACCGGACGTTATCGACATCATTCTCCAGGTCGTTAAAGCGATTGTGATCCTGCTGGTGGTGGTGGCTTGTGGTGCCTTCATGAGTTTTGCTGAGCGTCGTCTGCTCGGCTTGTGGCAGAACCGCTATGGTCCAAACCGCGTTGGCTGGGGCGGCTCGCTGCAGCTGGCTGCGGATATGATCAAAATGTTCTTTAAAGAGGACTGGGTTCCGCCGTTTACCGATCGCTTCATCTTTACCCTGGCGCCGGTTATCGCGTTCGTTTCGCTGCTGCTGGCGTTTGCGATTGTGCCGGTTTCGCCGAGCTGGATGGTAACCGACCTGAACATCGGTCTGCTGTTCTTCCTGATGATGGCGGGTCTTGCCGTTTATGCAGTGCTGTTCGCCGGCTGGTCGAGTAACAACAAATACTCGCTGCTGGGTGCAATGCGTGCATCGGCGCAGACCCTGAGCTACGAGGTGTTCCTTGGGCTCTCCCTGATGGGCGTGGTGGCGCAGGCGGGTTCATTCAACCTGAACGCCATCGTCGAAAACCAGGCGCATCTGTGGAACATCATCCGCAGTTCTTTGGCTTTGTGACCTTCTGTATCGCGGGTGTGGCGGTGTGTCACCGTCATCCGTTTGACCAGCCGGAAGCGGAACAGGAGCTGGCCGACGGTTACCACATCGAATATGCCGGTATGAAATTCGGCCTGTTCTTTGTCGGTGAATATGTGGCTATCACCACCGTGTCAGCGCTGATTGTGACGCTGTTCTTCGGTGGCTGGCACGGGCCGTTCCTGCCGCCATTCATCTGGTTCGCCCTGAAAACGGCGTTCTTTATGGTGATGTTTATCCTGATTCGTGCTGCGCTGCCGCGTCCACGTTATGACCAGGTGCTGTCGTTCGGCTGGAAAGTTTGCCTGCCGCTGACGTTATTGAACCTGCTGGCAACTGCCGCAGTGATTCTGTACAGCGCGCAGTAAGGGGTTTTGAGATGACTTTAAAAGATATTGTCGTTGGCTTCGGCACGACAGTGCGCAGTATCTGGATGATAGGCATGCACGCCTTCGCCAAACGCGAAACCCAGATGTACCCGGAAGAGCCGGTCTATCTGCCGCCGCGCTACCGTGGCCGCATCGTGCTGACGCGCGATCCGGACGGCGAAGAGCGCTGTGTAGCCTGTAACCTGTGTGCGGTAGCCTGCCCGGTGGGCTGTATTTCGCTGCAAAAAGCGGAGATGCAGGATGGCCGCTGGTATCCGGAATTTTTCCGTATCAACTTCTCACGCTGCATCTTCTGCGGCCTGTGCGAAGAGGCCTGTCCTACCACGGCGATTCAGCTGACCCCGGATTTCGAACTGGGTGAATTCAAGCGTCAGGATCTGGTGTACGAGAAAGAGGACCTGCTGATTTCCGGTCCGGGTAAATACCCGGAGTACAACTTCTATCGCATGGCAGGTATGGCGATCGACGGGAAAGAGAAGGGCGACGCGGAAAACGAAGCCAAGCCGATCGACGTCAAAGGCTTGTTACCTTAAGGAGCCAGGTATGGAATTTGCGTTTTATCTTTGCGGACTGGTGGCGGTGCTGACGACATTGCGCGTCATCACCCACACCAATCCGGTACATGCGCTGCTGTACCTGATTGTGTCGCTGCTGGCGATTGCCGGCGTGTTCTTCTCCATGGGCGCCTATTTCGCCGGTGCGCTGGAGATCATCGTTTATGCCGGCGCCATTATGGTGCTGTTCGTGTTCGTGGTCATGATGCTGAACCTGGGTAAAACCCAGCAGGATCAGGAGCGCGAATGGCTGAAGCCGTCGCTGTGGATTGGTCCGGGCATCGTCTCGCTGCTGCTGCTGGTGGTCATGATCTATGCCATCACCACAGCCACCGATCAGGGCATCGACGGTACCGTGATTGATGCGAAAGCGGTCGGAATTAGCCTGTTTGGTCCTTATGTTCTGGCGGTTGAGCTGGCGTCAATGCTGCTGCTGGCCGGACTGGTAGTGGCCTTCCACATCGGACGCGATGAGCGTCAGGGTGAGGTGCTGAGCAACCGCGTGACGGATGCGGAAGCGAATAAGGAGGAGCGCGCATGATCCCGTTACAACATGGCCTGATTCTGGCTGCCGTGCTGTTTGTTCTTGGCCTGACCTCGCTGGTGCTGCGCCGTAACCTGCTGTTTATGCTGATTGGTCTGGAGATCATGATCAATGCCGCCGCGCTGGCGCTGGTGGTGGCAGGCAGCTATTGGGGACAAGCCGATGGCCAGGTGATGTACATTCTGGCGATTAGCCTTGCGGCGGCCGAAGCCAGTATTGGCCTGGCGCTGCTGCTCCAGCTCTATCGTCGTCGTCAGACGCTGAACATTGACACAGTGAGCGAGATGCGCGGATGAATCTTCTCTATTTAACTGTCTTATTTCCGCTGATTGGCTTTTTGCTATTAGCGTTTTCCCGTGGCCGCTGGTCGGAGAACCTGTCGGCAGCGATCGGCATGGGTTCAGTGGGCCTGGCAGCGCTGACCACGGTATTTGTGGGCATGGACTTCTTCAGTCAGGGCCAGCAGCCGTTTACCCAAGCGCTCTGGACCTGGATGCACGTGGGCAACTTTGATATCAAAGTGAACCTGGTGCTGGACGGTCTGTCGCTGACTATGCTGTCGGTGGTAACCGGCGTCGGCTTCTTCATCCACATGTTCGCGTCCTGGTACATGCGCGGTGAAGAGGGCTATTCGCGCTTCTTCGCTTACACCAACCTGTTCATCGCGAGCATGGTGGTGCTGGTGCTGGCGGATAACCTGATGCTGATGTACCTCGGCTGGGAAGGCGTGGGCCTCTGCTCCTACCTGCTGATCGGTTTCTACTACAGCAATCCGGAAAACGGTAAAGCCGCGATGAAAGCGTTCATCATCACCCGCGTGGGTGATGTGTTCCTCGCTTTCGCGCTGTTCATCCTCTACAACGAACTGGGCACGCTGAACTTCCGCGAGCTGATGGAGCTGGCGCCTGCGCACTTTGCGGCGGACAACCACATGCTGCAGTGGGCAACCCTGATGCTGTTGGGCGGCGCCGTGGGCAAATCGGCGCAGCTGCCGTTGCAGACCTGGCTGGCAGACGCCATGGCCGGTCCGACCCCGGTTTCGGCACTGATTCACGCCGCGACCATGGTAACCGCCGGCGTCTATCTGATCGCCCGTACGCACGGCCTGTTCCTGCTGACGCCGGAAGTGCTGCATCTGGTCGGGATTGTCGGTGCGATTACGCTGGTGCTGGCTGGTTTTGCCGCGCTGGTACAGACCGACATCAAACGCGTGCTGGCCTACTCCACCATGAGCCAGATTGGCTACATGTTCCTGGCGCTGGGCGTACAGGCGTGGGATGCCGCTATTTTCCACCTGATGACGCATGCCTTCTTTAAAGCGCTGCTGTTCCTCTCTTCCGGTTCGGTGATTCTGGCCTGCCATCATGAGCAGAACATCTTTAAGATGGGCGGCCTGCGCAAAAGTATTCCGCTGGTCTATGTCTGCTTCCTGGTGGGCGGCGCGGCGCTGGCGGCACTGCCGCTGATTACCGCAGGTTTCTACAGTAAGGATGAGATCCTGTTTGGTGCGCTGGCCAATGGTCACGTCAATCTGATGGTTGCCGGTTTGGTAGGGGCGTTCCTGACCTCAATCTACACCTTCCGCATGATCTTCATCGTGTTCCACGGCGAAGAGAAAATTCATGCGCACGCCGGCAAAGGCATTACTCACCATCTGCCGCTGATTGTGCTGCTGGTGCTCTCAACCTTCATTGGTGCGCTGATTACGCCACCGCTGGCAGGCGTACTGCCGCAGGGTGAATTGGGTGAAGAGGGCAAAGTGGCGCTGGAGATCACCTCGGGCGTGGTCGCGATTCTCGGTATTCTGATCGCCGCCGCACTGTGGCTGGGCAAACGTCAGCTGGTTACCCGCGTGGCGAACAGCGCACCGGGCCGATTCTTCGGTACCTGGTGGTTCGCGGCCTGGGGCTTCGACTGGCTGTACGACAAGGTGTTTGTTAAACCTTACCTTGGCATTGCCTGGCTGCTGCAGCGCGATCCGCTCAACTCCCTGATGAACACTCCTGCGCTGCTGTCGCGCATCGGGAATAAAGGTCTGGTGATGAGTGAGAACGGTTATCTGCGCTGGTATGTGGCGTCAATGAGCGTGGGTGCTGTCGTGGTGCTGGCGCTGATACTGGTAATCTAAAGATTGATGAGCGGGGCGGGTTCGCTCGCCCAATTAGAATGTCAAAAATTGCCTGAAGTAAGGCAATAAAAAGGGAAGTACGCCGTGTTATTACCTTGGCTAATAATCATCCCCTTCGTCGGGGGTCTGCTTTGCTGGCTGGCAGAGCGCCTCGGTGCGAAAGTGCCGCGCTGGATCGCATTGATCACCATGGGCCTGACGCTGGCGCTTGGCCTGCAGCTCTGGCTGCAGGGCGGTTACTCACTGACGCAGGCTGCAGGTATTCCGCAGTGGCAATCCAGTTTCTCCGTACCATGGATTCCGCGCTTTGGCATCAACTTCCATCTGGCCATCGACGGTCTGTCGCTGCTGATGGTGGTGCTGACCGGTCTGCTCGGTCTGATGGCGGTACTCTGCTCCTGGAACGAGATCGAGAAGTATCAGGGCTTCTTCCACCTGAACCTGATGTGGATCCTCGGCGGCGTTATTGGCGTGTTCCTCGCCATCGATATGTTCCTGTTCTTCTTCTTCTGGGAGATGATGCTGGTGCCGATGTACTTCCTCATCGCACTGTGGGGGCACAAGGCATCGGACGGTAAGACGCGTATCACCGCGGCCACCAAGTTCTTCATTTATACCCAGGCATCTGGTCTGGTGATGCTGATTGCGATTCTGGCGCTGGTGTTTGTGCACTATAACGCGACTGGCGTCTGGACCTTCAGCTATGAACAGCTACTGAAGACACCCATGTCGCATACGGTAGAGTATCTGCTGATGCTCGGCTTCTTCATCGCCTTCGCCGTGAAAATGCCGGTAGTGCCGCTGCACGGCTGGCTGCCGGATGCGCACAGTCAGGCGCCAACCGCCGGTTCCGTGGACCTTGCGGGTATTCTGTTGAAAACCGCCGCTTACGGCCTGCTGCGTTTCAGCCTGCCGCTGTTCCCGAATGCTTCAGCAGAGTTCGCGCCCATTGCGATGTGGCTGGGTATCATCGGTATCTTCTACGGCGCGTGGATGGCGTTCTCGCAGTACGATATCAAGCGTCTGATTGCCTATACCTCGATTTCGCACATGGGCTTCGTGCTGATTGCTATCTACACCGGCAGCCAGCTGGCGTTCCAGGGCGCGGTTATCCAGATGATTGCGCACGGTCTGTCGGCCGCCGCGCTGTTCATTCTGTGTGGTCAGCTGTATGAGCGTCTGCATACTCGTGATATGCGTCAGATGGGCGGCCTGTGGTCGCGTATTAAGTGGATTCCGGGTCTGTCGCTGTTCTTTGCTGTTGCGAACCTGGGTATGCCGGGCACCGGTAACTTTGTTGGTGAGTTTATGATTCTGACCGGCAGCTTCCAGGTGGTACCGGTGATTATCGTGATCGCGACCTTCGGCCTGGTGTTTGCCTCGGTCTACTCACTGATCATGATGCAGCGCGCTTACTACGGCGAGGCAAAATCAAAAGAGCCGCTGGCTGGAATGTCGCCGCGCGAATTCCTGACCATCGGTGTACTGGTCGTGCTGCTGGTGCTGCTGGGGATCTATCCACAGCCAATCCTCGACACGTCCCATGCTGCGATGAGCAATATTCAGCAGTGGTTTACCGCTTCAATTTCAACTACAAGGCCGTAATTCGCCATGACAATAACTCCTCAACAATTGATCGCGTTGCTACCGCTGTTGATCGTCGGATTGACGGTGGTGGTTGTGATGCTGTCCATTGCGTGGCGACGCAACCACTTTGTTAATGCCACGCTGACAGTGATCGGACTCAACCTTGCACTGTTTTCACTGTGGTTTGTAGGCCAGGTGGGCGCCATGGATGTCACGCCGCTGCTGCGCGTGGATGGCTATTCGATGTTCTATACCGCGCTGGTGATACTGGCCAGTCTGGCGACCTGTACCTTTGCTTATCCGTGGCTGGCCGGCTATCCGGACAACAAAGATGAGTTCTACCTGCTGGTGCTGATTGCGGCGCTGGGCGGTATCGTGCTGGCGAGCGCCAATCACCTGGCGGCGCTGTTTATCGGTATTGAGCTGCTGTCGCTGCCGCTGTTTGGCCTGATCGGCTACGCCTTCCGCCAGAAACGCTCGCTGGAAGCGGCACTGAAGTACATGATTCTGTCGGCCGCCGCGTCGTCATTCCTGATCTTCGGTATTGCGCTGGTGTATGCGGACTCCGGCAGCCTGAGCTTCGTGCAACTGGGCAAAAGCCTGAATGACAGCATGCTGCAGCAGCCACTGCTGCTGGTGGGCCTGGGCATGATGATCATCGGCCTCGGCTTTAAGCTCTCGCTGGTACCGTTCCATCTCTGGACGCCGGACGTCTATCAGGGTGCGCCGGCGCCGGTGTCGACCTTCCTCGCCACCGCCAGCAAAATTGCCATCTTTGGCGTCATCATGCGTCTGTTCATGTACGCGCCAGTGACCGACAGTGAAGCCGTGCGCACCGTACTGGGTGCGATCGCCTTCGTATCGATCCTGTTCGGTAACCTGATGGCAATTTCGCAGAGCAATATCAAGCGTCTGCTCGGTTACTCCTCCATCGCACACCTCGGCTATCTGCTGGTGGCGCTGATTGCGGTGAAAACCCATCAGCTGTCGCTGGAGACGGCGGGCGTCTACCTGGCGGGTTATCTGTTCAGCAGCCTGGGTGCGTTCGGTGTTGTCAGCCTGATGTCCAGCCCGTATCGCGGTCCGGATGCCGATTCACTTTACTCTTACCGTGGTCTGTTCTGGCATCGCCCGATTCTGTCAGCGGTAATGACGGTGATGATGCTGTCGCTGGCCGGTATCCCGATGACGCTTGGCTTTATCGGCAAGTTCTACGTGATCGCGACCGGCGTGAATGCGCATCTGTGGTGGCTGACGGGCGCAGTGGTGGTAGGCAGTGCCATTGGCCTCTACTACTATTTGCGCGTTACGGTGAGCCTCTACCTCAGCCCGCCAGAGCTGCATACGCGTGATACGCCGGCTAACTGGGCATTTACCGCCGGGGGCGTTGTGGTGCTGATCTCCGCCATCCTGGTGCTGCTGCTGGGTGTCTATCCGCAGCCGCTTATCCAGCTGGTACAGCTGGCACAGCCGCTGATGTAAGCGGACCACGCTGAATAAATCAGGCCTGCGGGCCTGATTTTTTTTGCCTGAAATATGAGATTCCGATCACACTGCGTCCGCCCGGCGCGGCCTGCCTCGGGTGGTTCACTGCGTTAGGCCCGCAAGCTGTGGTACGCTCAGCGGATCATTTTTTCGCTCAGACAAGGAAGCACGATGGATATGCAATGGCTTGATTGCCACCACAGTGAACTGAGCGCTCAGCAACTTCACACCGTGCTGGCGCTGCGTAATCGGGTATTTATCGTGGAACAAAACTGCCCTTATCAGGATATCGACGGGCAGGATCTGGCTGCGGACAACCGTCATATTCTGGGATTTCTTGATGGCAAACTGCTGGCTTATGCGCGGATACTGACGCCGGCCCTGGCGTCTTCACCGGTCACCATTGGCCGGGTAATCGTGTCGGAAGAGGCGCGCGGCCTGAAACTGGGGTATCGGCTGATGGAGCAGGCGCTTAACAGCTGTGAGCGGCACTGGCCGCAGCGTGCACTGTACCTTTCAGCCCAGGCGCATCTGGAGGGGTTCTACGCGCGTCTCGGCTTCAAAGCAGTGACGGAGGTCTATATGGAAGACGATATTCCGCACATCGGCATGCAGAGAGCATAACGGCGGGGAGTGCGCCCCGCCGTTTGCATCAGGCCGGCGTCATCTGCCGGTCGTCGTTGTATTTGCGCTGATCGGGCGGCGGCGGGAAGTACTGATACAGCCAGGTTTCGCTGAGCGTTTCATCTTTGGTGCGCAGGAAGAGGCGCATTTCAACCGGTTTAGTTGAATCACTGTCCGGGTACCAGTCAAACAGAATACGGTAACCGTTGATAGGCTCGACATAGAGAATCTCAACCTGCTTAAAGGTGCCGGCCGATACGGTGATAACCGGTTCGATACCTTTCGGTGCTGCTGCTTTCAGGTCGCCATCAATGAAGTCGATAGCAAAACGGCGGCACCAGGTATCCGGGAAGTGTTCGCCCGGTGCCCAGCCTTCCGGGAACCCTCCGATACCGGTGCGCGTTGCATCAACGCGCGCCAGGTCGCTGCGTACCGGTGGCAGCTGGCTCCAGTAAAGTTTGTACTGGAAGCTAAACTCGCTGCCGGCTTTGACCGGCTCTGCCGGCTGCCAGAAGCAGACGATATTATCCAGCGTCTCCCCGGTCGTCGGGATCTCCATCAGGTTGATGGCGCCTTTACCCCATTTGCCTACCGGCTCAACCCACAGGCTCGGACGTTTGTCATACCAGCCAATCACATCCTGATAATCTTTAAAGTCGTGATTGAGCTGGAGCAGACCAAAGCCGCGCGGGTTCTCATCCTCATAAGCATTAAACTGCAGGCGCTGCGGGTTGTTCAGCGGACGGGCGATCCACTCGCCTTTGCCGCTCCACATCGCCAGGCGATCGGAGTCATGAATCTGCGGATGATAGGTATTGCACATGCGACGTTCGTTGGTGCCGCAGCTGAACATGCTGGTCATCGGTGCGATGCCAAGCTGGCGAATCTCATTGCGCGCGAACAGGTGGTTATCCACCTCCATCACCACGCGTTTCTCTTCGCAGTGAACGGTAAATTTGTAGGCGCCGGTGACACTGGCACCATCCAGCAGCGCATAGACCACAAAGGTTGTGTCATCCGCTTTCGGGGTTTCAAACCAGAAGGCGGTAAAGTCCGGAAACTCCTCTTTGCCGTTGCTGAAGGTGTTGATCGCCACACCACGGGCAGAGAGACCGTACTGATAAGTTTCATCCACCGCGCGGAAGTAGCTGGCGCCGAGGAAAGAGACGATGTCGCGGCGTGCCAGCTCTGGCTTTTTGAAGGCGCGGAAGCCGGCGAAGCCAGATCGGTCTTCCCGACCAGCTGCTGCGTATCGACGTTAGCGTTGTGATAGTTAAACAGTTCCGGGCGGAAGTGGATTTCACGCGCTTCGCGGCTGGCGGCATCGACTGAGAACATGCGGATGCGGCGCTTAAAGCCCATCCCGACGTGGAAAAACTGCACATCCAGCTCGCGGTCGGCAATGTTATTCCACAGCGAGTGGTTGGCGTCGTACTGGATTTCGTTATAAGCCTGCGGTGTTAGCGTCGCCAGCGTATCGGGCAGAGGGCCGGGTGCGCCGCCCCAGGGCTGTTTTGCCAGTGCAGCGGCTTTTTTTCTTCAGCTCCGCGAAATCGAACCGCACTGCGTTACCGTCGGCGATGCCATCTTCAGCCCAGGCGGATTGCGCAAACAGCGAGGAGAGCCCGGTCATACCGCTGACGGCAGAGAGGGCCATGGACGCTTTCATAAATTTTCTACGATTCATGCCGGAAATCTTTTCCTTAGCTGCTCGGGTGTATTGAGTCTGTCGCCAGACGTTTAGCGTCAGGTTACAGAGGGTTACGACAGTGGTGAAAATAAAAAATTCAGTCTGCTGAAAATTTATCAGATTAATCAAATAAACGAAGCAGAATTGCGCGCGCAACGCGGGGAATGACATAACTTTGCAGTCAACGCGCCAAAAGATAGACATTGCCTGGCACCATCCCCGCAAACTGCCGATTTATGACTATAGTTAATCGACACCGAGTTCAAACATGGAGGATTTACCTATGTCATCTTCAGACCAATTTGAGAACCGTTTTGAAACCCGCCTTGATGATGATCTGGCGCTGCTGACTGAAACGCTGGAGGAGGTGCTGCGCGCCTCGGGCGATCCGGCCGATCAGAAATATATCGAACTCAAGCTAAAAGCCGAGCAGGCGCTGGAAGATGTGAAAAATCGTGTGAGCAACGCTTCTGACAGCTACTACTACCGTGCGAAGCAGGCTGCGTATCGTGCTGACGACTACGTGCATGAAAAACCGTGGCAGGGGATCGGCATCGGTGCTGCTGCGGGTCTGTTTGTTGGATTACTGCTGGCTCGTCGTTAATCTCTGCGGGCGCGGGACTCCTCGCGCCCGATCTCCGTATTTTCCCGCCTCTGCTTTACTCAATTGTTTCAAATCCTTGTTTTGCATCGACAGTGATTGTGTTTCGCCCGCACGCTTCCTACAGTAAAGCGACAGGCAAAAGGAGAACGCAACGTGATACGTGTAGAAATGCTCGCCACAGGCGATGAAGTGTTACATGGGCAGATTGTTGATACCAATGCAGCATGGCTGGCGGATGTGCTGTTTCAGCATGGTTTGCCGATGACCAGCCGTACCACCGTGGGCGATGCGATGTCGTCGCTGGTAGAAGCGTTGCAAACACGCAGCCAGATTGCTGATGTTTTGATTGTGAACGGCGGCCTCGGGCCAACCAGTGACGATCTCAGCGCGCAGGCTGCCGCGCAGGTCAGTGGTACGCAGCTGGTGCTCCAGCAGGCGTGGCTGGAGAAGATGGAGGCGTGGTTCGCCAGCCGCGGACGCGTTATGGCGGCCAGCAATCGCAAGCAGGCAGAGATCCCGGCTAATGCGGAGCTTATTGATAACCCCGTTGGCACCGCCTGCGGCTTTGCGCTGCAGCTTAACCGCTGCTGGATCTTCTTTACGCCGGGCGTACCGTCCGAGTTTAAGGTCATGGTGGAGCAGCAGATCATTCCGCGTCTGAAAGCGCGTTTTGAACTGCCCGAACCGCCGCTGTGTTTACGGCTCACCACTTTTGGACGTGGCGAGAGTGATATCGCCGCTGAACTGGAGCCGCTGCCCCTGCCGGAGGGCGTCGTGATGGGCTATCGCTCATCCATGCCGATTATTGAGATCAAACTTACCGGCCCGGCCGGCCAGCGCGTGGCGATGGAGCAGGTGTGGCAGCAGGTAAAACTGTTGCTGGCGGAGTGCACCATCTTTGAAGGATTTGAAGGGTTACCGGGCGTACTGGCGCGTGAACTGCAGCAGCGCGGTTTCCGTCTGGCGATCAGCGAGCAGTACACCGCCGGCCTGCTGCACTGGCAGTTAGCGGCAGCTGATGTCCCGCTCAGCGCGGCGGAGATCCTGCCCGCCCACGCGGAGAGCCTGGAAGCCCAGGTCACGCGTACGCGCGATTTCGCTGCACGCCAGGGCACGGTGCTGGCGCTGTCGGTGGGCAACCTGGAGGAGGGTGAAGTGTCAATCGCACTGCACACGCCGGAAGCCAGCTGGGGTCAGCGAGTCAAATTCACGCACGGACGTCACAACCTCGAAACGCGGCAAAAAGTGGTGGCGATGATGGCGATGAACATGCTGCGTCGTTGGTTACATGGCAGCGAAGTGAGTACCGGACACGGCTGGATTGATGTGCTGGAGACGGTGAAAAACTAGTGATGTTGCAGGGTGCGTATAACGGCGCACCCTGCAGGGCTTCATTCATGGCGACCCGAACTTTACAGCTCGATCTCAATCTCCCCTCTGGCCTTACAGCAGCAGGGCAGAATTTCACCCTGCTGAATAAACGCCAGCGGCGTTTCCGCGTAATCCACTTCGCCTTTCAGCAGGCGCATGCGGCATGAACCGCAGTAGCCCTCGCGACACTGAAATTCTACGCACAGATTATGCGCTTCCAGCGTTGTCAGCAGATTAGGGTGATCGTCTGCGCACTCCAGCCGGGAGCCGGAGCTGCGCAGAATCACAACGGAACGGCTCATGCTTACAGCTGGAAGTCGTTGAAGTCGTCTTCGCCCACTTCGGAGTCAATCTGACCCACCAGGTAGGAGCTCACTTCCACTTCCTGCGGCGCAACCTGCACGTTATCCGATACCAGCCACGAGTTGATCCATGGAATCGGGTTAGAGCGGGTCTGGAACGGCAGGTCAAGGCCGACAGCCTGCATGCGGATATTGGTGATGTACTCAATGTACTGGCACAGAATGTCTTTATTCAGGCCGATCATCGAGCCGCCGCTGAACAGGTACTCTGCCCACTCTTTCTCCTGCTCGGCTGCTTTCTTAAACAGGTCGTAACACTCTTCACGGCACTCTGCAGCGATCTCTTTCATCTCCGGATCGTCTTCACCGCTGCGCATCAGGTTCAGCATATGCTGGGTGCCGGTCAGGTGCAGCGCTTCGTCACGGGCGATCAGGCGGATGATTTTAGCATTGCCCTCCATCAGCTCGCGCTCGGCGAAAGCGAAGGAGCAGGCGAAGCTGACGTAGAAGCGAATCGCTTCCAGCGCGTTCACGCTCATCAGGCAGATGTAGAGCTGCTTTTTCAGCGCGCGCAGGCTCACGGTAACGCTTTTTCCCGCCACCTGATGCGTGCCTTCACCCAGCAGATGCCAGTAGTTAGTCATCTCAATCAGGTCATCGTAGTACTTCGAGATATCCTGAGCACGCGCCAGAATCTGCTCGTTGGTAACGATGTCATCGAACACCAGCGCCGGATCGTTCACGATGTTACGGATGATGTGGGTGTAGGAGCGCGAGTGGATGGTTTCCGAAAACGCCCAGGTCTCAATCCAGGTCTCCAGCTCAGGGATAGAGATCAGCGGCAGCAGCGCCACGTTAGGGCTACGGCCCTGGATGGAGTCCAGCAGTGTCTGGTATTTGAGGTTGCTGATAAAGATGTGCTTCTCATGTTCCGGCAGCGCCTGGTAGTCGATACGGTCGCGTGATACATCGACCTCTTCCGGACGCCAGAAGAAGGAGAGCTGCTTCTCAATCAGCTTTTCAAAGATGTCATATTTCTGCTGGTCGAAACGCGCAACGTTGACGGACTGGCCGAAGAACATCGGTTCTAACAGCTGATCGTTTTTGTTCTGCGAAAATGTGGTGTAAGCCATGGCTAAGTCCAAAAGTGATGAGGGCCGACCAATGCCGGCCCTGACAAGATAGAGCGTCTGACGGATTAAATCTTACAGGCGCCGCTTTCGCAGCCATCGTCCTGAATTGACGGGGCCAGATCGTCCTGTGCATCTTCCGCACCGTCACGGGTGTTTTGGTAGTACAGGGTTTTCACGCCAAACTTATAGGCGGTCAGCAGATCTTTCAGCAGCTGCTTCATCGGCACTTTGCCATTTGCAAAACGGCCCGGATCGTAGTTGGTATTGGACGAAATGGCCTGGTCGATGAATTTCTGCATCACGCCAACCAGCTGCAGATAACCATCATTGGACGGCATCTCCCACAGCAGTTCGTACTGATCTTTCAGGCGCTCATACTCCGGCACCACCTGGCGCAGAATTCCGTCTTTCGACGCTTTAATACTGATGTGACCGCGCGGTGGCTCAATACCGTTGGTGGCGTTGGAGATCTGCGAAGAGGTCTCCGACGGCATCAGCGCAGAGAGCGTTGAGTTACGCAGACCGTGAGTGGTAATGGACTCACGCAGACCTTCCCAGTCCAGATGCAGCGGCTCGTTGCACACCGCATCCAGATCCTTCTTATAGGTATCGATCGGCAGAATGCCCTGCGAATAGGTGGTCTCTTTAAACCACGGGCAGGCACCTTGCTCTTTTGCCAGCTCGTTAGAGGCTTTCAGCAGATAGAACTGAATGGCTTCAAACGTTTTGTGCGTCAGATTGTTGGCGCTGCCGTCAGAGTAACGCACACCGTGTTTCGCCAGGTAGTAAGCGTAGTTAATAACGCCAATACCGAGGGTACGACGACCCATCGCGCCACGTTTTGCCGCCGGAATCGGGTAGTCCTGGTAGTCGAGCAGCGCATCAAGCGCACGCACGGCCAGGGTTGCCAGCTCTTCCAGATCGTCAAGGCTATTGATTGCGCCAAGGTTGAATGCTGACAGCGTACACAGCGCGATTTCGCCGCTTTCGTCGTTGACGTCTTCCAGCGGTTTGGTCGGCAGGGCGATCTCCAGGCACAGGTTAGACTGGCGCACTGGCGCAATGCTCGGGTCAAACGGGCTATGGGTGTTGCAGTGATCGACGTTCTGAATATAGATACGGCCGGTAGAGGCACGCTCCTGCATCATCAGTGAGAACAGATCGACCGCTTTCACGCGCTGTTTGCGGATGCTGTCGTCTTTCTCATATTTGGTGTACAGGCGCTCGAACTCATCCTGATCGGCAAAGAACGCATCGTACAGGCCTGGCACGTCAGACGGCTGAACAGAGTGATATCCTCGCCTTTCAGCAGACGGGTATACATCAGCTTGTTGATCTGCACGCCGTAGTCCATATGACGTACGCGGTTGCCCTCAACGCCACGGTTGTTCTTCAGTACCAGCAGGCTCTCAACTTCCAGATGCCACATCGGGTAGAACAGGGTGGCCGCACCGCCGCGAACACCGCCCTGCGAGCAGGATTTTACCGCTGTCTGGAAGTGCTTATAGAACGGAATACAGCCGGTGTGGAACGCTTCGCCGCCGCGAATCGGGCTGCCCAGCGCACGAATGCGGCCAGCGTTGATGCCGATACCGGCACGCTGGGATACATATTTTACGATGGCGCTGGACGTAGCGTTGATGGAATCCAGGCTGTCACCGCACTCAATCAGAACGCAAGAGCTGAACTGACGGGTTGGGGTACGCACGCCAGACATGATTGGCGTTGGCAGCGAGATCTTGAAGGTGGAGATCGCATCGTAGAAGCGCTTGATGTAATCCATACGGGTATCGCGCGGATAGCCGGAGAACAGGCAGGCTGCCACCAGGATATACAGGAACTGGGCGCTCTCATAGATCTCACCGCTGACGCGGTTCTGCACCAGATATTTACCTTCCAGCTGTTTGACGGCAGCGTAAGAGAAGTTCATGTCGCGCCAGTGGTCGATAAAGCCGTCCATCTGCTCGAACTCTTCCGTGCTGTAATCTTCCAGCAGGTGGCGATCATACTTGCCCAGCTCAACCATTTTCACTACCTGATCGTACAGCTTTGGCGGCTCAAACTGGCCGTAAGCTTTTTTACGCAGGTGGAAGATAGCCAGGCGTGCCGCCAGGTACTGGTAATCCGGCGCATCACGGGAGATCAGGTCTGCCGCAGCCTTGATGATGGTCTCGTGAATGTCCGAGGTTTTGATTCCATCGTAGAACTGAATGTGCGAACGCAACTCAACCTGTGACACAGAGACATTGTTCAGCCCTTCAGCTGCCCAGTCCAGCACCCGGTGAATCTTATCGAGATCAATGCGCTCCTGGCGGCCATTGCGTTTCGTAACGAGCAGACTTTGGTTCATGTCGCGTGTTTACCTGTCCATGAAATACAAAATTATCCCCCAACTATTCACAAGGCCTATGCACAAGCCGCTCTTGTGAGTAAGCCTGTGGATAAACACTATATATAGGGGGTGCGGGAAGTTTGAACAACAATATGGTGAGTATTCTAGTCAGCAATCTCTTCTTCACAAGAGTTGATTTTCACGAAAAATTGCGCCCTGGAGGGTGAAGAAAATCCTGGATCCGCACGCCGCAAGGCCTGCACCTGGTGTCAACGGAAAAGAGGTTTTTTTTGCATTTATGATCGAGCGCGTATTTATTGCTCAACCACTCCGGTTCAGGAATTTTCTGAGACGAAAAAAGCCGGGCAAGCTCGTTCGCAGCGAACTTATCTGGCGCTGTTTATGAATTTTTTGTGTATATGAAGGCGGCTGGCGGCCCTGCGGGTCGCCACTCCAAAAAGCGAAACAGTTGGGTGTTCAAAACAGCCACGCCGAAAGGTGGAACAGTTGAGTGTTCAGAAACAGCCTCGCCGATGCACAAGGGAAGCAGGGCGGGTGAGGTAAGCCGGA
>NZ_MLFS01000029.1 GCF_002095485.1 Pantoea wallisii | reverse complement strand
TTCGAGACACGTTTCAACCAATTTGAAAATGACGTCAACATAAAATTCCAGGCGATTGAACAACGCTTTGACAAACTCGAGTTGCGTTTCAACCAATTTGAAAATGACATCAACATAAAGTTTCAGGCAATTGATCAACGCTTTGATAAACTCGAGATGCGTTTCAACCAATTTGAAAATGACGTCAACATGAAGTTTCAGGCGATTGATCAGCGCTTCGATAGAATAGATCAACGCTTTGAGAAGATAGATCAGCGCTTTGAAAAAGTGGAAAACCGCCTTTTGGATATCGACCAGAACTTAGCGTCGTTAAAAAGGGATTCCCACTGGATCAAGGCGCTGATGATGGCAATGGCCTGTGCGATGGTGACAGGCACATTGAAATACATCTTTATCAGCTAGCCAGCCGGCAATTACGGTTGACGCAGCGCATCCAGCTTTCTGCGCTGCGTGCCATCTGGCGTAAAATTGTCTGCTGCCAGCCAGCGCTCAAAGCCCGCTTTCACCTGTGGCCATTCACTATCGATAATCGAAAACCAGCAGGTATCCCGGCTGCGCCCCTTATAGACCATTATCTGACGAAAGGTGCCTTCATACTGAAAACCCAGCCGCAGTGCGGCCTGGCGGGACGGCTGATTACAGCTGTCACATTTCCATTCATACCGCCGGTAGCCCAGCCTATCAAAGGCGTAACACATCAGCAGATAGTGCGCTTCCGTTGCCATGCGGGTCTGTTTAAGCAGCGGTGAAAACACCACATAACCTACTTCCATCACCCCATGCCCGGCTCGATGCGCATCAGCGCCAGCGTACCCACTGCGCGGTTAGTCTGTTGGTCGATAACCGCAAAATGGACATAGTCCGTACTATGCTGACAGGCAGTGGCAAAGGCCAGGTACTGCGCTTCATCGTCGAATGGCTCGACCGGCAGCCAGGTCCAGTCGCGGCCATCGCCCGCCATCGCATAGGCTGCGAACAACTCGCGACCATGATGCGCGGCATCCAGCGGCTCCAGGCGGCAATAGTCTCCGTTGAGCACTTCACCCTGCGGCCGTGGACGGGGCTGCCAGTCAGGCATGGCCGCGCCCAGCGGCTGCCCCCAATCGTTGTAGTGCTGAGACATGATTCCGTTCCTTACAGGAGAGCCAGATGGGCAGCGTGCCACTTTGCTGGCCCGTTAAAAAGCGCCACAATGGTATCAATTGATAGATCCACGGAAAGACAATGCGTAGCCAAAACCACTATTCACTGCTGCTGGCACCCTTAGCGCATGACGCGACACAGACCCTGCAGCAGCAGCTCTACCAGCGCATCCGTCAGGCCATCCTGAGTGGTCAGCTGGCAGCCGGAACACCTCTGCCGTCCACCCGCCAGCTGGCGGTTGAATTAGGCGTTTCACGTAATACGGTGACGGCCGTCTGGTCCCGGCTACAGGCAGAGGGATTTTTGCTGAGTGACCGCCAGGGAAGCCGGGTCAGTGCTCTGGCGCAGCTGCCTGCGCCTGCACATACAGATGCGCCCGATGAAACGTGGCCGGTTGCTGCGCGCGTTGTACCGCTGCACTCCCGCCACCGGCAGTCCGATCACGCGCTGGCGCTGCGTCCCGGCATCCCGGCGCTGTCACACTTCCCGCTGGTGCAGTGGCGACGCGCCCTGAATCAGGCGTCGCAGCAGCCACAGCTGCTGGGCTATGGCGATCCCCTGGGTGAAGCGGACCTGCGTGAAGCCCTCGCGCAGCATCTGACGCTGGCACGCGGCGTGCGCTGTACCCCGGCACAAATTGTGATTACCGAAGGGGCGCAACAGGCATTGACGCTCTGTGTCTCACTGCTTACCAATCGTGGTGATACCGGCTGGGTGGAGGAGCCAGGCTATCGCGGCGCCAAAGCCGCCATGCATCTTGGCGATATGCACGTTGAGCCGATAGCAGTAGATGCACAGGGGCTGGCGCCCACCGCACAGGATTGGCAACAGCGCCCACCGCGTCTGATTTACACCACGCCCACGCATCAGTATCCAACCGGTGCCATCATGAGTGCACCACGTCGTCTGGCGCTGCTGGCAGCGGCACAGCAGCATCAAAGCTGGATTATTGAGGATGATTACGACAGCGACTTCCGCTACAGCGGCGAGCCGATTGCTGCGATGCAAGGCATGATGCAGCCCACGCCGGTCATCTACATTGGGTCGTTCAGTAAGACCCTGTTCCCGGCGCTGCGCATCGGCTATATGGTACTGCCGCCCCAGCTGCTGCCCGTGCTGCGGCCCGCGCTGCATGAACTGTTGCGCGGCGGTCATCGCCCGGCACAACAGGCGCTGGCGCTCTTTCTACGTCGTGGCGACTTCAACCGCCATGTGAGCAAAATGCGCCGGCTGTATCGCCAGCGGCAAACCGTCCTGCGTAGCGCTCTGCAGCACACACTGGGCGCACAGGTTCCCCTGCTGGGCGGCGAGTGCGGCATGCATCTGGTGTTACAGCTGGATCAGGAAATAGATGACAGGGCGCTGGCGGATCGACTGTTTAAGTCCGGTTATGCGCCTGGTGCGCTCTCCGGGTTTTATCTGGGCGCGCAAAAGCAGCAGGGGCTGGTGCTGGGGTATGGCAACACCAGCACCAGCCAGATCGCGGCGGGCATCGCGCACATTGCGCGCCTGCTTAACCTTTAAAGAAGATGTCGCCAGATTTGCCCATGACGATCTTGCCGCTATCGTCACTGATCAGGATGTAGTTCGCATTGATATAGGTCCAGTGCGTACCTTCCTGTGGCGCTGGCAGGTGGCGCTGCTGCCACTCAACGATGGTGTACTGCTTTTTACGGTACTCATCCGGGACGATATCGCCGACTTTATACTCTTTGTAGTCGATGATAATGGTGCTGAGTTCGTAGTTATTCGCCGCAGACGGGAGCTGACCCGGACCATTTTGTGAAGGGCGGATCGGCGCGACATCGCCGCTCGATTCTGCCGGCTCATTGCTGGCAGGCGCGTCGGCGGCTGGTGCCTGCGTGGCCGCATCCGGTGCGGTTTGCTGAACCTGAGGCGGCGTCGGTACGGTATCCGTTTGCTCGCCCTCAGCCAGCGCTGCTGGCGTCAGGCTCAAAGCGCCCAGAAAAATTCCTGCTGAAAGAAGGTTGACGTGTGTCCTGCGCATTGGTGATTCCCACTCTGGTTAATTATTCATTGTCCATGTTACTGACAAGCACAGCTCGCGGAAGGTTCCCGCGTCGCGCTTTAGCGCGTCAATGTTCGTCGCACAGCATACCTCAGCATGGCTTTTTTTCGCGCGGTAAAATTGCAAGCAAGCATGAGAAAACGGCAGGAAATTTCAACGTAGATGGGTGATTTACGCCACCAGCCCGTAAGCGGTGGCGGCAGGCATTATGGGTTGACCGGAATCACCGATCCTTTGTACTGCTGGCGAATAAATTCTGCGGTTTGCTTTGACTCCAGATCGCTGGCCAGCTGCAGAATACGCGGGTCTTTAGCCAGTTTTGGTGTTGTTACCAATACGTTCGCGTATGGATTATCCTTCGCCTGCTCCAGCGCCAGCGCATCACGCGACGGCACCAGCCCGGCCTGCAGCGCATAGTTGCCGTTGATGATCGCCAGCTGTGCATCGTCCAGTGCACGCGGCAGCTGTGGTGCTTCCACTTCAATAATCTTGAGGCGATGCGGGTTATCGACGATATCAGCAGACGTTGCCAGC
The DNA here is from genome assembly GCF_002095485.1 of Pantoea wallisii. Taxonomy (GTDB): domain Bacteria; phylum Pseudomonadota; class Gammaproteobacteria; order Enterobacterales; family Enterobacteriaceae; genus Pantoea; species Pantoea wallisii. The sequence continues at coordinate 51,092 of NZ_MLFS01000029.1, read as the reverse complement.
GTCGTGGCACTGCTGTTTTTCAGTGTGATAAGGCCGCTGGCCTGCAGCAGATAGAGCGCACGGCTCAGGTTAGTGACGTTATTGGGCACGGCCACCTGCGCGCCCTCTGGCAAATCTTTCAGCGTCTTCACTTTGTGTGAATAGATTCCCAGCGGTTCAATGTGCACCGTTGCCACGACGGCAAATTTTTCACCGAGCGCTTTTTCCTGATCGCGCAGATATGGCACATGCTGGAAATAGTTAGCATCTACATCACCGCGCGCCAGCAGTTCATTGGCGTTGAGGTTACCGTTGAGTTCGATCACCTCAAGATCGAGTTTTTTATCCGTGGCTTTAATGTGGTTGAGAATTTCACTGTGCGGCACCGGATCGGCTGCAACCCGCAGTGCAGCGGCGGACGCACTGGTGCTGAACAGAGAGAACAATGCCAGCGTAGCTATCATCTTTTTATGCATGGGTTTTCCTTACTGTTTTTATGATTTATCGGTGATAAGGGCATCGGCGTAGTAGCGCTCTGCCACATCGCGATGAGAGCGCAGGCGCCCTTTGAGATAGTTCCAGCCCACATCGCGCAACAGCGGATTGGCGGGATCGCGGGTCAGGCCGCGCGCTTCAGCGGCCAGTGCCGGTGGCAGGCTATACACCGGTACTTCCGCATCCAGTTGCGCACCCAGAAAAAAGGCGATTGATACACGCTCCTGGCCTGCGGCAGGTGATTTCACCCGATGTACCGTCGCACGCAGATAACCCTGCGTAGCGATCTCCAGCAGTTCGCCGATGTTCACCACAAATGCCCCGGGTTTTGGCAGCGCATCGACCCACGTATTCGGGGCCACTTCCACCTGCAGGCCGGGTTGACGGTCCTGCAGCAGGAAGGTCAAAAATCCGGAGTCTTTATGCGCGCCAACACCTTGCTGGCTGGCACCGGTTGCCTGGCCGGGATAACGAATTAATTTCACATGCTCATTGGGATGGCTGCCGTACAACGCATCAAAGGCGGTTGGCGGCAGGGAAAGTGATTTGGCAAAGGCACGCAGCAGACGCAGCGCTACGTGGGTCATCGCCTGCTGCCAGGCGTGAATGAGTGGCCGCAGCTGCGGCAGGGCTTCCGGCCACAGATTTGGCCCCTGCAGGCGCTTCCATGGCGGATCGCCGGGTAGTAGCTGCAGCGCCTCGCGTTCGGCACCGATATCGAACTGTTCACGCTGATCGCGCTGTTCACGGGTATATTCCACGCCTGCCCGGTTGTAGCCACGAAAATGCGGTGAGTGAATCATGGAGACACGCTGCTTCTCCGCATCCGGCAGGGCAAAAAAAGTCCGGGTAATGCTCTGCACGTTCTGCAATAACTGTGAAGAGATGCCATGATTAACCAGATAGAAAAAGCCGACGTCACGCGCGGTGGTGCGCAACTCCGCGAGATAAGGCGCCTGTTCTGCCTCCGGCAGCTCCAGCCGTGCCAAATCCAGTACCGGTAAAGAATCCGCCATTGCTTTGCTTCCCTGTGGGAGAAATATTCTGCCTTAACGCTGACATTCACTGCCGTTTCCAGCCAATACTGTTGCGCGATAAGTTATGGCGAATGATTTTTAGGAGAGCTTTAGCAATCGATATGCAAAAAGCGGTAAATCATCTCCGCTTACCGCTATAATCGCGCCGATCAATGTTGCCCACCGATACACACCGCAGGAGACGCCAGATGAACCAGGGTCCATTAACCGAAAAAGAGCTGAGCTGGCTGGACGATATGCTGGAGAAATACGGCAATGAACAGTCAGTGGTGGATACCTCTGAGCTGGATGGTCTGCTGACCGCGCTGCTGTCCGGCCCTAATGATATCGAGCCGAGCGAATGGCTGGTGGCGATGTGGGGCGGCCAGAAGCAGATTCCCAAATGGGCGAACGAGCGCGAAATGGATCGCTTTATGACGCTGACGTTCCAGCATCTCAACGATATCGCCGAGCGCCTGGCGGAGTATCCGGAGCAGTTCGATCCGCTGTTTGGCCTGCAGGAGATGGAAGGCCAGGAGTTCACCGTGGTGGAGGATTGGTGTTACGGCTATATGCGCGGCGTGGCGCTGGATGCCGACTGGTCGCTGCTGCCTGCCTCGCTGCAGCCAGCCTTACAGGCTATCGCCCTGCACGGCAGCGAGGCGCATCTGGCGCAGCGCGAAAGTTTTACCCCGGAAGCGTTTGAAGCCAGCCTGGATGCGATCCGCCCGGCGGCGCTGGAGCTGCATGAGTACTGGCAGGAACAGCGCATGGCGCAGCCCGATCCTGAGCCACAGCTGCCGCATTTTGCCGGTGAGAAAACCGGACGCAACGATCCCTGCCCGTGCGGCAGCGGTAAGAAGTTCAAGCAGTGCTGCCTGAATAAATCGTAAAGTTGCAGCTTTGTTGCGCGGCTCAACTGCCGCGCATTCGCTATGCAGCCGGTTTCACTTCCGTTACCCATGTCGGTAACTGCCACGCGCCGCCAGCACGAATGGCGCGGCACATGCCGGTAGTGGCGTCGCTGCTCTGCGTAAACTGTTTCCCATCCCAGACCCATGCCGCCGTGCTCCAGCAATCCCCGATACCGCGCCCTTTCTGCGCTTCAGAAATCACCCCTTCACGGTAATCAGATCCGGAATCGGTGATCAGCTGCGGCTGCCCCTGCAACGCTTTATCCATCAGCCAGTAACCATATCCTTCGTTATAGGCACCGCGCCAGCACAGGGCAGCGATCAGCACGTGCGTATCGTCCACCGCGGTCAGCGTGGGCGGCTCAGCGCCCTCTTCCGGCTGATCGTCGACCGGCGCAAGGTTGTCACAGCTGTCATCATCGGTCAGGGAGGCGATGAGCTTAGGCTTAATCAGCGCCAGCTCATCCACCGTTAACGGACGCGGATCGGCTTTTGCGACCTTAACCTGCAGGATCACTGGCAACGCCATGGCGGCCGGAACACGACTTTCCGGCTGATTGCCTTTGCGCACCAGCGCACCCGGCGTGTTGAGACGCCCTTGCGCATCGTCCATTTTCAGCAGCGTGGCAAATGCGCCATTACTGGAGAGATCGAATGGCTCAGCGCCGCCGCGAAACTCCACTTTCCCGCTGCCTTTGATGGCGCTAATCAGCGCCTGAGTTTGCGCATCGGTAAGGGTCCATTCGTCATTTTCCGCTTTCACCACATTGCCCAGCGCGCGATCGTCAATCCACAGCGCCAGCGTATCCACCTGCTTTGAGTCATCGTCGCCGGTATCGGCCAGCACGACGCGCCCGTGCGTGACCGTATCCGGCCCGCCTTGTCGCGTCAGTAATACCGAGCCGCCGGCACCGTCTTCGGCGCTATACCCTGCCGCGCGACAGGTCAGCGTATTATCACAGGCCAGCTCCCAGTCTTTATGACTAAAGGAGACACCATCCTCTGCCAGCAGCGGCGCGCTCAGGCTGGCGAGCAGCGACAGCGCCAGCAGCAATCGGGTTTTCATGCCATCTCTCCATAATGGTAAAGGTGGCTAGTGTGATGAGTTTTAGCACGGGCGAGAAGTGAATTTTTTGCGGCGTTGCTTATTCCGTGATCGGCTGCGGTTGGCGGACACGAAGACGCGGTCACAGCGAGCCCGACACGCTGCCCCTTACGGGCAGCAGCGCACACTCAGAGGTGGGTGTAATAGGCCGGGGTATCGAGTTCGCTAAGCAGGCCCGGGCGCGTGGCGGACCAGTCGAGCAGTGCACGCGTACGTGCGCTGGAGACCGCCATGTTCCCTGCGGCCATATTGGCAAACCAGCCGAAGTGCTCGCGATCTTTTTCGCCCGCCGGTAAGCCCAGCTGTCGGCCCAGGGTCTCTGCAATTGTGCGGAACGGCACCGCTTCATCCGCTACGGCATGGTAGACGCGTTCGGTCACGCCCTGCTCCAGGGCCAGGCGGTAAACGCGCGCGGCGTCGCGACGGTGCACGCCCGACCAGCAGTTTTGCCCGTCGCCGTGCCACGCAGCGATCCCCGTCTGCCGCGCCAGCCGTACCAGGATAGCGATAAAACCGTGATCGCCCAGACCATGCACCGACGGCGAAAGCCGTACGCTGGCAACGTGCACGCCGCGCTGTGAAAGCGCCAGCGCAGCGGCTTCCGACTGACGCGGCGAGACAGGTTCAGGGGAATCCAGCTCAGTAGCATCGCGGGCCATTCCGGATAAGCCTGACGTCACCAGCAACATACGATCTGAACCGGCAATCGCCTCGCCCAATAGCGTAATCACCTGCCGGTCCTGCTCGCAGTTAGCGGCAAAGCGCGAGAAATCATGGTTGAAGGCGGTGTGAACGATAGCATCGGCGGATTGCGCCGCGCGACGTAAGAGCGCCGCATCCTCCAGCGATCCGTGGATCACCTGCGCGCCTGTCGCAGCCAGCGCAGCGGCTTTATCTGCGGAACGCGCCAGGCCGGTGACGGTATGGCCGGCCGCCAGCAAATCGTCCACGACTGCCGATCCTACCCAGCCGGTCGCGCCTGTAACAAATACATGCATGGTCTCTCTCCTGAAGTCTTAAACGCGAATATTTCGTCGTGTTTATATGATGCGCGCTGGCGAGAGGCCGCGCTATTCGCATCATTCTTCAGGCGTCAACCACCGCTGAGAGCGCACTGCATCCGGGTTGGCAGCATAAAGCGTGCACGCATTACCAACAGGTATTCAGGTTTTACAACGCCGCCACAATTTGTTGCCTTAACCACTGATGGGCAGGATCGCGATGCAGACGCTCATGCCACAGCATCAAGATATCAAAGCCCTCTATCGCCAGCGGCGGTTCTGCCACCGTGAGCTGCGCCGCATGGCGCACCAGACGCGCGGGCAAAACGGCAACCAGATCGCTGTTTGCCAACACATCCAGCATAAACAGGAAGTGCGGCACCGAGAGCGCCACCCGGCGGCTGAGGCCGAGTTTTGCCAGCGCGTTATCCGTGGCGGCACTGAATCCACCGCCGTCGGGCGAGACGATCACAAACTCCAGCTGGCAAAAGGCCTCCAGCGAAGGGGGCTGCTGAAGCTGCGGATGATCGCGCCGGCCTGCCAGCACGTAACGCTCACTGAAGAGTTTGCGCTGATGCAGCGTCGGCGGTGCGTTATCACCGGTATGGAACACCATATCCAGCTCACCTTTTTCCAGCTGCTGCGCCACCAACGGCGGATTGAGTGCGAACACCGCCGTGCGACTGCGCGGTGCGGCGGCACTTATCAGGTTGAGCGCCGGCAGAATCAGCGCGGAGGACATGTAATCGGTGGCGGCAATACGCCAGGTAAGATCGGCCTGAGCAGGCTCAAAGGCGTCAGGCGGTGCCACCGCGCGCTGTAGCGTTTCCAGGGCCAGCTGCAGCGGTGCGCGCAGTGCCTCGGCACGCGCAGTCGGCAGCATGCCGCGCGGGCCCGGCAGTAACAGCGGATCGTCAAACACGGCACGCAACCTTGCCAGCTGGGCACTCACCGAAGGCTGTGACAGATGGAGACGCTGTGCGGCACGCGTGACATTCAGCTCTTGCAGCAGCACGTTCAGCGTGTGCAGCAAGTTCAAATCCAGCGCATTGATATTCATCCTGTCTATACCTGTGATATCAGCAATTGATTTCTACTATATTCAGCCCGTGCTTAAGCTGCAGCTGTTTTCATTTCACAGGATTTCGCCATGAAGATACTGATTGTTTATGCCCATCCGGAGCCGCGCTCTCTGAGTGGTTCGCTGAAAGAGTTTGCCGTTGACCATTTGCAAAGAGCCGGACATCAGGTTCAGGTCTCTGATCTCTACGCCATGCAGTGGAAAGCGCAGCTGGACGCCGCGGATACGCTGGCACCTCTGGTGGGTGCGCATTACGATGCAACGCAGGATTCACGATTCGCTTTTGATAACCAGATGCAACCCGCCGATATCACCGCCGAGCAGGAGAAATTACGCTGGGCCGATATGGTGATTTTTCAGTTCCCGCTGTGGTGGTTCTCGATGCCTGCCATCATGAAGGGCTGGTTTGACCGGGTATACGCTAACGGATTTGCTTACGGCGTGGGCGAGCACAATGATCGGCACTGGGGCGATCGCTACGGCGAAGGCAATCTTACCGGCAAACGCGCCATGCTGGTGGTCACCACCGGCGGCTGGGAATCGCACTATAGCCCGCGCGGCATTAACGGCCCCATTGATGACCTTCTGTTTCCGATTCAGCACGGCATGTTGTTCTATCCCGGCTTTAGCGTGCTGCCACCGCTGGTTTTTTATCGCGTGCAGAAATCCGCGCAGGCGCGCTTCAACGGTTGGTGCGATGCTCTGGCGGCCCGGCTGGATACTTTAGCGGATGCAGAACCTATCGCGTTCCGCCGCCAGAACGGCGGTGATTACGAGATTCCGGCCCTGACGCTCAAGGATGAATTTGCAGCGGGAGAGAGCGGATTTGGCGTGCATGTGGTGCGGAATTCGGGAGACGTGAGTCGCTAAAATGTAAATCCGGCTTAGGGCTTAGTGCTGCTTAGTCAGGCGTTGAATATGCACATCGCACGTTGCGTAGCGGCGCGATTTATCGCGCGATAGATAGCGCCGTTACGGCGTGCGCTGACTGCGGCATGGGCTTTAGTTTTAACTGAAGTACGGTGAGCATCATGGCTGGGTTTATTTCCCGAGAAAGGTAATCGCATCTTTTCCCCGGGCATCTGAAGTGATTTTAAAGTTAGAGAGTAATATGAAGTGGTTTGCGGTTTTCTCATTGGTGACGTTATAGGAAACAGCATAACGCACGTCTTTTTTGAAAGAGTAGTTAAGTATTGGAAGACAATCCCCTTTTTGCACATACAAACCGCCATCGTTAAAAAAATGCATGACCGGTTTATCGTCCTCCGAAAACACACGGAAAGAGAGGAGTTTTTCATTCTGATTAAGCGGCGAGACAACACAGACATGATTGGCCTGAAGGCGTACTGATGCTGTTTTTTGTTCAATAAAGCGGTCGCCAGGCCCGGGACAACCTGCCAGGAAAAACGCTGACAAAATTAATATTCCCTTTCTCATCTCTAACCTCTTCCGGTAACAATTTTCTTATACAGGTCAGGAATAGTCTTTAAATCCTGCTTCCCCCGGTAGTGTCCGCCTCTGCCGGGATGTTGAATGAATCTCCAGCTTTGCAGGCAGCAACATGAAAGATAGTAATATTAACTTCAATTTTATTCATCTGGCAAAAAGCCTCATCTTTGAAAAACATAACCTGGATCAAATTCACGATTAAATATCAGAATAGCTACCGATTAGTTAAAAAAGGTCGATTTGAAAAAACGGGCACGGGTGCTCTATTCAGGGCCATCCAAAAAGACTATGTCATTAAATGGAATACAAAGAAAACAACCATGAAACTCATTTTTGCAGCAGATACGCTGAGAAAAGGGATTATTGAATTCCCTCTCGGGGGCTACAGATATGAGTTTTAGAAAAGACTTTTCAAATATAGCTTAACCAACTTAAGGTAGGTGGTATATTTTATATCATTTTTATTTACAGCATAAAAAATATGTAACACAGCCATAACAGCGATGACGCTAAAGAAAAAAACGCTTCCTTCGAATTCTCCCACAAATAAAAACGCAACGAGAAAGAAAATGCACATGTAAAAATATATGGCAATTACTGAAAAGGCATCATTAGAAAAATATGATATTGCAGAACATAGCGTGATTCTGGCAACACCCTCTTCACTAAGCTTTTTAACCAAATTTTTATAGGGCATTCTAAAAGATAGTAACTCAGCCTTGCTAAAATTATTGCTCTTAATCTTCAACTCTATTTTTTGCAGTCTTCTCTGCGTTTTCTCGTTCATGCTAACGCATTCCTTTTCTGTCAGGATTAACAAGCAGGTTGAAATTCAGTTAATCAGAATATTTTTACTATCCTTCCCTGGTAATCTTACCTCAATTGCTTATGCACCGTCGATATCTGCTGTTTATAAAAAAAATAAAGTTCAAATTCACAATAAGCAATTTTATAAATACAGATTGTAAAAATTAGTCTACACCCATAACAGCCATAACCACTTCATCAGGTGCATGATATACATTGAGGTAAACGACGTATCCGGTTCTGCCTTGAGGCCGCCACTCTTCCCCGAACTCTGTCATCCCCTCAAGTTTGTAATTACTACTAAGTAAATATTCTCTTAATTGCTTTGCGTCATTCACATTGTAGAATGTGATAACGTTCGCTTCTGGTTTGTTACCGTCTTGCGCATCATAATGAATACTGTAATTATCAGAAATAAGAGGAGACTTTTTGATCACTTCTGGCGTCAGCAACGCGTAGTAAGCCCAGTTCGATCGGGTATATTTCGCACTATCAATAAGAAAAATTCTTATGATAAAAACAAAAAGCACAACAATAACCAAGATGACAACAAGCAAAGTAAGTTTCTTTCCAGAGTTGTTTCCTTTCAACATATGCAGCTATCTCGCTTAAAAATGCATATCACTACTTACTTTTAATTTTGACAATGTCTGATTTAAACTTCTTAAAATGTAAAATCAACATCATTTATCAAATCAGCTTAAATTTTAAGCGCAAAGATAACTAACCTACTGTGTTTCAGGTGTCTATATGTTTAAGCTAAAGATATTTAAACTGAGAGCTGCATCACAGCGTTTTGTATTGTTTTAACAGTGCATAAAAATCACTTATAAAAAGAACACTCCGATTAATTTTTTATTACGAGCTTTTGTAACTCAACCCAGCAATGAAAGATTCAACTCGGAGACCACTGACACTTTCCTTTTATAAAACTAAGCGGTATCTTAAGTTTTAATCAGCATCGGTCAGTTTAAAATCGATACGCAAAGGTGGCAATAAAAAGACATTATGCTTCATCACTTATAAAAAAACCGATGGAAAATTCATTTCTGGGTGGAAGCTATCGGACACTCAATCAGCCGACTTAATAGGTAATAGCAATGTCTTTTAATGAAAATGAATCAGCGCTTATGAACATTATTGACGCGTTTACATCAGGTGAAATCGCAGCTCCGGATTTTGAAAAAAAATACTCCGTTGCATGGAGGATCTACAGAGATTCATTGGAGGCACAAAGTGCTGATATCTTCACTCAGAGGTTTTTTGACTCAGTTTTCTCAGTGATTGATTGTTACTGCTCAGATCCTGAGTTAATTGATGAGGATGATTTAAACGATGATGAATTACTCAATGAAGTATCGGGCCTCAAAGCCTCGTGGGACAAGCGTCTTACTTAAATAGTATAATTGATAATGATAACGAAGGTTTATTCATTGACTAATACTGAGGTCAAGGTCCTGAAAGTCATGGCAGAAGAAAACAGAGAATGGACCTGGATGATACTGGATCGCACGCTTGCAACTCGAAGCATTTCCAGATTTGGCAATGTCGCGAAGATAGTCATTAGTTTGATGAACACTGGATGGTAGAACCTGATTATAACGACAATCTATCCAGAGCACGTTACCGACCTTAAAACTCCCTCAACTGGAGGGAGAAGTGCAGAGCCCGATTTGAAAGCAGAGAGTTCGCGTTACTCAATGTACGGGCAGTATTCACCCGCATCGCCGCTGTCTATTGATGAATATTTCAGCACAGATTTTTTATGAGAAAAATATTATGAATTTATAAAGATGACGAGCTCTTTGACTCGCCGTTTAATAAATTAGTCATATAACCAGCGTCCAGCCTTCGCTGACTCTATGAGCATTTGAATAGTTAGCAATTTAGGTTTTGATTCCGGGATCTTATGTGTTTTGGTACGAAGAAGATTAGGAAAAAGACCTTTCTCATAAGGCCAATATGAAATGAAGTTAAAGTTGCTACTGTCGACATCAAAACGTTGGAAGTAGTCTTTCATTATTTCATCCCCAGTTTCTCTTGCCCAGGGATACTTCCCGGCGTTCAAGCTTGTTTCTGGCGTTAATGCTGGTTTGCTTTTTGCAAAGAGCGGCTTGGTATTGTAGTTTTTTTCATACCACTCAATTACTGCTTTTTCGATATCACTCACCATAACCGATCATCCTCTCTTGCAATGCGATTATAGGTAACTAAAGAGTTGAATCCTATCTGCGCAACATCATTCATCACAAAGCCAATACCTAAAATCGGTATCCAACGCCCGGCAAACGCCCCCAGGTTTGTTACATAGCTAAAACGTAGATGCCGAATACTTTCATTGGTCAGCGTGGGCCAACGGTTGATACCAGAAATAGTTTATATAATGAGAAAGATAGTAAGTTACTGAATTCCAGATACAGGAAAAGCCAACCTCGAGCGAGCTAGCTGCATTGTGTGCGAAGGCCGGACTCGAATTTCACACCTAATAGACTGATATCAATGTAGTTTATAATCAGGAATGAATAGTTATACCCTCACTTGTACCCACAAGTTAAAATACGTACAAAAAACAGACATTGCGAGTGGGTATAAAGCCATACCAGTAGAACACTGTTATGGCTGTAGAAGCAAGACTCAGGCAGGCAGGAACGTTTTCTTCAGAGGCACCAAAAGTTTAGTTTCGATATCAACTTGTTCGTAGTTCTCAATAAGCGCACGGACGAGATCATCAAGTGTCCAGAGCGTCAGTGGTATTGTCGAACGGTCGGCTTCATATCGAGCATCTTTCGTAAAACCCCCTGTACTAACATAAAGCCCGCGATCGTCTTTATGGCGACCGCCGATAAAGCTGCGTATCTGTTGGCTTCCCATCTGTTCCCTGCGGTGCTTTACTTCAACGATGATACGCGGATTTTCAAAACCGAACCCATCAGGTGAAGCAATGATGTCTTTACCCCGATCGGCTCCCGCAGGTGAGACCTGCGTTTTATAGCCCATACTGCGTAAAACTCCGGCAACAAGATTTTGCATCTCATCCCAGTCAAGAGAGTTGATACGATCTTTGATACCCTCAAACGCCAGCATTTCCATATCGCGAAGCGATCAGAAACAACCTCATCTTCATCCATCGCAATTGGATTCTGAGTAATTACATCTGCAGTGGGTTTCTTATCCTGCAAAAGCTCTTCTAGCGCATATTCTGGAAGCTGGAAAACCGTCAGCGTAGAACCCAATGTGTTTTTGGTAGCAACAGACAGTCTATCGCGGTCGATTTCTTGAGTATTCCATTTAACCTGCCGAGCGATACCCATCCCCTCTTCCACCCATTCAGGATGATACTGGAAGTCTGAAGTAACTTTGCCTAGCAAATAAGTACGGTTGGCTGGCGAATAGGTAATAACCCAATCACTCTTTTGGATCTCATTCACAAAACGCCAGACCTGCGATGCACCAGAACGGGCTGTTCCCAGCTTTGTTAAGGGATCTGCCTCCTGATATAAGGCGAGTAACTGGGCTCGGGACAGGCCGGGTTTAACTAATGGAGCCAGCTGAGACCAACCGATACCTACAATTTGCTTATCGCGAAAATCGTCATAGAGCTTGCCGCCGTCACCGCGGATCATCCACATTCTGTTGCCCATACCCGTCCCTTCATAAGGAAAAGAAATTAAGCTGGATCACAAGCTTGTTCGCCGTAGGCGTCAAAAGTCTCCAAAACTACTTCGCTAACATTCCTGGGTAGTGTTTAGCGATAATATCATTCATCCTCTCGACCAAATCCAGCCGCTTGAAAGTCAAGTGCGCAGTGCCCTTCTGAAAGTAGCGAATACGGAAGAACTCATCTTCATAAACATCCTTATCCGGGTTATCTCGAATATGCGCCATCAACCGAGTAGTTATATCGCTACGGTTGTTAGGTATTGATTTACCACTCATTAAAAACAGCATTCGCTCCAAGTCAGCCAACTGATCCCTCCGCCAACCCCAGTTAAGGCTAAAGCCCCAGCGGTTGTGAGTTACCAAATTATTAATGATTATCTTCTTACCAAAGCTGCAGGGACTATTAGTTTTGTAATCCCACGACAGGCCTTTGAAGACGTTAATGATCCCGCGCTCAAAGACTTCCATTTTGTTCAGATGTAACTGTTCAAAAGTACTGAGAATATTCGCCTCACTGATAGCAGGAAGATCGCCCTCCTCCAGGTTCTTGTGCCACTGGTCTCGAGCCTGCGCATCCATCAAGCCATCATGCCGGACTTCAGCATCAAATCGCGCCAGATACAGCTGTCAATATTGCGGATAACGTCTTCCATCCGAAACACCTGTAGCTTTCTCGCTCGAGTAGCCACAAGAAACCAGTTTCTGGACTGGAAGATCAGGCGGCGAGGAGCCACTCCTTCGTAACTTTTACCATTGACTAATAGCGTGACAGCCCGGAAGTCACGGATAGCTTCGGCCAGTTCCAGAAAACAGGTGGTCTGCGTGATTGGCGATGGCAGCCCTCCATGCCCGATAAGACATGGAGAGCCACCAGAGCTGCTGGTAATCAGCCGGATTAGTCTGCGGTTCTGAGCCGGAATGATCCCCGAAATACCAGAGTTGAGGATAAACGCAAAGGTATTGGGTAAATGCTCTCGACCCGTTCGCCGGATAAGTCGGTAGCACCCATTGGAATGTTCAAGATCCAGATGGATTAGACGCTGCTGAAAATCCCGCTGTAGAGTGCGCTCTGAGACACCAAACTCATTAGCCAGCGCTTTCAGCTCCAAGGATTGGCCAGCCAGTAACCGGCTGATAATGACCGATAGCCTTACAGAAAGACGGTCATAATGATCATGTTGTGCTTTCATGATGAGAACAGTCCTGAACTCCCAAAATAACCTGATATTGATATGGGAGATTATGACGTACTGGTTCGACACGTTATGTCGTACCAAAGGGAGGTGGATTGAAAAAATGGTTGGGATGACTACCGCCATCTAACGCCATGAAATGCAGGATAATTATTTGACTATAATGCGGAGGCATCATTAAAAAAACGACACAACCTGTCGCGTTACGCATTGTCAGAAAGACATTATCTACTGCTCACGAAAATGATTTAGTTCTGAAAATAGTTATAAACCAATATATATCCGTGCAGTGATTGCGTTGCTGCAGATGATCCATGGTGAGATTTCTCTTGAGTGGCTAAACGCATGAGGAAATGCAGTAATGACAGCTACCCGTATAAATAACCGATTGCTGCCTGATAAGGCCTGAACAAATACAGCTCATTGTTACAGCTGCCGATGGTCCAGACTGGTATAAATCGTTTGAATTTCGCCTACGGAGCCTTCACCACGGTACACCATCGACTTATCGTACCGTTGATACTTATCTTCTCTGGCAAAGCAGCATTAGTTACACCGGCGCATTTATCAACCAGAAGCTGGTCATAAATAGAAATCGAAATTGTGCTGCAACTTGGTACCAAACGAATCAAATTCCTGCCAGAAATCCGCAGAATGTATCGGTATGTGAAGACAATACCTTGTACCCTACCGTAAAATGCTGACGCATAAGCGCTTCTCCGCACTCCGACATTAAGGATAAGAAATGTATTCAGATCAACAGCGTAGTTATCTGGCGCACTGGTTAACGTTAAGCGGCAAAGCCGAGGATTCACTTACACAGACCATCGCCAGCGCGCGAGTTGATATGAATCCCCATCAGGTAGAAGCCGCAATGTTCGCACTGGCATCTCCTTTGTCGAATGGCGTTATCCTCGCAGATGAAGTGGGACTAGGGAAAACCATTGAGGCCAGCCTGATTTTGGCGCAAAAGTGGGCAGAACGACGCCGGAAATTATTACTTATTGCTCCGGCAACGCTGCGTAAGCAGTGGAGTCAGGAACTTGAAGAGAAATTTTCATTACCTTCGCGCATTATCGAAGCAAAGAGCTTCAATCAAATGATCAAAGAGGGATGTGGTAATCCATTTGACATTGAAAACGCGACTGGGGAGGCTGCGATATGTATTTGTTCATACGAATTCGCTTCTCGTAAAGAACATGAACTGGCTCGTATTCCATGGGATCTGGTCGTCATGGATGAAGCCCATAAACTGCGAAATATCTACAAGAGCGATGGCGCTAAAACAGCCAAAAAAATCAGTAATGCATTATCTGGCAGGAAAAAAATTCTGCTTTCCGCTACGCCGCTTCAAAACAGCATCCTTGAGCTTTATGGTCTGGTTTCCGTTATTGACCCTCATTTCTTCGGTGATTTGGCCTCGTTTAAGGCCCGTTATTCTCGGCAGAATATTGACGATGCAGAATTGGCGTTACTAAGGGTACGTCTGAATAAGATCTGTAACCGCACGCTTCGCCGACAGGTTCAGCAGGAAGGTGGGATCAGTTTTACCCGCCGTCATTCAATAACCGAAGATTTTCGCCCGACGGAAGATGAAGAAGCTCTCTATAAACAGGTTTCCTCATATTTGCAGCAAGACGATCTATTGGCAATCAAAAGCGGTGCTCGTCATCTGGTGACATTAGTCATTCGTAAAATTCTGGCCTCATCGTCTACGGCGATTCAGGGAACGCTGGAGACGATGATTCACCGTTTAGAAAATAAAATGCCAGTTTTAGATGCCCTGACTGATTATGAAAACTATGATGATTACAGTGATGAAGAAGGTATCGAGGATGAAGATACGATCGATCCTCGGGCACTACAGGCAGAAATCGATCAGTTAAAAAGTTATAAAACCTTAGCGGCATCTATAACTAAAAACGCCAAGGCGGAGGCATTGTTAAGCGTTCTTAGTAGGGCTTTCGAATTTACAGTAGAACTGGGTGGATTGCGTAAAGCGGTCATTTTTACCGAGTCCGTGCGCACCCAAACCTGGCTAGCGCAACTGCTTTCAGACAATGGGTATGAAGGCGAAGTTGTATTGCTCAACGGCAGTAACAGCGATGCGGCGTCTAGAAAGATTTATAGTGACTGGTTGGAGAAGCATCAGAACTCTGGCCGAGTTTCCGGCTCTCGCACGGCGGATATGAAAGCGGCACTGGTCGAAAAATTTAGGGATGAAGGTACTCTGATGATTTGTACCGAGGCCGGTGCAGAAGGTATCAACCTTCAGTTCTGCTCTCTGTTAATCAATTATGACTTACCTTGGAACCCGCAGCGGGTTGAGCAACGTATCGGACGTGTTCACCGTTACGGACAAAAACATGATGTTGTGGTGGTTAATTTTATTAATAAAGGCAACCGGGCCGATCAGCGTGTGTTTGAACTATTGAGCCAGAAGTTCCAGCTTTTTGAAGGCGTGTTTGGTGCATCCGATGATATCCTGGGATCGATAGAATCGGGCGTTGATATTGAACGGCGTATCCATGAGATTTACCAGCACTGCCGCTCCGACGAGCAAATAGAACAGGAGTTTAATCAGCTCCAGGATGAACTCAAAGACCAGCTGGAAAACCGGGAGAATGAAACCCGGCGTTCCTTATTCGAACATTTCGATGTAGATGTCGTCCGAAACCTAAAAATTCGACGTACAACGACCCTCGCACAGTTAAACGATTATCAGGAAAATCTGCTGCTGCTAGCGGAAATGTTTCTAAGTGACAATAGCGATTTCCAGCACTCTGAAACTGGTTTTCGCTCCTCGGGAAAGTATTATGACGTTAGCTGGCCTGTTGCGGATGAAAAGGATGCAGAATTTTTCCGACCTAATCAGGGATACGGAAAGCAACTGATTGATGTAGCCCTACATGAGGGAAAAGACCTTTCCACATTGCCGGTTTGTCAGAGACTCAATTTCATCTACCAACCCAAGGCGGGGCAATTGGCCGATGTAAAATTGCTTTGCCAAAAATCAGGGCAGTTGTTACTAGCAAAAGTCAGTATCGGAAATCAAGAACAACAACGAGAGCAGCTACTTGTCGCTGCCGTAACGGAAAATGGTGAGGTAGTGGCGGAAGAAACCGCATCCCGTCTGCTTCGCTTGCCGTTGTCAGAGGTAACATCAATCGATGAACAGCCTTTGTTACCCACTTTAACCGCACAATGTGAGGTTTTACGGAATTCTTTTATCCAGCAGGTCGAACGTGATAACGAACTTTATTACAATGAAGAAGTAGAAAAACTTGAACGCTGGTCAGAAGATCGTCGCATCGCGCTGGACCTACGCATCAAACAGCTAGATGCAGAAATTAAAGAAGCGCGTAAAACCGCCCGCCAACTTCCTTCTCTGAAGGAGAAGATGGAAGCTAAACGCTTGCTAAAGGCACTAGAACGCGAGCG
Organism: Pantoea wallisii; assembly: GCF_002095485.1. Classification (GTDB taxonomy): domain Bacteria; phylum Pseudomonadota; class Gammaproteobacteria; order Enterobacterales; family Enterobacteriaceae; genus Pantoea; species Pantoea wallisii. The sequence goes on along the minus strand of NZ_MLFS01000029.1, from coordinate 34,951 downwards.
GGACAACATCATGATGCAGTATCATGATGAAAAGAAAAAAATTGAGCAGGAGGAAGACCGCCTGCTGGAAGAGGTTGAACAAAAGCTGGCGACAGAGATAACGTCCAGCCAATTATTTGCGGTGAGCTGGACATTGAATTCACCTTTCGCATGAAGTGTTGTTGTTTCAGGAGTCAATAATGGCTAACGGTAAAGTATTAAGACAGCTGATAAAAGCGGGCGCGACGGGCGACACTGTTACGTTCCGTCGCGTTTCAGAAGCCATTATTGATGAGGAACGTCAGAAACAGCACCATCTTCTGGCTAACGATCTGGAGCATATTCTTTATGGCGATCACATTGTTCAGGCTTCGCGTTCACCTACGTTGCCTCCGGCACCGGTAGACAAAGAAAGGGGGCTGCCACTGTTGGACCTACGGCAACCGCAGCGCAGCCTCGACGAAATGATCCTTCCAGCTACCAGCGCTACAGTGATTGATGAGCTCCTTGAAGAGCACCGGCGTAGCGATGTATTGCATAGCTATGGAATGAAAGCAGCCAGTAAGATCATATTTTTCGGGCCACCTGGCTGCGGTAAGACGCTAGCGGCAGAGGTCATTGCCTTTGAGCTGGACATGCCGCTGGCAATTGTCCGCCTTGATGTACTGGTATCCTCATTTCTGGGTGAAACAGCCGCCAACCTGCGTAAAATTTTTGATTTTATTGCCCAACATTCGCTGGTGGTCTTGTTCGATGAATTTGATGCAATAGGTAAGGAACGCGGCGACAGCGGAGAACACGGCGAATTACGCCGGGTCGTCAATGCTGTACTGCAAATGATGGATGCTTATCAGGGCAAAAGTCTGATTCTGGCGGCCACTAACCATGAACATATTCTGGACAGCGCCATTTGGCGTCGTTTTGATGAGGTGATTGAATTTCCTTTGCCTGATCAGGCACAGTTACGCGAGTTACTGGCGTTAAAGCTACGCGGCATTCGCCGCCAGTTTGAACTCGACGATAATGAATTGTTATCCTTGCTTCATGGGAAAAGTGGTGCAGATATCGAACGCATTGTTCGCCGGGCCACCAAACACATGATCCTGCGTCATCAGGAATTCCTGACGCTGAAAGATTTAAAAAACGCGATGCAGCGAGAGAACGCCAGAACTCACCGATAAGGGACTGCCATGACGGCGAATTATCAGCATCTAAATATTTTCAAAGCCCCTCTTCAGAACGACCGACGGACCCGCAGAGTCAATATGCCTCGTATTCGCAGAGGCGATTTACGTCAGCATGGGCAAATGTTATTGAACCAGCTCCAGACTCTGCGCCCGATGCTGACGCAGGTACCAGGCAGCGCCGATGATGGTCGATATATACTCAAACTGAACTACAGCGGCACGATGAATTTTTCGGCATTGATACATCATGGCGTAGAGTTTGTCAGTCAGGAAAATAAACAAGTTTGCGTAGTCTTTAGTGACGAGCAAGGGCTGGCTACATTTGCAGAACATCTGTCATCCCTCGGTCTAGGTAATACAGAACTAACCTACAAACAGATCCTGGAGGCGCTTGACGGTATTGAGGGCTGGTCGGCGGAAGATCGCAAAAGCTGGGCTCTTCGGCGTTATGGTTTTCCTGTAACGGAACGCTTTAAACTGGATGTGGAGCTCTGGCCGGTCGAAGTAGCACACCACCCCAGACGTATCGATCTGTATACCCGTTTTGAGCAATGGTTACAGGAACAGGGGATTTCCAGACAAGATAAAGTCAATCTGGACAGTCTGTTGATTTACCGGGTAGATGTCTCTCTCGCACAAGCAGAGTACCTGTTAGCACACAGGGACGTCAGGTTAATTGACTTGCCGCCGTCCAGCGGCATTAGTTATCAGCAGATTAACCGGGATATCAATACGCTTCCAGATCATCTGATTTCGCCTGCGGCAAAAGCGTCCAGAGTCTGTATTCTCGATAGCGGCATCAACACCAATCATCCACTGTTAAGCGCCGCCATTGCCGAAAGCGCCAGCTTCATTCCCGATCAGGATGCGTTTGATCAAGAGGGGCATGGCACCGCTGTAGCGAGTATTGCGCTGTATGGCGACGTTGAAGCCTGCAATGAAAGCAATTTCTGGCAACCGCAGTTATGGCTGTATAACGGGAAAGTGTTGAACGAGCAGGCTGAATTCAATGCCGAAGCAATTGAAAGCACACTAACAACCGCTGTCGCGTATTTTACCGATCTCGGTTGCCGCATTTTTAACCTGTCACTAGGAAATGTTAATGCCCCCTACGACGGCAGACATATTCGCGGAATGGCGTATCTGTTAGATACGCTGGCGCGGCAATACAATGTGCTATTTGTCGTCTCTGCGGGAAATTTCTCAGGCAGCGACGCTCCCCCGGTGCCGCAAAATAGCTGGCGGGATGAGTATCCTGATTACCTGTTACATGAAGCCAGTATTATCATCGATCCGGCTCCGGCGCTGAACGTATTGACCGTGGGCAGCGTCGCCAGACATAACGCAACGTCGGATGCACAACGCAGGCCCGACGATATTCAACATCTCTGCCCAGCAACAGAAAACCAACCTTCACCTTTTACCCGACATGGTCCATCGGTAAAAGGTGCGTTTAAACCTGACGTTGTGGCACACGGTGGCAATGTTGCTTCCAGCGTTCGGCAAGGGCAATGGCAGGCACATATGCGTGGTCTGGGCGTGTTAAGCTGCCATCACCAGTTTCAGGGTAATACGCTCTTCAAAGAACTCAGCGGCACTAGCTTTGCTGCACCGTATATCACACATCTGGCGGGTCGACTGTTAAACGAATACCCGGAAATGTCTGCCAGTATGTTGCGGGCGATGCTGGTCAATCATGCATCTGTTTCTCAGGAAATGACGCAAACTTTCCCGGAGGCCATGAGAGAAAGCTATAAAAATACCCCTGCAACGAGAAACCGGGAGATTGAGCGTGACGTGACGGGCTACGGCATCATTGATGAAGATGCGTTATACCGTTCTTCTGAAAATGTAGTGGTAATGCGATGCGAAGAGCAAATAGAAAACAACGCGCATCAATTTTTTGAACTGCCCTTCCCGGCTTCTTTTTTACGATCGCAGCGGGCAACCCGAGAAATCCGCATCACGCTGGCATACTCACCCGCCGTGCGTACTACCCGGCTGGATTATACCGCTACGCGAATCGGTTTCCGGCTGGTTAAGGGCCGCTCGCTGGATGAAGTGCAGGCTAGTTTTAATCACCAGACGCAGAGCGAAACGGAAACCCGCTCCGATGATGCTCAAACTAACCGTGTTGTATCAGCCCAACAGCGGGAACGCGGTACGGTGCAATCGTCGGTTTGGACTTTCCGCCAGCGTAACCCAGATGAAAAATGGTTTATCGTTGTAACCCGTCAAGACAGAGATTGGGGCGAAGCTTCAGCAGCGAGCAGGAACCTTACGCACTGGTAGTAACCGCGACCGATCGTGATAACGAACAGGCTCAGCTTTATACACAAATTCAGGCGCAGATCCGTGAACAGGAACGCGCCCGAGCACGTATTGGATAAAAATAGATTATGTCAACGAAGCAAAAATTAGAACTCAACTGGATTGGTAAACATAAACGTCCTCGTCTGGAGCCGCGTATTCTGCTTGAAGACAAAGATTTGTCTTATGGTGATGCGGATAGTGAAAATCTACTGATTCATGGTGATAATCTGCTGGCGTTGAAATCTCTGGAGCAGCAGTATGCGGGGAAGATAAAATGTATATTTATCGACCCACCTTATAATACAGGTAGTGCTTTTGGTCATTATGATGATGGAGTAGAGCATTCTCTTTGGTTATCACTTATGAGAGACCGTTTAGAATCGCTTCAACGATTACTTCATGAGTCTGGTTCTATATGGATATCCATTGACGATAATGAAATGGCATATTTGAAAGTATTAATGGATGAGGTTTTTGGAAGAGGGAATTTCATCACGACTATTTGCTGGGAAAAAATTTACACATTAAAAAACACAGCAAAACATTTTTCAACAATGCATGACTTTATTCTTGTCTACTCAAAAGACATAAATAAATTCACTATGAATCAATTACCTAGAACTGAAAAACAAAATAGCAACTTTAAAAACCCCGATAATGATCCAAGAGGTTCTTGGATAGATAGTGCCATGCACGCTCGCAATTATTACAGCAAAGGAACATATGAAGTAATTAGCCCTTCTGGCAATACATTCACGCCTCCACCAGGTAGATACTGGTCAGTGTCAAAAGAAAATTTCGATGCTCTAAATGCTGATAATAAAATCTGGTGGGGGAAAGATGGTAAGAATACTCCTAGAAAGAAAACTTTTTTGACAGAAGTCAAACAAGGGATTGTGCCTGGTACAATTTGGGGACATGAAGATGCCGGTCAAAATGCAGAAGCAAAAAATGAAATAAAGGCTCTTTTTTCCGATGATGGAGGAGTATTCATTACACCAAAACCAGAGAAGCTTTTGCAGAAAATAATTACAATTGCAAGTAATGAGGGAGATTTTATTCTTGACTCATTTGCAGGAACTGGAACAACTGGTGCAGTAGCTCACAAAATGAACCGTCGTTGGATTATGGTGGAATTAGGTGAACACTGTCATACACATATTGCCCCTCGTTTAAAGAAGGTGATTGATGGAAAGGATAATGGGGGAATTTCCAAGACTGTAAACTGGCAGGGTGGAGGCGGTTTCCACTATTTGCGTCTGGCTCCCTCGCTACTGAAAAAGGATCATTGGGGCAATTGGGTAATCAACAAAGAATATAACGCTGAAATGCTGACAGAAGCCATGTGTAAGCATATGAATTTCACGTATGCACCAAGTCAGACTCAATACTGGAATCATGGCTACAGTACCGAGACTGATTACATCTACGTCACTACCGGTTCTTTGGCTTATGAACAACTCAAAGTTATAAGTGAAGAGGTTGGAACTGAACGCACATTGTTGATCTGCTGCAAAGCCTTTATGACCGAAGGTGCAGAATTTCCTAACCTGACATTGGTAAAAATTCCTCGTGCCATTCTAAGTAAATGCGAATGGGATCAGGACGACTATAGCTTTACGCTAAATGTACTCTCTGATTCAGAACAACCTGACGATATTGACTACGACGAAGATACTGAAGGCGAAGAACAATTATGAGCCAAAGCAACGCCATAAAAATTGCCAATCGGATTAGTGCACGACTGTCACTGCGCGATCCGCAGGATGAATCATTGCGCATCTTATGTGACGTGCTCGAACAGCTCGGTCTCAGCAAAGATCCCGATCTTGATCGCTGGATTGAATTGCTGCGTCAGCAGTATCCCACAGTGAAAGGATTTGAACGTGCCTTCCCTTCACTATGCTTTGCACTAGCTACGGGTGTGGGTAAAACACGCTTAATGGGAGCGATGATTGCTTGGTTATACTTAACCGGACGCAGCCGCCATTTTTTCGTGCTAGCTCCAAACCTGACCATCTATGAGAAACTCAAGATGGACTTTTTACCTGGCTCGCCAAAGTATGTTTTTCAGGGCATTCCTGAACTAGCACAAACACCGCCGGTACTAATTACTGGTGATGACTATCAGGAAGGGCGAGGCGTTCGTCTGGATTATGCGATTGCTGAAAGCAAAACGGGTGATCTTTTTGGCAGCGAAACCGCTCCACACATTAATATCTTCAATATTTCCAAAATCAACGCGCTGGAAAATGCCAAAGGTGCAACTAAATCCAAAGTCGCTAAAATCCGACGCATTCAGGAATACGTCGGAGAATCTTATTTTAGCTATCTTGCAAACCTGCCCGATTTAGTTGTTTTGATGGATGAAGCCCACCGTTACTATGCTAGTGCGGGTGCACAAGCGCTTAACGATCTTAACCCAGTATTAGGTATTGAATTAACCGCCACCCCGAAAACCGTAGGTGCAAACCCACGTGATTTTAAAAATATTATTTATCACTATCCCCTTTCGCGTGCACTAAAAGACGGATACGTCAAAATTCCAGCGGTTGCCACGCGCAAAGACTTCCGTGCTGCCAACTACTCTGAAGAGCAGTTGGAAAAAATTAAGCTGGAAGACGGAATCCACCATCATGAATACGTGAAAACGGAACTAACCAGCTTTGCCAACAACACCGGTAACAAACTGGTCAAACCTTTTATGCTAGTCGTTGCGCAGGATACCGATCATGCGGACAGGCTAAAAGTACGCATTGAACACGACGATTTTTTCAATGGCGCTTACAAAGGCAAAGTAATCACCGTTCACTCGAACCAAACGGGTGAAGAATCAGAAGAAACTATGCAGCGACTTTTGGCCGTTGAGCATGACAAAGACACCGAAATCGTCATTCATGTCAACAAGTTAAAAGAGGGATGGGACGTTACAAATCTGTACACTATCGTTCCATTACGTGCTTCTGCCTCTGAAATCCTGACTGAGCAGACCATAGGCCGAGGACTGCGCCTTCCCTACGGCAAAAGAACCGGCGTCGAAGCCGTCGATCGCCTGACGATTATTGCCCATGACCGTTTTCAGGAGATTATCGATCGTGCCAATAACGATGACTCGATTATCAAGAAAGTTCTGTATATCGGGCTGGATGATGATGAAAACGGTATTCCAGAAGTAAAACCCCAGCAAATTATCGTACCATCAATGGCTGAATTCCTGTTGGGAAATCAAGTCATTGATAATAATGGGTTGCAGGCTTGTGAACCTCAAGCAATATATCAGACAAACTCCATATCAAAACCGGTACTCAATACGGAAACAGAACGTAAAGTCGCAGAACTCACGTTTAAAGTGGTGTCAGAAGAAGCTAAACGGTTAACCAGCAGTCAGCAACTCAGCGCGCCAGAGGTGAAAGCAAACGTAACTCGACGGGTACAACAAGCCTTGCGTGAATGGGAAGTGACTCAACATCAAATCTCATCGTCTTCGGATCAACTCGATTTGACGGAAATGATTGAAGAGCAAGTTGAACAGCCAAGTTTCCTTTCAATGGAGGATACGGAAGTCCAGGAGTTGGTCGGGACGATCACCGAAAAACTGATGGAATATACTATCGATATTCCTCGAATCGTGGTTTTGCCAGAACGTGAAGTCAATTACGGGTTTAATGATTTCAACCTTTCCGGATTGGATCGCATTGCACTCAAACCCGGCAGTAAAGAGCTCTTACTCACGCATCTGGAAAATAACGAACAGCGGACAATCAGTTGGCAGGAAGGTGGAGAAGCGGAAGAACGGCTAGAAAACTATCTCATTCGTTATCTGCTTGACCATGATGAAATTGATTACGACGAACATGCCGACATGCTTTACAAACTGGCCGGACAGATGGTGAACCATTTGTGCAGTTATCAGCCGGAGGAAGATGCAGAATCCGTTCTGAAAAATGCAGGTAGGCAGTTGGCAGAATTTATATGGGTGCAGATCAAACAAAATATGTGGACAACACCAACTGGCTATACCGGGCGCATAACTCAGGGCTTTGACGTGATACATCCGGCAACATTCAATTTTGCCGGAAACGAAAAACCAAGAGACTTCCGTGTAGCTATTCCGGGTGGAGAAAAAAATAAAGTCCGCCAGATGATTTTCACTGGTTTTACTAAATGCTGTTACCCTTATCAGAAATTTGACTCTGTAGATGGGGAGCTCCGCCTAGCCCAAATATTGGAGAATGATCCCTCAGTGATTCGTTGGATGAAACCTCGTCCAGGTCAGTTTCGCATCGAATATGCTAATGGCAAGAACTATGAACCTGATTTTGTTGTCGAAATGGACAATGGCTATTGCCTGATTGAACCGAAAAAAGCGACAGAAATCGACGCGCCAGAAGTTCAGGCCAAAACGCGAGCGGCTATCCGTTGGTGCGAATTTGCAAATCAAAATGCTGAAAAACTTAATGGGAAATCGTGGCAATATGCTCTTATCCCCCATGATGAAATTGAGTTAAGTCGGTCAATTTCTGGACTAATGGCTGATTTTATGATGACTAATAGTTTATCTGTATAATCGCTATTTTGGAATAATGACGAGAACCATCCTTAGACGGTATAATGCCGCCTAAGGATGGTTTAACATAAAAAAAGATAAAAAATGAATCTAGGAAATGAGTTCCCTAAAAAGCAGAATGTTTATAAAGGCATGTGGTATTTAATCACTAACACCAACCGATTTGTATTATCCGCAGCCGAAAACTCAATGGCATTTGAGCTTGAGAAAGAAGAGTATCAACGGAAGCTCGAACAAGGAAATTACAGTCTTGATCCAAAAAATCATACCTACTCTCATCCCCAGAGGCTAAAAGAATTACGAACTTTGTTACTCAAGACAACAATCTATATTTTTAGCATTATTATTTTAATAGCAGGTATTGGCTTTTATACGGGAGAATTAAAAATAACACCACATCTACCATGGAAAAATAGTGCCAGCGCTTTAGGTATTATTTTAATTTCATGGTCTACATTATTTCAATTAGGCTGGGGAAATGGCACATGGAGTGGAACGTGCCTGGATGAATTGGTAAGAAATTCTCTTTTTCGTCATATTTTTAGCATTGGTGTATTTTTGAGTTTATTATATTTCGTTCTGCCAGAATGACTATCCCACCTCCTCCCTACTAAATCTGTGGCTTATTCATAATGAGCTGAAGGGAGCAGATTGTCCGACAAAGGGCAACAATGATCATTATTCCTTACAATAGATCCATTTTTGGCAGAATTAAGGCGGCACTTCACGCCGCCGCCCATGATCAGCGCCATTCAACAATTCGAATTATAATCACGTTTTATTATTGGTTTTCCCAAAATCAAACGGACTAACCCCCTTCTCCCGATTCGCATCCAGAAAATCAGCCCACCACTGCAACATTAGCCTCCTCTCCCCCAGATGCTCAGCCTTGTGGATGTAAGCCGCACGTACAGAGCTACGCTCCTGGTGGCTCATCTGTCTCTCTACTGCATCCCTCGACCACAATCCCGATTCAATCAAAGAACTACACGCCATCGTCCTGAAACCATGCCCACACACTTCTGTTTTCGTGTCATAGCCCATCACTCGCAAAGCCTTGTTCACCGTATTCTCACTCATGGGTTTGCGCGGATCGTGATCGCCAACGAAGATCAGCTCTCGGTTCCCATTCATGCTTTTGATCTTTTCCAGAATAGCTAAGGCCTGACGCGATAAGGGAACAAGATGGGGCGTTCGCATCTTCGAACCACGCTGCGAATACTTAACTCCTTCCAGCGGTTCACGCTCACCTGGAATCGTCCACATGGCCGTTTCAAAATCGACTTCTGACCAGCGGGCAAACCGCAGTTCACTTGAACGGATAAAGACTAACAAGGTAAGTTCGACAGCAAGTCGGGTTAATGGTCTTCCGGAATAGTGATCAATGCGATGAAGTAATTCAGGTATACGGTTAAGCTCCAGTGCCGCACGATGCTGTCTTTTCGCCGTAGCAACCGCACCGGCAATCTCTTGCGCGGGGTTGTAGTCAATTAAGCCGCTCTGAACGGCAAAGCGCATAATCGCGGTAGTACGCTGCTGTAAACGGGCTGCGACTTCAAGACGCCCGGATGACTCGACTGCTTTGATGGGTACAAGTAGGTCTCGCGTTTTCAGTTCTGCAATGTTCCGCTTACCAATGGCAGCAAAGAGATTATCCTCCAGGCTTTTCAATACACGAGCACTATGCGATGCAGACCACTTCTGATTACTGGCATGCCAGTCTCTGGCAACCACTTCAAACGTTATCGCCTCTTGTTCCTGCTCTACTTTAACTGCTTTCTTGTTCTCAGTGGGATCGACACCATTAGCTAACAGCTTACGGGCTTCATCCCGCCGTGCCCTGGCTTCCGCCAGCGAAACTTCAGGGTATTTCCCCAGCGCCAGCATCTTTTCTTTACCGCCGAAGCGATAACGCAGCCGCCAATATTTAGAACCGTTAGGGTGAACCAGCAACACCATGCCTTCGCCGTCAGTCAGCTTATAGGCTTTTGCTTCAGGCTTTGCCGAACGAACCTTCACATCACTCAGAGCCATGATGAGTATCCTTTCAAGGGTTCTGTGTGGGTACAAACATTATCGAACCGGGATATACCCGCAGTTGTACCCGCATCAGTAAGTTGATGTAGATTGAATCAGGTTGACTTAGGTAGAGTGAAAAAGCGAGGAAAGCCTTGCGGATACTGGATTTCAGACACAAAAAAAGACGTCCGTTGACGTCTATTGATGTTCCGATGGTGCCGAAGGCCGGACTCGAACCGGCACGTATCTCTACGGTTGATTTTGAATCAACTGCGTCTACCGATTTCGCCACTTCGGCACTGAAGAGGATGCGGAAAACGTTGGCGATTATACCTTTACGGGCAAGGGGCGCAACCGGAATCGATGGGGATGTGCGCTAAGCGTCGAAAAAAGCAGCGCTGCCGTTTTCCTGCCACGCCGGATGACCAGAACACTCCCAATCTCGCCCTTCCCTTACGCGCCTCCGGAACTTTCTTAAGCCAAATGCCTCTTAACCACAACTGACGCAGTCAGACCGATAAGCACAATGAGGTTGAAATGAATAACACACAACGAATGATTTGGGGATGTGGCATCGCGGCGGCACTGGTTGCGGGGAGCGCCTCGGCGGCGAGCTGGCAGGATCAGCTCAAAAGCGCGGCATCGCAGCTGTCGCAGCAAAACAGCAGCAATACCGCTGCGGGCAATACGCAGAACGGTGGGCTGTCGCTGTCGTCGCTCACCGGCCTGCTGAACGGTGGCGATAAAGCGGTTAGCGCCAACAGCATGACCAATGCCGCCGGCGTGATGCAGTACTGCGTGCAGCATAACGTGGTGGATAACAACGTGAAGTCGGTCAAAGATCAGGTGCTGAACAAGCTCGGCCTGAACAGCACGACGGCGCAGGAGCAGAAAACCGACTACCAACAGGGTATCGCCGGGTTACTGAATACCGGTAACGGGCAGCAGCTGAATCTGCAGAGCCTGAGCAACTCGCCAATGGGTGAGAAGCTGAAAACCAAAGCCTGTGATGTGGTACTTAAGCAGGGCAAGAAGTATATCGGCATGTAATTGCGCAGTACGTCAGGCCGCAGGCGCGGGCACTTCCTCGCGCCTTACTTGCATAAAATCCCCTTATCACTGCATCAGCGCCCGCGTCTCTGTTGCCACCCGCTGTAAAATCTCCAGCGCCTGCGCAGACGAGCGAATATTAGTGTAGCCAATCACCAGCCCGTAACGCTTTTGCGTCTGTGCATACCAGCCGGAGAGCGGTCGCACATAAAGCTGATGCTGCGCCCACAGCGCAGCCAGCGCGCTATCCTGGGTGCCGCGCTGCAGGAACGCCACAATGTGCATACCGCCGTCGGTCAGCTCAAATTCAAACAGGCCGGGGAAAACCGCCTCAATCGCCTCCAGCATCATGCGGCGGCGCTGCTGATAAAGCGTGCGCATCTTTTTGATGTGACGATAGAAGTGCCCTTCGTTGAGAAACTGCGCCAGGATCTTCTGCGGCAACAGCGGCAGGCCGGTTTCAAGGATCTCGCCCAGTTCGCTGAAGCGCGCCATCGTCTCCTGCGGCATCACCAGATAACCAATGCGCATTGCCGGCATCATGGTTTTGCTGAAGGTGCCGGTGTAGATCACCCGATCATGCACATCCAGCTTTTCAGCGCCGGAATCACTTTGCGCGTGTAGTGAAACTCACCGTCGTAATCATCCTCAATAATCCAGCTGTTGTTGTGCTGCGCCCAGGCCAGTAACTGATGTTTGCGCGGTAGCGAAAGCGTTACGGCCAGCGGGCTCTGGTGCGTTGGCGTCACGATGGCGAAGCGCGCATCGCCGTGATAGCGCTGCAGGTAGTCCACGTCCACGCCCTGCCGATCCACCGGCACATAGTGCAGGTTGGGCGCCACACGCTTGAGCAGCTGCTGCCCGAAGAAGTAGCCGGGATCTTCAAACAGCACTTTATCGTTCGGCTGGGCCAGCACGGACAGAATCAGCCGCAGGTTGGCGCGATAGCCGCTGGTAATGAAGATCTGCGCCGGCTGCAGTTCAGCCCGCGCGAAATGTTGAGGTAGCTGGCGATCGCCTCGCGCAGCGGCGGGTAGCCCATCACCGGCGGAATGATCATCTCCTCCGGGCGCAGGCTGCGCGCGGCTTTGCCCGAGATCAGCAGCCACTTTTTAAGCGGAAACTCATCCAGAGAGGGGATGCCAAGACGCAGCTCACCTCTGCTTTCGATAACCGGACGATCAGGCAAGTGCGCCGGTGCAACTGTTTGGGTGTTGAGACCAGGTGCCAGTTTCAGCGCCGGGTTAACGCGCGTCCCTTTCGCCCCCTGACTGACAAAGTACCCCTCCCCAATCAGGATCTCATAGGCGGTCTCCACCGTTTTGCGCGCCACCTGTAGCTCCCCGGCCAGCACGCGGATTGCCGGTACGCGGTCGCCCGGCTTTAACTGCCCGGCGAGAATCTGCTGGCGATAGCGGGCGTATATCTCTTTATATCCCATGATCTCTCCTGCCATGTCCTACCTGTTATCACGGATTTTGACCCTTTTCACTTCGACATAGCAATCTAAAATAGCGCCATCAACCACGCACTCTACGCTGAGCCGCTATGAAGATTGAACATTACGCTACCCCCGCTGAACTCGCCCGCTGTTATGCGCTGATGCGTGTGCTGCGCGGCAAGCTGGTCAGTGAGTCACAGTTTATTGCCCAGGCACAGCGCCAGCAGGCGCAGGGTTATCGTCTGGCAGGCATGGAACAGGATGGCAAACCGATTGCGCTGGCGGGCTATCGCCTGCTGGAGAACTTTATTCATGGCCGCTTCTGCTACATCGATGACCTGGTGACAGCACACGAAGCCCGCAGTCAGGGCATCGGCGCGGCGCTGCTGGATGGATTAGCCGTAATAGCCCGCGAATATGGCTGCGCCCATATGGTGCTCGACACCGCTATCGGCAATACCCAGGCCCAGACCTTTTATCAGCGCGCAGGTTACCTCGCGCTTGGCCTGCACTTTTACCGCGATCTCGCCTGAGGAAGAAACAGATGAAACTGCTGCACATTACCGTCAGCCCGGATTTGGCTGGCTCGGCATCACGCATGGCGTCTGCACATCTGGTGGAGAAGCTGCGCGCACAGCATCGCAACCTTGAAGAAACGAAGCTGGATCTGGCGCAGCAGCCGCTGCCGCACCTGGAAGCCTTCACCATTGGCGCCTTTTTTACTCGTCCGGAGGAGCGTAACGATGCGCAGCTCGCCGCGATTCAGACCTCAGAACAGCTGGTGGATCAGCTGTTTGCCTGCGACACCCTGGTTATCTCATCGCCGATGTGGAACCTCGGGTTGCCGTCGGTGCTGAAGGCCTGGTTCGATCACATCACCCGCGCCGGGCGCACGTTCGCCTTCACGCCGGCGGGCACCAAAGTTGGCCTGGTCAGCGGCAAAAAAGTCTACTGCATCGTCGCCAGCGGCAGCGTGTTTGCCCACGGGCCCTTTGTGCAGGATGACCAGTTCACGCCCTATATCCGCGTGGCGCTTGAGTACATCGGCATTACCGATGTGCAGTTTATTCGCGTGGATGGCACGCACGATCCTGCCAGCCGCGCCACCGCGTTACCCCATGCACTGCAAACCATTGACCGCTTATTTTAACTGAGGAACACATCATGACGACCCGCGTAAACCATTTCAAAACCATCCCGACACTGGCAAAAACCCTGGGCGATGCTTCTGTGGCGTTAGGCAAAGCCTCGCTGGATGTAAAAATTAAGCATCTGGTGGATATCCGCGCTTCCCAGCTGAATCACTGCGCGTTCTGCCTTGATATGCACGTTAAAGAGGCGAAGCTGCACGGCGAGCGCGAACTGCGTCTGCACCATGTGGCAATCTGGCGCGAATCGCCGCTGTTCAGTGCCAAAGAGAAAGTTGCACTGGCGTTGACTGAAGCCCTGACGCGCATCGGCGATCACGGCGTGAGTGAAGCGCTGTATAGCGAGCTGCGTGAGCACTTCTCCGAGGTGGAGATCTCAGAGCTGACCTTCACCATTGCCGTGATCAACGCCTGGAACCGCCTGCAGATTTTGTCACAGATGACACCGGGCGCACTGGACAGTGCTTACGGTCTGGATCGTGCCGATCTGCGTTAATTTTTACTGCCAGTAGCGCAAGCTGCTGGCGGCCCCATGTTCATCTGCGCTGCCTGAGGCTATAGTGAGTTTTTGCACCACACAGGATAGCGCGTATGAAAGGCATCAACATTGCGATTTACTTCGATCCCGACCTGATTCGCATCAGCGTTCACCAGCAGGATGGCAGCTATCTCAGCCACAATTTCCACTATACCGATAGCGTGATTGAAGAGATCTATCAGTGGCTGGAGCAGTTCACACCTAATCGCACCCACATTTGCCTGATTGAGCACGATACCGCCGATGTCCTGGCCGATGAGCTGGTGGATAACGGTTATCACGTGCATCAGGTGAGTCAGCATGCGCTCCTGAGCTGGTTCGCCAGTGAGCCGCCCTCCACGCCGGATGGCTCACCCGTGCGCGCCCTGCTGCGCTATCTGGAAGATGAGAAGCCGCCGGAGTATCAATCACGTACGCCGCAGATTGAAGCGCTGATGGATATGCTGGATGAGCTTGACGATCTGGAGGGCGTCGAGGAGGTGGACGATGAGGATAACCTGCCGGATGATGTGCTGCGGTTAATGAAGCAGAAAAAGCTCAGCGCCAGCGATGCGGCCCAGCGCTTACTGCCGGAGATGAATGAGCGCATCCGCGAACACCTGATCAACTACCCCGAACTGATGACGCCCGAACTGCTGGAGGACTTTTTCCCGGAGATGCTGGAAGCGCTGGATACACCGAAGCATTAGTGCATCTCCTGTTGTCAGGTCGCCTGACGGGCGGCCCATCCACGGACGTATTTTTACCTCTGTTTTATCGGGACGATAATCATGCTGGAACTCTTCAAAGCCATCGGACTGGGCCTGGTGGTTATACTGCCGCTGGCGAACCCGCTGACCACCGTGGCGCTGTTTCTCGGCCTCGCGGGCGACATGAACTTCCGCGAACGCAATCGCCAGGCGCTGCAGGCTTCAATCTATGTCTTTCTGATTATGATGGTGGCGTGGTACGCGGGTAACGCAGTGCTGCACACCTTTGGTATCTCTATCCCCGGCCTGCGTATGGCGGGCGGATTGATTGTGGCCTTTATCGGTTTTCGCATGTTGTTTCCGGCGAAACCTGTCGGGCACTCGGTGGAGGCCAAACACAAGCTTGATGAGCTCGACGCCAATGATAATCCGCGTGATACGGTGAATATCGCGTTTGTCCCGCTGGCGATGCCGAGCACTGCCGGGCCGGGTACGATTGCGATGATCATTAGCTCTGCTTCGACGGTAAAAGCGGGCGTGGATTTTCCCTCCTGGGTGGTGGCCGTGGCGCCGGTGCTGACGTTTCTCGCCGTGGCGGTGATTCTGTGGATTTCGCTGCGCAGTTCAGGCGCGATCATGAAGCTGGTGGGCAAAGGCGGTATTGAGGCGATTTCGCGGCTGATGGGCTTTTTGCTGGTGTGTATGGGCGTGCAGTTTGTGATTAACGGTGTGCTGGAAGTGGTGCATACCTTCCATTGATACAGATGAATCCAGGTCGCCATGAATGGCGACCCTACAAGGGATGTGTGGGCCGGTTGAATCCAGGTCGCCATAAAAGGCGACCCTACAGAATACCTGCCGCACATTGTAGGGTGCGCATTCATGCGCACCTGGATTTACCTGATTACTTCAGCGACTTGCGAACTTCCGCCACCTGCTCTTTGGTCACTGCCGGCGCATTGTTGCTCCAGCCCTGGCGAATAAAGGTGGCCAGCTGCGCCACTTCTTCATCCTTCAGACGATAACCAAACGGTGGCATTGCCAGCGTGGACGGCGCTTTCGCCGTGGATGGCTGCTGCGCGCCGGCCAGAATGGTGTGGATCAACCCGCCCGGATCTTTCGCGTTCACGATGGTCGCCTGATCCAGCTCCGGGAAGATGCCCGGAGCGCCCTTACCGGTGACAAAGTGGCAGGCGCCACAGTTATCAATGTAGAGACGCTCGCCTTCCGTCAGGTTCTTCGCTGCGGTCAGTTTGGCTTCGGTTTTCTGCTGTGCCTGAACGTTGTACGCCTGCAGCGGTGGATTGCCGCCGAGGAATTTCAGGTACGCCGCGATCGCTTTCAGATCCGCATCGGTCATGTGCGAGCTGGAGTGCTCAATCACCGATGTCATCTCACCGCCAACGGCGGCCTTATCGTTACGCCCGGTCTGCAGGTAATCAACAATCTCCTGCTCGCTCCAGCGTGGCAGGCCGCGCAGTGACGGCACTTCCCAGCCATTCAGGTCGCCGCCGGCGAGGAACTTATCGTCTCCGCTATCCAGCGCCTTCTCGTTCATGCCCAGACCGCGCGGCGTATGGCAGCTGCCGCAGTGGCCGAGGCTCTCAACGATATAGGCCCCGCGATTCACCTCTTCCGATGCGCCACCAATCGGCTGGAACGGCTTGTCTGAGGTGAACGCCCAGTTCCAGAAGCGCATGCCCCAGCGCTGGCTGAACGGGAAGCTCAGCTTCGTCTCTTCCGGCTGCTCGCTGCTCGGCTTCACGCCTTTCATGAAGTAGACATACAGCGCGTGCATGTCTTCATCACTGATTTTGGCGTAATCCGGATACGGCATTGCCGGGTAGAGGCGCGAGCCATCCGGCAGCACGCCTTTGCGCACCGCGTCAGAGAACTGCTGTTCGCTGTAGTTGCCAATACCGTGGGTTTTATCCGGCGTGATATTGGTGGAGTAGATGGTGCCGAGATTTGACTCAATCGCCAGACCACCCGCGTAATCCGCCTTGCCGGAGACCGTATGGCACGCCATGCAGTCGCCCAGACGTGACAGATACTCGCCCTTTTTAATCAGCGCGGCTTCATCTTCCGCGTGCGCCTGCACCGCAAGGCTTCCCAGCAGCACGGCGTTAGCGATTAACAATGATTTCAATTTCATATGCTTATGCCTGTACCAGTGGACCGGGGTTCTTCAGATACTGCTCTTTGATTGCCTGCGCCGCCATCAGGGTGATCGCACCGATGGTATCGGTTGGGTTCGCCTGGAAGTTCTGCGGGAAGGCGTTACCGCCCGGTACAAACACGTTGTGCACGTCCCAGCTCTGCAGGTATTTGTTCAGCGCTGAGGTTTTCGGGTTATCGCCCATGACCGCGCCGCCCACGTTGTGCGTGGAGACATATTTGGTCAGGTCAAAATCCGCGCCCATCGGCAGGAAGCTCATGCTCATGCTGTCCGGGTTCAGCTCTTTCGCAATATCACCCACAATGCCTTTTAGGTGCTGCTGCAGTTTGAGTTCGTTCTCTTTCCAGTTGAACGTCATGCGCAGCAGCGGCTGACCGCGGTGGTCGGTGTAGTGCGGATCGAGATCCAGATAGATATCGCGGTATGACTGGCAGGTGGTGGTAATGCTGATCTTCATCGAGTGGCCGTACCACTCTTCCAGACCCTGCTTGTAGCCCATGCCCCAGCCTGGCGTGCCTTTTGGCAGCGCGGTGGCGATTGGCGTACCGGTGGCCTGCGAACTGTGGATCTTCGCGCCGCCGAGGAAGCCGAGGCCCGGACCGTCAAAATTGCCTGGCGAGATGTCATTGAACATCTGGCCGGTCGCGCCTGCGGTTGCATACGGATTGAAGTGCTTATCTTTGAAGAACAGCGTTGCGCCGCCATTGGACAGGAACGCGTAGTTACGGCCTACCACACCCTCTTCGGTAATCGGGTTGTACGGCTTGCCGATGCCGGAGAGCAGCATCAGACGCACGTTGTACAGCTGGAAGCTGGAGAGCACGACGATCTTCGCCGGCTGGAACACTTCGTTGCCGTCCACGTCATAGTAGATCACGCCTTTCGCGGTCTTCTTATCATCGTGCAGCACCACTTTCACCACTTCGGCGTGCACTTCGTAAGAGAAGTTCGGCATACGCTTCAGCGCATCCATCACCGCCGTCTGCGGCGAGGCTTTGGAGTAGTTCAGGCACGGATATTTCGAGCAGTAACCGCAATAGTTACAGGGCGCGATCTGGTTGCCGTACGGGTTTTTCCACGCGCGTGACACACAGGCTGACGGGTTCGGGAACGGATGGTAGCCCAGCTTTTTCGCCGCCTCTTTAAACATCACGTTGTTGAGCGTGTCGTCCAGCGCCGGCAGCGGATAGGGCTCAGAGCGTGGGCCTTCAAACGGATCGCCGCCCTCGAGGATCTGACCGCGCAGGTTACCGGTGGTGCCGGACTGGCCGCAGATCAGCTCAAATTTGTAGTAGTACGGCTCAATCTCTTCCCAGGTAAACGGGAAGTCCATGACGCGCATATCATCTTGTAAAATGCCCGGCTTATAAGCCTGATCGACATAGGTTTTCAGCTTGATGTCGGTCGGCGTTGGACGGATCAGTACCGCCGTCCAGTGCATGCCCGCCCCGCCGACGCCAGTACCCGGCGCAAACGCGCCCCATTTACGGGTTGGCAGCGCTGTCTGGTCCATGTTGTAACGCACGGTAACCGCCACCTCTTTCGGCGTGGCAAATACCTTGTTACGCACGTTATATGCGTACTCATCGGCCGGCTTCGGGTAAGCGAAGTCCGGATAGTCGCGCTCGCCGCCGCGCTCTAACGCACGCACTTCCAGCCCGGCTAATGCCAGTTCGATACTCATCAACGAACCGGCCCAGCCGAGGCCGCAAACTACGACGTCGACTTCTTTCTTTGTAATCTGTGCCATCTTTTCTATCTCACATACCAAATACGGGGGTTCAGGCGCGCTCGCCCAACAGGCTGACCGGTCCCAGCGGATACGGCACGTTGTGCTGTTTCACCCATTCGGTGAAGCTGGCACGTGCGCCAGGGAAGCCGATGGCAATCCAGGCTTTCATGCCTTTATTGCCGCCGTACATCGGGTCAGCGAGGTAGCCGTGTTTGGTATCGGAAAGCAGCTGGCTGAAGAACTGGGAAGCTTTCAGGTTCGGTTCACCCAGCGCGGCGAAATCGATGCCGTCGTTCTTATTCACTTTGGTGAGCACCGCATCTCTCTCTTCCAGCGTCAGCGCATGGAAGGACTTCTGGTAAGTGCTCTGCGTCCACTGCTCCACCAGCTTGATGCCGGTGTGATACATCTGCTGCGGCGTGAACGGAATCTGGTAACCCATGGTTGCGGGCGCATGCACGTCGAAAGGACCCTGCATATAAATCTCTGCGCCGAACTCCGGGCTGTGCAGCTGCTGATCGATGAAGATCGGCACGTTGGTCTCCAGGGCACCGGGCGCTTTACCCGTGCCGCCGGCAGGAATCAGGCGATCGGTTGCGGCCAGAATAAACTGCCACTCATCCGCGCTGAAAAAGATCGGTTTATAGTCGGCGAGTTCTGGTGCTGCCATGTCCGCAGCCTGGGCTGCAGTCAATCCCTTTAATACCAGGTCACTTAATGGCAAAGCCAGTAGCGACCCAAGTAAAAACTTACGTCTGGTGGTCGGTTTTTCTAACAGCATGGCGCGACAACTCTCACTTGCTAAGAAAGGTAATTATTTTTGTTAATGGCTTTATAAATCGGCAAACAACCTGGCAATCTTATGGATACAGATATTTCAGGATGTAAGAATTATATTAATAATGTGTTTTGATGAGAAACCATCATCATGCTGAATTGCGCCGGCAGCATGATAAACGGCTTTACAGAGGGGAATGACACGTTTAACCGTACAAACGTCAGGTTATTGCGCCACATTTGTGGGCATTTGACTAAAAATCATCGGCAACGGAAATAGTCGCCATGCTGAATTAAGCAAAAAAAATCATACTTCCATACAAGCGAATTATTCTCATTAATAACATCTTATTTACTTAATTGACCAGAGGATGAACGATCTATTTCGCTAAAGTGACGCGCTGCGCACAAAATAAGCGCGTTAATTAATTACCGCAATCAATTGTTATTTCCGGCACAGCTCAGAACAAACCGGCATTTAGCCCGGGAAGCGGCAGCGATAAAGTTATGTCCTCCACTTCTCAGGATAATAACGATGCGTTCACTGATTCTGCTTTTCACCTTATGGAGTAGCGCATTTGCGTTACATGCCGCCACGCCGAAAGACACCCTGGTCGTGGCGGTGCCGCTCGACGGCATTATCAGCTTTGACCCGGCAGAGAGTTTTGAAACCGTCAGCAACAGCGTGCAGCGTAATCTCTATCAAACGCTGGCAGAAGCCGACCGCACGACGCCGCAAAAGCTGGCGCCGCTGCTGGCAACCTCCTGGCAGCCGGGCCGTTCGCCGCACAGCCTGGTGTTTACCCTCAACCCGTCGGCACACTTCTCCAGCGGCAATCCGGTGACCGCGCAGGATGTGGTGTTTTCGCTGACGCGCGCCGTGCAGCTGAATAAAGCGCCCTCCTTTATCCTGGCCGAATTTGGCTGGACGCCCGCGAACATCGCCAGCCAGTTCCGCGTGCTAAACGATCATCAGCTGGAGATGCAGTGGCCAGCGCAGATTGGTCAGGATCTGGCGCTGCGCTTGCTGACGGCGCCGGTCGCCTCGATTGTCGATAGCAAAACCGTCCTGCAGCACGTTAGCGAAAATGATTACGGTAATGGCTGGCTGCACACCCATTCGGCAGGCAGTGGCGCGTTTACCCTTCAGCAGTACGTGCCGCAGCAGGCGCTGGTGCTTGGCGCGAATCCTCAGGCGCAGCCACAGCCGCACCTGAAACGTATCCTGCTGAAGGGCGTGGCTGATGCGGGCGCGCGCCGGCTGCTGATTCAGCAGGGTGATGTGGATGTGGCGTATCAGCTGGGGCCGGATCAGATCGATGCCCTGAAGCATGACAAGAACCTGTGCATTGATGCCTTCCCGTCGAGCCTGGTGTATTACCTGGGCTTCAATACGCAGAGTAAAGCGCAGCCGGCACTCGGCAATCCGGCACTCTGGGAGGCCGCACGCTGGCTGGTCGATTATCAATCCCTCTCCCGGGAGTTGCTTAAAGGGCAGTACAGTATTCATCAAAGTTTTCTGCCACAGGGCTTTGACGGTGCGCTGGACAATCAGCCCTTCCACTATGATGTCGCGAAGGCCAAAGCGATTCTGGCAAAAGGCGGGGTGCCGCCGGGCAGTAAATTCACGCTGACGGTGATTAATCAGCCGCCGTACATTGATGTGGCCCAGGCGCTGCAGGCGAGCTTTGCACTGGCCGATGTGCAAATTGAGCTGCAGCCGGTAGCGGAATCGGAGCTGTGGAGCAAGATGCGCGGGCGCGATTTCCAGTCGATCTTCATTTACTGGGGCGCGGATTATGTCGATCCCAACACCAACGCCAGTGCCTTTGCGTATAACGTGCCGGGCGGCGCAAAGACACTGGCATGGCGCGTTGGCTGGGAGATTCCGGCGCTGAGCGCTAAAACCCGCGCCGCCGCCGGTGAGAGCGATGCGGCACAGCGTCGCGCCCTGTACACCGACCTGCAAAAAACCGTGCAGCAGGCTTCGCCGTTTGTGGTGATGCTGCAGGGGGCGCAGCAGGTGGCGGTGCGAAATAGTGTCAGCCATGTGCAGCAGGGGATCGGCGTAAGTTTGCTGTTTTTTGATACCGTGGAGAAGCAGTAAGTTTTCAAGCGGGAGGCGCACGTGCATAAACCACGCACAATCTCCTCCCGCCTCTTGCGCCCCGCTTGCTATCCTTTGAAGCATCCCCCCTTGCCGGAGAGCGCAACATCATGACCCACCCGCTACTGATTGCCCGGACGCCTGATACCCCACTTCATCTGCTGCCTGCTATGGCGAACCGCCACGGTCTGATCACCGGCGCGACCGGCACCGGCAAAACCGTGACGCTGCAAAAGCTGGCCGAATCGTTCTCCCGTATTGGCGTACCGGTCTTTATGGCCGACGTTAAGGGCGATCTCACCGGGATTGCCGCTGCCGGCGAGGCGTCAGAAAAGCTGCTGGCGCGGCTGGCGAAGATCGGTGTGACCGACTGGCAGCCGCAGGCCAATCCGGTAATGGTGTGGGACATCTTCGGGCAGCAGGGCCATCCGGTGCGCGCGACCGTCTCCGATCTCGGCCCGCTGCTGCTCTCGCGCCTGCTCAACCTTAACGAAGTGCAGTCCGGCGTGCTGCAGATCATCTTCCGTATCGCTGACGATCAGGGCCTGCTGCTGCTGGATTTCAAAGACCTGCGCGCCATGACTCACTATATCGGCGACAACGCAAAAGCCTTTCAGACGCAGTACGGTAATATCAGCAGCGCCTCGGTCGGGGCGATTCAGCGCGGTCTGCTGGCGCTGGAGCAGCAAGGCGCCGAACACTTTTTTGGCGAGCCGATGCTGGATATCCGCGACTGGATGCGCTGCGACGCGCAAGGCCACGGCTTCATCAATATCTTGTCAGCAGAAAAGCTCTATCAGATGCCAAAACTTTATGCCACCAGCCTGCTGTGGCTGCTGGCCGAACTCTATGAGCAGCTGCCGGAAGCGGGCGATGTGGATAAGCCAAAAATGGTGTTCTTCTTCGACGAAGCGCACCTGCTGTTTAATGATGCGCCGCCGGTACTGCTGGAGAAGGTGGAGCAGGTGATCCGCCTGATCCGCTCCAAAGGCGTGGGCATTTACTTTGTCACGCAGAACCCGGCGGATATCCCCGATAACGTTCTTGGCCAGCTGGGCAATCGCGTACAGCACGCGCTGCGCGCCTTTACGCCGAAAGATCAAAAAGCGGTGAGAAGCGCGGCGGAGACCCTGCGCGCCAACCCGGCTTTTGACGCCGCCGGGGCGATTCAGGCGCTCGGCACGGGTGAAGCGCTGATCTCCTTCCTCGATGAGAGAGGCAGTCCGGCGATGGTGCAGCGCGCGATGGTGATTGCGCCTGGCTCGCGCATGGGTCCGGTTACGCAGGATGAGCGCAACGGCCTGATTAACAACTCGCCCTTATACGGCAAATACGATACCGACGTTGACCGGGAGTCAGCGTTTGAGAGGCTGCAAAAAGGCATCCAGGACGCACCACAGCAGGCTGATGCGCCGGAAGCGCAAGGCAACCGCGTGGCCGTCGATGACGGCATTCTCGGCGGGCTGAAGGATATCCTGTTCGGCAGCACCGGCCCGCGCGGCGGCAAACGCGAGGGTGTGGTACAGAGCGTGGCAAAGAGCGCTGCGCGTCAGGTTACCCGGCAAATTATTCGCGGCGTGCTGGGAAGTTTGCTGGGTGGTCGCCGTCGTTAAACCGCGTCTGCTAAACTCGTGACATGGAAAAACATCAAGAACTTAAACGCAGCAAACGCCTGGCGCTGGCGCTGCTGCTGGTCGCCGCGGCAATCTTTATTGTTACGCTTTTCCTGCCGCCCAACTTCTGGGTGCTGGGATTAAAAGCCATCGCTGAAGCAGCCATGGTGGGGGCGCTGGCCGACTGGTTTGCCGTAGTGGCGCTGTTTCGCCGCGTGCCGGTGCCCTTTATATCGCGCCATACGGCGATTATCCCGCGTAATAAAGATCGCATCGGTGAGAACCTGGGCCGCTTTGTGCAGGAGAAATTCCTCGACACCGACTCACTGCTGGCGCTGATTCGCCGTCACGATCCGTCGCAGATGCTGGCACAGTGGCTCAATGCGCCCGGCAATGCCGATCGCGTTGGTCGTCACCTGTTGCAGGTGATGCGCGGCTTTCTCGATTTAACCGATGATGAGCGTATCCAGCGCTTTATGCGGCGCGCGGTGCACCGTGCGCTGGATAAGGTCGATTTAACCCAGAGCAGCGCAATGGTGCTGGACAGCCTGACCAAAAATAACCGTCACCAGGAGCTGCTTGACGCCGCCGTTGAGCAACTGTTGCGCCTGCTGCATAAGCCAGGTACGCGTGAGTTCATCGCCCTGCAGATTGTGCGCTGGCTGAAGCGCGAGCATCCGATCAAAGCCAAAATGCTGCCAACCGAGTGGTTGGGTGAACACAGCGCCGAGCTGGTGGCCAATGCGGTGAATTCGATTCTTGATGAAGTGGCGCTCGATCAGGGTCACGAATTCCGCCTGGGCTTTAACCGTGCAGTCCAGCGGCTGATCGATAAGCTTAAAACCGATCCCGCCATGGCCGAACGCGCGGAGGATATTAAGCGCTGGCTGAAAGAGGATGAGTCGCTGAATCGCTATATCGGCGAGCTGTGGCAGGATCTGCGCAGCTGGCTGAAAGCCGATCTCAGCAGCGAGGACTCCCGTGTGCAGGCGCGCGTGCGGCTGGCCGCGCTGTGGCTGGGTGAAACGCTGGCCGCCGATGATGCGCTGCGCAGCTCGATGAATCAGCATCTGGAGGATGCCGCACGCAGCGTGGCGCCTGAGTTCGCGACGTTCCTGACGCGCCATATCAGCGATACGGTGAAGAGCTGGGATGCGCGCGATATGTCGCATCAGATCGAGCTGAACATCGGGCGCGATTTACAGTTTATCCGCATTAACGGAACGCTGGTGGGCGGCACCATTGGGCTGGTGCTCTATCTGTTGTCGCAGTTGCCGGTATTGATACAGACACTGCGGTGATTGAAGAGGTCGCCATGAATGGCGATCGTACAAGACAAT
The DNA here is from genome assembly GCF_002095485.1 of Pantoea wallisii. Classification (GTDB taxonomy): domain Bacteria; phylum Pseudomonadota; class Gammaproteobacteria; order Enterobacterales; family Enterobacteriaceae; genus Pantoea; species Pantoea wallisii. Next base: position 10,272 of record NZ_MLFS01000029.1, on the reverse strand, counting down.
GCGATCGTACAAGGACGGTGCGGGCGTTTACACGGTCGCCATGAATGGCGACCCTACAGGGCTGCGCGGGCAATAAAAAAGGTCGCCATACACGGCGACCTTCTGTTTTTTGTAGGGTCAGCATTCATGCTGACCGCAACCCCTACCGGCGCTTCAGCAACAGATACAGACTGATGGCAAAAAACGCGCCACTCGGCAGCACCGCACCCAGCACCGGCGGTAAACCGTACACCAGGCTCAGCGGACCGAAGATCTGATCCAGCACGTAGAACAGGAAACCGAAGCTGATGCCGGTCACTACGCGCACACCCATCGACACGCTACGCAGCGGACCGAAAATAAACGACAGCGCCATCAGCATCATCACCGCCACCGACAGCGGCTGGAAGATTTTGCTCCACATATTCAACAGATAACGTCCGGACTCCTGGCCGCTCTGCTTAAGATATTTGCTGTAGTTATAGAGACCGCTGATCGATAACGCATCCGGATCAAGCGCGACCACGCCAAGCTTGTCTGGCGTCAGGTTGGTTTTCCATTCGCCGCTCAGGCTTTGTGAGCCGGTGATCTGCTTCGGATCGTTCAGGTCAGATTCATCCACCTGCGACAGCTTCCACACTTTATGGTCCTTATCCCAGGTCGCGCTCGCCGCGTAGCGTACGCTCAGCAGACGGCGCTGATCGGTAAAGTGATAAATGCTGACGCCATCAATCTCGTTGTCGCCTTTAATGCGCTCGATATAGATGAAGTCGTTACCATCTTTCGCCCATAAGCCGTTCTGCGTAGAGACAAGCGAACCACCATACAGCTGCTGCGCACGGAAGTTACGCGCCATCTGCTCGCCCTGCGGCGCAACAAACTCCCCTACCGCCATGGTCAGCAGGACCAGCGGGATCGCGGTTTTCATCACCGCCAGCGCGACCTGCAAACGGGTAAAGCCGGACGCCTGCATCACCACCAGCTCACTGCGCTGCGCCAGCGTGCCCAGCCCCAGCAGCGCCCCCAGCAGCGCCGCCATCGGGAAGAAGATTTCGATATCTTTCGGCACGCTGAGCAGCGTGTAATAACCGGCATCAAGCGCGGTATAGGCGCCCTGCCCGGTTTTACGCAGCTGATCGACAAACTTAATGATGCCCGACAGCGACACCAGCATGAACAGCGTCATCATGATGGTGTTGAAGATGGTTTTGCCAATGTAACGGTCAAGTACCTTAAACATCACACTGACCCTCCACGGCTGAAGCGCGCACGAATGCGGCGCATCGGCACGGTGTCCCACACATTCAGCGCGACGGCCAGCGCCAGATAGGCGACGTTCACGGCCCACATCCAGATTGCCGGATCAAAGCGACCTTTGGCCGCGTTTGAGCGCAGCGAGCTCTGTAACAGGAAGAAGATCAGGTAGAGCAGCATGGCCGGCAACATTGACAATACGCGGCCCTGGCGCGGGTTCACCACGCTGAGCGGCACCACCATCAGCGCCATCACGAGGACGGCAAAGATCAGCGTCAGGCGCCAGTGCAGCTCGGCCTGGAACGGCGGCGTTTTCGTGGCGTAGAGCGTGCTGATGTCGGCCTGATCGGCATCGTTAGGATCAAGCACCGCCTCTTTATAGCCGACGACTGCCTGATAGTTGGTGAAGTCGGTGATGCGGAAGTCACGCAGCAGCGCCGTGCCCTCAAAGCGCGTCCCTTTATCCAGCGTCACCACTTGTGAGCCATCCGGACGCTGCTCCATATGGCCGCTGTCTGCCAGCACCACGGATGGACGCGCATTGCCTTTCGGCCGCAGCTGCGCCAGGAACACGTTCCCGAAGGTATTGCCCTTCACGCCCTCGACAAACAGCACGGTATTACCGTCGCCGGAGGTCTGGAACTGACCCGCCGCCAGCGCCGCCGCACCCGGGTTGGCTTTGGCATTCTGGGTCACCTCATCCTGATAACGCGATGACCACGGCCCTAACCAGATGACGTTGACCGCCGCCACCAGCGAGGTAAGCAGCATCAAAATCATCGCGGCTTTAATCAGCACGCCTTTACCCAAACCACAGGCGTGCATCACCGTGATTTCACTTTCGGTGTAAAGCCGCCCAAGGGTCATTAAAACCGCCAGAAACAGGCTCAGGGGCAGGATAAGTTGTGCCATTTCAGGCACGCCAAGTCCTAACAATGTCAGAACCAGATTTGTTGGGATCTCGCCATCCACCGCAGCACCCAAAATCCTCACTAACTTCTGGCAAAAGAAGATCAGTAGCAGGATGAACAGGATAGCCAGCTGGCTTTTGAGCGTTTCCCGAACCAGATATCTAATGATGATCACGCTTAGTACGCCTGTGATAACTTGTCTTTTTGCAGGAAAATCGCTAGTTTCAACGCTTACCAGCCATTTTTCTTCATCAATGGCCGTCATGGTAGCTAAAATAGTGTGACGAACGCGTTAGGGTGGTGAAAAAACAACACATTGTCACCCATCTCATTATGACCGCCGGCGTTGAATTGTCATGGCGTCGCAACAAATTAATGGGTTACGAACGCGCTACATTCTAACGACAGCTTAGGCCGTTGTCTTTAAGATTCAGGAGAGTGCATGGAGTTCAGTGTAAAAAGCGGTAGCCCGGAAAAACAGCGCAGCGCCTGCATTGTTGTCGGTGTTTTCGAACCGCGCCGTCTTTCACCCATTGCCGAGCAGCTGGATAAAATCAGCGACGGCTACATCAGCGCGCTGCTGCGTCGCGGTGAACTGGAAGGCAAGGTGGGCCAGACGTTGCTGCTGCACCATGTGCCAAACATCCTCTCCGAGCGCATCCTGCTGATTGGTTGTGGGAAAGAGCGCGAGCTGGATGAACGCCAGTATAAGCAGGTGATCCAGAAAACTATCAATACCCTGAACGATACCGGTTCAATGGAAGCGGTGTGCTTCCTGACCGAGCTGCACGTTAAAGGGCGCAACACTTACTGGAAAGTACGCCAGGCGGTAGAGACCTCAAAAGAGGCGCTTTATAACTTTGATCAGCTGAAAAGCAACAAAGTTGAACCGCGTCGTCCACTGCGTAAGCTGGTGTTCAACGTGCCAACCCGCCGTGAGCTGACCAGCGGCGAGCGTGCCATTCAGCATGGTCTGGCAGTGGCTGCCGGCGTGAAAGCGGCGAAAGATCTCAGCAATATGCCACCAAATATCTGTAACGCCGCCTATCTGGCCTCACAGGCGCGCCAGCTGGCTGATGCCTACAGCAAAAACGTCACGACCCGCGTGATTGGCGAGCAGCAGATGAAAGAGCTGGGCATGAACGCCTATCTGGCGGTGGGTGCCGGCTCACACAATGAATCGCTGATGTCGGTGATTGAGTACAAAGGCAGCAGCGATGCGGACGCGCGCCCGATAGTGCTGGTGGGCAAAGGGCTCACCTTCGACTCCGGCGGTATCTCTATTAAGCCCGCTGAAGCCATGGACGAGATGAAGTACGACATGTGCGGCGCTGCGTCCGTGTATGGCGTGATGCGCATGGTGGCGGAGCTGAATCTGCCGCTGAATGTGGTCGGCGTGCTGGTTGGTTGTGAAAACATGCCCGATGGCCGCTCAATGCGTCCGGGCGATGTATTGACCACCATGTCTGGTCAGACCGTTGAAGTGCTGAACACCGATGCAGAAGGTCGCCTGGTGCTGTGCGATGCCCTGACCTACGTGGAGCGTTTCGAGCCGGAAGTGGTGATTGATGTGGCGACGCTGACCGGTGCCTGCGTGATTGCGCTGGGCCATCACGTGAGCGGCCTGATGTCAAACCACAATCCGCTGGCGCACGAGCTGATTGGTGCCTCTGAGCAATCGGGCGATCGCGCGTGGCGCCTGCCGATGGCAGACGAGTATCAGGAGCAGCTGGAGTCTAATTTTGCCGATATGGCGAACATTGGCGGCCGTCCTGGCGGTGCGATTACCGCGGCCTGCTTCCTGGCGCGCTTTGCCCGTAAATATAACTGGGCCCACCTGGATATCGCCGGTACCGCCTGGCGCTCCGGCAAAGCCAAAGGCGCCACCGGCCGTCCGGTACCGCTGCTGTCGCAGTTCCTGCTGAACCGTGCAGGGCTGAACGGCGACGATTAACGACCGGGGCACGGTGCGCATAAATGCGATAACCACCGTGCGGCCATTGAAACGGTGCGCATAAATGCGCACCCTACGGAATTTGTAGGGTCGCCATTCATGGCGACCTTATTATTAGACGCAGCGATCTTACTGAAGCACAATGCCCCACTGTCATTAATGGAAATGCACCCGCCATGAAAAACGCCACCTTCTACGTGATGGAGTCTGAACACGCCAGCGACGGCTTAAGCGCCATCGAAGCGCTGGTGTGCTCGCTTGCCGCAGCACGCTGGCGTGACGGCAAACGCATCCTGATTGCCTGTGAAAACGAAGCGCAGGCCAATCGACTGGATGAAGCGCTCTGGCAGCTGCCGGCCAACGCCTTTGTGCCGCACAACCTGGCCGGTGAAGGCCCACGCTACGGCGCACCGGTGGAGCTGGCCTGGCCGCAGCGCCGCGGCAGTTCACCGCGCGATCTGCTAATCAGCCTGCTGCCGCAGTTCGCAGATTTTGCCACCGGTTTCCATGAAGTGATAGACTTCGTACCTTATGAAGAATCCCTGAAACAACTGGCGCGCGACCGCTATAAAGCTTATCGCAGCGTTGGTTTCCAATTGAATACGGCAACGCCACCACCGCCGCAAACGACAGTGTAGAAATGGAAAAGACATATAACCCGCAAGATATCGAGCAGCCGCTCTACGAGCACTGGGAACAGCAGGGCTACTTTAAACCGAATGGCGATACCAGCCAGGAAAGCTTTTGCATCATGATCCCGCCGCCGAACGTCACCGGCAGCTTGCATATGGGTCACGCATTCCAGCAGACCATCATGGACACCATGATCCGCTACCAGCGCATGCAGGGTAAAAATACGCTGTGGCAGGCAGGTACCGACCACGCCGGTATTGCTACCCAGATGGTGGTGGAGCGTAAGATTGCCGCTGAAGAGGGCAAAACGCGCCAGGACTATGGCCGTGAAGCTTTCATCGATAAGATCTGGCAGTGGAAAGCGGAGTCCGGCGGCACCATAACCCGCCAGATGCGCCGTCTCGGCAACTCGGTTGACTGGGAGCGCGAGCGCTTCACCATGGACGAAGGTCTGTCCAACGCGGTGAAAGAGGTGTTTGTGCGCCTCTACAAAGAGAACCTGATTTACCGCGGCAAACGCCTGGTGAACTGGGACCCGAAACTGCGCACCGCTATCTCCGATCTGGAAGTGGAAAACCGCGAGAGCAAAGGCTCAATGTGGCACATCCGCTATCCGCTGGCGGACGGCGTGAAAACAGCCGAAGGCAAAGACTATCTGGTGGTTGCTACCACGCGTCCGGAGACCCTGCTGGGCGATACCGGTGTGGCCGTCAACCCGGAAGATCCGCGTTACAAAGATCTGATCGGCAAAGAGGTGCTGCTGCCGCTGGTGAACCGCCGTATTCCGATCGTCGGTGACGAGCACGCGGATATGGAAAAAGGCACCGGCTGCGTGAAGATCACCCCGGCGCACGACTTTAACGACTATGAAGTGGGTCGTCGTCACAAGCTGCCGATGATCAACATTCTGACCTTTGATGGCGATATCCGCGAGCGTGCGGAAGTATTCGACACCAACGGCGAAGTCAGCGATGCCTGCTCGGATGAGATCCCGGCTCAGTTCCAGAAAATGGAGCGTTTTGCCGCGCGTAAAGCGATTGTTGCCGCAATTGATGAGATTGGCCTGCTGGAAGAGATCAAGCCACACGATCTCACCGTGCCCTACGGTGACCGTGGCGGCGTGGTGATCGAGCCGATGCTGACCGATCAGTGGTACGTGCGTACCGCGCCGCTGGCAAAAGTGGCAGTCGAAGCGGTTGAAAACGGCGACATTCAGTTTGTACCGAAGCAGTACGAGAACATGTACTTCTCCTGGATGCGCGATATTCAGGACTGGTGCATCTCCCGTCAGCTGTGGTGGGGTCACCGCATCCCGGCCTGGTATGACAACAATGGCAACGTGTATGTTGGTCGCACCGAAGACGAAGTGCGTCAGGAGAACAACCTGGCTGCCGATGTCGCGCTGCGTCAGGACGAAGACGTGCTGGATACCTGGTTCTCTTCCGGCCTGTGGACCTTCTCCACCCTTGGCTGGCCTGAGAACACCGATGCGCTGCGCACGTTCCATCCAACCAGCGTGCTGGTGAGCGGCTTCGACATTATCTTCTTCTGGATTGCGCGCATGATCATGCTGACCATGCACTTCATCAAAGATGAAAACGGCAAACCGCAGGTGCCGTTCAAAACCGTCTACATGACCGGTTTGATCCGCGATGAAGAGGGCCAGAAGATGTCCAAGTCGAAAGGTAACGTTATCGATCCACTGGATATGGTTGACGGTATTTCGCTGGAAGATCTGCTGGAGAAGCGTACCGGCAATATGATGCAGCCGCAGCTGGCGGAGAAGATCCGCAAACGCACCGAGAAGCAGTTCCCGGACGGCATCATGCCATCAGGTACCGATGCGCTGCGCTTCACCCTGGCGGCGCTGGCCTCTACCGGCCGTGACATCAACTGGGACATGAAGCGCCTGGATGGTTACCGCAACTTCTGTAACAAACTGTGGAACGCCAGCCGCTTTGTGCTGATGAACACGGAAGATCAGGATTGCGGCCAGAACGGCGGCGAGCTGAAACTGTCGCTGGCCGATCGCTGGATTCTGACGGAATTCAACAGCACGGTGAAAGCGTACCGTGAAGCGCTGGATAGCTATCGCTTCGATATCGCGGCCAACATCCTGTACGACTTCACCTGGAACCAGTTCTGCGACTGGTACCTGGAGCTGACCAAGCCGGTAATGGACGGCGGCAGCGAAGCGGAACTGCGCGGCACGCGCAATACCCTGGTGACGGTACTGGAAGCACTGCTGCGCCTTGCGCATCCGATCATCCCGTTCATCACCGAAACCATCTGGCAGCGCGTTAAAGTGCTGAAGAACATCGATCACGATACCATCATGCTGCAGCCGTTCCCGCAGTATGACGCGGCGAAAGAGGATGCCGAAGCGAAAGCGGATATCGAGTGGATGAAGCAGGCGATTGTCGCGGTGCGTAATATCCGTGCTGAAATGAACATCTCACCAGGCAAACCGCTCGACGTGTTGCTGCGTGACTGTTCACCGGCCGCGCAGCGTCGCGTTGAGGAGAACCGCAACTTCCTGTCGCGTCTGGCACGCCTGGAAACCCTGACCATTCTGCCGGCTGGCGAGAAGGGCCCGGTCTCCGTTACCAAGATTGTGGACGGTGCCGGGCTGCTGATTCCAATGGCGGATCTGGTTAACAAGGAAGCAGAGCTGGAGCGTCTGGCGAAAGAGCTGGTTAAGCTGGATGTTGAGATCGGCAAGATTCAGACCAAGCTGGCTAACGAAGGCTTTGTTTCACGCGCCCCGGAAGCGGTGGTGGCGAAAGAGCGCGAGCGTATCGCAGAGCTGGAGCAATCAAAAACAAAACTGATTGAACAGCAGGGCGTGATTGCGGCATTGTAAGCGCATCAGTCCTGATCCTTACTCGAAGCCGGGCACTGCCCGGCTTTTTTTATCGGAAGATGATGATGAGCACCGTCACGCCCCTTAATTTACAGGTGCGCCCGATTACGGCCGCCGATAACCCCCTGATTGCTCAGGTGATCCGCGATGTGTCAGCCGAATTTGGCCTGACGGCGGACAGAGGCTATACCGTCTCCGATCCCCAGCTTGACCATCTGTTTGAACTCTACAGCGAGGCGAACAGCGCCTACTGGATTGTTGAGCATGAGGGCCGCGTGGTGGGCGGCGGTGGCGTCGCGCCGCTGGCGTGCAGCGCGCCGGATATTTGTGAGTTGCAGAAGATGTATTTCCTGCCGCAGGTGCGCGGGCTGGGCCTGGCGCGTGAGCTGGCGCTGCAGGCGATGGATTACGCGCGCCAGCGCGGTTTCCGCCGCTGCTATCTGGAAACCACGGGCAGCCTGACACGGGCGATCAAGTTGTATGAGTCACTGGGCTTCACGCTGATTGATGAGGCGATGGGCTGTACCGGGCATGTGGATTGCGAAGTGCGGATGCTGAAGCAGTTATGAGGATTCAGGTCGCCATGAATGGCGACCCTGCATAAGTAACAGAGTGCGCAGCGGGCAGCAGACAGATTTCTACATCGCCGGCACGCCGCTATGAAAGCGCAGTTCGCTGTCCGGCTCGCTGATTAACCGCCCTTCCACTGCGCCAAACGCCTGCACGCGCGGCGCAATATCTTTAGCGGAAATCTGTTCTGCCAGCTTCAGGTAATCCTGATAGTGACGCGCTTCCGAACGCAGCAGCGAGATATAAAACTTCTGCAGCTGCTCATCCAGGAAGGGGGCCAGGCTGGCAAACCGCTCACAGGAGCGCGCTTCGATGTAAGCCCCGCAGATTAATTTATCCACCAGCGCATCCGGCTCAAAGGTGCTGATTTCGCGAATTAAGCCTTTGGCGTAGCGGCTGGCGGTGATTTTGCGATAGGGCAAGCCGCGTGCCTGCATGATCTCCCACACCTGATAAAAGTGGTGCAGCTCCTCTTTGATCAGCAGCACCATCATCTCTACCAGATCGTCCGCCCACGGCAGCTCATTGCGCACAATGATGCTCTTCGTCAGGTTTTTATGCGCGTTGATAAAGTTACTGTCCGGCTCATCGCGGTAGATAAAGTCTTCATAAGGCTTGAGCCACGCCAGAATGGCATCGCCACTTGGCTTATCCGCAACGTATTTGCGGATGATCCACACGGCGGTTTGCGCCGCTTTCAGCTCACAAATCATATGATCGGTGAGTAGCAGCGTGAGGTTTTCCGGTTTGCGCGCTTCGTCAATCCACGCCTGAGGCGTGCGACAGTGCAGAAACTGGTGGATGGGTTCTAGTAGCGGAGCGTAATTCATGAATGTTCTTGCCTGGCGGGGGAGATCGGGGCGGTATGTACCGCCCGTTAATGCTTAGTGACGCACACCGTTATCTTCTTCGTCGTCGATGATGTCGCCATCATCCTCTTCATCTTCGGCATCCGGGTCTTCAAAATAGGTGCCCCAGCCGTCGTAATCGACGTTGAACTTACCGGCCAGATTGACCAACTGCTCCACCTGCGCATCAATCAGCTCCGCATTCAGCGCACCTTCGCTCAGGATGTCTACGCACATCACAGTGCCGCCCTCCTCCAGCTCCAGCTCTTCAGGCTCGCTCACTTCATAGCCCAGCTTGAATGCCTCCACCGCGACTTTCTCCAGCGAATCAAAATTGTTGCAGGAGAGATGATGCTCGATCGTGTAGAGCGCATCCGGATCGCTGCCGTCTTCCAGTAGCTCTTCAATGATCATGCGCGTCTCTTCGCGCTGTTCTTCCAGCAATGCTTCGTATGCCATGGGCGTGTCCTCAAAAATGGTGGCAGTGAATGCAATTATTTTCCCACACTGCCTCGCGCGCCACTACACAAAACAGAAAGTTTCTTAGCGCCGGGGTTGAAAATGCATATCCATACAGTTAGATTGAATTTTAATTCAATATTTACCCTTGTGCGGAGTGCAGTATGAGTGAGCTTTATTCGAGACATTTCCTGAGATTGCTGGATTTCACCCCCGCGGAGATCGCCGGTTTATTGAAACTGGCCGGTGAATTAAAACACGCAAAGAAAAACGCCAGCGAAACCCAGTACCTGAAAGGCAAAAATATCGCGCTCATCTTCGAAAAAGACTCGACCCGTACCCGATGCTCTTTCGAAGTTGCCGCTTACGATCAGGGCGCTAACGTCACCTGGATTGGCCCGAGCGGCAGTCAGATTGGCCATAAAGAGTCGATGAAGGACACGGCCCGCGTACTGGGCCGGATGTATGACGGCATCCAGTATCGCGGCTACGGCCAGGAGTTGGTCGAGACGCTGGCAGAATTTGCCGGCGTGCCGGTGTGGAACGGCCTGACCACGGAATTCCATCCGACGCAGCTGCTGGCGGACCTGCTCACCATGCAGGAGCACCTGCCTGGCAAATCGCTGCATGAAATGACGCTGGTGTACGTGGGCGATGCGCGCAATAACATGGGCAACAGCATGCTGGAAGCAGCGGCGCTGGTGGGGCTCGATCTGCGCCTGGTGGCCCCCAAGGGCTGCTGGCCGGAAGAGGCGCTGGTGGCGCAGTGCCGCAGTGCCGCGCAGCAGACCGGCGGTAAAA
>NZ_MLFS01000028.1 GCF_002095485.1 Pantoea wallisii | reverse complement strand
AGGTGCAGTATCGGCAGCGTTCGAATTTATGGCGCCCCGTCTTTCACTCTGACTGCTTTGCTGGTCGCGGTCCTTTCGGAAACCTGCTACACTCGCGCTCTTACGCATGGTAGTTTGTGCCCTTTTCACACGCAGGCCGCATGGCTGCGTCATATCCCCCCTGAAAACTACATCGCGCAGCGCGATCAGGGCGGTTCGGAGTAATACACCTGCATGTCTTTTGACTCTCTCGGCTTAAATGCCGATATTTTGCGTGCGGTAGCAGAACAGGGCTATCGTGAGCCGACGCCAATCCAGCGTCAGGCAATTCCCGTGGTGCTGGCCGGTCGTGACCTGCTGGCGAGCGCCCAGACCGGTACGGGTAAAACCGCCGGCTTTACGCTGCCTTTGCTGCAGCGCCTCTCAGAAAAACCGGCGGCGCGTGGCCGTCGCCCGGTGCGCGCCCTGATCCTGACCCCAACCCGCGAACTCGCGGCGCAGGTCGGCGAAAACGTGCGTGAATACAGCCAGTACCTCAACATGCGTTCGCTGGTGGTATTTGGCGGCGTCAGCATCAACCCGCAAATGATGAAACTGCGCGGCGGCGTGGATGTGCTGGTGGCTACACCTGGCCGTCTGCTCGATCTGGCGCACCAGAACGCGGTCGATCTGTCGCAGGTTGAGATCCTGGTACTGGACGAAGCCGATCGCATGCTCGATATGGGCTTCATCCACGATATCCGTCGCGTCCTGGCTAAACTGCCGGCTAAACGTCAGAACCTGCTGTTCTCTGCCACGTTCTCCGATGAGATCAAAACGCTGGCGGAAAAACTGCTCACCAATCCGGAGCAGGTTGAAGTAGCGCGCCGCAATACCGCGTCAGAACAGGTTTCGCAGCAGGTGCACTTTGTTGATAAGAAGCGCAAGCGGGAACTGCTGTCGCTGATGATTGGTCGTGATAACTGGCAACAGGTGCTGGTCTTCACCCGCACCAAACATGGCGCCAACCACCTGGCCGAGCAGCTGAACAAAGACGGCATCACTGCCGCCGCGATTCACGGCAACAAGAGCCAGGGTGCGCGTACCCGTGCGCTGGCTGACTTCAAATCCGGCAGCATTCGCGTTCTGGTGGCGACCGACATCGCCGCGCGCGGTCTGGATATTGAAGAGCTGCCGCACGTAGTGAACTACGAGCTGCCCAACGTGGCCGAAGACTATGTGCACCGTATCGGGCGTACCGGTCGTGCCGCAGCGACCGGCGCGGCGCTTTCGCTGGTCTGTGTCGATGAGCACAAACTGCTGCGTGACATTGAGCGTTTACTGAAGCGTGAAATTCCACGCATCGCGCTGGAAGGTTTTGAGCCGGATCCGAGCATTAAAGCGGAACCGATTCAGAATGGCCGTCAGCAGCAGTCGCGCGGCCAGGGGCAGGGTCGTGGTCAGGGTCGCGGACAGAGCGGCAGCGGCGCGCGTCCACAGGGTGGCAGCGGTCAGCGTCCACAGGGCGGTAGCGGTGCGCGTCCGCAGGGCGAGGCCCGCCGTCAGGGCGGCAACGGCCAGGCTGCACCCGCAGCAAACAGCGGTCGTCGTCGTCCGGCAGTGAAGAAGAGCGGGAACGTCTAACGCGATGCGGGTTTTACTGGCGCCGATGGAGGGCGTACTGGATTCGCTGGTGCGCGAGTTGCTCTCCGGCGTGAACGATTACGATTTGTGCGTCACCGAGTTTTTGCGCGTGGTCGATCAGCTGCTGCCAGTAAAATCCTTCTACCGCTTATGCCCGGAGCTGCACAACAGCAGCCGCACGCCATCCGGTACGCGTGTGCGTATGCAGCTGCTCGGGCAATATCCCGAGTGGCTGGCGGAGAACGCCGCGCGCGCCGTGGAGCTGGGCTCCTGGGGCGTCGATCTGAACTGCGGCTGCCCGTCGAAGCTGGTCAACGGCAGCGGCGGCGGGGCCACCCTGCTCAAGGATCCGGAACTGATCTATCGCGGCGCGAAAGCGATGCGTGAAGCGGTGCCGGATCACCTGCCGGTCACAGTTAAAGTGCGTCTTGGCTGGGACTCCGGCGAACGTCGCTTTGAGATTGCCGATGCGGTGCAGCAGGCCGGTGCCAGTGAGCTGGTGGTTCATGGCCGCACCAAAGAGGATGGCTACCGCGCAGAGAGCATCAACTGGCAGGCGATTGGCGAGATCCGCCAGCGCTTGTCGATTCCGGTTATCGCCAATGGCGAGATCTGGAGCTGGCAGGATGCGCAGGATTGTCTGCGCATTACCGGTTGCGATGCAGTAATGCTGGGACGCGGTGCGCTCAACGTGCCGAATCTGGGCCGCGTAGTGAAGTACAATGAGGCGCCGATGCCGTGGTCAGATGTCGTGGAACTGCTGCTGAAGTACACCCAGCTGGAGAAGCAGGGCGATACCGGCAACTACCACGTGGCGCGCATTAAGCAGTGGCTGGGCTATCTGCGCAAAGCCTACGATGAGGCGGATGGCCTGTTCAGCGAGATCCGCACGCTGCGCGTCTCCGGCGAGATCGCCAGCGCCATTGAGCGGCATGCATCGCGGATAAGCACTCTCTCCTGCCATAGTCTCTGACTCGCGTACGTTGCGTCGCGGCGCGCTTTATCACGCAGGTTTTACAAAACGGCGCAATGCGTTGCGCCGCTCCCTCTCCGGCAACGCTTTGAAAATAAAAAATTCGCGATCCTTAGCGTGCTAATCGGTATAGTGGAGATTCGCTCTCATCCACGCTCCTGACGCCAATTTCCCATGTCTGACGCCGCTGTACTGAGTAACGCTCAGTTAAATAAACGTATTCTCTCCGTCATTATCTTCACCTTTTTTTGCTACCTCTCGGTGGGTTTGCCGCTGGCGGTGCTGCCCGGTTTTGTGCATAACCAGCTGGGCTTCAGCTCGTTTATCGCCGGGCTGATCATCAGCCTGCAGTACTTTGCTACGCTGCTCAGCCGTCCGCACTCGGGGCGGCTGGCGGATCGCTATGGGCCTAAACGTGTAGTGATGATGGGGCTGGTGTGCTGCGGCCTGAGCGGGGTGCTCTCGATCATCGCGGCGCTGTGCAGCGCAGTACCGCTGCTCAGCCTGGCGCTGCTGGCGCTGGGCCGTCTGTTTCTCGGCGTGGGCGAGAGTTTCAGCAGCACCGGCTCAACGCTGTGGGGCATGAATATCGTCGGGCCGCTACAGACCGCCCGGGTGATCTCCTGGAACGGCGTTGCCACCTATTTCGCCATGGCGATTGGCGCACCGCTTGGCGTACTGCTTAATCAATGGTTTGGCCTGAGCGGTTTTGCCGGCTTAGTGGCGATCATGGGGGCGCTCGGTTTCTGGATGGCGAGCGGCAAACCGGCGGTCAGCGTGACGGCAGGTGTGCGCATTCCCTTTCACCGCGTGGTCAGCCGCGTCTGGCTGTTTGGCCTTGCGCTGGGCTTTGGCACCATCGGCTTTGGCGTCATCTCTACCTTTATTACGCTCTATTTTGCCAGCCGCGACTGGAACGGGGCGGCGTTCGCGCTGACGCTGTTTAGCCTGGGCTTCGTGCTGGTGCGTCTGCTGTGCGGGCGCTACATCACCCGTTTTGGCGGGCTGAAAGTCTCGCTGATCTCCTTTGTGCTGGAGTGCGCCGGGCTACTGCTGATCTGGCAGGCGGAGAGCAGCTGGCTGGTGGATGTGGGCGCATTCCTGACGGGCGGCGGCTTCTCACTGGTGTTCCCGGCGCTGGGCGTGGAGGCGGTGAAACGCGTGCAGCAGCAGGATCAGGGCTCCGCGCTGGGCACTTACTCTGCCTTTCTGGATTTAGGGTTAGGCTTGACCGGCCCGGTCGCAGGCTTGCTGATCGGCCACTGGGGGATGCAGTCGGTCTATCTGGCAGCGGCGCTGATGGTGCTGGGTGCGTTTCTGATTACGCTGCGTTTGCATCAGCAGCACGGCCGCCAGGCAGCCGTGCAACGGGTAAGCGGCTAGTCCCGCTACAGCTGCACGAACAGCGCGTACAGCAGCCCGGAAAGGAGAACCGACACCGGTAGCGTCAACACCCACGCCATCGCCAGATTACGCAGCGTGGCAAGTTGCAGGCCCGAACGGTTAGCCGCCATGGTACCGGCGACGCCGGAAGAGAGCACGTGAGTCGTTGAGACGGGGAGGCCAAACGCATCCGCTGCGCCGATGGTCGCCATCGCCACCAGCTCGGCGCTGGCCCCCTGCGCGTAGGTAAGGTGCGTCTTGCCGATGCGCTCGCCCACCGTGATCACAATCCGCCGCCAGCCGACCATCGTGCCCAGTCCCAGTGCGAGCGCCACCACCACTTTGACCCACATAGGAATAAAGCGCGTCGCGGCATCCAGCTCGTTTTTTACCGCCGTCAGGTTGCGTGCGGTCTCTTCCGGCAGCGTCACGCTGGCGCTGTGCAGGTGCTTGATGGTCTCAGAGGCAAGATACATATCGTTGCGCGTATTGGTGACCGCCTGAGCGGGGATATTCTCAACCGAGCCGTAGTGGCGAATCTGCTCACCAATATCGCCAAGGGTAATGCCCAGCGCCGGCAGCACCTGCGGCCGATTCTGCCCGGTACGGACGAACTCCTTTAACACGTCGCGCGGTGCCGGCATGGCGGCTGGCGGCGGCTGCAGCGACAGAAGCTGCTGTTCCGTTACCTGCGTCAGCGCGGCAACGCGCGGAATCTGCTCCGGCGGCAGCGAGCGGTTCAGCGCATAGGCGATAGGCATGGTGCCCACCAGAATCAGCATAATCAGCCCCATACCTTTCTGGCCGTCATTAGAACCGTGCGCAAATGATACGCCGGTGCAGGTGAGGATCAGCAGTCCGCGAATCCAGGCTGGCGGCGGCCGGTTGCCTTTCGGCGCTTCATACAGCCGGCGGTTACGCACAAACGCTTTCATCGCCAGCAGCAGCAGCGCGGCGCAAACAAAGCCAATCACTGGTGACAGCAGCAGCGCATAACCCACCTTGAGCGCCTGATCCCAGTCCACGCCGCTGGTGCCGCTGCGGCCATGCAGCAGCGCATTGGCGATGCCAACACCGATAATCGATCCAATCAGCGTGTGGGATGAAGAGGAGGGCAGGCCGAAATACCAGGTGCCGAGGTTCCAGATAATGGCTGAGACCAGCAGCGCGTACACCATAGCAAAGCCATGGCCGCTGCCCGCCTGCAGAATCAGCTCCACCGGCAGCAGCGAGATGATACCAAACGCTACCACGCCGCTGGAGAGCAGTACGCCAAGAAAGTTACAGCAGCCGGACCACACTACTGCCACGCCCGGCGACAGCGAGTGGGTATAAATAACCGTAGCTACGGCGTTGGCGGTGTCGTGAAAGCCATTAACGAACTCAAAGCCCAGCGCAATCAGCAGTGCAATGCCCAGCAGCAGGAAGGGCGTATAGCTGGTGACGACCGCGCCGGTCTCTTCGACATCGTTGAACAGGTTGATGCCGGTAAACGCCAGTCCGGCGACCAGCAGCACCAGGAAGATCACGCGTGCCAGGCGTCCGCTGCCCTTATTCAGATCCGGCCCGCCGCTGGCGGCGGAAGCGGATGATGCAGGAATACTGTTTTCAGCCATAACACACCCCGGTGTGAAGTCACGATGCTCAAACGGCATCCGTTACTCGCAGTGTGATACGTGGTTTGTATGACAGAATGATGATGGTGCGCCTGCGCTGTCATCCTGCTGTCATCTCACTGTTGCAGGCTGTGGATCTGACCGCTTCAGGACCCTCATGCAGCTATGCCCCAGCCTGTTTTGCCACTCGCCGCGTTACCGGATTTCAATAATGAGGTCGCCGGTCTGATTCATGGTTATCTGTTTACGCCTGATGCACCGCCACAGCGGCTCAATGCCCGTGAAGCGTCGCAGCTGGCTCAGCAGCCTCTGGCTGATGCCGGGTTTCTGTGGCTGCACATTAACCTGAATCACGCCCGTGCCGAGCGCTGGGTTCAGGGCCACTTCAATGTAGATGACGACTTTTTCGATGAGATCCATTCGGCTTCCCCGCGCACGCGGCTTGCGCAGCAAAACGATGCGCTGCTCGCGGTACTGAATGACGTAACATTCAGCGAGGAGGAGCGCAGTACGCAAAATGCCACTCTCTGGATCTGGTGCTGTCCACGGGTGATCGTTACTGCACGCTACCGGCCGGTGGGCATGATTGAGCGCATGCATCAGCGCATCAATCAGCTGTCGCTTCACGCGCCGGATGCGCTCCTGCTCTGGCTACTGGGTGAACAGGAGGCGCAGCTGGAGCAGATTGTGCGGCGCTCCAGCCAGGCGGTGGATGCGATTGAGGAGCGCTTGTTAAGTGCGGCCATTAAAGCCAACCGCAGCGAGCTGGGCCGTCTGCGTCGCATGCTGCTGCGCGTACAGCGGCTACTGGCACCAGAGCCGGCAGCGCTATTTCGTTTGCTGAACCGCCCGCCGCAGTGGCTAAGGCGCGAACCGCTTAGCGAGCTGCGCATTTTTACGGAGGAGTTTAGCGTGGCGCTTAACGATCTGGCGGGTTTGATGGAGCGCATTCGACTGCTGCAGGAGGAGATTGCTGCCCGCCTGATGGAGCAGAGCAACCGTACGCTGTTTTTGCTGACCGTCATCACCGTACTGGCGCTGCCGATCAATATCGTAGCCGGCTTTTTTGGGATGAACGTTGGCGGTATTCCGCTGGCCGGGAATCCGCACGGTTTCCTGCTGTTAGTGCTGGTGGTACTGGTGTTTACGCTGGTGGCAGGGTGGCTGGCACTACGGCGACCGCGGGATTAAAAGGCGAGCCGCAAAAAAAATGCCAGCCCGCAGGCTGGCATTTTTCTGTGTGCGACAACCTTACAGGCTGTTGCCGGTCGCCGGCTGAGCAGGGACAGCCTGCTCAACAGGTGCCGCATCAGCAGGCTGCTGCGTTTCAGCAGGCTGCTGCGCCTCGGCCTGTGGTGCGACGGCCGTGGCGCCCTGCGGCGTCATCGGCTCCTCTTTCGGCAGGGCGTCCGCTGACTCCTGCACCAATACCGGCGCAGGCTGTGCTTCGCCCGGCTGACCGTTGATTTTGGTCGGCATACCGGTACGCGCCTGAATCGCATTGTTCACCGCATCCTGATTGGTGCTGGCATCGGCGATCACTTTGGTCACCGCAGAGGTCAGGCTGATGGGCACCAGCTCGCGGGAGTTGAACTGCTCTTCGGTAGTTGAGAGTGGGTTATGCACCTCAACGTAACGCGAGCCGTCCGGCTCTACAGTGGCTTTCACCGGCTGATCGATGAACTGTACGCGCGTACCGACCGGCACATTGTCGAACAGCCATTTGATGTCGTCAGCACGCAGACGCACGCAGCCGTGGCTCACGCGCAGGCCGATACCGAAGTTGGCGTTGGTGCCGTGAATCGCATACAGGCGACCAATATAGAGCGCATGCAGGCCCATCGGGTTATCCGGGCCCGCCGGGAACACCGCCGGGATGCTCTCGCCACGTGCCGCATACTCCGCATGCATCGCTTTGGTTGGCGTCCAGGTTGGACCGGCTTTCTTACGCTCAACGGCTGTGGTCCAGTTGATTGGGGTATCTTTACCCAGCTCACCGACACCAATCGGCAGCACGACAACCGTTTTAGTGCCTTTCGGATAGTAGTAGAGGCGCATCTCAGCGCTGTTGATGATGATGCCTTCACGCGGCGCGTCCGGCAAAATCAGCTGCTGAGGGATCACCATTTTGCTGCCCGCTTTTGGCAGATAGACGTCAACGCCCGGGTTGGCTTCCAGCATGTTGCTGAGGCCCATCTGATACTGCGCAGCAAAAGCTTCCAGCGGCAGTTTACTGTCGTCAGGAACGGTAATTTCAATGTTTTCGCCAATCAGACGGCTATTTGCTGGTGGCAGCGGATAGACGACTGCAAAGGCCGACTGGCTGAACGCCGCCAGTGCGAGGGCGAGTGAAGCGAACGCGCGAATGCTTTTTTTCATGTTTTTACAAGTCGTTATGGCCATATTTCAGGCTTGTCAGTGTGTCGAACCCATCGTGGTCGGAATGACCCGCTGCGCATTATATGTGCATAAACGCAATGATGGAAATCAGGAATTGCGTTGGCTGAAGATACTTTACGCAAAAAAACGGATAAACAGACCATTCTCTTTGCGAGCCAGCCCAAATTGTGAATTTTCCTAAGGCTGCCACAGCGTCACCTCTCCGCTCAGTTTACGGTTGAGGAAAAAAGCGGCACTGATTAACGCCAGATGCGTCAGGGCCTGCGGCATATTGCCCAGCGCATTGCCGTGGCTGGTAAACTCCTCGGCATACAGCCCGAGCGGATTGGCATAGCTCAGCAGCTTCTCAAACTCAAAGTGCGCTTCATGCACCCGGCCGGCGCGTGCCAGGCACTCCACGTACCAGAACGAGCAGGCGGCAAAGGCGCCTTCACCGCCGGCCAGCGCATCGGCCGGGGTTTCACTGATGTTATAGCGCCGCACTAAACCGTCGCTCACCAGGTTCTCTTTAATCGCATCAAGGGTGGCAAGCCACTCCGGATCGGTTGAGCTGACAAAGCGCACCAGCGGCATCAGCAGCATGGAGGCATCCAGGTGTTTGCCGCCGCGCGTGGCGGTGAAGTGGCCCAGCTCAGCGTTCCAGAAGTTTTGCCAGATATCATCACGGATCTCGCTGCGCACCTGATCCCAGCGCGCATAGGGCATCGGCAGTGAACGCTTCATGCCGAGGCGCAGCGCGCGATCCAGCGCCACCCAGCACATCAGGCGCGAATGCAGAAAGTGCTCCGGCTCACCGCGCATCTCCCAGATACCGGCATCCGGCTGGTTCCAGTTGGCGCAGACGTAGTCGATCATGCGGGAGACATTGTGCCAGCCGCGCTGTGAAATCGCCTCGCCATACTTATTGGCCAGGTAGATGGCATCCATCAGCTCGCCATAAATATCCAGCTGCGTCTGCCGCCAGGCGTCATTACCGATGCGTACCGGGCGCGAATTGGCGTAGCCGGAGAGGTTAAGCAGCTCGGTTTCGTGCAGCTCCGTGCCGCTGTCAAGGCGGTACATCACCTGCAGATGCGGTGTATCGTCGTGGCTGTGCTCGACGCAACGGGCCACCCAGTGGGTAAAATCACGCGCCTCTTCGACATAGCCGAGACGCATCAGCGCATACATACTGAACGAGGCGTCGCGAATCCACGAGGCGCGATAGTCCCAGTTGCGTTCGCCCCCCAGCTCTTCCGGCAGGCCAAAGGTGGCGGCTGCGGCGATCGATCCGTGCTGATGCGATGTCAGCAACTTGAGCGCCAGCGCAGAGCGCGTCACCATCTCCTGCCAGCGGCCGCGGTAGGAGCTGTGGCTGCTCCAGCGCCGCCAGTAATTCAGGGTATCGTGAAAACAGCGTTCGGTGGCGATATCTGCCACATGGGGATCGTCATCGTTACCAAACACGAACTCAGCGTGTTCACCGGCCTGCAGGGTAAAGGTGGCCACCGCGCTGTCGTTTTCGCGCGTCATCACCACGCTGCCACTCAGGCGCAGCGTCGGTTGCCCTTCCGCGAGAAAGGCGATGCCGCCGGGCCGTGCCTCGGTGCGGGTTTCAGCACGGGCATAGTCGTGGCGCGGCGCACAGCGCAGATGAAAGCGCGCGGTGCCGCGCACCATCTTTACCCGCCGCACCAGCCGCGGCACTTTGCTGTATTCGTCGCAAATCGGCATGTAATCGGTGATCTCCGCCACGCCCGCATCGTCCAGCCAGCGGGTCTGCAGAATATTGGTATCAGGCAGGTAGAGCTGCTGCTGACGCGCGTGCTGCCACTCCGGCATCAGGGAGAAGTGACCGGCGTCATCGCTGTCGAGCAGGGCGGCGAAGATCGAGGGGCTATCAAGTTCCGGCCAGCACAGATAATCGATGGTGCCATCGTTAGCAATCAGCGCGCAGGTGCGTAAGTCGCCAATAACACCATGGTCGTCTATTCTGCGTTTAATTGTGCTCATCCTGCCTCCTGAAACGTATCTGATTGTTAACTATAGACGCAACGGCTGATTCAGCGGCGGCGAGGCACAGATGGATAACTTCTATACTGTCAGAACACTCACTACGCAGGAGAACGTCATGACCCTGGGCAAACAGAAAGTCGCCGTCGTCACCGCATCGGATTCAGGCATTGGCCGCAGCTGCGCGGTTATGCTGGCGGAAGCCGGCTACACCGTGGGCATTACCTGGCGCTCGGATGAGGAGGGCGCACAGGAGACCGCGCGGATGGTGGAGAGCAAAGGCCAGCAGGCCCAGGTGCGCCAGCTCGATCTTGCCGATCCCCAGGCGGGCGGTCAGCAGCTGGCACAGCTGATCAATTCGCTGGGACGTATCGATGTGCTGGTGAACAACGCCGGCGTGATGACCAAAGCCGATTTTCTTGATATGAGCTTTGAAGAGTGGCGCAAGGTGTTTACCGTTGATGTCGACGGAGCGTTTGTCTGCGGGCAGATTGCGGCGCGCCACATGGTCGATCAGGGTGATGGCGGACGCATCATCAATATCACCTCTGTCCATGAGCACACGCCGCTGCCGGACGCTGCCGCGTATACGGCGGCGAAACACGCCCTGGGCGGATTGACCAAATCGATGGCGCTTAGCCTGCTGCCGCATCACATCCTGGTCAATGCGGTGGCGCCAGGGGCCATTGCCACGCCGATGAATGATATGAGCAACAGCGAAGCGCACAGTCGGCGCATGCCGGAGATTCCGATTGGACGCCCCGGCGATACGCGCGAAATTGCCAGCTTAGTGGCGTGGTTGTGTTCGGAATGGGCCACCTACACCACCGGGCAATCCTTTGTGGTGGACGGCGGCTTTATGCTGGCGAACCCGCAATTCAAGGGTTACCACCACTAACCGGCGCGGCGGTGATGCCAGCGGCGAATGACGTAACGCAGCAGGATGCCAAAGACAATTGCCGCCGCCAGCCAGACAACGTGCTTCAGGTGCTGGTCCAGCTTGTGCAGCCATGGCGTAATCACTTCGCCGGCAAAATAGCCGAGCGTGACAAAAATCAGCGACCAGAGCGCTGCGCCAATCACGTTCAGTACAAAGAAGCGCAGCGGCTTGAGCCGGCTGGTGCCAATAATGATGGGCCCGATAAGGCGAAAGCCATACATAAAGCGCACGCCAATCACGAACAGACTGGGATGCTTCTGAATCAAACGGTTGGCTTTTTTGATCGTGTCCTGATGTTTTTTAAAGCGGCGCAAAATGCGGGCGCCATAGCGGCGGCCCAGCCAGAACAGCAGCTGATCGCCAATAATCCCGCCGGCCATTGCCGCCAGTACCACGCCACTAAAGTGCAACAGGCCTTCATGGGCGGCAACCCCACCCAGCAGGGTAAAAGTTTCACCCTCCGCAATACAGCCAATCAGCAGGGCCAGATAGCCATACTGAGTAATTAATCCATTGATATCGAAATGCAATTTATCCTCCCTGCAGTGTTCAGGCCTGGTAACAGTCTAGACGCCAGCGGCTTTTTTTGTACCGCCGGCCGCAAAAACAGGCGCGCCGATTATACTTGAGAAGTAGCTGCCTGCCGCAGTCCGGCTGATCGCAGAACGGGCAGCCCGTCGCATCAGAGGAGTGATTGTATGAATCATGTCTGGGGTCTTTTGGCGCATCCCAATCAGGAGATGCGCGATATCAAGCAGGAAAACGAGAGCGTTTCACACCACTACACGCACCATGTACTGCTGATGGCGGCAATACCGGTGATCTGCGCGTTCATTGGTACGACACAGCTCGGGTGGAATCTGGGTGAAGGGCAGTATATTCAACTCAACACGCTGACCGGCATCGGTCTGGGTATTCTGTTTTATCTGATCATTTTAGGTGGCGTCGCCGTGATGGGCCGCGTGATCCACTGGATGGCGCGTGACTATCCACAGCGTCCCGGCGTGCAGCGCTGTACCGTGTTTGCCGGCTATGTTGCCACACCGCTGTTTATCAGCGGACTTGTGGCGCTCTATCCACTGGTCTGGCTGTGCGTGCTGGTGGGCGCGGCGGCGCTGGTTTATACCGGCTATCTGCTCTATGTCGGTATCCCGGTATTTTTGAGTATCGATCGCGAAGAGAGCATGCGTTTTTCTGGCTCAACCCTGGCGATTGGCGTGCTGGTGTTTGAAGTGTTGCTGGCGCTGACCGTGGTGCTGTGGGGATACGGTCCGCGATTGTTCTGAAGTAAATAGCGATTCACGACGGTAGCGGCGCGATAAATCGCGCCGCTAAAGATCAGGCGCCTCTCGTCACCGCTTCTCCCTGTCATTTTTACCCGCCTTTTTAATGCCCGGAAACAATCTACTTAAGAAATTTCTCATTCATCAGCGTATGATGCTGCTGCCAGCCCGCGTCCCGTCAGGCCCGATGCGTGCGGCCTGTGTCTTATACACAGCGCAAAACTCTTCACCGGATTTTTTTGACACGATGTCTGTAAAAATGCGTATTTCTTTGTTGTCGCTGGCGCTGTTTATCGCCGCGCCCGCCGCTGTGACTCCGGCTCTGGCCGCACCGGCGAAACTCTCCGATCTGGCGCCGATTGCGCAACCGCAGATTGCCTCCGGCAGCGCGATGATTGTCGATCTGGATAGCAATAAAGTGCTGTTCTCCAGCCATCCCGATCGCGTCCGTCCTATCGCGTCGATCACCAAGGTGATGACTGCAATGGTGGTGCTGGACGCAAAGCTGCCGCTCGACGAGATGCTGTCGGTTGATGTCAGCCACACGCCCGAGATGCGCGGCGTGTTTTCGCGCGTCAAGCTGAACAGTGAAATCAGCCGCCGCAACATGCTGCTGCTGGCGCTGATGTCATCAGAAAACCGCGCCGCCGCCAGCCTGGCGCACCACTATCCGGGTGGTTATGACGCATTTATTCGCGCCATGAACGCCAAAGCGCGTGCCCTGGGCATGACGCACACTCACTACGTTGAGCCAACGGGCTTATCGATTCAGAACGTCTCCAGCGCTGAAGATTTGGTGAAACTGCTTAAAGCCAGCCGTCAGTACCCGCTGATTGGTCAGCTGAGCACCACCAAAGAGGATACCGCCGTATTTAAGCATCCTGCCTACGCGCTGCCGTTCCGTAACACTAACCATCTGGTGTACAAGGATGACTGGCGTATCCAGCTCACCAAAACCGGTTACACCGACGAAGCCGGGCACTGCCTGGTGATGCGTACGGTGATCAATAACCGCCCGGTGGCGCTGGTGGTGCTGGATGCTTTTGGCAAATACACCCACTTTGCCGATGCCAACCGCCTGCGCGACTGGCTGGAAACCGGCAAAGCAGCGCCGGTTCCGGCGGCGGCGCTGGCGTATAAAAAGCAGAAAGCGGCGCAAACCGCTGCACTTGAATAGCGGTTGCGTTCAGGGACCTGCCGTAGCGACGCGATGACACGCGCCGCTATCGCCGTCCGCGCGGTGCCCAATCCGCGCGGTGGCACGCGCACCATAAGCAAATTCACTAATCGTTAGCACCAACGTTTTAACCACCATTCCTATAGTTTACGTAGCGGCAACGGCCTACACTGGCGGCCATTCACGTTTAACTGGCAATGACGCTGGAATCTCACTCATATGTTTACGTTTCGCTCTCTGTTTACGCCACTCCTGCTGTTGCTGGTACTGCTGACGCCTGCGCTCAGCCAGGCGGATGACAATGCCACATCTTCTCAGCAGGAAGAGGAGGCGGCCCCCAGGGTTAACGCTACGGTCGAGCTGCCGAAAATGCAGAAGATCCTCGACAAAATCAAAGGTCAGGTATCGGGCGATACCAATGAAAGCCAGCTTAATCAGCTCAATGAGATGGCGCTTGAGCTGTCAGGCAATGCTGAAACGCTGGGTCAGGCGCTGATTCCACAGCGTCAGCAGCTGGATGCCCAGCTGGCGGTACTCGGCCCGGCGCCCAAAGCCGACAGCGGCGTGAAAGAGACGCCGGAAGTGACGCGCAAACGCGCCGCGCTGGAGAATCAGAAGAGCAAGCTGGACGACCAGATCAAACAGGCGGACGGCATTAAAAACGGGGCGCTGGTGCTCTCCTCGCAAATCGTCAACCTGCGTCGCGACCAGCTGAAAAACCAGCTGGCGCTTAATTCCGGCAGTATCTTCGGCCCGCGCTTCTGGGCACCGCTGTTTAGCCAGCAGGATCTGGACGGCGAGAAGATCAGTGATTTTGGCGATGAGCTGCAGGCCACTGCTGCGCTGTCATGGGAGTCCGGCTGGCGCGTGGGTACGGTCGGCTGGCTGCTGGCTGCGATGCTGGTGATGACGCTGGGCCGGCGCTACGGCGAAGAGTTTCTCGCCTGGGTCAGTATCCATAAACTGCCGGAAGGGCGTCTGCGCCGCAGCTTCCTCGCCGCGGCGATTGCGCTGACTACGCTGGCGGCTGTGGTGCTCACCTTTAACTTTATCTCGCTGGCGTTTACCCGCCGCGATGAGGTCTCCAGCGATGTGCAGGATTTTGTTGATCGGCTGGTCCAGCTGAGCGTCTATTGCGGATTGATCGCCGGTCTCGGCCGTGCGTTTCTCTCCACGCGCCGCCCCAGCTGGCGCTTACCGGCCATCTCAAACGAGGTGGCGCAGGCGCTAAAACCGTTCCCGCCGATTACGGCGGCGCTGGTGTTTATCTTCCAGACCGCCGAGTCGTTTAACTACACGGTCGGCACCAGCCTGAACACCACCATTCTGTTTAACGGCCTGACGGCGCTGCTGATCGGCAGTACCGGGCTGGCCATCAGTATGCGCACCAACCGCGTGCGTCGTCGCATGGCGCAGGCGGGGAATCCGCCGGAAGCACGTCCGACCGTGGTCGGGCTGGTGCAGCTGGCGCTGACGGTCACGGCGGTGGCGATTTTGATTGCGCTGTGCGTGGGCTATGTCACGCTGGCGCGCTTCCTCAGTTATGAGGTGATCTGGTGCGGCATTCTTTTTGGCTCCTTCTACTTCCTTAGCCATTTGATCAACGACGGCTGTGAAAGTTTGTTCTCAACCAGTAATGTCACCGGTAAACGCCTGCAAACCTCGCTGAATATTGATGAGCGCTATCTCCAGCAAGCCGCAACGCTGCTGAGTGCGATAGGTAAAACCCTGCTGATCGCCTTTGTGGCGCTGGCGCTGCTGAACGGTACCTTCGCCTCTTCAACACCGATTGAGTTGATCCAGAAGGTGATTGAGTTCTGGGGCGGTAAGGGGCTGGAGTCGCTGAACATCGTTCCGGCGCACATGGTCAATGCTATTCTCTGTCTGGTGGTGGGGATCTATGTGCTGCGCGCGGTACGGCGCTGGCTGGATAAGGATTTTCTGCCGAAAACCACCATGGATATCGGCATGCGCGTGTCGCTGGTGACGCTGTTCAGTAACATCGGTTACGTGCTGATTATTCTGCTGACGCTGTCGATTATGGGCCTGCAGTGGAACAAACTGGCGTGGATCGTCAGCGCCTTGTCGGTCGGTATCGGTTTCGGTTTACAGGAGATTGTGAAGAACTTTATCTCCGGCCTGATCCTGTTGACGGAGCGTCCGGTAAAGGTGGGCGATCTGGTGAGCATCAGCGGCATTGAAGGGGATATTCGCCGCATTAACGTGCGCGCCACCGAGATTCAGCTGGGTGATAAATCAACGGTCATTGTGCCGAACTCACAGCTGATTTCACAAAACGTACGTAACGCGACCATGGGCAATGCGCAGGGCGTGGTGACCATCTTACTGACCTTCCCGCTGGATATCGATCCGGTGCAGGTGCGGGAGATTCTGCTGGATGTTTACCGTGAGAACGAGCGCATCCTGGAGACGCCAGAGCCCTCGGTATCCTTTAAGGATCTGACGCCCAACGGCATCGTGCTGAGCGTTACCGGCAACGTGGCCAGTCAGCGCCAGACCTCCGGTGCCAAGAGCGATCTGCTGTTCGATATTCTGACGCGCCTGCGCAAAGAGGGCATTCTGCTCTCTACGCCGCAGACCATGATCATTGAGCGCCGCGCCGTGCCCGCCACGGTGCAGGAGCAGTCCGATCCGTTGCCATAAAAACGGGTTGATTCATCGCGGTGGAAACGCCAGGGCGGCACAAATGCCGACCCTACAACCCCAGGTGGGCATTCATGGCCACCTGGGGTTATATCCTTCAAACCTTCACCGCCCACCCTTTCTGCTTGCTGGTTTTCCCTATACCCGGATTAAAGGTATTGGTTGGGTCAAGCCGGCGATAAAACGCCTGCAGCTGCGGTTTGGCCTCATACAGATGACCGACATTATGCTCCGCCGGATACTCCGCGCCGCGCGCCTCAAGCAGCGCCAGCATGCGCGCCTTCAGGGCATGTGCATCAACGCCTTTTTTGACAATGTAATCCTGATGGAACACGTGGCAGAAGAAGTGGCCGTAGTAGAGACGATGAATCAAATCCCGATCAAATTCCGGCGGTAGCTGCTCAAACCAGTCGCGATCGTTGCGGCGCAGCGCGATATCCAGCGCCAGAATATCCTCTACTTCATCAGCATGCACCGCGTGATAACGCACGGCTGCTCCGGCGGCGGCAAAGCGATGCAGAAATGCGTGCGCACCCTCTTTAGCGTCGCAGGCGAAAAACTCGCCGCCGCCTTCGCGGAAGTACTCCTGCAGCCAGGCCTGCGCTTCGGCCACGCCGTCGCCCGACATTTTCAGCATCAGGTGGTGCTCAAACTTATCGCGGTACTGTTTGAGACGTTTGGGCAGATGCGCGGGCAACCAGCCGCTGATGCGCTGCAACACGCGGTCGGTAAGGTGCGGCTTCACAAAGCTCAGCTTCGCCAGCCAGGCATCCACGCGGCCTTTCAGGGTGAAAAACAGCGGCATCTTGTCGGTGCCGAGTTTATCAATCATCACAAAAGTGTCTTTACCGTACACCTGTGCGATATCAAAAATGTCGCGGTGCATATATTCACCCGCCACCGGCAGATGCGTGAACTCCGCCAGAATGTGGCGGCGAATCTCCCCCAGCGTGGCCGGATCGTTGGTGCCGATATAGAACACCTGCTGCTTTGGTTCAGTGGGGAAGGTATCCAGACGCACCGCAAACACCGCCAGCTTGCCGGCGCAGCCGGAGGCTTCAAACAGGCGACGCGCATCGGCGTTAAAGCGTGCCGGGGTATCAGCCTGAATATCGCGCACGCGCTCCGCATATTCATGATCGGAGGCGTGTCGCTCGTCCCAGCGCACATCGTCGGGCTGCCAGCGATCGTCATCCAAACGCCCCAGCATCTCTTCCGGCGAGTGGCCGAGATCAATGCCAAGGTGGTTCACCAGCTTGAGCTTGCCGTCAGCGTCCACCTGGGCAAACAGCGCCATCTCGCTGTAGGCCGGGCCGCGTTTAATCAGCGAGCCACCGGAGTTGTTGCAGATGCCGCCCATAACAGAGGCGCCAATACACGATGAGCCGATAACCGAGTGCGGTTCGCGTCCCAGCGGTTTAAGCGTTTTCTCCAGCTGGTATAGCGTGCTGCCGGGGAAGGCGAGAATCTGTTTGCCGCCGTCGATCAGCTGTAGTTTATCCAGGCGCAGCGTGCTGATGATCACCACCGGGCGATCGTAATCGTTGCCGTTTGGCGTGGAGCCTTCCGTCAGGCCGGTGTTGGCCGCCTGCATCAGGATCACTGCGTCGGCCTTCACCAGCGCCTGCAGCAGGCGCCAGAGCTCCAGCAGCGAGCCGGGAAACGCCACCGCCAGCGCTTCGCCTTCGCCGGAGCGGAAACCTTTGCGATAGCGTGCGGTCTGCTCCGCGTCGGTCAGCAGGTTGGCTGGCCCGACTAAACGACGCAGTTCGGCCAGCAGGGCCGGGTGTGAGGGAGTGTTATGCATGGGCCTATCCTTGTCGTTAACATGGCGCTTCTACTGTAGCACGCGTCAGCGGCATGGTCGCTGTGTGACATTGGCGGCTACCTGCTATCCTCATCTTGTGGCAAACTGCCCGGGCTATTTCGATATTGCGCAGTCACTTATGAGAACCCGACCTGATGAAATGGATTTACTCTGTTAGCCTCGCTGTCTCCCTTGCCCTGCAGCCTGCCTTTGCGGATGCGCTGCCTGGCACGCACCCGATGAGTGAACAGGCGCGTGACGCCTTTGTTAATCAGCTGCTCAGCAAAATGACCCTCGACGAAAAGATCGGCCAGATGCGCCTGATCAGCGTCGGTCCGGATACGCCGAAAGAGGCGATCCGCGACATGATTCAGCACGGTCAGGTTGGGGCCATCTTCAATACCGTGACGCGTCAGGATATCCGCGCCATGCAGGATCAGGTGATGCAACTCAGCCGCCTGAAAATCCCCCTATTCTTCGCCTACGATGTGGTGCACGGTCAGCGCACCATCTTCCCGATTCCGCTCGGCCTGGCCGCCAGCTGGGATCTCGAGGCGATCGGCGAAGTGGGCCGCGTCTCCGCCCGGGAAGCCGCCGACGATGGCCTCAACATGACGTGGGCACCGATGGTGGATGTGTCACGCGAACCGCGCTGGGGCCGTGGCTCCGAAGGGTTCGGCGAGGATACCTATCTGACATCGCAAATGGGTAGCACCATGGTAAAAGCCATGCAGGGCAAAAGCGCGGCGGATCGCTACTCGATCATGACCAGCGTTAAGCACTTTGCTGCCTATGGCGCCGTGGAGGGCGGCCGCGATTACAACACCGTCGACATGAGCCCGCAGCGCCTGTTCCAGGACTATCTGCCGCCATATAAAGCCTCACTGGATGCCGGCAGCGGCGGCGTGATGGTGGCGCTGAACTCGCTGAATGGCACGCCAGCCACCGCCGACAGCTGGCTGCTGAAAGATCTGCTGCGCAGCGAGTGGAAATTCAAAGGCATTACCATTAGCGATCACGGCGCGATTAAAGAGCTGATTAAGCACGGCGTCGCCAGCGATCCGCAGGAAGCGGTACGCATTGCGCTGAAATCCGGCATCGACATGAGTATGAGCGACGAGTACTACAGCAAATACCTGCCGGGGCTGGTAAAAAGCGGCGCGGTGACCATGGCGGAGATTGACGATGCGGCGCGCCACGTGCTGAACGTCAAATATGATATGGGGCTGTTTAACGATCCCTATAGTCATCTGGGACCAAAAGGCAGCGATCCGCAGGACACCAATGCCGAAAGCCGTCTGCACCGCGCGGAAGCGCGTGACGTGGCGCGTAAAAGTATCGTCCTGCTGAAAAACTGGCGTGAAACGCTGCCGCTGCAAAAAGAGGCGACCGTGGCGCTGGTCGGCCCGCTGGCGGACAGCCAGCGCGACATCATGGGCAGCTGGTCAGCAGCAGGTGTGGCGAAGCAGTCGATTACCCTGTTGCAGGGTATGCGCAATGCCATGGCCGGCAAAGGTACCGTGTTGTATGCCAAAGGAGCCAATGTGTCGGACAACAAAGGCATCCAGAACTTCCTTAATCTGTATGAGCAGGCGGTCAGCGTTGATACGCGCTCGCCGCAGCAGCTGATTGATGAAGCTGTGGCCCAGGCGAAAAAAGCCGATGTGGTGGTAGCGGCAGTCGGCGAAGCGCAGGGGATGGCGCATGAAGCCTCCAGCCGTAGCGAGCTGACCATCCCGGCCAGCCAGCAGGCGCTGCTGGCGGCGCTGAAAGCCACCGGCAAACCGCTGGTGATCGTGCTGATGAATGGCCGCCCGCTGACGGTGGTGAATCAGGATAAGATGGCCGACGCGATGCTGGAGACCTGGTTTAGCGGCACCGAAGGCGGTAACGCCATCGCGGATGTGCTGTTCGGTGACTACAACCCATCGGGCAAGCTGCCGGTCTCCTTCCCGCGCTCGGTCGGGCAGATTCCGATCTACTACAACCACCTGCCAACTGGCCGCCCTTATAACTTCGAGAAGCCAAACAAATATACCTCTCACTACTATGATGCGGTGAACGGTCCGCTCTATCCGTTTGGTTACGGCCTGAGCTACACCACCTTTACCGTCTCACCGGTGAAGATGTCGGCCAAAACCATGCCGCGCAACGGCACGGTAGAAGCCAGCGTGACGGTAACCAACACCGGCAAGCGCGACGGGGCGACGGTGGTGCAGATGTATCTTAACGATCCGGTCGCCAGCATCAGTCGTCCGGTGCAGGAGTTACGCGGCTTCCAGCGCATTATGCTGAAGGCCGGGGAGTCGCAAACCGTGCGCTTTAAGATTGATGTCGATGCGCTGAAGTTCTGGAATCAGAAAATGCAGCACGTGGCGGAACCGGGCAAGTTTAACGTGATGATTGGCCTGGATTCGGTACGCACGCAGGATGCGCAGTTCGATTATCTGTAAGCCAGAGGGGCAGCAGCAATGCTGACCCGGCATGGTATGCTGGTGTAACGTCGCCGGCCCGGCCTCTGTGCCGGGCCGGTTAATCAGCATAACGTGTCACTATTATGAATCTTCGCCATCGCATCGAGCAGCAGGTCTTTCGCCTGAATGGCCTGTCGCTCAACGAATTTGATATCTCCCAGCCACCCGGCGATCCCGGCCTGTTTGGTCCCGATCATATTATCTGGCGCATTCACGGCGATTTTCCCGCCATGCTGTGCGGCGGTATCAGTGCGCTGATGCTGCAAATGCTGCATCCGGCCGCGCTGGCAGGCGTATGGGATCACTCCAATTTCCGTGAGGACATGCTGGGCCGGCTGCGGCGCACCAGCCAGTTCATTGCCGTCACCACCTTTGGTAATACCCGGGATGCCAGGCTGCTGATTGAGCGCGTCAAACGTATCCACCTGCGCGTGGCCGGCGTTGATAACGCGGGTAAGGCTTATGCCGCAAGCGATCCGCACCTGCTCACCTGGGTGCACGTGGCGGAGACCAGCCGTTTTCTCGCTGCCCATCTGCGCTACAAAAATCCGCAGCTCAGCCTGGCCGATCAGGACCGTTACTACCGGGAAGCCGCGCGGGTTGCTGAAGCCCTTGGCGCACAACGGCTACCCAAAAGCGTGCAGGACGTGGAGGCCTATCTGCAGGCGATGCGTGCGGAGCTGGTGTTTGATGAACGTACGCGCGAAGTGATGCAGCTGCTGTTTAACGCCCCGGCACCCAGCCTGCTGGCGAAGCCGGCCATGCGCACCATGCTGGAGGCCGGCCGGGGATTACTGCCGCTATGGGCGCAGCAGTTAACCGGGCAGCCGGTCGGGCCGCTTACGCAGCGGTGGGTAGATAAAAAGATGATGTTGATCGCGGCAACGCTGCGCTGGTCTATTCAGCGCGGTGCGTATGCACGCGCCATGCAACGTATGGGCCGCGATGCGCGCTACAGGTGAAACTCATCCTGTTTTTGCATGTACGCGCGCGGCGCGCGGGCCTGACGCTGTAACGCCAGCCGGCGCTGCTGAACATGGTGGAGCAGCATCCCCAGCCCCGCGCCGAGCAGTGCCAGCGGCGGCAGAAAATAGTAGATGTCCAGCGGTAACAGCAGCAGCAGGGCAGCACCGCCCAGCATCAGCGTGACGGCTGTCATAACCCACGTGTAGCGGATAAATAGCCACAGCAGAAAGGCGAAAATCACTACGTCGCGCAGGTTCAGATCGAGATTTTGCAGCGTCATGCAGGGCGCTCCGGACAAGAGAGTGCGCTGACAATAGCATGCGAAACGGCAAAATAATCGCGAATAAATCTGAAGCTTTACAGCACAACCCGCCGGCAAACATCAGCCCTCCTTAAGTGACGCCGCGCACTTTGAGAGTTTTACCCTTGTGTCACGTGGCGCGAGTGCCGATCCTGCTCTATTCTCGGGGGAAACGGACCCCACAGGCATTGTCGAGGCGTTATGACACACCAACCCCTGATTGCTGAGGTGCCGAATCAGCAACATACATTAACCGCCATCGTCGAACAGGATGCGCGCACCGCCTATTTCTACATCTGGCCGAACGATCTGTTCCGCAGCCAGTATGCGGTACGCGGCTGCTGGCTGCGGAACCTGCTGCCGGCACCGGCGCAGGAGGATCGTGCCGCGATGGAGCAGGGCATTGCGCCACTGCTCAGCGCCGGGTACTGCCGCACGCTCGAAGCCGAACCGATGCTTGATCCCGCCGGTTTGCAGATCCTGTGGGAACCCAGCGACGACGGCGCGGCGCTCTGGTACTACGGCCAGCTGCTGGCGGTGATTCCAGGCTGGAGCCTCTATCAGGATAAGCAGGTGAGTTTTTCGGCAGGCTGTATCAAAGAGAACCGTCTGACGGCGCCGCTCGGCTCGGCATCCACCAATGCGTACTATGCGCGTGCCGAGCAGCAGCGCCACTTCTGGCGTGACTGGCACGATGGTCACCTGTGGGATACGGTGCAGCGCGATCTGCTGCAGAGCTACCAGGCGCAGTTTGGTGAATCGGTGAAGTATTACGCCATTGACCAGGGAAGCTGGCCGCCGATGGCCATTTCGCAGCACTGGCATAACGGTGTGTGGTACTTCCTGACGCTTGGCATGAGTATCCGCCCGATGCCGCAGGTGGATTACCTGTTTGATGAGCTGGCGCCGCAGTACCGGCGCGTTGAACTGGCGATGGCGGTAGACGGCGAAGTGATGACCGAAGCCAACGCCGTGCAGATGGCCAGTGCGCTGGCCGAGTTTGCGCACCTGCCCTGGGCACGCCTGACGTGGCTGGGAGAGGGGCACACGCTGGCTTCCGAAGTCGCGCCGGTGGGTTTTGAGAGTTTCCTGCTGGCAAATGGCCTGGCACCGGAAACCGCTCAGTTCCGGCTGCCCAAACGCGATGGCGATCGCCCGAACCTGCTATGGGCCACGCCCGTTACCGAAGCCGAGCGCCTGTTTGCGCAAGCGGACGAGGGCGGCGGTCAGCAGCTGCTGCAGCGTCTGCTGGCCGAAGGCAGCGATCATGTGTTTCGACCGCGCCAGGAGGTAGTGGCACCGCCGCCCGTGTGATGTGCAGGGTGGGGAAGGGCGCACGCCCCACCTAAATAATCTCCAAATTCAACAATTTCACCGATTCGTGATCCTGCGCACCTCAAGTTCCCTTTTAACACGCCGTTAACCTCGATCAGGCAACTCGCCAACCAGGGTAAGGGCACTCAGATGTTAAAAACCACACAATCCCGTTTTACCGCGACCTTAATCGCTTTCTTTGTTGTTTTGATGCTGGTCACCGTGCTGGTGATCAACCAATTTATTGCGCCACAGCTTAGCCAGAACGAAAGTCGTCTGGTGCGTTACGAGGTGGATGGCCTCGCCGGGCGCATCGTCGAACAGATGAACCGGGTGCAGGCGCAGCAGCGGGCCATTACCGAGGCCACCGGCGTGATGGAGAGCGCTACCATTGATACGCTGCTGCCTGCGCTGGTGAACCAGTATCAGGACAGCAACGTGTTTGGCGGCGGTATCTGGCCGCTGCCCAACCGTCGCGATCCGGCGAAAGAGAAGGACAGCACCTTCTTTGCGCGCAACGCCAGTAATCAGTTACAGGTCAACACCTACTGGAACTCCGATGCTGCCGACAAGTACTGGGAGCAGCCGTGGTACAAAGACGGTCTTGCCGCAGCGAAAGGCCAGTGCGCCTGGGCCAAAGCGTATCAGGATGCTGCCAGTCCGCAGCCGCGTACCAACTGTGCCATGGCGATTTACCGCAATGGTACCGCGTGGGGCGTGGCAACCATTGACGTGACGCTGGGCTTCTTCAATCAGCTGGCTAAACAGATGGGCGAAGCGATCCATGGCCGCGTACTGATTGTTGAAGCGGACGGCAAAGTGGTGGGCAACGCCGCGCTGGTAGACGGCACGCCGAAGCTGGAGAATCTGGCAGATACGCAGCTGCCGATGGCCGCTGCGCTGAAAGGCCTGCTGGCACAGGGCGCCAGCCAGCCCACGCAAACCACGTTTGACGGTGAAGATGGCGAGCACACGCTGTTCCTGCAGGCAATTCCCGGCAGTCCGTGGTATCTCGCCAGCGATGTGCCCTCCAGCCTGCTGGATGCGCAGACGCACAGCATGTTAACGCGTCTTGGCCTGGTGCAGATTCCGCTGGCAATTATCCTGCTGCTGGTGCTGCTTGGCTTTGTGCGGGCCATGATGCAGCGCCTGCGCTTGCTGAACAGCAATATCGAAGCGCTCTCAACCGGCGGTGCGGACTTAACGCAGCGTCTGCCTGCCAGTAACAGCCCGGAGTTCAACGCAGTGGCGCAGAGCTTCAACCAGTTCATCTCCTATCTGCAGGGCTGATGCGTCAGGTGGGCGATAGCGCGCTGGCGATCACGGCCGCCTCGCGCGAGATCGCCAGCGGCAACGCCGACCTCTCGGCGCGTACCGAATCGCAGGCCAGTTCAATCGTCGAAACGGCCGCCTCAATGGAGGAGCTGACCGGTACGGTACGTCAGAACGCCGATAACGCGACCCATGCGAATCAGCTGGCTGACGGCGCCTCGCAGGTGGCGGCACGCGGTACCGAAGTGGTGCGTCAGGTGGTGAGTACCATGGGCGCGATTAACCACTCGTCACGTAAAGTGGTGGATATCATCAGCGTTATCGACAGTATCGCCTTCCAGACCAACATCCTGGCACTGAACGCCGCCGTTGAGGCCGCTCGTGCCGGTGAGCAGGGGCGTGGCTTTGCCGTGGTTGCCTCGGAAGTGCGCAATCTGGCACAGCGCTCTGCCAACTCCGCACGGGAGATTAAAAAGCTGATTGAGGAGTCGGTAGCGAATATCGATACCGGCAGCCAGCTGGTGGAGCAGGCCGGGCAAACCATGGATGAGCTGATGCAGGGCGTCAGTAGCGTCACCACGCTGATGAGCGAAATCATGTCCGCCAGCCGCGAACAGAGCCTGGGCATTGAGCAGGTGAACGTGGCGATTACCCAGCTGGATGGCAGCACCCAGCAGAACGCCGCACTGGTGGAGCAGGTCTCTGCCGCCGCGCATGCGATGGAGGAGCAGAGCGTGCAGCTGGAGCTTGTCGTGCAGAGTTTTAAACTGTAATACCCTGGCGCCCTACGGGGCGCCTGTTCTCCCGCCCAACATAAAGCTTTTTTTACGCTTTTTCCTCTGGCTGCTAAGCTTACTGCTTATCGCGCCAGCGCACGGAATGTGCGCGATTTTCTCCGTCGACGCACCAGGGATTGTGTACAATACCTGCGATTTTTCCTAAGGAGTTGTCATGCCCGCCATTGAAGTTATCCTCGTTGACCACCTCGATCGTCCCACCGGCAAGATGGAAAAGCTGGAGGTGCATGAGAAGGGCTTACTGCATCGGGCAGTCACGGTTTACGTGTTCAATTCGCGCCATGAACTGCTGCTGCAACGCCGTGCCAGCGGCAAATATCACTGTGGCGGTTTGTGGAGTAACACCTGCTGTAGCCACCCCTATCCGCAGGAGCCCACGCGGGATGCTGCCGAGCGCCGTTTGCGCGAAGAGATGGGGCTGGAGCTGGCGTTAACGCCGGTATTTGAGTTGAGCTATAACCTGCCGCTCAGTAATGGTTTGATTGAGCACGAGTACGGCCACGTCTTTTTTGCCATCAGCGATGAAGAGCCGCGGCTGAACCCGGAAGAGGCCGATGACTGGTGCTACCGCTCGATTGCGCAAATTCAGCAGGAGATGCAGGATGAGCCCGCGAAATTCACCCCGTGGTTCCTGCATACCTTTCCGCGCATCCCTACCACGCTGGGTGACTTCCGCCTTACCGCATAACAGTAACGCCTCATCGCGAGGCGTTATATCGATCAGTGAAAATCTTCCGCATCCACATCGTAGCCTGAGGGCTCCCAGCGAATCGTCAGCAGCGCCAGCAGACCCGCCAGCGGCGCCAGCAGGATAACCCAGAACACGCCGGTACCGAACGCGGCGACCAGCAGCGGGAACACAAACAGTGAGACCGTGGAGCTGCCGCGCATCAGCGTCTGATTAAAGCCCACGCCGATGCCGCGCAGGGACGTCGGATAGCTCAGTGACGCGAAGGTCATGGTGTGCGATCCTGGCCCGAAGCCCTGTCCGAACAGGAACAGCGCCAGCATCGCAATCGCCACGGCCGCCTGCTCGCCCCCTTCCGGACGCCCAATCAGTGCCAG
This sequence comes from Pantoea wallisii, assembly GCF_002095485.1. Taxonomy (GTDB): domain Bacteria; phylum Pseudomonadota; class Gammaproteobacteria; order Enterobacterales; family Enterobacteriaceae; genus Pantoea; species Pantoea wallisii. The sequence goes on along the minus strand of NZ_MLFS01000028.1, from coordinate 29,384 downwards.
CCCCAGCAGCGCGATACACTGGCAGCTATAGCCGGCGACTGACATTTTCCACGCCCCCAGGCGCGGCACCAGGCGTACCGCCAGCAGACCGCCAACAAAAGCGAACAGCAGGTTCAGCGCCAGCGAGACCAGAATGGTGGTCAGCATCGACTGCGCCAGGAAGCTGGAGATAATCACCGGCAGGCCGAACGCCACCGCGTTATAGGCAAACGATGAGGCAATCGAGGTCACGGTGGCCAGAAGGGTACGGCGGCGATAGACACCCTGCAGCAGCGCGCCGTAGTTACGCCAGCTGGCTTTACGTACCGGTTGTGCCTGATGAAGGGCGGCATCCTCCGCGACCTGCGCATTGATGTTATAGGCGCTGCGCAGAATGTCGGCCGCGCCGTGCAGATTGCCCTGGTTGGCGGCCCAGACAGGTGATTCGCTCATGTAGCGGCTGCGGATGGCGATGATCAGCAGCGCGGGAACGGCGCCAAAGCCAAGGATCAGGCGCCACAGCCAGTCAGTGTGGCTCTCCGGCAGCACCGCATACAGCAGCAGCACCAGCAGGTAGGAGATGCTGATCGCTGCATACCAGGTCGGGCACCACATCGCCACGCTGGCGGCTTTGTTGCCCTGACCGCGCAATTTTGAAAACTCGGCGAGAAACGCCATCGCCACCGGCAGATCGATCCCCACGCCGAGCCCCATGACAAACCGTGCGCCAGTCAGCACATACTCATTTGGCGCGAAGGCGCAGGCCAGCGCGGCCACCACGAAGAAGAACATGTCCGCCATAAACACGCGATAACGGCCGATTTTGTCCGTGAGATACCCGCCAATCAGCGCACCGATAATCGCGCCGAACGTGATGGCAGAGGCCACCATACCAGCGCCGGCTGGCGTCAGATTAAACTCGCGCGTGACATCTTTCATGCCGAACGCCAGCGCGCCCAGATCGTAAGCATCCAGAAAGACGCCGCCGAGCGCAATCGCGATGACAATGCGCGCGTTGCTGCGCGATGTGTGACTGTGGTTCACCAGGCGGGAGACGTCAGCCGCGCTGCTAATCCACTGCGTTTCGCCCTGCGGCGTACTCCCTGCTTGCGCGACATGCGCTGAAGACGTTAAGTCGGACATGATGTTGTGTAATGTATTGTAATGAGTGGACGCATGAGAATAAGCCGCCAGTGCGCAGATAAAAATTCCATTTGGTTATAAGCGCAACGAAAGCATTCTATAAAAAGTGCACTGAATAGCAGAAAAAAGATGAAGTTCGCAGCTTGACGGCCCCCATCCCGTTTCGCCAGGCTACGCTTGATTATCACGTGAAGAAAACAACGCTGAGGAAAGCGACATGATCAAGCAGGGCGTGTTAGGGATGATCGCATTAGCGATGAGTATGGGGGCTGCACAGGCGGCTGATGCGGTAAAAGTCGGTTCAAAAATCGATACCGAAGGCTCGCTGCTGGGGAACATTATTCTGCAGGTGCTGGATAAACACGGCGTTAAAACCGTGAATAAAATTCAGCTGGGCACCACGCAGGTGGTGCGCGGTGCCATCACCGCTGGTGAACTGGATATTTATCCGGAATATACCGGTAACGGCGCGTTCTTCTTCAACGATGAGAAAGACGCGGCGTGGAAAAATGCGCAGCAGGGCTACGAGAAGGTGAAGCAGCTTGATGCGGACAAAAACCATTTGGTGTGGCTGACGCCGGCCCCGGCCAACAATACCTGGACCATTGCGGTACGCGGGGATGTGGCGCAGCAGAACAAACTCACCTCCCTGGACGATCTCAGCGCTTACCTGAAAAAGGGCGGCACCTTTAAGCTGGCGGCCTCTGCGGAGTTTATTGAGCGCGGTGATGCGCTACCGGCCTTTGAAAAAGCCTACGGCTTTAAGCTGGAGCAGTCGCAGCTGCTGTCGCTGGCGGGCGGCGATACCGCAGTGACCATCAAAGCCGCCGCGCAGCAAACTTCCGGGGTGAACGCCGCCATGGCTTACGGCACTGACGGCCCGGTCGCGGCGCTGGGCCTGCAGACGCTGAGCGATCCAAAAGGCGTGCAGCCTATCTATGCACCGGCCCCGGTGATCCGTGAAAGCGTGCTGAAGCAGTATCCTGACATCGCCACCTGGCTTAAGCCGGTGTTCAGCAAGCTGGATGAGAAGACCCTGCAGCAGCTGAACGCGCAGATTGCCGTTGACGGTCAGGATGCCAGCCAGGTCGCGAAGCAGTGGTTACAGCAGAATAAGTTGCTGTAACCCGTGTTATCGCTGTTACGTCGACCGCGCCAGCAGCCGGTGCTGCTGGCGCTATGTGTATTGATTACGCTGGCGCTGTTTACGCTGCCGCTGCTGAGTTTTGCCGCTAACCGGCTGGTCTCCGGTCAGCCGCTGATGCTGTGGCAGGTGCCGTATGCCGCATCGCTGCTGCTGCCTTTACTGGGGTTATGGCAGGGGTTGTGGTGGCCGCCGCGCCGTGGGCGCACGCTAATGGCGCTGCTGGCTGCCGAGGCGCTGTTTGTGCTGCTGATCTGGTTAGGGGGACATAGCGCGACCCAACTGGCCAGTAGCGGCAGTCCGCTGGCCCGAACCGCCTTTGGCAGCGGATTGTGGTGCGCTGCAGCGCTGTCACTGCTGCTGGCGGCAGAGGCCATTCGTCAACTCACTGCGAAAACTATCCCGCGTATTCTGCTCAACCTGCAACTCTGGCTACTTCCGCTGGCGATGCTGCTTAGCGGCCATCTCGATCATCTATCCCTGCTGAAAGAGTATGCCAACCGCACGGCGGTCTTTGATGCCGCTTTCAGTCAGCATCTGCTGCTGCTCGGAGGAACGCTTTTGCCAACCCTGCTTATCGGCGTGCCGCTCGGGCTGGCAATTGCGCGGCGCGCCCGCTGGCAAAACGCCGCCTTCAGCGTGCTGAATCTGATCCAGACCGTGCCGTCCGTCGCGCTGTTTGGCCTGCTGATCGCCCCACTGGCCGGGCTGGTTGCCCACTTTCCGGTGCTGGCCCGCTGGGGCATCAGCGGTATCGGCATCGCGCCGGCGCTGATTGCGCTGGTGCTGTATGCGCTCCTGCCGCTGGTGCGCAGCGTGGTGGCCGGATTACAGCAGGTGCCGCAGGAGGTACGCGAGACTGCGCGCGGTATGGGCATGAGCGCGTGGCAGCAGTTCTGGCACGCAGAGCTACCGCTGGCGCTGCCGGTGTGGCTCTCCGGCCTGCGCGTGGTGGTGGTACAAACCGTTGGGCTGGCCGTGGTGGCTGCGCTGATTGGTGCGGGCGGCTTTGGTGCCATTCTGTTTCAGGGATTACTGAGCAGCGCGCTGGATCTGGTGCTGCTGGGCGTGATTCCGGTGGTGGCGCTTGCGGTGCTGTTTGATGCACTGCTGCGTGTACTATCGGCATTACTGGAGAGACGTCATGATTGAATTTCACCAGGTGAGCAAAGCGTTCGCCGGTAAAGCGGCGATTCGCAATCTGTCGCTGAAGATTGAAAAGGGCAGTTTTACCGTGCTGATTGGCACCTCCGGCTCCGGAAAATCGACCACGCTGAAGATGATCAACCGGCTGGTAGAGCATGATAGCGGTGAGATCCGCTTTGCCGGTGAGCCGATCGGGCAGATGAATGCGCGTGCGCTGCGGCGCAGGATTGGCTACGCCATTCAGTCTATTGGCTTGTTCCCGCACTGGAACGTGGCGAAGAACATCGCCACCGTGCCGTCGCTGCTGGGCTGGCCGCAGGCGAAGATTCGCACCCGGGTCGATGAGCTGCTGGCGCTGCTTAATCTCGATAGCCAGCTGGCAACGCGCTATCCGCATCAGCTCTCCGGCGGGCAGCAGCAGCGTGTCGGCGTGGCGAGAGCGCTGGCGGCCGATCCGGAACTGCTGCTGATGGATGAGCCCTTCGGCGCGCTGGACCCGGTTAACCGGCAGGCGCTGCAGCAGGAGATGCTGCGCATTCAGAAACTGTCCGGGCGCACCGTGGTGCTGGTGACGCACGATATCGACGAAGCGCTTACGCTCGCCGATCAACTGGTGCTGATGGATGGCGGAGAGATTGTGCAGCAGGGTAAACCGATTGAGCTGCTGACGCAGCCGGTTAATGATTTTGCGCGCGAATTCTTTGGCCGCAGTGAGCTGGGCGTGCGCCTGCTGGCGCTGGGACGCGCAGGCAGCGCGGCGCGGCGCGGTGAGTGGCTGGAGGGCGAGCCGATTGAGGCGTCGCTGACCCTGCGTGAAGCGCTGTCGCAGTTTATTGCGCGCCGCACTGACAAACTGCCGGTGCTTGACCAGTATCAGCAACCGTTGGGCGTACTGCACTTCAGCGATCTCCTGCGCCAGCGGGAGGCGAGCTGATGCGTCTGCTACGCGATCCGCTTTACTGGCTGCTGGCGCTGTTTGGGCTGCTGCTGTGGGGCTTGCCGCACAGCGGGGCGCTGTTTGCACACTGGTTTCCACAGCTGGAGCGTCCGCTCTATCAGCAGGAGAGCTTCTGGCAGCTGGCGCTGGCGCACCTTACGCTGGTGATCAGCGGCAGTGCGCTGGCAGTGATTGTCGGCGTTGGCTGTGCGGTGTTTGCCACACGCAGCGCCGGTCGGGCATTTCGCCCGCTGCTGGAGACCGTAGCGGCCGCCGGACAAACGTTTCCGCCCGTCGCGGTACTGGCCATCGCCGTACCGGTAATGGGCTTCGGCGCGACGCCGGCCATTATGGCGCTGTTTCTGTATGGGCTGCTGCCGATTCTGCAGGGCACGCTGGCAGGCATCGACAGCGTCCCGGCCAGCAATCGCGAAATCGCCATTGGGCTGGGGATGGGGCCGTGGCAGCGCTTGTGGCAGGTTGAGCTGGCGCTGGCTGCGCCGGTGATTATGGCTGGTATACGGACATCGGTGATGATCAATATTGGCACGGCAACCATTGCGTCAACGGTCGGCGCCGAGAGCCTGGGCTCGCCGGTTATCATCGGATTGAGCGGCTTTAACACCGCCTATGTAATTCAGGGCGCGCTGCTGGTGGCGCTGCTGGCGCTGATTTGTGACCGCTTACTGGAGCGCGTGCAGCGCAAACTCAGTGGGTATGCAGAATAAGGCTGTAGCCGACCAGCATCATGCCGCCCATGCCGCCAATGGCCATCACAGCAAACAGTGTGCCGATGAAGATTTTATTCCAGTTCATAGGTAAACCTGAGAGAAGTCATGGAGTGCGGCATGATAACGCGCACACCCGGCAAGGCAAAGGCCGCGTGTGCGATTTTTTATCAGGCAGGGCCGTGGAGATGAACAGAGAAACCTTGTGCCTGCCAGTGTTCAAACTGCTCCAGCTGGCGTCGCGTCGGTTTTTTGCCGGTCCAGATAAACAGATGCTGGCCGGGGAACAGCTCAGGCCGCGGCATATCCAGCGGCTCAGCCAGCACATCAATGCGCCAGCCCTGCTGGGCTAAGCGCCAGGCTTCAAGCCAGATACGGGTACGATCCTCAACGCTCCAGGCGATCAGCAGCGCATCTTTTCCGCCTTTTTTACGCGCGCCGGCCAGACAAAACGCGACGTAATCGATCAGCGCGCCATCCAGCAGACTGCACATGGTACGCGCGGTGTTTTGATCCAGCCCGAGCCGCTGCCTTACTGGCACAAATACGTGATCAATCAGCGCATCCACCGGGTATTCGCGCCCGATAGCGGCAATTTTGGTGCGCAGCTTGGAGGGGCGCACGTGGCGCAGCACGCTCATCAACTCCTCCTGCAGTGCGGTCCAGCCGTCGTGCACATTAACGGTTTCGCCCTCCAGTAAAGCTTTCACTTTACCGACAGGCACACCGCTCTCTATCCAGCGTTTAATCTCTTCGATTCGCTGAACATCTTCATCATCAAATTGTCGATGACCACCCTCGGTGCGCTGCGGCTTTAACAGACCATAACGTCGCTGCCAGGCACGCAGTGTAACCGGGTTGATTCCACAGCGCTCGGCAACATCACCGATACTGTATAAGGCCATAGCGTCCTCAAAAATTCTGACCTGCATTACAACACCTTAACCGCCAGGGGTGGCTTGTACAATGATTATTTTATTGTACAACTTGACCTGGTGCGCATTTTCGGATTGTATCTCATATATGAGACAGTTTTCCCTAAAATGAGAGGTAACAGATGTCGGGTTCGGATACGGAAAATCGGCTGGCTGCACGTCTGGCGGAGCTTCGCGTGCAGCGCGGCTGGTCGCTGGATGAATTATCGCTGGCGACCGGCATTAGCCGGGCCTCATTGTCGCGCATTGAGCGCGCGGAGACCAGCCCTACGGCCGCTTTGCTTAATCGTTTGTGTGTTGCCTACGGTTTAACCATGTCACGCCTGCTCAGCGAAGTAGAGGAGGAGGCCATACTGCTACTCAACGCGGAGCAGCAGCCGGTGTGGCAGGATACCGCGAGCGGCTTTCAGCGCCGCAATGTATCGCCGCCGGCCAGCCACTTTAAAGCCGAGATCGTAGAGGGCGTGCTGCAACCGGGGGCGCGCATTGATTACGATGCACCGCCGGTGCAGGGGCTGGAGCAGCATATCTGGCTGCAGTCTGGCGAGCTGACCATCACGCTGGAGGCGCAAAGCTGGACGCTACAGGCGGGCGACTGCCTGCGCTTCCACCTTACCGGACGCTCCTCTTTTAGCGCACATGCCGAAGGCGGTGCGCGCTACATTCTGGTGGTGTGCAAACCATGATAAAAATTGAACAGTTAAGCGCGAGCCAGGCGCAGGCGCAGCTGTCTGCGTTAACCGATGTGCTGCAGGCGTGCGTGGCCGATGGTGCCAGCATCGGTTTTATTGCGGCAGACGACCGTGCAGTGATGACAGATTTCTGGCAGGGCAAAATTGGTAGCCTGGAGCGTGGCGAAACTCAGCTGCTGGTGGCGTGGCAGGCGGAAACCCTTGTTGCTACCGTGATGGTGGGTTTCAGCACGATGCCGAACGGGCGCCATCGGGCAGAGATCAGTAAATTGCTGGTGCATCCCCTGGCGCGCCGGCAGGGCATTGCCCGACGTCTGATGCAGCAGGCAGAGCAGCTGGCGCAGCAGCAGGGCAAAACGCTGCTGGTGCTGGACACGCGCAGCGGCGATGTCGCCACCGATCTCTATCTGTCGCTGGCGTGGCAGATTGCTGGCGCGATCCCGCAGTATGCAGCCTCAACGGCCGGCGTGCTGGATGCCACCACGGTGATGTACAAGCTGCTGCGATAGCGCAGCGCGCACCCATTCAGTGCGCTGCATCCGCTTCGCCAATCTCCAGCGCCTGCATAAACAGCCGGATAATCGGATTTATTTTCCGGCCCTTTTTCATCATCAGGCAAAACGGGTTCTCCCGCCGAATCGACTCATCACCCAGCTCACATAACTGGCCGCGGGTAATAAACGGCGCGGCGTAATGTTCTGGCAGGTAACCGATAAAGTGGCCGGTTAAAATCAGCATCGCAACCGATTCAGCCTGAACCGCCTGAATGCCGCTCTCCTGCGAGGGAATCAACCGGCGGTGGTCGCGCGGCGTCACATATAAATGATTAATGATTTTCTGCTCACGTAATATTTCCACTGATACTGTTTTATCACAAGATCCCGAATATAACGGATGTGACGCAGAGCAATATAATTTCGAATACTCTTTATAAAGCGTGAAGTAATCGAAGTCATTTTTCATTTCATACGCCGGCGCAATACCGCAATGAAAACGGCCTTCGCTAATACCCCGCTCAATATCATCCAGCTGCGCTGTCTGCAGACGAATTTGTACTTTTGGCGCATTCTGGTGCAGCCGTTGCACCGCTCTGGTGACCGGCGATTGCGGATCGCTGATGGTATTGTCCACCACGCATATGGCGATCTCTCCCAGCAGCTCATTGCGGCTATTGTGCAGGCGCTCACGAAACTGATTCAGCGAAACAAACAGCTCCAGCGTGGCCTGATAAACATTGATACCGTACTGCGTCAGCTCAAAGCCTTCGCGCCCGCGACTGCACAGCGTCATGCCGAGACGGATCTCCAGATCGGAAACCTGTTTGCTGATGGCGGCCAGACCAATATTCAGTTCATGACTGGCGGCGGTCAATCCACCGGCTTCAACCACGCACTTAAATACCCGCAGCAATTTTAAATCGATATTACTCAGCGCCAGAACCGCATTGTCGCCGCGATTATTCGTACTGTTTCCAGATTGGGAAAGTTTACTTTCCATTTTTGCTATTCAACTCCGGAATAATTGCGGTGAAAGTACAGTGAATCTGAAATAGCACCTATTTGCCAGCGTGGCAATAAAATACGTTTTAATTATTGCCGCCGACTTATCCATATCGTTTTCATATTGCTGATGATTATCTGTGAGGGGAAATAGCATGTCTGATAATGCCGAGCTGTTATGGGGCGCACGTTTTAAAGCGGCGCCGGCAGCCAGTTTAACCGCGCTTTCACGCAGCCCGGATTACTACTTTGCACTGGCTCCTTACGATCTTGCCGGCTGTCGGGCGCATGCGCGTGAACTGGCACGTGCCGGACTGCTTACGGCAGAGGAGCTCTCCGTTATGCTGGCAGCGATTGATGCTCTTGACGCCGATTACCGCGCCGGCACGCTGCATCCGATCATGGCAGATGAGGATGTGCATACCTTCATCGAACGTGCGCTCACCGAACGCCTGGGGCCGCTGGGCGGCAAACTGCGAGCCGGGCGCTCACGCAACGATCAAACCGTTAACGACCTGCGCCTGTATCTGCGTGACAACGGCCGCAAACTGGTGGGCGCACTGCTAACGCTCCAGCAGGCGCTGGTAGAGCAGGCGGCACAGCACACCGATAGCGTCGCGCCCGGGTTCACACATTTACAGCAGGCGCAGCGATAGTGCTGGGTCATCAGCTGCTGGCCCACGCGCAGGCCTTTGCCCGCGATATCGAACGTATGCAGGACTGGGATCGCCGCAGCGCCCGCTGCCCGCTCGGTGCCGCGGCGATGGCCGGTTCAGCGATTGCGCGGCAGCCGCAGCAGGCCGCCGCCGATCTGGCCTACCTTGCTCCCTGCGAAAATTCAATCGATGCGGTGGCCAGCCGCGATTACGCCGCTGAATTCCTGTTTGTCACCAGCATGATCGGCATCAACCTGTCGCGCCTGTGTGAGGAGGTGTGCCTGTGGGCCTCACGCCAGTTCCGCTGGGTAGAACTGCATGACAGCTATGCCACTGGCAGCTCAATCATGCCGCAGAAGAAAAATCCGGATGTTGCCGAACTGACGCGCGGCCGTGCCGGACGCCTGGTGGGCAACCTGATGGCACTGCTCACCACGATGAAGGCGATGCCGCTCTCCTACAACCGCGATCTCAGCGATGACAAACGCAACGTAATCGATGCAGTGGATACGCTGCTGATGGTGCTGCCAGCGATGGCGGGCATGATGGCGACACTGACATTCAATACGGAGGTGATGCGCGAACAGGCGCCGGATGGGTTTACCCTGGCGACCGAAGTGGCCGACTGGCTGGCGCTGCGCGGCGTGCCATTCCGTGAGGCACATGAGATCACCGGGCAACTGGTGCAGCTGTGTGAGCGCGAACGCTGCAGCCTGGCCGATCTCAGTGACGCACAGTTGCAAAGCGTGGATACGCGCCTGACGCCGGAAGTGCGCACGGCGCTTACGCTGGAAGCGGCGCTGGCAGCGCGCAGTGGTTACGGGGGCACCGCACCAGAGCGGGTGCGTGAGCAGCTGGCGCGGCTCCGCAGTCTGATGCAGCAACAGCAGCAGTGGTCGGAAGATTACGCCGGTCCACGCGTGTAAGGAGAGAGTATGTCGCACACTACACCGGCCGAACCCCGCGTTAACGCTGGCCACGCGTCACATTACGATCTCGATCGCTATCAGGTGGTGCCACGCCGCTACTATGGCCGCATTACCGCTTCGGCGGTGATCCTTGTTCTGCTGGCGCTGCTGGTGAATGCCTTTGCGCATGGCAACATAGAGTGGTCGTTTGTCGGGCAGTTCTTCACCGCGCAGGCGATCCTCAACGGCGTAGTCAATACGCTGATCATGTCGGTACTGGCGATGGCGCTCGGGATTCTGTTCGGGGTGATCACCGCCATCATGTACATGTCGCCCAATCCGGTGCTGCACTATATCGCCGTCGGCTATGCGTGGATTTTTCGCGGCACTCCGCTGATTTTACAGCTGCTGCTGTGGTTCAACCTTGCGCTGGTGTTTCCCACCATCAGCGTTCCGGGCCTGTTTAGCGTTGAAACCGTGTCGATCATGACCCCTTTCCTCGCCGCGCTGCTTGGCCTGAGCATCAACCAGGGTGCCTATACCTCGGAGGTGGTGCGTGCCGGGCTGCTGTCGGTGGATACCGGTCAGTATGAAGCGGCCAAAGCCATCGGTATGCCGCGTTTACAGGCGCTGCAGCGCATCATTCTACCGCAGGCCATGCGCGTGATTCTGCCACCGGTCGGTAACGAATTTATCAGCATGATCAAAACCACCAGCCTCGCCAGCATGATTCAGTACTCCGAACTGCTGTACAACGCGCAAACCATCTACTTCGCCAACGCCCGCGTCATGGAACTGCTGTTCGTGGCCGGCATCTGGTATCTGATTGTGGTAACGCTGCTGTCGTTCGGTCAAAGCCGGCTGGAACGCTACTTCTCACGCGGCCATCGCCGTCGTCAGTAATCGGGAGTGAGAGAGATGAGAAATATCGTGCGCGCCGTCAGGGTAAACAAATATTTTGAGCAGTTTCATGCGCTTAAAGATGTCAGCCTGGAGGTGAATTATGGTGAGGTGATGTGCATTCTCGGCCCCTCCGGCTCCGGTAAAAGTACCTTTCTGCGCTGTATTAACCAGCTGGAGAAAGTCGATCAGGGCGGCATCTGGGTGGATAACGAGCTGGCGGGCTACCGGATCGCCGGTAATAAGCTGCACGCGCTGAGTGACAAACAGATTGCGCGGCAGCGCCTGCAGACCGGCATGGTTTTCCAGCGCTTTAACCTGTTCCCGCATAAAACCGCGCTGGAAAACATTATCGAAGGGCCGTGCCGTGTACTGCTGCGGCCGCGGCGTGAGGCCAGTGAAGAGGCGATGGCGCTGCTCGATCGCGTCGGACTGGCGCACAAGGCGCATGACTATCCGCAGGCGCTCTCCGGCGGCCAGCAGCAGCGCGTGGCGATTGCCCGGGCGCTGGCGATGAAACCCAAACTGATGCTGTTTGACGAACCAACATCGGCGCTGGACCCGGAGATGGTGGGCGAAGTGCTGGCGGTGATGCGCCAGCTGGCAAAAGAGGGCACCACCATGCTGGTGGTCACGCACGAAATGGGCTTTGCCCGTGAGGTGGCGAATCAGGTGGTGTTTATGGATGAGGGACGCATTATCGAGCAGGGCGCACCGGAAGAGATTCTGCTGAACCCGCAAAACCCACGGATGAAAAACTTTATTAACGCGATTCTTCTTTAACAAGACCGGGGTGAACTTCATGAAAAAACTGTTATTAAGTGCCATCAGTGCTGCGCTGCTGCTGCAATCCTCTGCCCGGGCAGAGATCGCCGTGCCTGCCGCCATCAAAGAGAAGGGGCTGACGGTAGCGATTATGCCGAACTATCCGCCGATGGATTTTAAAGATCCGGCCACCAATCAGCTGACGGGCGTGGATTACGACCTCGGTCAGGCGATTGGCGCGAAGCTCGGCGTGAAGGTTAACTGGCAGGAGATCGCCTTTGAGCAGATGGTCAATGCCGTGGTCACGAAACGCGTCGATTTAGTGATGTCCGGCATGACGGACACCAAAGAGCGGCAGAAAGTGGTTAACTTTATCGATTACTTCAAAACCGGCCCGCAGTTCTACACCCTGGCGGCCCGCGGTGACATCAACAGCGCTACCGATCTGTGCGGCAAAAAAGTCGGCACCAGCCGTCGCACCACTTTCCCACAGGAGATTGCTAACTGGTCTAAACAGCACTGCGAAGCGGCAGGCAAACCGGCCATTGTTGTCGTGGGCGCAGAAGGCACCGCCGATGCGCGTACGCAACTGCGTCAGCGCCGTCTGGATGGCGCAGTGCAGGGCAGCGAAACCCTTCCCTACATCATGAACCTGGAGAAGGGGAACTTTAAGCCGCTGGATAAAGCATTCTCGTTCCAGTACACCGGCATGGCGCTGGGTAAAGAGGCGACGGAGCTGACCACGGCGATTCAGGCGGCAATTAACGCCATGATCGCCGACGGCAGTTACCAGAAGATCCTCAGCAAGTGGGGCCTGAGCGATAACGGAATCCCGGAAGCCACGGTCAATCAGGGCTAAGGAGCAGAGCGATGCAACAACCGGGCGCAGTACGCTGGCCGCAGGGCAAGCGTGGCTGTATGGCGCTGGCGTTTGATCTTGATGGTCCGACCGGCGATGCGATGCTGGATGGCAGCCTGTGGTCCACGCCAGAGTATTTCACCTTTGGCGCTTACGGGCCTTACCGTGCGCTCGGGCGTCTGCTCGATCTGCTACGTGCCTATGATATACCGGCCACGTTTTTTGTCCCGGCATGGGTCGTGACGCAGTGGCCGCAGCAGTGCCAGGCGATTATCGAACAGGGCCATGAGGTGGCATATCATGGTTATCGTCATGAATCGTTCTGGGCCATCACCCCGGCTGAACAGCGGGCAGTGATGGCGAAGTCAGCGGCCATTTTTCACCAGCACCTCGGAATTACCGCCTGTGGTTTTCGCACGCCGTCAGGTGACTGGCATGCTGAAACGCCGCAAATCCTGCGTGAAGCCGGGGTTATTTACTCCAGCAGCATGCGCGGTGACGATCGTCCTTACCCGATTGCGGTGGCCGGCCACACGCCGCTGGTCGAAATCCCCGGCAAATGGGAAATGGATGATTACGCTTCGCTGGCTTATACGCGTCAGCCGGATTTTCCCAAGGGCGGCGATCGCATTGCCAGCTATGCCCACACGCGTGATAACTGGCAGCGCGAATTTGACGGTGCAATGGATGAAGGATTGTGCCTGACCACGCTGTTCCACCCCAAAATTTCCGGTCAGCCGGGACGCTTACTGCTGCTGGAGCAGCTCTTTGCCCACATGCGGACGCGCGATGATGTGTGGTTTGCGCGCTGCGATGCGGTCGCCCGCTGGTATTTACAGGAGCAGCAGCATGACTGATTGCGCACGCTGGCCGCAGGGGAAACAATCAGCGGCCATTATCACCATCGATTTCAACGACATTCACGGCATTCTTACTCAGGCTCCGGCGGTGGCGGGCCGCGATAAAACCTTGTCGGTGTGGCGCTACGGCACGCTGCGTGGTGTTGAGCGTCTGCTGGCGCTTCTGGCAGAGCAGCAGCTCCGGGCCAGCTGGTGTTTACCGGCGATTGTCGCCGCGGAGCAGCCCGCGCTGCTGCAGCGCATTGTGGCGGGCGGACATGAGATCGCCTGTAGCGGAGAGCGGCACGAGGACTTCTCCATGCTGTCACTGCCACAGCAAATCGCCAGCGTCACGCGCGGCTGTGACCAGCTGGCGCAGCGGATCGGGCACGCCGTGCAGGGTTTCCGCACGCCTGCCGGACAGTGGAAGCCGGGGCTGGCAGCGGCGCTGGCAGAGCAGGGTATCCGCTGGTCCTCAAGCTGGCGCGGTGATGACTTACCCTATTTTCATCCAGGTACGCGGCTGGTGGAGCTGCCCCTGCACTACACGCTGGAAGATGAGCCCTACTTTGCCTTCAACCTCAGCCCGGCCATTCCACCCGGGCAATCCCGCATCGCGCCCTACGCGGAAACGCTGGCGAATCTGACCCAGGATTTTTACGGATTCCACCGCTTCGGCCTCTGCTATCTGCTGCGCCTGCATCCGGAGATTATGGGTACCGCCGGTCGCATTGGGCTGCTGCGTGAACTGCTGGTTACGCTGAAACAGCATCAGGTATGGATCGCCACCGCCGCGCAGGTTGCGGCGCACTGGCAAACTCAGCCGGATAATGATGCATCACATCCGGCAGAGGTGTTTGCACGCGTTAGCGGAGGCCGGTATGACATCCTCGCTTGACCAACTGACACAATTCATTGCCGCTACGCGCTTTGAACAGTTACCGCCCGCGCTGGTGGTGCAGGCCAAAAGGCATCTGCTGGATACGCTCGGGGCCGCGCTGGCCGGCACGGAGAGTGCTCTCTGGCGCGAATGCCTGACGCTGGCGCAGGAAGAGGGCGGCCATGCGCAGGCGCAGCTGTGGGGCAGCCCGTTACGCATCACACCCCGGCAGGCTGCATGGCTGAATGGCGTGGCCGCGCACATGTACGAACTGGACGACACGGGCGGCTGCGATCACTCTGGCGCGGTGGTGCTGCCGGCGCTGCTTGCGGCGCTACCGCTGGCGCCGCAACCGGTAAAGGGCGAAGCGTTACTTTGTGCGCTGGTAATCGGTTACGACGTGGGACGCCGCGTGCTGGAAGCCTGTGGCGGCTATTCGGCACATAACGGTGCAGGCTGGCACTCAACCGCCAGCTGTGGCGTATTTGGCGCCGCAGCGGCCGTGTGTGCGCTGCTGCAACTGAACCCTGCACAGTGCGCCTCGGCGCTGGGAATAGCCGCCAGCTTTAGTAGTGGCCTGTGGGGCTTTATCCATGATGGTTCGCACACCAAAAAATTGCATGCGGCCCGCGCTGCGGAGAGCGGGCTCCAGGCGGCGCTCCTCGCACAACGCGGCATCAGGGGACCGGCGGCAGTATTTGAACCACGCTGGGGCGGCTTCCTGCAGACGCTGGCAGCGGAAACCCAACAGCCTGCAGCGCTAACGGACGGGCTGGGCGTGGTATGGAAACTGGCGCGCTGCTCCATCAAACCTTATGCGGCGTGCCGGGGCACGCACGCGGCGATTGACGCCCTGGGGATTATCCTGCAACAGCATGCAGTCAGAGTGGAGGAGATCGCCCGCATTGTGGTGGGACTCAATCCGTTCCTGCTGGCGATGTGTGGCACACGCGAGCGACAGAGTCTGGCGGGCGCGCAGATGAGCCTGCCCTACGCACTGACGGCGCGCGCGCTGTACGGCTCGGTGGAGCTGGCAAGTTACGAGGAGGACAAACGGCTTCATCCGCAGGTTGAGGCATTGATGGCGCGTATCGAACTGGTTATCGATGCGCAGCAGGGGCGCGATGATGAGCCCTGGGTGCGGCTGGAGACCGTGCAGGGCGCCCGGTGGCAGCATCACGTGACGGTGCCATCGGGTGCACCGGCGAATCCGCTGAGCGACAGCGCGCTGCGCGCCAAATATCGCAGCCTGGCGACGCGCGTGCTGCCAGCCGATCAGGCGCGACAGCTGGAGACGATCTGTATGGCGCTGGATGAGGTGGCGGACGTCAGGGACGTCGCCTCGCTGCTGTCGCTTCCGGGGGCAGGCTTGCCCGCCCGAAACTAGATGACCTGCTCTGCCAGCGCCGCGACGCGCTGCATCGCGGCCAGCAGGCGCGCCTCGCTCACTGGTGCAGCCATGTTTGCCATATCAGGCGCCTGCACCGACTCACGCACAATCAGCGCCAGCTCGTCCTCGTCCGGCACCGCGATCTCCGCCAGCGTCAGCGGTACACCGCAAGCGCGTGCCAGGCGCATCTCCTGCAGCAGCTCATCATCACTGCGATCCTCCAGCGCCAGCAGGCACAGGTTACCGTAGCCCACCAGCAAACCGTGGCCAAAGTCGCGGGTTTTATCGCAGAAAGTAAACCCTTCATAGATGGCGTGCGCCGCCGCCGCGTGTGCCCCGTTACTCATTAGCGAAGTGAGTCCGGCCCAGGTAAAAATCGCATCCAGCACCTGATCGAGCGCGTCATTGCCTGCGCCATGCTGCACTGCGGCATAGGCGGATGGGCCGTGCTCCGCTATCACGTCATAACAGATTTGGCTGTGCGCCAGTGATGAGCGGGCGCTGCCTGCACGCGCCGGATGACGCGCGCTGACCGCCCGGAACTCATACCATTTTGCCAGCGTATCGCCCAGTCCGGCAGCCAGCCAGCGCGGCGGCGCGGCAGCCAGCAGGGTACTGTCAATGATTACCGCCGCAGGCGCCTGTGGTAACGGAAAGATATCCAGAAAGTTGCCGTTATCGTCATAACGAATACTAAGTGGCGTCACGGCTGAACAGGTGGCGGCGATGGTCGGAAGGGTGATCACCGGCAACCCAATTTGCGCGCCAACGGCTTTCACCGTATCCAGTGCTTTGCCGCCGCCTGCGCCAATCAGTACATCAGCCTGTAAATCCAGCGCGAGGTCGGCCAGCCGGTTGATCTGACTGATGGCGGTTTCACCGCCAAACCACGTCTGCGCCACCAGCGTGACATTGGCGGCCAGCAGCCGGGCGCGAACCGGGCTCTCCACCGCTGCTAAAGCCTGATGGCCGCCAATCAGCAGCGCACGCTGGCCGATGCCGGCGCAAATGGTGCCCAGTTCACGCAATACGCCGGCACCGCGCAGCACGCGCGCCGGGAAGAGCAGATTTTGTAGAGACATAAAACAGACTCACCGAAAAGGATGTGCGGCTATCATCGCCAAATCGCCTTGCGGAAAAAATCCCTGCCAGCGGATAATCACTTCACTCTTTAGTTAACTTTAGTCGTCACTCACTGAAGGAAAACGGGTGCAAACACTTCCCAACCTTAAACTACTGCAGGTGTTCGCCAGCGTCGTGGAGAACCAGGGGTACTCCCGCGCCCAGCAGGCCTTGAATATGACCACGCCGGCGATCAGCGCCTACATGAGCGAGCTGGAGGCGCAGCTCGGGTTTATTTTGTGTCAGCGCGGGCGGGGTGGCTTCTCCCTGACCAGCAAAGGGGAGCAGTTTTATCGCTACAGTCAGGAGATGCTGGCGACGCTTGCCGGGTGGCAAACGCAGGTCGAGACGCTGAAAAGTGCCCAGGGCGGCACCTTTGCGCTGGGCGTGGTTGACGCCACCGTCACC
This sequence comes from Pantoea wallisii, assembly GCF_002095485.1. Classification (GTDB taxonomy): domain Bacteria; phylum Pseudomonadota; class Gammaproteobacteria; order Enterobacterales; family Enterobacteriaceae; genus Pantoea; species Pantoea wallisii. The sequence goes on along the minus strand of NZ_MLFS01000028.1, from coordinate 12,454 downwards.
GACAGTCAGCTCAATCTGCCGGCGGCCATCGCCCACTTTAACCAGCGCTTTCCGGCGGTGTTTTTTACGCTAAGCGTGCGCGATCCCAGCGAGCTTCAGCAGCAGGTGCTGGAGGATCGGCTCGATTTAGCCATCGGACACTTTCCGCTGCGCGCCAGTAATCTGGTGACGGTACCGCTGTATGACGAACAGCACTGGCTCTATTGCAGCCCGCAGCACCCGCTGGCGCAGGGGGAAGTGGATGTCCGCCGCGTGCAGCAAACCGGCATGGTCACGCGGCGTTACTGGAATCAGCTGGAGCTCAATAAGCGCGGCTTCCGACAGAGCACAGCCTCCGTGGAGAGCATTGAGGCCCAGCTCACGCTGATCCTGTCCGGGCGTTATATCGGATATCTGCCAGAGCACTATGCGCGCGGCTGGGAGCAGCAGGGCGCGCTGCATCGCCTGCTGCCGCACCATTTCCACTTCCGTGCGCCGTTCTCATTCGCTTTTCGCCGCGGACGCTCGCGTGAGACGCTGATCCGCGTGATGCGTGAAATTCTGAATCCAGCGCGAAAAAATGGTCACGAAAGCTGACGCTGCGTGAATACTGTGTAAAAATACAGGCCAGTTCAGCAAACAGTAACGAATATGGCCCTGACAGCAGCGATAAAAAGCCAGATTGCGCAGTGGTATAAGGCGCTGCAGCAGCAGGTTCCTGACTTTATACCGCGTGCACCCCAGCGCCAGATGATCGCCGAAGTGGCGAAAAGCCTTGCCGGTGACGAAGGGCGCCATCTGGCGATTGAAGCGCCGACCGGCGTCGGCAAAACCTTGTCCTACCTGATTCCCGGCATTGCGGTGAGCCGCGCCGAAGAGAAACGCCTGGTGATCAGCACCGCCAACGTGGCGCTACAGGACCAAATCTTCAGCAAAGACCTGCCGCTACTCAAAAAGATCATTCCCGACCTTACCTTTACCGCCGCTTTTGGGCGCGGGCGCTATGTCTGTCCGCGCAACCTTGCCGCGCTGGCCGCCACCGAGGATCAGCAGGGCGATCTGCTGCTCTATCTGGATGAGGAGGCGGTCACCGGCTCGAAAGAGGAGCAAAAGTTTTGCGCCCGGCTGGAGAAAGATCTCAGCGGCTATAAATGGGATGGCCTGCGCGACCACACGGATGTATCGATCGACGATAGCCTGTGGCAGCGTCTCTCCACCGATAAAGCCAACTGCCTGGCGCATCACTGCCGCTGGTATCGCGAATGCCCCTTCTTTGTGGCGCGGCGCGAAATCGAACAGGCCGATGTTGTGGTGGCCAACCACGCGCTGGTGATGGCGGCCATGGAGAACGAATCGGTGTTGCCGCCTGCCAAACACCTGATGCTGGTGCTGGATGAGGGCCACCATCTGCCGGAAGTGGCACGCGACGCGCTGGAGATGAGCGCGGAGATTACGCCAGGCTGGAGCAGCCTGCAGCTCGATCTGTTCGTGCGGCTGGTGGAGACCATCATGGCGCAGTTCCGGCCAAAATCCCCGCCGCCGCTGACCAATCCTGAGCGGCTAAAAGGGCACTGCGATGAGATGCGTGAGCTATTGCAAACGCTATGCAACGCGCTCAATCCGTTACTGCCGCGTGATAACCAGCCGGGGGAGTTCCGCTTTGTGCTGGGCGAGCTGCCCGAAGAGCTACTGACGCTGTGCGCGCGGCTGTTTAAGCTGAGCGATGCGCTACGCGGCATAAGCGAAGGGCTGCTCAACGAGCTGGGCGAACAGACTGGCAAAGCGGACATCATGCGGCTGCATAAAGCGATTCTGCAGCTCAATCGCCACTTTGGCTGGTTTGAGTCGATCAGCAAACTGTGGCGGCTGGCGGCGATGGAGAGAGCCTCGAATGCACCAGTGTCAAAGTGGGTGACGCGCGAGATCCGCGAAGGCCAGGCCCATCTGCTGTTTCACTGCGCCGGTATTCGCGTTAGCGATCAGCTCGAAAAGCTGCTGTGGCGGAAAATTCCGCACGTCATCGTGACCTCGGCCACGCTGCGCTCACTGAACAGCTTTAACCGGCTGCAGGAGATGTCCGGCCTGAGCGAGAAGGCGGGCGATCGCTTTGTCGCGCTTGACTCCCCGTTTAACCATGTTGATCAGGGCAAGCTGGTGATCCCGCAGATGCACTATGAACCGCTGATGGCCAATGAAGCGGAGCATATTGCTGAGATGGCGCGCTTTTTCCGCCAGCAGATGGCAGAGGAGAAGCACAAAGGGGTGCTGGTGCTGTTTGCCAGCGGGCGCGCGATGCAGCAGTTTGTCACTCTGCTACCGGAGATGCGGCTGACGATGCTGGTGCAGGGCGATCAGCCGCGCTCACGCCTGGTGGCGCTGCATCGCAAGCGGGTAGAGGCGGGCAGCACCAGTATTCTGGTCGGGCTGCAATCCTTCGCGGAAGGGCTGGATTTGAAAGGCGATCTGCTGTCGCAGGTGCATATTCATAAAATTGCTTTTCCCCCGGTGGACAGTCCGGTAATTTTGACCGAAGGGGAGTGGCTGAAGAGCCTGCGGCGCTACCCGTTTGAAGTGCAGAGTTTACCCAGCGCGTCGTTTACGCTGATTCAGCAGGTCGGACGGCTGATTCGCAGCCACAGCTGCTTTGGTGAAATCGTGATTTACGATCGCCGTCTGATCAACAAATCGTATGGCAGCCGCCTGCTGGCTGCGTTACCGGTGTTTCCGATTGAACAACCGCCGGTACCGGAAGCGAGCAAGCCTGCAAAACGCCGAAAAAAATCCTGAGCAGGCGGCAGTGGCCGCAATACCTCATCTGGCCGCCGGAAACGGTGCGCCCTGGAAGCGGGAGTGCCCTGATGGAACTGAACAAAATTATTAAAGAGATCGGGCGCGGCAAGAACCATGCGCGCGACATCGATTTTGATACTGCCGTCGCGCTGTACAGCGCGATACTGGATGGCAACGTCCCGGATCTGGAGCTGGGCGGCATACTGATTGCGCTGCGCATTAAAGGGGAAGGCGAGCAGGAGATGCTGGGCTTTTACCACGCCATGCAGCAGCGCATGATGTCGCTGCAGCCGCCGGTCGACCGCCCGATGCCCATTGTGATCCCCAGCTATAACGGTGCGCGCCGGCAGGGTAATCTGACGCCTCTGCTGGCGCTACTGCTGGTGAAGCTGGGCTTTCCGGTGCTGCTGCATGGCGTCAGCGATGATCCTACGCGCATCACCAGCGAAGCGGTGCTGGCGGCGCTGGGCATTACCCCTGTTACCCGTGCAGAGCAGGCACAAGCTGCCCTGAATAACGGTGAGCTGGCATTTATCACCATCGATCACCTGTGCGCGCCGGTGGCGCAGCAGCTGTCGCTGCGCTGGCGCATGGGCGTACGTAACAGTGCGCATACGCTGGCGAAGCTGGCGACACCGTTTGCTGAGCGCGCCGCGCTGCGTCTGGCAAGCGTTTCACACCCGGAGTATGTGCCACGCGTCGGGAAGTTTTTCCAGGATATTGATGCGCCGGCGATTTTACTGAACGGCACTGAAGGCGAGGTGTACGCCAATCCGCAGCGCTGCCCGGCCATCAACTATATTCAGGGTGCCGGAGCGGCCGCGGAAGTGTGGGTTGAGCGTCAGCCGGAAACAGCACTGGCATTACCGGAAAGCAAAAGCGCGCAGGATACCGCCGACTGGATCAGACAGGTGCTGGAGGGCGCGCGGGCGATGCCCCAGGCGCTGCGTCTGCAGCTGGCGTGCTGCCTGGTCGCCACGGGTGAATCAGCCAGCATGGCCGAGGCCGAAACACGGCTGCAGCAGGCGGGGATGTAGATCTTCAGCCCTTTGCGCTATAACCGGAGCGGCGTAGTAGCTTGCGCAACGGCGCGATGAATCGCGCTGTTGTGGAGTGTGCGTAGATCCCGGGATAGTTTAAGCAACACGGCTACGCGCTGAATCCCCTCGCGACACCTTTTGCCTTATCGTCGGCGCATCTTTCCGCAGCAACGCTTAACCTTTCGGCAGTACGTGCTCGACCAGCTGCTGCCAGAACGTAATGCCGATCGGCAGCAGCGCATCGTTAAAATCATAGCGGGCGTTATGCAGCGGGGCAGAGGGCGTTGCGCCATCGGCACCAAGCCAGAAATAGGCGCCGGGGCAGGCTTCCAGCATGCAGGCAAAATCTTCAGAAGCCATCGATGGATTCACCTGCCACTCAACCTGCGACTCACCCAGCAGCTGGCAGGCGACGGCGCGCACCTGTTCAGCCGGTGCTACATGGTTGGCGGTGACCGGATAGCCGGGATACCAGTGAATGTTGCCGCTGACGCCAAACGGACGCGGCAGGGTAGTGACAAAATCCTCAATCAGCGCACGCACGCGATCGCGCACGTCGCTCTGCAAACATCGTACCGTACCGCGCAGCACTATCTGTTCCGGGATCACATTGATCGCTTCGCCGCCGCTAATTTGCGTCACGCTCACCACCGCCGAAGCCAGCGGTGACAGACGCCGCGACGGAATTGTCTGCAGCGCCAGGATCAGTTCGGCGGCCACAACCATTGGGTCAGCGCCGCTCTCCGGCATCGCCGCATGGCAGCTCTTGCCGTGCAGCGTGATCTCAAACGAATCGAGAGAGGCCATCATCGCGCCGGGGTTGACCGCCAGCGATCCCACCGGCATCCCCGGCCAGTTATGCATCGCGTAGATGGCATCCATCGGGAAGCGCGTAAACAGTCCCTCTTCAACCATTTTTCGCGCGCCACCCAGATTCTCTTCGGCAGGCTGAAACAGGAAGTGCACCGTACCCCTGAAGTTACGCGTTTCCGCGAGCTGGCAGGCGGCGGCAAGCAGTATCGTGGTGTGTCCATCGTGGCCGCAGGCATGCATCACGCCCGGGCGCGTTGATTTCCACTGCGCATCGCCTTTTTCCGTTATTGGCAGCGCGTCCATATCGGCCCGCAGGCCAATCACCGGCCCCGGACCGTTTTCCAGCGTCCCGATGACACCGGTGCCCGCCAGACCGCGAAAAACCTGGAGCCCGGCTTGCGTCAGTACATCAGCCACCTGCTCGCTGGTCTGCAGCTCCTGATAACCCAGCTCAGGATGTTGATGAAACTGACGACGCCAGGTAAGGGCGTTTCCCAGCAGGACAGCAGGCAGGCTCATAAAGTAAGGCTCCATCAGCAGCGTCAGCGGCACAGGCGCTGACGCGGGAAGTTAAGTCTCCACTGTAGAGGTAAGCACCTGGGGCGTCTATCGCCGAAAGGAATAATTTGGCTATAGGTCAGAAGTAAATGGAATATAACAGGGCCAGCCAGCAGGCTGGCCCTGAAGAGAGGCGAGGGCGCGCCACGGTGCGCAACGGGAGAACTAACGCTGCATCGGCAGGTTCAGATCATACTTTTTCGCACACGCCTGTGCCTGCTCATAACCGGCATCGGCGTGGCGCATGACGCCTGTTGCCGGATCGTTCCACAGCACGCGGCCAAGGCGCGCATCGGCTTCTGTCGTTCCGTCACACACGATAACCACGCCCGAGTGCTGCGAAAAGCCCATGCCTACGCCGCCGCCGTGGTGCAGGCTGACCCAGGTGGCGCCGCCGGCGGTATTGAGCAGCGCATTGAGCAGCGGCCAGTCAGAGACCGCATCCGAACCGTCTTTCATCGCCTCGGTTTCACGATTAGGTGACGCCACCGAACCGCAGTCGAGGTGATCGCGGCCAATCACGATCGGCGCTTTCAGCTCGCCGTTGCGTACCATCTCATTGAACGCCAGCGCGGCTTTGTGGCGCTCGCCCAGCCCCAGCCAGCAGATCCGCGCCGGTAAGCCCTGGAAAGCGATGCGCTCCTGCGCCATGTCCAGCCAGCGATGCAGGTTTTTATGCGCCGGGAACAGCTCCTTGAGCTTCGCATCGGTTTTGCGGATATCCTCGGCATCGCCAGAGAGCGCCACCCAGCGGAACGGCCCTTTACCCTCACAAAACAGCGGACGGATATAGGCCGGCACGAAGCCCGGGAAGTCGAAGGCGTTTTTCACCCCCTCATCCAGCGCCACCTGACGAATATTGTTGCCGTAATCGACGGTCGGCACGCCCATGTGGTGGAAATCGAGCATCGCCTGCACGTGTACGGCCATTGAGGCGCGCGCCGCTTTTTCCACTGCCTTAGGGTTGCTGACGCGTTCCGCCTCCCAGCGCGCCACATCCCAGCCTACCGGCAGATAGCCGTTGATCGGGTCGTGCGCGGAGGTCTGGTCGGTCACGATATCCGGCTTCATGCCACCGGCCTGAGCGCGTTTGACCAGCTCCGGCACGATCTCAGCCGCATTACCCAACAGGCCGACGGAGATCGCCTGGCGTGCCCGGGTCGCTTTCTCAATCAGCGCCAGCGCTTCGTCAAGGGTATAGGCTTTGTGGTCGAGATAACGGGTGCGCAGACGGAAATCGATACGTGACTCCTGACACTCAATCGCCAGAACACAGGCACCCGCCAGCACGCCAGCCAGCGGCTGTGCACCGCCCATGCCGCCTAATCCGGCGGTCAGAATCCAGCGCCCGGCGAGGTCGCTGTTGTAGTGCTGACGCCCGGCTTCGGCAAAGGTCTCAAAGGTGCCCTGCACGATGCCCTGCGCACCAATATAGATCCAGGAGCCTGCTGTCATCTGGCCGTACATCATCAGGCCGGCTTTATCCAGCTCGTGGAAATGATCCCAGGTGGCCCAGTGCGGCACCAGGTTGGAGTTCGCCAGCAGCACGCGCGGGGCATCGGCGTGGGTACGGAAAATGCCGACCGGCTTACCGGACTGGATCAGCAGCGTCTCTTCCGGCTGCAGCGCGCGCAGCGAACGCAGAATCTGCTCGAAGCACTCATGGTTGCGTGCCGCCTTACCGATGCCGCCGTACACCACCAGATCCTCCGGGCGTTCGGCCACGTCCGGATCAAGGTTGTTCTGAATCATGCGGTAAGCCGCTTCAATCAGCCAGTTGGCGCAGTGCAGTTCATTACCGCGCGGCGCACGGATTTCACGGGCGACAGCCTGAGTCAAAGTTTCGCTCATCATCGGTTCCTTAATTAACAGTAGAACGCTGGCTTGGCAGCAGCGCGGTAAGGGATTCTGGCCAGGCATGGCTGCTGGCCCACAGGCGCATGGACTCAATATCCGGCGCTAACAGACGGTCCTGATCGAGGAAGGCCACCCGTTCACGGATGCGCTGCATCTCCTGCTCAAGGGTGCCGGAACTCTGCAGCGGCCGGTGGAAATCGATGCCCTGAGCGGCCGCCATTGCCTCAATGCCCACCACAGCCGCGGTGTTGAAGCACATCTCTCCCAGACGGCGCGCGGCATAGGTGGCCATGGAGACGTGATCTTCCTGATTGGCGGAGGTCGGCAGGCTATCGACGCTGCCCGGATGGGCAAGGGATTTGTTCTCTGAAGCCAGTGCTGCCGCCGTCACCTGGGCGATCATAAAGCCGGAGTTGACGCCGCCATCGCGGACCAGGAACGGCGGCAGGCCGGAGAGGCCGGTATCCAGCAGCAGCGCCAGCCGGCGCTCCGAGATAGCGCCCACTTCGGCAATCGCCAGTGCAATGATGTCGGCCGCGAAGGCCACCGGTTCGGCGTGGAAGTTGCCCCCGGAGATCACATCACCGCTGTCGCTAAACACCAGCGGGTTATCTGAGGCGGCGTTGGCTTCAATCTGCAGGACGCGCGCGGCATGGCTGAGGTTATCCAGGCAGGCGCCCATCACCTGCGGGACACAGCGAATAGAGTAGGGATCCTGCACGCGCCCGCAGTGGGTGTGCGAACTCAGGATTTCGCTGCCCGTTAACAGATCGGAGACGGCGGCGGCAACGGCAATTTGCCCGTGCTGGCCGCGCGCCTGATGAATACGTGCATCGAAGGGTTTTACCGAACCTTTAATTGCTTCGAGCGACAGCGCACCGGCCATCAAACCCGCAGCAAACAGGTTTTCTGCTTCAAACAGGCCGCGCAGCGCCAGCGCCGTAGAGACCTGCGTGCCGTTAAGCAGCGCCAGACCCTCTTTTGGCCCCAGCACAATCGGCTGCAGGCCGACACGCGCTAACCCTTCAGTTGCCGGTATCAGCTCACCGGCGACGCGCACCTGGCCTTCGCCCAGCAGCATCAGCGAGAGGTGCGCCAGCGGAGCCAGATCGCCAGAGGCGCCGACCGATCCCTTGGCCGGAATGCACGGCATGATACCGGCGTTGAACAGCGCCAGCAGCGCCTCAATCAGCGCAATCCGCACGCCGGAGTGGCCGCGCGCCAGGCTGATAATTTTGGTCGCCATCACCAGACGCGTGACGTTATCCGGCAGCAGATCGCCAAGCCCTACGCTGTGCGACAGCACCAGATTACGTTGCAGTTCGGCCAGGCGCTCCGCGGGAATCTGCGTCTGCGCCAGTTTGCCGAAGCCGGTATTAATGCCGTACACCACGTTGCCCGAGGCGACGATGGCATCCACGGTTTCACGGGCGCGCTCAATGGCCGCGCGCGCCTCCTCCGCCAGCTGCAGTGTCACCTTCTCCTGATAAATAAGGCGTAAGGTGGCGAGGTCCACTTCACCGGGAACGAGGCGAATTTCCTGAACCGAACCTAACATAATCTACTCCTGTCTATACAAGTGATCTGGCGTTATCCGGCGGTCAGTAACAGGCGATGTAACCAGCCGGACGCCATGGAATATTGTGAGTGAAGCATAAGTGTCTAATCTTGTCTATACAAGTAGCAAGCGCTGTGCCAGATTCGTTTTATTCTGTGAAATGCGCCGCACTGCGCACTCGACGGAGGCTGCGCGCGGCGGCTGCACTGGCATGACGCATCGCCTGCACCATACCAGGCCCGGCTGCACCTCTGGATGTATATACATTTACGCCCTGAGACAGTAAACTTCAGGCATCATTGAGAAAAGGAACAGCACATGGCGGAGCAAACGGCAATTGCACAGTTAGCCGCAGCGATGGGTGATGAGCCCGCCCCGATTTATCAGCGCGTGAAACAGGCTATCGTCAGCCAAATCCGTGAAGGTCACTGGAAAGCCAATCAGCGCGTGCCGTCTGAGAGTGAGCTGGTAAACGAGTTGGGCGTCAGCCGGATGACCATCAACCGCGCGCTGCGTGAGCTGACCAGCGAAGGGTTTCTGGTGCGCATGCAAGGCGTCGGAACGTTTGTCGCGGAGATGAAGGGCTACACCGCGATGCTGGAAGTGCACAACATCGCTGATGAAATTGCCCAGCGCGGCCACAGTCACAGCTGCAAAATTTTGTCGATTGGGCAGATGAAAGCCGATCCTGAACAGGCCGCCGTACTGGGGCTGACCACCGGCCAGACGCTCTACCATTCGCTGATTGTCCATTATGAAAACGATCTGCCGGTGCAGCTGGAAGATCGTCTGGTGAATCCGCTGGTGGCGCCGGATTACCTCAGCCAGGACTACCACAGCATGACGCCGTACACCTACCTGATGCGCGTGGCGCCGTTAACCGCAGGCGAACACATTGTGGAAGCGGTGCTGCCGGATCTGCGCCAGCGTAAACATCTGGCGCTGGATGAGCACGAGCCGTGCCTGCTTATTCGTCGCCAGACCTGGAGCGACAACAAGATTGTGACCTACGCGCGGCTGCTCTACCCTGGCTCGCGGTATAAGCTGCTGGGCCGCTTCAGGGGACACGGCTAAGCGCGACAAACAGCAGGCTGGCCTCCGCCGAGCGCGGAGCCAGCTGCAGCGGCTCATCCAGCCACCAGACGCCCTGCTGCGGCTGCCATCGCTCGCCGTTTTCCGCCTCCCACTCGCCCGCCAGCACATAGGCAACGCCGTGTTCGCTGCTGACAGCGTGCCCGACAACGTCCACCTGCGCGTGCCAGCTGTCGCGCCGCGTCATGATATTGAAATCCTCACAGCATCCGTTGATCCGGGCGTCGATCGCCCACTCTCCGGGGAACGCCCACGGCTGATGTGGCAGCAGGCGCTGCGTCGCATGCTCACTGCGCAGCAGCACGCTGTCGCCGTGCAGCAGGGTAATGACGCGATCGATGCCGGGGAAAGCGGAGAAGGGGCCGTCGGCATCAATGGTGGCGATGCTGGCGCGCCAGGCGAACGGCGCGTCCCCCGGCGGGTAGCTGATGATTTCGCGGGTTGCGCCGCCCCCGTTGCGCCAGCGGCTGACCGGTAGCCGGGCGTAGTCGAAGCGCGTTCTCACTGCAGGGCGCTCATGGCGCTGGCGAAGCGGGCGGCGGCGGCCTGCTCTGCCGGATGATGACCCTCGCTAATCACCTGGCGTCCGGCGACAAACACATCCCGAATCTGCGCGCGCTGGCCTGCAAACAGCCAGCGATTAAGCAGTGAGGCAGTATTGACGCTGCCAAGAAACGCATCCTGCTCCAGTACCAGCCAGTCGGCACGCTTGCCCACCGCCAGTTCACCACCGGCAATGCCGCAGGCTTGCGCGCCGCCTTGTGCCGCCTGCTGCCAGAGCAGATCGCCCACCGAAGGCTGCTGCGGTATGGTGATGCGATTACGGCGGCGGTCGCGCAGCCGCTGTGCATACTCCAGCCAGCGCAGCTCCTCCAGCGCGCTGAGCGATACGTGGCTGTCAGAACCGATGCCCCAGCGTCCGCCGCGCGCAATGTAATCCACCGCCGGGAAGATGCCGTCACCGAGATTGGCTTCGGTAGTCGGACACAGGCCAGCCACGGCACCGCTTGCTGCCAGGCGCTGAATTTCATCATCATCAAGGTGCGTGGCGTGAATCAGACACCAGCGTTGATCGACGTTAAAGCGATTGAGCAGCCAGGCAACCGGGCGTTCACCGCTCCACGCCAGGCTATCGTTGACCTCTTTCTCCTGCTCGGCCACGTGAATGTGCACCGGCACATCCTGTGGACAGGCGGCCAGCACCGCCTGCATCTGCGCTTCACTCACCGCCCGCAGCGAGTGAAAACAGATGCCATGATTAAACAGCGGTTTTTCGTGGCACCAGCCCGCCACCCGCTGCTGCTGCTGCAGCCAGGCGTCGGTTTGCTGGATGAAGCGGCGCTGGCCTTCGCTGGCGGGCTGCGACCCAAAACCGCTGTAGCTGTAGAGCACCGGCAGTAAAGTCTGGCCGATTCCGGCGGTATCCGCGGCCGCCATCAGCTGCTGCAGCATGGCATCATCCGCATAGGGTTTTCCTTGCGGATCGTGATGCAGATAGTGAAACTCCGCGACCTGGCAGTAGCCGCCTTTTAGCATGTCGATATAGAGGTGCGTGGCGATATCGCCTACCTGTTCAGGCGACAGCCGCTGCACCATGCGGTACATCAGATCGCGCCAGGTCCAGAAGCTGTCCTGCGGGTCGCCAGCCACTTCCGCCAGGCCGGCCATGGCGCGCTGAAAGGCGTGCGAGTGCAGGTTGGCAATGGCCGGGATCACCGCGCCGTGCAGCAGCGTGGCATCACCGGGCGCGCTGTCAGGCACGATGGCGCTAATCTGGCCGGTAGCGTCCGTAGAGAGGGTGACATTATTGCGCCAGCCATCGGCCAGCAGTGCGCGGGTGGCAAAATAGGTAGCCATGGTTGATCCTCTATGGCGGAAAGTTGTATATACATATACATACTTTAATGCAGAGTGTAAATCGTCTGACGCGAAGGGGAGTGGGATGGCAGAAATGAAGCAGATCGATAGCCTGTGGCTGGGGGCGGACATCGTTACCATGCGTGACGGGCACTACAACCTGATCGCCGACGGTGCGCTGGCGGTGGATAACGGCGAACTGATTTGGGTAGGGTCACGCAGCGAGATGCCCGATTTTACCGCGCGTCAGCAGCACACATTTGACGGCGGCATCATCACGCCAGGCCTGGTGGATTGCCATACGCATCTGGTATTTGCCGGCGATCGCAGCGAGGAGTTTGAGCAGCGGCTGAATGGCGTGAGCTACGCCGACATTGCGGCGCAGGGTGGCGGTATTCTCTCTACGGTACGCGCCACCCGCGCGGCCACGCAGCAGGAACTGGTGCGCGCGGCGCGCTGGCGGCTCGATCGCCTGCTGGCGGAGGGCGTCACCACGGTAGAGATCAAATCCGGCTACGGGCTGGATGAGCAGAGCGAACTGACCATGCTGCGCGCAATTCGCGAGCTGGCGCAGAGCGTGCCCGCGGATGTCCGGGCAACCTGTCTGGCGGCGCACGGTTTTCCGCCAGAGTTTAAGGATAATCCGCAGGGGTGGATCGATATCATCTGCGAACGCCTGCTGCCGCAGGTGAAAGCGGCGGGGCTGGCGGATGCCGTCGATGCATTTTGTGAACACCTGGCATTTTCACCTCAGCAGGTACGCACGGTGTTTGATTGTGCACATGCGCTCGGCTTGCCGGTGAAGCTGCACGCCGAGCAGCTCTCGGCGCTGGGGGGCGCGGCGCTGGCCGCCAGCTACGGTGCGCTCTCCGCCGATCACCTGGAGTATGCGACGGAGGCGGATGCGCGC
>NZ_MLFS01000027.1 GCF_002095485.1 Pantoea wallisii | reverse complement strand
GACTCTGCGGAAGCGCAAGTGCAAATTTCAACTTTTTTACCGTTCGTTTGAAATTTGTGCAATACGCCTGTATTTACGCCTTTTTAATGCGTGCCGGCAGGTCCGCCAGACTATTAAGAACCCAGTCGGCGGCTGCTTCACCCTCTGCCGTTACGGGTTTGCCACTGCGGACCAGTACTTTTGTTCCTACTCCTGCTGCCAGCGCTGCCTGCATATCTTCTAATTTATCGCCAACCATATAAGAAGAGGCCATATCGATATCCAGCTCCTGCTGAGCTGAAAGCAACATTCCTGGCTGCGGCTTACGGCAGTCGCAACTCTGTCGATACGCCTCTACTTTTGCATCGGGTAAATGCGGGCAGAAATAGATACCGTCGAGATCGACGTCACGGTCCGCCAGTGACCAGTCCATCCACTCGGTCAGTTGCATGAACTGCTCTTCCGTAAACATGCCGCGCGCGATACCGGATTGGTTTGTCACCAGCACCAGCGCATAGCCCATCTTCTTTAACGCCTGCAGCGCTTCAATGGTGCCATCTATAAACTGAAAATTGTCGATCTCATGCACATAGCCATGATCGATATTCAGGGTGCCATCACGATCAAGAAAAATAGCCGGGACTTTGTTCGCCACGTAGAAACTCCTGCTGCAAATAATGTCGCGCAGTATCGCATGATTGTGTGTGCCGGGAGAATCGCAGATTGATTGACTTCGATTGATTTAGCCGTCTGGATGCCTTAACATCCATTCAAATTTCGCACAGCGCGGCTGCGCGAAAGCCGATACACCACGGACAACGCAACACGATAACTATTAAACAAATGATTAAACTCGAAAACATTACCAAAGTGTTCCAGCAGGGGTCACGTACTGTGCAGGCGTTATCCAACGTTAGCCTGCACGTGCCTGCCGGACAAATTTATGGCGTCATCGGCTCATCCGGTGCCGGTAAAAGTACGCTGATTCGCTGCGTCAATCTGCTTGAGCGTCCGACATCCGGTCGCGTACTGGTTGATGGTCAGGATCTTACCGCCTTCTCCTCCGGGCAGTTAACTCAGGCCCGCCGTCAGATTGGCATGATTTTCCAGCACTTTAATCTGATGAACTCCCGTACCGTGTCTGGCAACGTTGCGCTTCCGCTGGAGCTGGGCAGCCTGTCGCGCGAAGAGATAAAGAAGCGCGTGAAAGAGTTACTGGAGCTGGTTGGTCTTGCGGATAAGCACGATAGCTGGCCAGCGAATCTGTCCGGTGGTCAGAAGCAGCGCGTGGCGATTGCCCGTGCGCTGGCAAGCAATCCTAAAGTGCTGCTCTGCGATGAAGCCACCAGCGCGCTCGATCCGGCAACCACGCGCTCTATCCTTGAACTGCTGAAGGACATTAACCGCCGTCTCGGTATTACTATTCTGTTGATCACCCATGAGATGGATGTAGTAAAGCGCATCTGCGATCAGGTTGCCGTGATCAGCAACGGTGAGCTGATTGAAAAAGACAGCGTAAGCGAAGTGTTCTCCCATCCGAAAACGCCACTGGCGCAGCAGTTTATTCAGTCCACGCTGCACCTGGATATTCCGGACGATTACCAACAGCGTATGAGTGCAACCGCCATCGCGGATAGTGTGCCGCTGCTGCGCCTTGAATTCACCGGTAAATCGGTTGATGCGCCACTGCTCTCTGAAGCTGCGCGTCGCTTCAACGTGAATAACAACATCATCAGCGCGCAGATGGATTATGCCGGTGGTGTAAAGTTCGGCATTATGCTGGCTGAGATGGACGGCAGTGAAACAGATACGCAAGCCGCGATTGCCTGGCTGAAAGAGAATCATGTAAAAGTAGAGGTGCTGGGTTATGTCTGAAGCGATGCTGTGGTTACTGACGCGTGGCGTCTGGGAAACGCTGATGATGACCTTCGTCTCCGGCTTCTTTGGTTTTGTGCTCGGTCTGCCGGTAGGCGTACTGCTTTACGTCACGCGTCCGGGGCAGATTCTTGCCAATACGGCGCTGTATCGCGTGCTGTCTGCGCTGGTAAACATCTTCCGCTCTATTCCGTTCATCATCCTGCTGGTGTGGATGATTCCCTTTACCCGTGCGATTGTCGGTACGTCGATTGGTCTGCAGGCAGCGATTGTGCCGCTCACCGTCGGTGCTGCTCCCTTTATTGCACGTATGGTCGAAAACGCCCTGCTGGAGCTGCCAACCGGCTTGATTGAAGCCTCACGCGCAATGGGCGCTACGCCGCTGCAGATCGTGCGTAAAGTGCTGCTGCCGGAAGCGCTGCCGGGTCTGGTGAATGCCGCTACAATTACCCTGATTACGCTGGTCGGCTACTCTGCAATGGGCGGAGCCGTTGGCGCTGGCGGTCTGGGCCAGATCGGATATCAGTACGGTTACATCGGTTATAACGCCACCGTGATGAATACCGTACTGATTCTGCTGGTCGTTCTGGTGTATTTAATCCAATTCTGTGGCGACCGCATTGTGCGCGCTGTGTCCCATAAATAAGCAAACAACATCAATACTTCTCTATTAAGGAATGGATATGGCTATTACCTTTAAAAAGATTGCCGCTCTGGGTGCGTTAATTGGCGCGATTGCGCTGGCAGGATGCGATCAGAAAGAAAAAGATCCCAACCATATTAAAGTGGGTGTGATTGTCGGTGCCGAGCAGCAGGTCGCGGAAGCGGCGGTAAAAGTAGCTAAAGACAAGTACGGCCTGGATGTTGAGCTGGTGACGTTTAACGACTACGTGCTGCCAAACGAAGCGCTGAGCAAAGGCGATATCGACGTCAACGCCTTCCAGCACAAACCGTATCTGGATCAGCAGATCAAAGATCGCGGCTATAAGCTGGTATCGGTCGGTAACTCATTCGTTTACCCGATCGCCGGTTACTCGAAAAAGATCAAATCGCTGGATGAGTTGCAGAACGGTGCGCAAATCGCTATCCCCAACGATCCAACCAACCTTGGCCGCTCCCTGCTGCTGCTGCAGAAAGTGGGTCTGATCAAACTGAAGGATGGTGTTGGCCTGCTGCCAACCTCACTGGATATCACCGGTAACCCGAAAAACCTGAAGATTGTTGAACTGGAAGCTCCGCAGCTGCCACGCTCACTGGACGATCAACAAATCGCTCTGGCGGTAATCAACACCACTTATGCCAGCCAGATTGGCCTGACGCCAGCGAAAGACGGCATCTTTGTTGAAGACAAAGACTCCCCTTACGTGAACCTGATCGTGAGCCGTGAAGACAATAAAGACGCGGAAAACGTGAAGAAATTCGTGCAGGCTTACCAATCTGACGAGGTCTCTGAAGCCGCTAATAAAATCTTCAACGGCGGCGCAGTGAAAGGCTGGTAAGTTTCACTTTTCATGCCTTGCAGGGCGGCTTCGGCCGCCCTTTCTATTTCTGCATGTCGCAGCTCACTTGTTATTTGTGGTCGTCCTTGTTTCAATAACGCCACTTTTTATTACATGAGGATGTTGCCATGCGTTTTTTACCGCTCTGCTTGTTGGCATTGATGCTGACCGGGTGTGTTCGTGAATATCACCCGATAAGCAGTGCTCCGTCTCGCCCGCAGCAGTCATCCAGTGAAACCCAGCACAAGCCAGCTCCACGTCCGGCGCCGGTAAAAATCTACACCGATGCCGCTGACCTGGTGAGCAACCCGTTCCGCGATCTGGGTGAAGTGGCTGGTGAAGATTGCCAGAGCAGCAACCAGGATTCGCCACCCAATCTCAATACCGCACGTAAGCGCCTGCAGATTAAAGCTGCTGGAATGAAGGCCAATGCGGTTCTGCTGCACAAATGCGAAATCGTGACCAGCACGCCAGGCTGCTACCGCCAGGCGGTGTGTCAGGGCTCCGCGCTGAAAGTCTCGAATCAATGAGTGAATTTGCCTTCGCGCAAATTGGCGTGATTCGATCGCCGTGGAAAGAGAAGTTCGCCGTGCCGCGCCAGCCGGGGCTGGTCCGGGATGGCGGCGGCGAGCTGCATCTGCTGCCGCCTTATAATCAGCCGGAAGCCGTGCGCGGCCTGGAAGCCTTTAGCCACCTGTGGGTGCTGTTTGTCTTTCATCAAACGATGGAGGGTGGCTGGCGCCCTACCGTGCGTCCGCCGCGCCTTGGCGGCAATGCGCGCATGGGGGTGTTTGCGACACGCTCTACCTTCCGCCCGAACCCGATCGGCATGTCGCTGGTAGAGCTGAAAGGCATACGCTGTGAGAAGCAGCAGGTGATTTTGCAGCTGGGCAGCCTTGATTTAGTGGATGGCACGCCGGTAGTGGATATCAAACCCTATCTGCCTTTGCCGAAGCGCTGCCGGATGCGCGCGCTGGCTTCGCGCAGACCGCGCCCGATGCCAGTATGCCGATACGCTTCTCACCGCTGGCACAGCAGCAGATCCAGCAACAGCAGCGTCATCATCCTCAGCTGATGCGCTTTATCACTGACGTGCTGGCACAGGATCCGCGCCCGGCTTACCGCAAAGGTGAAAGCCGCGATCGCGAGTATGCCGCCTGGCTGCTCGATTTTAATGTGCGCTGGCGCATTGATGAGACAGGCACTGAGGTGCTCGCCCTTGATCCGCGTGAAAACAAGCTTTTGAGTGATTGATCTCGCTGGTACACTAGCCGCCAGCAAATTTTTGTCCGTGTCCTTCCGTACAACTGGAATCGTAATCAATGCGTACTACTCAATATCTGCTCTCCACCCTGAAGGAGACACCTTCTGACGCGGAAGTGATCAGCCACCAGCTGATGCTGCGCGCCGGTATGATCCGCAAACTGGCTTCCGGTCTCTATACCTGGTTGCCAACCGGTATTCGCGTACTGCGAAAAGTCGAAAACATCGTGCGCGAAGAGATGAACAACGCGGGCGCGATTGAGATCTCTATGCCGGTGGTACAGCCTGCCGATTTGTGGGAAGAGAGCGGTCGTTGGGAGCAGTACGGCCCGGAACTGCTGCGCATTAAAGATCGCCATGAGCGTCCGTTCGTGCTGGGCCCGACGCATGAAGAGGTGGTGACCGATCTGATCCGCAACGAGCTGAGCTCGTACAAGCAGCTGCCGCTGAACCTGTACCAGATTCAGACCAAGTTCCGTGACGAAGTGCGCCCGCGCTTTGGCGTCATGCGTTCACGTGAGTTCGTGATGAAAGACGCCTACTCATTCCATACGTCGCAGGAGTCTCTGCAGGAGACCTACGACGCGATGTACCGCGCATACAGCCAGAGCTTTAGCCGTATGGGTCTGGATTTCCGTGCGGTGCAGGCCGATACCGGCTCCATCGGCGGTAGCGGTTCGCATGAGTTCCAGGTCCTGGCGCAGAGCGGCGAAGACGATGTGATCTTCTCCAGCGAATCCGATTACGCGGCCAACATTGAGAAAGCAGAAGCGCTGGCCCCTGCGGGTGAGCGTCCGGCTGCCACGCAAGCGATGACGCAGTTCGCTACGCCGAATGCTAAAACCATCGCCGAGCTGGTTGAGCAGCATCAGATTCCGGTTGAGAAAACCGTTAAGACACTGATCGTCAAGGCGACCGGGGAGAGCGGCCATGCGCTGGTTGCCCTGCTGGTACGCGGCGACCATGAGCTGAACGAGATCAAAGCGGAGCATCTGGATATCGTGGCTGCACCGCTGGAGATGGGCAGCGAAGAGGAGATCCGCGCCGTCGTCGGTGCTGGTTTCGGCTCTATCGGCCCGGTTGGCCTGACCATTCCGGTGATTGCCGACCGTACCGTCGCCAAAATGAGCGACTTCTCTGCCGGCGCAAACATTGATGGTCAGCACTTTGTGGGCATCAACTGGGGTCGCGATCTGCCGGAAGCGCGCGTAGAGGATATCCGTAACGTAGTAGAGGGCGATCCAAGTCCGGACGGTAAAGGTGTTCTGCAGATTAAACGCGGTATCGAAGTCGGCCACATCTTCCAGCTGGGTACCAAATATTCGGATGCGATGAAAGCCGCCGTGCAGGGCGAAGATGGGCGTAACCAGGTTATGACCATGGGTTGCTACGGCATCGGCATCACCCGCGTGGTGGCTGCAGCCATTGAGCAGAACCATGACGAACGCGGCATCATCTGGCCGGCGGCGCTGGCACCGTTCGAAGTGGCGATTTTGCCGATGAACATGCACAAATCTTTCCGCGTGAAAGAGCTGGCAGAGCAGCTCTACAGCGAGCTGCGCGCTAAAGGCATCGACGTCATTCTTGATGACCGTAAAGAGCGCCCGGGCGTGATGTTCGCGGACATGGAGCTGATTGGCGTGCCGCACACTATCGTCATCGGCGATCGCAATCTTGATAACGAAGAGATTGAGTATAAATCTCGCTCTGCCAGCGAGAAGCAGATGATTAAGCAGCACGATATCATCGCTTTCCTGACGAAAGCCCTTAACAAGTAAGCGTAAACGCCTCCAGCCGGAGGCGTTTTTTTTAGCGCACTTTGCCGCGCATAGCTTTGACACTACTGCGGCGTGATTTTCCCTCCAGCCGCCGCTCTTTCGATGCCCGCGTAGGTCGCGTGGCGCGCCGCACTTTTTCTGGTGTGGTCAACTCCTGAATCAGATTTATCAGCCGCTGCAGGGCCGCTTCGCGGTTCATCTCCTGGCTGCGGTACTCCTGCGCCTTAATGATCACCACGCCATCGGCAGTGATAAGGTGATGGTTCGCCGCCAGCAGGCGCTCCTTGTAAAAAGCGGGCAGCGATGAGGCCGCAATATCGAAGCGCAGGTGAATGGCGGTAGAGGTTTTGTTCACATGCTGGCCACCCGCCCCCTGAGCACGAATGGCACTAAGCTCTACCTCATTGTCGGGAAGTGCAACCGAACGTGACAGCACAATCATCTGTCACCCGCCGTTAACAGCGGCGTTGTATCGTTAAATAACCTGTTCATCAACTTAACCTTTTGTGCGCAGCCTGAACTGCTGAGTCCAGTGCTGGCTGTCACTTTTCTCATTTTCTTTGTCTCCATCCTGCGGCCCCCAGGCTGATTTCCATGAAAACCCTGTGATATAGTCGCATATCAACCAGAGTATTAATGCTCTGCTGAGGAGGTGTAAGTGCAAAAGTATTGTGAGTTAGTTCGCCAGAAGTATGCCGAAATCGGTAGCGGCGACCTGGGGTATGTGCCGGACGCGATTGGCTGCGCGCTGAATGCACTCAATGATATTGCCGCTAATTCTGCGCTAAACTCTTCTGTCAGGGAACAAGCAGCGTATGCCGCTGCAAACTTATTGGTGAGCGACTATGTTGACGAATGAAGCCTACAAACCCATCAATTGCGATGATTACGACAACCTCGAACTCGCCTGCACCAAACACTGGACGCTGTCGCTGGAACTGAAAAATGGCGATCATCTCAAGGCGAAAGCCGTAGATATGGTTTCGCGTAAAAACGTCGAATATCTGGTGGTGGATCTCTCCGGAGAAACCCGCGAACTGCGGCTTGACCATATCGCCAGCTTCAGCCATCCCGATCTGGGTACGGTTATCGTCAGCGAAGACGAGTAATCCCTCTCACGGGCGGGAAACCTCTCCCGCCCTTCCCGCTTACGGCTTAAGCGAGCTGTAATACGCCGACAAATCTTCCATATCCTGATCGCTCAGCCCTGCCACAAACGCTTTCATCACTTCAGCCTGTCCGCCGCTGCGCTCCCCTTTTTTGTAAGCCTGCAGTGAGTGCAGCAAATACGGCGCATGCTGTCCGGCCAGATTCGGATAGAGCGGTACCGCGCTTTTCCCTTCCGCACCGTGACACGCCATACAGCTCGCCGCTTTCTGTGCGCCGGCATTGGCATCGCCCTCTGCAAAGGCCGGTAAAGTCGCAGCCAGCAACGCAGCTGCCATCCAGTGTTTCATCATTGCTCTTCCTGTTATTGTTGTGACCAGATCGCCTGCCAGCCCGCTGTATCGCGGGTTGCGCCTTCTCGGGTAATAAACAGCCCCGGAGCAGCCATAAGTGTCTGGTTGTAGTAAATCAACGGGATACGTTCACGCTGCCACGGCGGAACGCCTAACTCCTGCCACAGTTTTTTCATCTCGCGGCCGCCAGCACGGCCTTGCAGGTGATAATAGCCGTGCGCCTGAAAGCGAACATTGATCTGTTCATCCTCTGCCGGCAGCCGCATGGCGCACGTCGTGAAATCAGCCTGCACGGTTCCCAGCCCATCCGGCAGTGACAGCGGCTGGCTAAGCGTATGCCAGACCAGCGCATGCTGACGTAATGAGGTCTGGTGCGGCAACCAGAAAAGCTGCTCACGATAGCGCCTGAGTACAAAAGCGCCGAAGCGCAGACAGGGCTGTGCGTCCTCCCGGCAGTGCATAACCTCATCGGTAATACGCCTGAGCGCCTCACGTGACGGCATGGCACCGCCCTGGCGGGTAATCCAGCGGCGCAGCAGCGCGTGACGTCGCGCTTCACTCATGGCCAACAGCGGCGGGAAATGCAGCGCGCCCTGCTGATCGGTGAGCTGTGCCAGCTGCTCCGCCAGCAGTTCATCAAGCAGTTGCTCCTGCTCACCGCACAGCGCGGCACTGCGCGCAGCGGCAGCGCTGAAGTGCGGCCAGCGCGCCTGTAGCAGCGGCAAAATCTGCTGGCGCAGAAAGTTACGATCGTAGCGGACATCGGCATTGCTTTCGTCCTCAATCCAGCTGAGCTGATGTTGCATCGCATAGCTCTCCAGCTGCTGGCGGCTGACCGACAACAGCGGACGCAGATGCTGATGCGCACCGTACTGACGCTGCGCCGGCATCGACGCCAGCCCGGCCGGACCGCTGCCGCGCTTCAACGCCAGCAACAGGGTTTCACACTGATCGTCGAGATGCTGAGCCGTCAGCAGCTGCTCACCGGGCTGCAGATCAGCAAACAGCGCCTGATAACGTACGGTCCGCGCTGCCGCTTCGATACCGCTGTCACGGCTATCTACCTGCACACGCAACACCGCACAGGGAATCTGCCACTGCTGGCAGATGCGAAGAGCGTGCTCCGCCCAGCTGTCGGCATTGGGGCTCAGGCCATGATGTACATGCAACGCACGCACGCGCAGCTGCGGGTGCTGCTGTTGCCAGCACACCAGTTGATGCAGCAGTACGGTAGAGTCCAGCCCGCCGCTGAACGCCACGGCATAACAGCCGTCGGGTTGCAGTTGGGCAGTAAGAGAAGGAAGAGACATGCGCGCGTTCCGTCAGAGCGAGCCGCCTGATTGCGGCCCGCAGCGGGCGCTATTTTACGCCTGATAGAGCTCCAGCGGCAAACCGTCCGGATCGGGGAAGAAGGTACAGGCTTTGCCGGTCAGCGCGTCAATGCGAATGGGCTCGCACACGACGCCCTTGTCCGCCAGCGCAGCAACCGACTGTTCCACATCCTCTACGCAGAACGCCAGATGGCGCAGGCCGCAGGCTTCCGGCCCGCTGACGCGCGGCGGCGGTGAAGGGAACGAGAACAGCTCAATGGTATAGACACCCTTCAGGCCAAGATCCCCTTTCCATGAATCGCGTTCGGCACGGTAGTACTCACCCAGTAACTCAAAGCCCAATACGTCACAATAAAACGCCTTACTGCGCTGATAATCGGTGGCAATAATGGCGATGTGGTGGATCTGTTTTATCTGCAGCATAGCGGCTCCGGTATGATTCTGAGCCGCTTAGCCTACGTGCCCTGTGCCATGCTGAAAAGAGGCATTTATCCGAACTTAACGTGGGTTATCCTCACGTAGCACGCGCACCAGATAGCGTCCATCTTCGGTTAAGGTGGCGCCGTGAATATCCGTCTCGAAGCCGGGATAGTGCCGTCCGATGGTGCAGAGCATCAGCAGGAAATCGAGTACCGCGCGACTCTGCTCCGTGATCATCTCACCGGGCATCACCAGCGGCACGCCTGGCGGATAGGGCAGAATCATGTTGGCAGAGATGCGCCCCACCAGCTCACGGATATCCACAGTCTCCACCTGCCCCTTAACCTGGCGCTGAAACGCCTGGTGCGGCGTCATTTTCATCTCAGGCAGCACGTCAAAGGCTTTGAGCATCAGGCGCGGCAGATCGTGTTGCAGGATCAGCTGATGGATACCCTGCGCCAGCGTCTGGATACGCATATTGCGATAGAAATCCGGATCTTCGGCATAAAGATCCGGCAGCATATTTTTCACCCGCAGGTTGAGATCGTAAGCGCGTTTGAACTCCGTCAGGCCGCGCAGTACGCTCATCGCTTTGGTTTTATCAATGCCGATACTGAACAGGAACAGCAGATTGTACGGTCCGGTTTTCTCTACTACGATGCCGCGCTGATCAAGGAATTTTGCCACCAGCGCCGCCGGGATCCCCTCTTCCGCCATCTCACCCAACTCGCTCATGCCCGGCGTCAGAATAGTGACTTTGATCGGATCGAGATACATGTGATCGCGATCCGCCAGGGTAAAGCCGTGCCACGCCTCGTCACCCGGCTGGATTGCCCAGCACTCTGCTTCATCAACCTGTTCAGGCTGCCAGATATCAAAGAACCAGCCATCTGACTCTTCACGCAGCCGCTGTATTTCGCGCCGGAAATGCAGCGCCCGCTCCACCGAGCGATTAATCAGCCTTTTGCCCGGATTACCGCGCAGCATCGCCGCCGCCGTTTCAATTGAGGAGACGATCGCATAGCTCGGTGAGGTGGTGGTGTGCATCATGTACGCTTCGTTGAAGGTGTCGTGATCGTAATCCCCCTTGATATGAATCAGCGAGGCCTGAGAAAACGCTGCCAGCAGTTTGTGCGTTGACTGGGTTTCATAAATCACTTTGCCGGGAATCCGCTCACCGCTCATGCCGCTTTTGCCGGCGTAAATCGGGTGAAAGTTGGTGTACGGCACCCAGGCGGAGTCAAAGTGGATCGACGGCACCTCCAGCGTTTGTTTGATGTATTGGGTGTTATACAGCAGGCCGTCATAGGTAGAGTTCGTGATCACCGCATGCACCGGCCAGCTGGCGCGCGGCGTGTTATCCACTTTGTATTGGATGTTGTCGCGGGTAAATTCACGCTGCGGAATGCCGCCTAAAATTCCCAGCGCGTTGCGCGTTGGCTTGAGCCAAATCGGGATAATGTCGCTCATCATCAGCAGGTGCGTCAGCGACTTATGGCAGTTGCGGTCAATCAGTACCGTGCTGCCCGCAGGCGCCGCGTACATCCCCACGATTTTATTGGAGGTTGAGGTACCGTTGGTCACCATATAGCTCTGTTCGGCACCAAAGGTGCGCGCCACATACTCCTCCGCCTCTAAATGCGGGCCGGTGTGATCCAGTAGCGAGCCGAGTTCAGTCACCGATATTGAGACATCCGCCTTTAACGTGTTCGCGCCGAAAAAATCATAAAACAGGCTGCCGACCGGGCTTTTTTGAAACGCGGTGCCGCCCATATGGCCCGGCGTACAGAAGGTGTACTTGCCCTCTTTGACGTACGTGAACAGCGCTTTAGTCAGCGGCGGCATAATTTTATCGATGTACTCATCGGTGTATTGCCGGATGTGCAGCGCGATGTCATCGGCAGCATTAAGCGCATATTCAAAGAACTGCAGCGCCATGCGCATCTCATTAATGCTGACATCCATCTGGGAGTGCGTGTTAATGAAAGCGTACAGCGGCAGGGATTCGTTAAGCTGATTGATATCGCTGCACAGCGCCAGACTGTATTCATCCCAGTCAAAGACGACGCCGCAGATGCGCGGATTGTGTTCGATCAGTTTCAGCAGGTCGCTGGCGTTGCTGGGATAGACGGTTTGAAAACCCTGAAGCTTAAGCGCTGCATCCAGCTCGCGAATCGGTTCATCTTTGTAGAACGCGCCGTGCGGTCCCATGATCGCAATAATATTCAATGCTCACCTCCTGTGGTGTTGTGGCACTGAATAAGGATAGCGAAAAGTGGCGGGTGAATGTTCCGGAAAGCGGGGCTGAATAGGTCTGGCGCGATTAATCGCGCCGCAACAATTAATTGCACTCGCCTGTCGCGACGCAGAACGCTGCGGGGCAACTGCGACGCAGAACGCTGTGGGGCCGGACCAGGCCAGCCCGAAGAGCAAAGCGTCCGGGCCAGGGATGGCCCGGCCGATCTGCAGGGATGCGTTGTGTCTTTGCGATCGGGCTGGCCTTGTCCGGACCAGACACCCTAACCTGCAGCGACGCCCGCGAACCAGGTGGCCATAAATGGCCACCCTACGCAGATTAACAGCGCGGTGATCCCACAGCAGAAAACAGGCATAAAAAAAGCGGACCGGAGTCCGCTTTCTTATACCAGCCAACGTATTTACGCGTAGCCGTAGCTCATCAAACGCTGATAGCGGCGGTTGAGCAGCTCTTCGGTGTTCAGCACATCGAGATCGGCCAGATCCGCCAGCAGCTGCTGTTTCAGCGCCGCAGCCATATCCACCGGGTGACGATGCGCGCCGCCCAAAGGTTCAGGAATGATCGAATCGATCAGCTTCAGCTCTTTCAGACGATCGGCTGTGATGCCCATCGCTTCGGCAGCCAGCGGCGCCTTATCGGCGCTTTTCCACAGAATCGACGCACAGCCTTCCGGTGAAATCACCGAATAGGTGCTGTACTGCAACATATTCACTTTATCGCCAACGCCGATAGCCAGCGCGCCACCGGAGCCGCCCTCACCGATCACGGTACAAATCACCGGAATCTTCAGCCCGGACATCTCGCGCAGGTTACGTGCAATCGCTTCTGACTGGCCACGCTCTTCTGCACCCACGCCCGGATAAGCACCAGGCGTATCGATGAAGGTAATCAGAGGCATTTTGAAGCGCTCTGCCATCTCCATCAGACGTAGCGCTTTACGATAGCCTTCTGGTGCAGGCATACCGAAGTTGCGGCGGATTTTCTCTTTGGTTTCGCGGCCTTTCTGATGACCAATGATCATCACCGGGCGCCCGTCTAAACGGGCAATGCCGCCGACAATGGCTTTGTCATCCGCGTAAGCGCGATCGCCCGCCAGCTCGTCAAAGTCATCAAACGCGTTACGGACATAATCCAGCGTGTAAGGACGCAACGGATGGCGCGCCAGCTGCGCAACCTGCCATGCACCCAAATCGGAGAAGATCTTACGGGTCAGCTCGACGCTTTTCTCGCGCAGACGCTGCACTTCTTCATCCAGATTAATATCGTGTTTTTCATCCGAACGACCAATCGATTTCAGCGAATCGATCTTCGCTTCCAGTTCTGCGATTGGCTGCTCAAAATCCAGGTAATTAAGACTCATAATGTTCCTGTTTTAGTCAAACTCCAGTTCCACCTGCTCCGACCCTACTAACGACCGCAAATCGTTAAGTAAACGATCGCTGGGCGAAATACGCCACGCTGCACCGAAACGCAGCTTCGCCCGCGCATCTGCTCTCTGGTAATAGAGATGCACCGGAATCGTCCCGGAGCGGTGAGGCTCCAGAGACTGGCGGAGACGGTTTAAAAGCTGGTCATCAATTTGCCTGTCCGTCAGCGAGATAGCAAGTCCACGCGCGTATTTTTCCCGCGCTTCGTCGATGTCCATAACTTCACGGGCGGTCATTTTAAGTCCACCGCTAAAGTCATCAAAGCTGACCTGTCCACTGACGATCAGGATACGGTCCTTCTCCAGCAACTGCTGGTATTTATCTAACGCATCGGTAAATAACATCACTTCTAAACGACCAGAGCGGTCGTCGAGAGTACAAATACCAATTCGGTTGCCGCGCTTGGTGACCATCACGCGGGCGGCAATCACCAGCCCCGCCGCGACGATTACTTTACCACGTTCTGTTGGATGCATGTCTTTCAGGCGCATGCCGCCAACGTAGCGATCAATCTCTTTCAGATACTGATTAATCGGATGGCCGGTCAGATACAGGCCGAGCGTCTCCCGCTCGCCATCCAGCTGCACCTGCTCCGGCCACGGCGTAACGCTGGCGTAGGAATTCTCCACCTGTTCCGGCTCATCCGCCAGCACGCCAAACATATCCGCCTGCCCGATGGCTTCGGCTTTGGCATGCTGATCGGCAGCTTTCAGCGCATCGCCCAGCGCGCTCATTAACGCAGCGCGATGTGGACCCAGCCGATCAAACGCCCCCGACATGATCAGCTTCTCCATCACGCGGCGGTTGATCTTCTTCGTGTCGGTACGGGCACAGAGATCGAACAGCTCTTTAAAGTAGCCGCCCTGATTACGTGCCTCAAGAATCGCTTCAATGGGGCCTTCACCCACGCCTTTAATGGCGCCGATGCCGTACACGATCTCCCCTTCGTCATTGACGTGGAAGGGATAGAGCCCGGAGTTAATGTCCGGCGGCAGCACCTTCAGCCCCATGCGCCAGCACTCGTCCACCAGGCCGACCACCTTCTCTGTGTTATCCATATCGGCGGTCATAACCGCTGCCATGAACTCGGCCGGATAGTGCGCTTTCAGCCACAGTGTCTGATAGGAGACCAGCGCATAAGCGGCGGAGTGCGACTTGTTAAAACCGTAACCGGCAAATTTCTCTACCAGGTCGAAGATCTTCATCGACAGCTCGCCGTCGACGCCCATCTGCTCCGCGCCGTCCTTGAATACCGAACGCTGCTTGGCCATCTCTTCGGGTTTCTTTTTACCCATCGCGCGTCGCAGCATATCTGCGCCGCCCAGCGTATAGCCGGAGAGCACCTGCGCAATCTGCATCACCTGTTCCTGATACAGGATAATGCCGTAGGTGGGTTCCAGTACCGGCTTCAGGGTTTCATGCTGCCACTGAATATCCGGATAGGAGATCTCTTCACGCCCGTGCTTACGGTCAATAAAGTTGTCCACCATGCCTGACTGCAGCGGCCCCGGACGGAACAGCGCCACCAGTGCGATCATATCTTCGAAGCAGTCCGGCTTCAGGCGCTTAATCAGATCTTTCATGCCGCGCGATTCAAGCTGGAATACGGCGGTGGTCTCCGAACGCTGCAGCATGTCGAAGCTTTTCTTGTCATCCAGCGGAATCGCGGCGATATCGATCGGCGGTAACCCTTGCTTCTCACGGCGCGGGTTGATCATCTTCAGCGCCCAGTCGATGATGGTTAGCGTGCGCAGACCGAGGAAGTCAAACTTCACCAGTCCGGCATACTCTACATCGTTCTTATCGAACTGCGTCACCGGGAACTGGCCGTTCTCGTCACAGTAAAGCGGGGCAAAATCGGTGATTTTGGTCGGCGCGATAACCACACCACCGGCGTGTTTACCGGCGTTACGCGTAACGCCTTCCAGCTTACGCGCCATGTCGATCAGCGCTTTGACCTCTTCGTCTGCCTCGTAAATTTCCGGCAGCTGTGGCTCAGCCTGGAACGCTTTCTCCAGCGTCATACCGGGATCGGGCGGGATCAGCTTGGAGATGCGATCCACGAAGCCATACGGATGCCCGAGCACGCGGCCCACGTCGCGGATAACCGCTTTCGCCGCCATCGTACCGAAGGTAATGATCTGCGAAACCGCTTCGCGCCCGTACATCTCCGCCACGTGATCGATCACCTGGTCACGTTTCTCCATGCAGAAATCGACGTCGAAGTCGGGCATCGAGACACGTTCCGGGTTAAGGAAACGTTCGAACAGCAGGTCAAACTCCAGCGGGTCGAGGTCGGTGATTTTCAGCGCATAGGCCACCAGCGAACCGGCGCCGGAACCACGGCCCGGTCCAACCGGGATGCCGTTATCCTTCGACCACTGAATAAACTCCATCACGATCAGGAAGTAGCCGGGGAAACCCATCTGGTTGATAACGTTAAGTTCAATCTCCAGACGCTCATCGTACTCCGGACGTTTCTGCGCGCGCTCTTCCGCATCCGGGAACAGAAATGCCAGACGCTCCTCCAGCCCCTCGCGGGACTTCATCACCAGGAAGTCTTCGGTGGTCATTTCACCGGTCGGGAATTGCGGCAGGAAGTACTCGCCAAGGCGTACCGTGACGTTACAACGCTTAGCAATCTCTACGCTGTTTGCCAGCGCTTCCGGGATGTCCGAGAACAGCTCGCACATCTCCTCTTCGCTGCGCATATATTGCTGAGGACTGTAATTGCGCGGACGCTTGGGATCGTCCAGCGTGTAGCCGTCGTGAATCGCTACGCGGATTTCATGCGCGTCAAAATCCTCTTCATTCAGGAAGCAGACTTCGTTGGTGGCCACCACCGGCACGCCTTCGGCAATCGCCAGTTCAACGGCGGCATGCAGATACGCCTCTTCGTCGGCGCGACCGGTACGCGTCAGTTCAAGGTAGTAACGATTAGGAAAGTGTTGCTGATAGAAGCTGAGGCACTGAGCCACCAGCGCACTGTTGCCGCGCAGCAGGCTGCGGCCAACATCACCACGCCGACCCCCGGAGAGCAGAATCAGGCCTTCGCCCAGCTCAGCCAGCCAGTCGCGATCGATAATCGGGCCGGCAATGCCGTAACCGCGCTGATAGGCACGCGAAATCAGCAGCGTCAGGTTCTGATAACCCGTGTTATTTGCCGCCAGCACCGTCAGCTGCGTCAGCTCATCACCCATTAACTCGCTGGCGACGTGAAAATCAGCGCCGACAATCGGCTTGATGCCTGCGCTGTGTGCGCTGCCGTAGAAGCGCACCAGCCCGCACAGATTGATGTAGTCCGTGATGGCAATGGCCGGCATGCCCAGCGCCGCGGCTTTTTTTACCAGCGGCCCGGTTTTTGCCAGACCATCAACCATCGAGTAGTCGCTATGGACGCGCAGATGTATAAAACGGGGTTCAGCCATATCAGTTTCCGGTTAAAACAGCGTCAGGCTATTAAAGCGTAGTTGTCGTGCGTGCCGCCAGCACGTCAGCATCAATCAGGGCGTTACGCACCGGCGCAAAGCTGCGGCGATGGTGAGGTGTGACGCCAAACTGCGTCAGTTTTTCCATGTGCAGCGCAGTGGGATAGCCTTTGTGCCGGGCGAAGCCATACTGCGGGAATTGTACATCCAGCTCGGCCATTTCACGATCGCGCGTGACCTTCGCAATGATTGAGGCTGCACTGATCTCACGTACCAGGCTATCGCCCTTCACCACCGCCAGCGATGGCATCGGCAAGGCCGGACAGCGATTACCGTCAATCAACACAAAATCGGGGGCAATCGCTAATCCTGCCACCGCGCGCTGCATGGCAAGCATGGTGGCGTGCAGAATATTGAGCCGATCGATCTCTTCCGGTTCAGCGCGCCCCAGGCTCCAGGCCAGCGCCTTCTCTTTGATCTCATCGTATAACGCCAGACGGCGCTTTTCAGACAGCTTTTTTGAATCCGCCAGACCGACAATCGGCCGGGCAGGATCGAGGATCACGGCCGCGGTCACCACTGCGCCCACCAGCGGACCGCGTCCGACTTCGTCAACGCCGGCAATCAGCCGGGCATCGGGATAAATAAAATCAGCCATTGGCGATCTCCAGTACTGCATCCGCGGCCTGCTCGTCGGCATTCCAGCGAATCTGCTGGTGTAATTCAGTAAAGGTGTGCAGCAGTGCGTCGCGCTCCGGTCCAGCGTGCAGCAGTGGTTCAAGCGCGGAGGCCAGTGCCTCCGGCTGGCATTCGTCCTGCAACAGCTCTTTCACCAGCTCGCGCCCGGCCAGCAGATTAGGCAGCGAGACGTAAGGCGTTTTAACCAGCCGTTTTGCCAGCCAGAAGGTAAAGGGCTTCATGCGATAGCCCACCACCATCGGGCATTTTGCCAGCATGCACTCCAGCGCGGCAGTGCCGGATGCCAGGATTGCGGCGTCGCTGGCCAGCATAGCCTGACGGCCTTTGCCATCCAGCAGATGCATGGGCAGCTCTGGTGCTACCTCCGCTTTGATCTGCTCAAACTGCTCACGGCGTTTGGCGTTTACCAGCGGTACAACGATCTCCAGCGTCGGGTAACGCTGGCGCAGCAGCTGTGCAGCACGCAGGAAATCCGCGCTGAGCATCTCCACTTCTGCCCCACGACTGCCCGGCAGCAGGCCAAGACAAATCGCCTCTTCAGCAATCCCTAATTCACGGCGCGCAGCGGCTTTGTCGGGCTGCAGCGGCATGGCATCGGCCATGGTGTGACCAATAAAGCGGCACGGCACGTTATACCGATCGTAAAAGGCTTTTTCAAACGGCAGAAAGGCCAGCACAAGATTAGTGTTGCGGCCAATTTTGAATACGCGCTTCTGGCGCCAGGCCCAGACTGAAGGGCTGACATAGTGAATAGTACGAATACCGGCGCGTTTGAGGTTGCCCTCAAGCGTGATATTGAAATCGGGTGCATCAATGCCGACAAACACATCAGGTTTGAGCGTGCTAAAGCGCTGCGTCAAATCTTTGCGAATGTGCAGTAAACGGCGCAGCCGACCAAGCACTTCCACAATGCCCATTACCGCCAGCTCTTCCATCTCATACCAGGCTTCACAGCCTCGGCCTGCATCAGCGGGCCGGCCACGCCCACAAAGCGCGCATCGGGATGGCGCGCTTTAAGCGCACGGATGAGACCTGCACCAAGAATATCGCCGGAGGTTTCTCCGGCGACCAGGGCAATCGTTAAGGGACGCACTGACATGGATTAACGGATCAATCCACGGGTAGAACGGGCAAAGAAGTCGTAGAAAGGCTGCACTTCGCTGTGCTGCTTCGCCAGCGCTTCGATCTCTGGCTTCACTTCATCCAGCGTTTTGCCGCTGCGGTACAGCAGTTTGTACGCGTTGCGGATAGCGTGTAGCGCCTCTTTGCTAAAGCCACGGCGCTTCAGGCCTTCAATGTTCACGCCAAACGGCGTGGCATGGTTGCCCTGAGCGATAACGTACGGCGGTACATCCTGCGCAACGCCAGAACAACCGCCGACCATCACGTGTGCGCCGATAGTGCACCACTGATGCACCGCCGTCATACCGCCGATGATAGCAAAATCATCAATGGTCACATGGCCGCCCAGCGTGGCGTTGTTGGCCAGAATGCAGCGGTTACCGATTACGCAGTCATGTGCAACGTGAGCATTGACCATCAGCAGATTATCACTGCCGACTTTGGTCAGGTTGCCGCCCTGCGTGGTGCCGCGATGGATGGTGACGCTCTCGCGGATGCGGTTGCGATCGCCAACTTCAACACGGGTCGGCTCACCGGCATATTTCAGATCCTGGTTCACTTCACCAATCGAAACGAACTGGTAGATCTGGTTATCTTTGCCGATACGCGTGTGGCCATTCACCACAACGTGTGATTTGAGTACCGTCCCTTCACCGATCTCCACATTAGCACCAACGATGCAGAACGGGCCGATGTGAACATTGGCACCGATCACGGCACCCTCTTCAATGATGGACGTCGGATGAATAATGGCGGTTGAATCAATCACTAATTATGCCTCCCGGCTACGGGCACACATCATGGTCGCTTCACAGACAATTTTGCCGTCAACGGTGGCAACGCCTTTAAAACGCGTCAGACCACGACGGGTTTTCTCGAGGTCACTTCCATGATCATCTGGTCGCCTGGTACCACCGGGCGCTTGAAGCGCGCTTCGTCGATACCGGCAAAGTAGTAGAGCTCGCCTGGTTCCAGCTTACCGACGCTTTTGAACGCCAGAATACCGGTCGCCTGCGCCATCGCTTCCAGAATCAGAACGCCTGGGAAAATCGGTTTACCAGGGAAATGGCCCTGGAAAAACGGTTCATTAACAGAAACGTTCTTTACCGCACGCAGATATTTGTGCTCTTCAAAATCCAGCACGCGATCAACCAGCAAAAACGGATAGCGGTGCGGCAGCAGTTCTAAAATCTCTTCAATTTTCAGAGTATGCGTTTCAGTTGTCAAAATACTCTTCCTGTCCTAAAAATCTGATGGCAACAATAACACGGCCTGCACCGATCAAATGATCATTCGCAGGCCGCAAATCAGTTCAGTGGCGTTTCACTTACTTAAGATACCTGCCGCCGCACGCTGGAGTGTTCCGGAGTGAAGAGAAGGTACGCTGCTTTATTATGAAAGCGGCTAGCGTGGTGCGCTTACTCGTCTTTGCCGAGCTTGCGTTCGATGGCTTTTAAGCGTTTGCTCATGTCATCGATGTTCATCACTAAAGCTGCCGTTTTACGCCAGGTTTTGTTGGGTTGCAGTGGGATACCCGATGAGTATACCCCAGGCTCTGTGATTGGGCGCATGACCATGCCCATACCGGTTACGGTGACTTTGTCACAGATCTCCATATGGCCGTTAATGACGCTGGCACCGCCAATCATACAGTAACGTCCAATCTTCAGACTACCCGCCATGATCACACCACCGGCAACCGCGGTGTTATCCCCGATCACAACGTTGTGCGCAATCTGACACTGGTTGTCTATGATAACACCATTGCCGATCAGAGTGTTATCAAGAGCACCACGATCGATGGTCGTACAGGCACCAATTTCGACCCGATCGCCAATGATAACCGTGCCCAGCTGCGGAATTTTCACCCAGTTGCCGCGATCGTTGGCATAGCCAAAACCATCAGCACCAATAACGGTGCCTGACTGAATCAGACAATCCTGGCCTATCTGAATTTCGTGGTAAATCGTCACGTTGGCCCACAGGCGTGAACCGCGACCAATACGTGTACGTTTGCCCACAAAGCAGCCGGCGCCGATAACGACATCATCGCCCAGCTCAACATCCGATTCGATTACCGCATTGGCCCCGATCGAAACGTTGTTCCCCAGCTTCGCGCCAGGATCGATAACTGCACTGGGCGCGATATTTTGCGCGGGCTGCGGCGTAGTGTCCAGCAGTTGTGCCATGCGGGCATAGGTCAGGTAAGGATTTTTCACCACCAGCGCGGCGGTTTTACACCACTCCAGATCCGCTTCCGTCAGCACCACGGCTGAAGCCTGAACGTTTGCGAGCTGCTCGCGGTAGCGGCTGTTTGAAAGAAAAGTGATTTGACCAGGGGTGGCGGATTGCATAGAAGCAATGCCGGAGATGGCGATATCGCCATCTCCGTGCAATTCTGCATCCAACTGCTGGGCTAAATCAGCCAGTCGAATAGATGACATCGATTATTTAACCTGTTTCAGCACGTCAGCAGTAATGTCTTTCGCGTTTGACGCGTAAGCAACGGCGTTGGCGTCGATAACAACGTCATAACCTTCGCTGTCAGCAACCTTCTTCACAGCATCCTGGATGCGGCTCAGCAGTTTGTTACGCTCTTCAGTCTGACGACGGCGGTTATCCTGATCGAAAGCCTGCGCTTTCGTGGAGAACGCTTCGCGCTGTGACATGATGTCTTTTTCCATGCGGCTGCGTTCGCTGGCCTTCATGGTTGAAGCATCACGCTGCAGTTTCTGCATTTTGGTCTGCAGATCGCGCTCCTGGCTTTGCAGATCGTTGGCACGGCCCTGGAACTCACTCTCCAGCTGTTTAGCAACGGTCGCACGTTGCGGTAACTGTTGGAAAATGCTGGACACGTTTACCACTGCGATTTTGTCAGCAGCCTGAACGCCAGCGGAAACCGCTAAAGCAAGACCCAGACCTGCGGCACACAACAACTTTTTCACTATTAACTCCTTACCATCAACGTTTGTGTCAGCGACACAGTGTTTGCATCGTCCAGCCAGCCCGCGGGCGCTGGAGCGATGCCGTACTTCGTTTCTGCTTCCGTGCTCAGAACATTACCAGGTTTTACCGATGTTAAACTGGAACTGCTCTGCTTTGTCTCCCTCGACTTTCTTCACCGGCTGGGCATACGAGAATACCAACGGTCCCAGTGGCGACATCCACTGCAATGCAACACCCGCAGAGACGCGAATATTGTTTGGATCGCTGTAATCCGGAATGCCCGCCGCGCGTGTTTCTGCAGTGTTCTGCCATTTGGTATCCCAGACCGTACCGGCATCCATAAACACCGAAGTACGCACCGAGTTAGCGTATTTCTCGCTCAGGAACGGCGTTGGCGTGATCAGCTCAAGGCTGGCAATTGCCATGGCGTTACCGCCTACTGCGTCATCTGACTTACAGACACCGTTTGGATCGGTCAGATTACAGGAGGACGAGCCGTCATTGAGATAGGCAGCTTTCGGACCAATGGTGTTGGACTGGAAGCCACGCACGGTGCTGGAACCACCGGCATAGAAGTTCTCATAGAACGGCATCTCTTTGCCATCGAGCCCATCACCATATCCTACACGGCCACGTCCCAGCACCACCCAGGTGCCGTCACGGTTCAACGGTACGTACTGCTGGGTATCCAGTGTCGCTTTGTAGAAGGCGTTATCGGAGCCCGGAATGGTCACTTTACCGTTCAGGTTGGTGCGGTTACCCCGTGTCGGGAAGAAGCCGCGGTCCAGCGTGTTATACGTCCAGCCGTAGTTGAAGGTGAAGTCGTTGGTTGAGAACTCACCGTCGTCGTTCAGCCCCTGGTGACGTCCCACTGAATCCAGGTAACGCCACATCGCAATCTGTGGACGCATATTGGACAGGTCATTGTGGACGTAACCTAAACCAACGCGCAGCGTGTTGTTTTCATTGACCGGGAAGCCCAGCGTTCCGTCTACACCGTAGCTTTTGTTGGTGTAGTCTGACAGGTCCGCGTCATCCGCTTTAAAGTCGTTATAGAATAAACGACCGCCAAGGCTCACGCCGTCAACCGTGAAGTACGGATCGGTCAGTGAGAACTCTGCATAGGTCTGGTAATCGTTTTTGGTCCCGCTAATACCCACGGTATTACCGGTGCCGAGCCAGTTGTCCTGTGTGACGCCTACCTGGAAGCTAACGCCACTTTCTGTGCCGTAGCCCACACCAAAGTTGAAGGTACCGGTGTTACGCTCCTTCACCTTGTAAACCACATCCACCTGGTCTGGCGAGCCCGCCACGCGTTGGGTATCGACATCCACGGTTTCAAAGTAACCGGTACGGTTCAGACGCTCTTTACCCTGGTCAACCAGATCGCTGCCCAGCCATGCGCCTTCCATCTGACGCATCTCGCGGCGCAGTACCGCATCTTTCGAGGTGTCGTTACCTTCAAAGCGCACTTTACGCACGTAGTAGCGGTTGCCGGCATCCACATTAATATGCAGCTTCACGGTCTTGTCAGCGTCGTTGATCTCCGGCTGCGTCACCACGCGCGGATAGGCATAGCCGTAGCGACCCAGCAGTTTCTTGATGTCATCTTCCATCTGCGTAACTTTGGTGCCGTTATACAGCTCGCCGCTTGGAATCTGCGTCAGATGTTCAATCTCTGCGGAGTGGCCCGCCATACTGCCGTTAACGATCACGCCGGCAATCTTGTACTGATCGCCCTCGGTGATGTTGACGGTGATATAGATGCCTTTCTTGTCCGGCGTCAGGCTCACCTGCGTCGAATCGATGTTGAAGCGCGCATAACCGCGATCCAGATAGAAACTGCGCAGGGTCTCAAGGTCGCCCGCCAGCTTCTGCTTCTGGTATTTGCGATCGCCCACCACGTTCCACCACGGCACTTCATCACGCAGCTGGAAACGGGAGATCAGCTCGTCTGAGCTAAACGCTTTGTTGCCGACGATGTTGATCTGCTGGATTTTGGCTGACACGCCCTCCTGGAAGACGAATTTCAGATCGACACGGTTGCGCGGCAGCGGTGTAGCAATCGCTTTGACGCTGGCGGTATATTTACCGACGCTGTAGTAGAAATCCTCCAGCCCCTTCTCGATTGAAGAGAGCGTGGTGCGATCAAGCGCTTCGCCGACCCGCACACCAGAGGCTTCAAGGTTCTGCTTCAGCTGATCCTCTTTCACCGCTTTGTTACCGGTGAAAGTGATGCTGGCAATGGTCGGACGTTCTTTCACCTGAACAATCAGGGTTGTTCCGTCGCGCAGAACCTGGACATCTTCAAAGTTACCGGTGGCAAACAGTGAGCGAATGGTGTTTCTGATGTCATCATCATTCACCGTATCACCGACGCGTACCGGCATGCTGAGCAGAGCCGCGCCGACGGCGACTCGCTGGAGACCTTCGAAATGAATGTCCTTCACTACGAAATCGTCTGCACCGTAAACGGTGGCGCTGCTAAACAGCAGCGACGCTATGAGCAACTTTTTCATCGCCATCGTTGTTATGCGTTTTCCTAACACATCCCGCGCCTGTCTGCGTTCCGGCTATTACAGACGTGAGAAATCATTGAAAAGTGCAAGCCCCATTAATAACACCAGCAGAATCGAGCCAATGCGATAACTGAAGTCCTGAACTCGTTCGGACACCGGTCCACCTTTGATCTTTTCGATCGCCAGAAAGAGCAGATGTCCACCATCTAATACCGGCAGAGGGAACAGATTGATGATCCCTAAGTTGACGCTAATCAGCGCCAGGAACATCAGGTAGTAAATCACCCCATATTCCGCTGATAACCCGGCACCCTGCGCAATAGAAATTGGCCCGCTCAGGTTATTAAGCTTTACATCACCGGTTATCAACTTGCCCAGCATGGAGACCGTGAGCTTCATCAGTTGCCAGGTTTTGACACTGGCTTCACCGATAGCGGCAAAAGGTCCGTACTGTTTTACCGTTTTGTACTCATCCGGCAGCGGGATGACGCGGGGAATGACGCCCGCAAAGCCTTCCGCGTTATTGCCAGGTTTCGCTTCTGGCGTCAGCGTTAGCGTAACCGGCTCGCCGTTACGCTCAACCGCCAGCGCCATCGGTTTACCCGGATTATCCCGCACCTGTGCCGCAAAAGTCTGCCACTGCGCCAGTGACTGACCATCGACTTTAACGATCCTGTCGCCTGCTTGCAAACCGGCAGCACTTGCCGGTGAGTTCGCCTGCACTTCTGCCAGCGTCGTTTCAATCTGCGGCCCGCGCGGACGAATACCTAACGCGACCACCGGATCCTGCTTATCCGGCTCAAATTGCCAGTCATGCAGGTTCAACTGCTTCTGCTGCGTGGCCTCTTCGCCAAACTGCGAGACGGTCAGCGTTGCGCTGTCGTCACCGATTTTGCCAATCAGCGCCATGCGCACTGCATCCCAATCAGGCGTTTCGATACCGTCAACCGCTTTAAGTTCCATGCCGGCGCTAATTTGCGCTTCAGCTGCGACGGAACCGTTCAGTATTTCACCGACAACCGGACGCACGCCGGGGACGCCATGGATGAAGACCACCCACCAGGCGAAGATGGCAAAGATGAAATTGGCGATGGGGCCGGCGGCAATAATTGAGGCACGCTGCAGCACGGTTTTATTGTTGAAAGCCTGGTGACGTAACTCCGCCGGCACGCTCTCGACGCGTTCGTCGAGCATTTTAACGTAGCCGCCAAGCGGAATCAGTGCGATGACATATTCGGTGCCCTGGCGATCGCTGCGGCGCCAGAGCGCTTTACCAAAGCCAATAGAGAAGCGCTCAACTTTGACACCACAACGGCGCGCGACCCAGAAATGGCCAAACTCGTGCACGGTAATCAGTACGCCGAGCGCCACGATAAAGGCGACAAAACTCCAGAGTATGCTCAACATTGTCGCTTATCCTCAGAGGGTGCGGAACACCAGCAGCAGCAGGCAGGCAAATACCGGCACTGCGGCTGTCAGGCTATCAATGCGGTCGAGGATACCACCGTGGCCAGGAATCAGGTTACCGCTGTCTTTGATACCGGCTTCACGTTTAAACATGCTTTCCGTGAGATCGCCCAGCACCGAGGCCAGCGTGGCAATCACCGCACAGATAATAAGTGTGCCCGGCGCCACGGAGAGCGGCGCCAGCAGCGCAAACAGCCACGCAATAATCGCCGAGGAGAGCAGTCCACCGAAGAAGCCTTCCCAGGTTTTACCCGGTGACACTTTCGGTGCTAGTTTGTGTTTGCCGAACAGGCGGCCAAACATGTAAGCGCCGGAATCCGCGCCCCACACGAGGAACATCACAAACAGCAGCCACCAGGCGCCCGCAAAGTGATCGGTATCGTAGTGATACTGGCGCAGAGCCAGCATGCCCCAGAAGAAGGGCACGACGGTAAGAATGCCAAACAGCAGGCGCAGCGGACGTGAACCGCGCCATAGCACAGCAGAAGCGGGATAGAACAGCACTAAAAATAGCGCGACAATCCACCAGCCCAGCGACGCCCAGAGCGAGCTCTCCATCTGGAACTGGTGCAGATTGCGTTGATAGGGTTGCAGGCTAAAGAGCATCGCCGAGAGCAGCAGCCCGCAAAGCACGGCCAGCCAGATACGTTGCTGACGCGATGCCATACCCGCAAGCTGTCCCCACTCCCAGGCGGCAAGCATGCAGATGATAATGGTGGTAATCGCAAAACCCGACAGCGGTAACCAGAACAGTGCAGCGATCACCAGCGGAATTAAAATAAACGCGGTGATCAGACGAGACTTCAGCAAAGGTTACCCCCAGGTTGCTCAGGTGCTGCCTGGTGCAGCGCCGCCGTAGCGACGCTCTCGCAGAGAGAATGCATTCAGTGCACCTTCAAAAACGTGTTCATCAAAATCAGGCCAGAGAACGTCGGTAAACCAAAACTCAGCATAGGCGATCTGCCACAGCAGGAAGTTGCTAATCCGATGCTCTCCCCCGGTCCTTATCACTAAATCCACTGGCGCCAGCTCCTGCATACACAAATACGGAGCCAGGCTCTCTTCAGTTATCTGGTCAGGACGCAGCAGACCTTCCTGAACCTGTTCGGCCAGTTTTCTGGCACCCTGGATAATATCCCAACGTCCGCCATAGTTGGCAGCAATGTTGAGGGTTAGTCCATTATTTTGCTGAGTCAGTTCCTCGGCGCGACGAATACGCTCCTGAATACGGTGATTAAAACGGCCGATATCGCCGATAACACGCAGACGGACGTTGTGTTTGTGCAGGCTTTTAACTTCGCTATCCAGCGCCCAGACAAACAGCTCCATTAATGCGGTTACTTCCTGTGCCGGCCGGCTCCAGTTTTCACTGCTGAACGCATAGAGCGTGAGCGCTTCCAGCTTGTGGCTGACCGCAAAGCTGACGGCACGGCGTACTGATTTTACCCCGGCTTTGTGGCCTGAAATACGCAGTTTGCCCTGATTTTTTGCCCAGCGACCATTACCATCCATAATGATGGCCACGTGACGTGGCGTACAGTACGACTCGTCATCGATTGTGTTGTGATTGTTGGACGACATAACGCGTAATAATTCCTTTCATCAGAAATGCTGTGGTTTCTGAATACATTGCGCCTGCGGCAAACACCGGCAACTGCGCCGGATGACATCAAAACAATGTCGGGCCGTGAAACGCGAGCGAGCGACTATACCATTTTCACCCTGAGCGAACAAATAGCGGGGACAATCAACCTGCTAAATGAAAACGCGGCAGCAGTTCCGTGGCCCGGTTCCGCGCTAACCGATCGATCTCCAGTACATCATCAATGCTGCCCGGCTCCTGACACGTCAGGCTCGCCAGCACCTCAC
Organism: Pantoea wallisii; assembly: GCF_002095485.1. Lineage (GTDB taxonomy): Bacteria > Pseudomonadota > Gammaproteobacteria > Enterobacterales > Enterobacteriaceae > Pantoea > Pantoea wallisii. The sequence continues at coordinate 28,509 of NZ_MLFS01000027.1, read as the reverse complement.
TGTTGATGGCTGCGATAGCGGTAAAGCGGATCTGATGCTGCAGGAATGCGGCCACCGCCACTTCGTTTGCTGCGTTCAGCATAGTCGTGGCTGCCTGGCCGGCTGAACACGCATCGATGGCCAGTTTCAGGCAGGGATAGCGTTCATAATCCGGCTCGGCAAACGTCAGCGCTTTCATTCGGGTGAAATCCAGCGGCGTCACGCCAGCTGTAATACGCGCTGGCCAGGCCATGCTGTGGGCGATTGGCGTACGCATATCGGGTGAACCCAGCTGTGCCAGTACGCTGCCGTCACAATAGCGCACCATGGAGTGAATCACCGACTGCGGATGCAGGATGACTTCCATCTGTGCGGCGGAAGCGTTAAAGAGCCAGCGGGCTTCAATGTATTCAAGACCTTTATTCATCATGGTGGCCGAATCAACGGAGATTTTACGCCCCATTGACCAGTTCGGATGCGCACAGGCCTGGTCTGGCGACATCATCGCTAAATCGGCTAATGGCGTGTCACGAAAAGGACCACCCGATCCCGTAAGGAGAATCGACTCAATGCCACTCTCCCGCAAGTCAGCGTACCCCAACTGATGCTGTATGGAAGCGGGCAAACTCTGAAAAATGGCGTTGTGCTCGCTATCGACCGGCAGCAGCTGCGCCTGATGATGGCGTACCGCCTCCATAAACAAGCGGCCGCATGTGACAAGGGACTCTTTGTTAGCCAGCAGCACGGTTTTGCCGGCGCGGATTGCGGCCAGCGTAGGCGGCAGGCCGGAAGCGCCGACAATGGCGGCCATGACCTGATCAACATCATCCAGCGCAGCCAGCTCGCAGGCAGCCTGAACGCCGGAGAGCACTTCGGTCTTGATATTGAGTGCTCTCAGTCGCTCACGCAGCGCGGTGGCAGAAGCGTCGTCTGCCATCGCAGCATAGCGGGGAGTAAATTGCTGACACTGTTCGGTCATCAGCGCTACGTTCTGGCCAGCCACCAGCGCGGTAACCTGGTACAGCTCAGGATTGGCCGCGACGACCGCCAGCGTACTGGTGCCAATCGAGCCGGTGGAGCCCAGCAGAGTTAATCGCTTCATCATGCTATCCCTGTGAAGTCGTGGAGGGTGCCAGCATCAGCGCCAGGCACAATGTAAAACGCCGCCAGAGTGTATTCACAACGAACACAAATCTGTACGGCGTTTTATACCCGTGTGACGGGTATACGTAAGAGTGACGGAATCAGAACTCCATCAGCTCCTTCTCTTTCTCAGCCAGCGCTGCATCAACGTGCTTGATGCTGACGTCGGTCATTTTCTGGATCTCATCCTGCGCACGACGTTCGTCGTCTTCGCTGATCTCTTTGTCTTTCAGCAGCGCTTTGATCTTGTCGTTCGCGTCACGGCGCACGTTACGCACAGAGACACGGCCCTGCTCGGCTTCACCGCGCACGATTTTGATCAGATCTTTACGGCGCTCTTCCGTCAGTGCTGGCAGCGGAACACGGATGTCGCTACCGGCTGAGCTTGGGTTCAGACCCAGATCAGAGGTCATGATCGCTTTCTCAACGGCTGCGCTCAGCGAGCGGTCAAACACGTTGATTTTCAGCGTGCGGGAGTCTTCCACCGTTACGCTCGCAACCTGACGCAGTGGCGTCGGCGTGCCGTAGTAAGGCACCATGATGCCGTCGAGCAGTGAAGGTGAAGCACGACCGGTGCGCACTTTGCTGATGGTGTTTTTGAATGCTTCCACGCATTTGTCCATGCGCGTTTCAGCATCTTTTTTAATATCGTTAATCACGTTGAAACCCTTGGATTCGGTTTGACCTGGCCATTTCCGAGCGTCGGAAGTGGTATCGATAAACATCGATCATCCTGATACCCGGCATATTTCGCGCTGCAGGTGCGTTAGCTACATTCGCTCACACCGGTCACTTACTGATGTAAGCTCCCGGCGACTCACTCACTTGCCGCCTTCCTGCAACGCAAACAGTGCGGATAAAACGCGCGGCGTTCAGGCTGCGCGTCAACAGAATATACCTTATTTTATCTTGCGTCGGGTATTAATGCGTAATCAGGGTGCCTTCTTTTTCACCCATCACAACGCGACGCAGTGCACCAGGCTTGTTCATATTAAAGACGCGGATAGGCAGCTGATGGTCGCGCGCCAGCGTAAAGGCGGCAAGATCCATCACTTTAAGCTCTTTATCCAGTACTTCAGCATATGTCAGCTGATCGTACAGCGTTGCATCCGGGCTCTTCACCGGATCGGCCGAGTAGACACCATCAACCTTGGTGGCTTTCAGTACCACATCCGCTTCGATTTCAATACCGCGCAGGCAGGCCGCTGAATCAGTGGTAAAGAACGGGTTGCCCGTACCGGCTGAGAAGATCACGACGCGGTTGTTGCGCAGCAGGCTGATAGCCTCTGCCCAGCTGTAGTTGTCGCACACGCCATTCAGCGGAATAGCCGACATCAGACGCGCGTTGACATAGGCACGGTGCAGCGCATCACGCATAGCCAGGCCGTTCATCACGGTCGCCAGCATACCCATGTGATCGCCCACCACACGGTTCATCCCGGCCTGCGCCAGGCCCGCACCGCGGAACAGGTTACCCCCGCCAATCACCACACCCACCTGGATGCCCAGCTCAACCAGCTCTTTCACCTCTTGCGCCATACGGTCAAGCACGCTCGCGTCGATACCAAAACCTTCGGCACCTTGCAGTGCTTCGCCACTCAGTTTCAGTAAGATACGTTGATATACAGGTTTTGCGTTGGTCGCCATGGTCAATTCTTCCTGGAAGATAAGATGAATGAGAAGTTTAATCTGATCGATCATCCGCTTAACGCGTGAGAAAAGCTATTGGGATGACACTGAAAAACGCTGCGCCAAAACGCAGACAAAAAAGAACCGCCTTGCGGCGGTTCCGGCAAATCATTAAGACTGTTTGGACATTGCAGCAACTTCTGCTGCGAAGTCAGATTCAACTTTCTCAATGCCTTCGCCCACTTCGAAGCGGATGAAGTTGATGACGTCAGCGCCTTTCTCTTTCAGAGCCTGACCTACGGTCTTGGAAGGATCGATTACGAACGCCTGACCGGTCAGAGACACTTCGCCGGTGAATTTCTTCATGCGGCCTTCAACCATCTTTTCAGCGATCTCTTTTGGCTTGCCAGACTGCATAGCGATGTCCAGCTGAACCTGGTGCTCTTTCTCAACCACGTCAGCAGACACATCTTCTGGCTTAACGAACTCAGGCTTGCTCGCCGCAATGTGCATTGCTACTTGCTTGCTCAGCTCTTCATCAGCACCCGTAGTTGAAACCACAACGCCGATACGTGCACCGTGCTGATAGCTGTTCAGCTGAGCGCCTTCCAGGATAGCAATACGACGGATGTTGATGTTCTCACCGATTTTCGCAACCAGCGCTACGCGTTCTTCTTCGAACTGCGCTTTCAGAACGTCAACATCAGTCACTTTACCCGCAACGGCTGCATCCAGCACTTTGTCAGCGAAAGCCTGGAAACCGCCATCTTTAGCCACGAAGTCGGTCTGGCAGTTAACTTCCAGAATCGCTGCGAAACCGTCAGCGATTTTGGTTTTGATCACGCCATCAGCAGCAACGTTGCCTGCTTTCTTAGCGGCTTTGATCGCGCCAGACTTACGCATGTTCTCAATCGCCAGCTCAATGTCGCCGTTCGCTTCGGTCAGCGCTTTTTTGCAGTCCATCATGCCTGCGCCAGTACGCTCACGCAGTTCTTTTACCAATGCAGCGGTAATATCAGCCATTCCAGAATCCTCGATTCGTCTCTGTGTGCTTTCACACTGCCAGAAACTTGTTGCGGAAAATTTACTCTGCCCCGCTCGCTCAGCGCTGAGCGTGACAAACTTAGATAAAATAAAGGGGCCTGTGCGGCCCCCTTAACAGATAACATCTGATGTCTAAGGGCTCTCAGAAAGAGCGAACCTTATTAAGCGTTTTCTAAAGACGCTTCTTCAGCCTGCTCAGCCAGGTCCTGAGAACGGCCTTCGCGCACGGTGGTCGCTACAGCAGTCAGGTACAGGCTTACAGCACGGATTGCATCGTCGTTACCTGGGATAACGAAATCAACGCCGTCTGGATCAGAGTTAGTATCAACGATAGCAAATACCGGGATACCCAGGTTGTTTGCTTCTTTGATGGCGATGTGTTCGTGGTCAGCATCAACAACGAACAGTGCATCCGGCAGACCGCCCATATCTTTGATACCGCCCAGGCTGTTTTCCAGCTTGGCCAGTTCACGAGCACGCATCAATGCTTCTTTCTTGGTCAGTTTGTCGAAAGTACCGTCCTGAGACTGAGTTTCCAGATCTTTCAGGCGTTTGATTGACTGACGAACGGTTTTCCAGTTAGTCAGCATACCACCCAACCAGCGGTGGTTAACGAAGAACTGGTCGCAGCTCAGTGCTGACTCTTTTACCGATTCGGCAGCAGCGCGCTTAGTACCAACGAAAAGGATTTTGCCTTTACGCGAAGAAATTTTCTGCAACTCAGCCAGAGCTTCGTTGAACATTGGTACAGTTTTCTCAAGGTTGATGATGTGAACCTTGTTACGTGCACCGAAGATGAATGGCTTCATTTTCGGGTTCCAGTAACGGGTCTGGTGACCGAAGTGAACACCAGCCTTGAGCATGTCGCGCATGGAAACAGTTGCCATGATTACCTCTAAAAGTAGTTTGGGGTTGGGCCTCCATGTATCCCATACAACCGACCTCTTTCAAGGCACCCCGGCGTATGTGTCGATACATGTGTGTTTTAGTACACATAATGAGATTTATGCGTTTCCTGCCGCTTCATACGAAGTGACAGAGAATCGTCGGCGCGCTTTATACCATAAAGCACAGGAATACGCCAACAGTTGTTGGCGCGCGAAGCGTGGGACAATCCCGATTTGGCAGCCCATTTTCTGGCTGCTAACATGAGTGCCACAGAACTCATTATTGCTGAAAATTTCGGCGATTGCGGATTATTTAATGGCCATCTCAATCAAAACCCCAGAAGAAATTGAAAAAATGCGCGTGGCGGGCCGTCTGGCTGCCGAGGTGCTGGAAATGATCGCTCCGCACGTGGTGCCGGGCGTCACTACCGGTGAACTTGACCGCCTCTGTCACGCTCACATCACTGAAAAGCAGCAGGCTATCTCCGCCTGCCTCGGCTATCACGGCTTCCCGAAATCCGTCTGCATTTCGGTCAATGAAGTGGTGTGTCACGGTATTCCGGCTGACGACCGCGTGCTGAAAGATGGCGATATCGTTAACGTGGATGTCACGGTGATCAAAGATGAGTATCACGGCGATACCTCGAAGATGTTTATCGTGGGTAAACCCACCATCCAGGGCGAGCGCCTCTGCCGCGTCACCCAGGAGAGCCTCTATATTGCGCTGCGTCTGGTAAAACCGGGCATTCGCCTGCGCGAGCTGGGCCGTGCAATTCAGAAGTATGTTGAAGCACAGGATTTCTCCGTGGTGCGTGAATATTGCGGCCACGGCATCGGCAAGGGCTTCCATGAAGAGCCGCAGGTGCTGCACTACGATGCTGACGACAGCGGCGTGGTCCTGCAGGCGGGCATGACCTTTACCGTTGAACCGATGGTCAATGCCGGCGATTACCGCATCCGTACCATGAAGGATGGCTGGACGGTGAAAACCAAAGATCGCAGCTTGTCCGCACAGTACGAGCATACTATTGTGGTGACAGAAAACGGCTGTGAGATCCTGACGCTGCGTGCAGATGACACAATTCCGGCGGTGCTGGAAAATAACGCGTAACGATCTTCATGAGATAATCAGGCCGGCTAATAGCCGGCTTTTTTTATGGTGACGAAGAGGCATGTCAATGAGTGGTAGCGTGACCGAAGCAGTACACAAAGGCCTGACCGATTCCCCTGCCAGCTGGCCCGATGAAGCCCTCACGCGTGAAAAACTCAAACAGTATCTGGAGCAGTTTCAGCAGCATCTGGGCATCGCCTTTGACGCCGGCAGCGACATTGAGTCGCTGATCGATGTCCGCACGCTGTTTATTGACCGCCTGTTGCGCCGGCTGTGGCGCTTCTTTGGTTTTGACCAGATTAAAGAGATCGCGCTGGTTGCCGTGGGCGGCTACGGCCGGGGTGAGCTGCACCCGCTGTCCGATATTGATGTCCTGATCCTCAGCCGTCAGCCGCTGGATGACGATGCCGCCCGGCGCGCGTCGGAGCTGTTGACGCTAATGTGGGATCTCAAGCTGGAAGTTGGCCATAGCGTGCGGACGCTGGAAGAGTGTTTGCTGGAGGGGTTATCAGACCTTACCGTCGCCACCAACCTGATTGAATCACGTATGCTGACCGGCGATGTCGCCCTGTTCCTTGAGCTGCAAAAGAACATTTTCAGCGACGGTTTCTGGCCCTCCTCGCGTTTCTTCGCCGCCAAAATTGACGAGCAGCAGGAGCGCCATCAGCGCTATCACGGCACCAGCTACAACCTGGAGCCGGATATTAAAAGCAGCCCGGGCGGACTGCGTGATATTCACACGCTGCAGTGGGTCGCGCGCCGCCATTTTGGCGCCACCACGATGGATGAAATGGTAGGCTTTGGCTTTCTGACCGAAGCCGAACGCAATGAGATCAACGAGTGCCAGACGTTTCTCTGGCGCATCCGTTTTGCTCTGCACCTGAGCCTGCCGCGCTACGATAATCGCCTGCTGTTTGATCGCCAGCTTACCGTCGCACAGCGCCTCAACTACCTTGGTGAAGGTAATGAGCCGGTTGAGCGCATGATGAAGGATTTCTATCGCGTCACGCGTCGCATCGGCGAGCTGAATCAGATGCTGCTGCAGCTGTTTGATGAGGCGATTCTGGCGCTCTCCACCACCGAAAAGCCGCGCAGCATCGACGACGACTTCCAGCTGCGCGGCAGCCTGATTGACCTGCGCGATCCCGCCCTGTTCGAGCGTGAACCGCAGGCCATTCTGCGCATGTTTTATGTCATGGTGCGTAACCAAAATATCACCGGTATCTACTCGACGACGCTGCGCCAGCTGCGCTATGCGCGGCGCCACCTGAAGCAGCCGCTGTGCCAGATCGCTGAGGCGCGGCAGACGTTCATGGCTATTCTGCGTCATCCGGGCGCGGTAAAGCGTGCGCTACTGCCGATGCACCGCCACAGCGTGCTGTGGGCTTACACGCCGCTGTGGGGCAACATTGTGGGTCAGATGCAGTTCGATCTGTTCCACGCCTATACCGTGGATGAGCACACCATTCGCGTGCTGCAGAAGCTGGAGAGCTTTGCCAGCGAAACCACGCGCTCCATGCATCCGCTGTGCGTGGAGCTCTGGCCGCGTTTACCGCAGCCGGAGCTGCTGCTGATGGCCGCGCTGCTGCACGACATCGCCAAAGGGCGCGGCGGCGATCACTCGATTCTCGGCGCGCAGGATGCGCTGGATTTCGCTGAGATGCACGGCCTCAATTCACGTGAAACCCAGCTGGTGGCATGGCTGGTGCGTCATCACCTGCTCATGTCGGTAACGGCGCAGCGCCGTGATATTCAGGACCCGACGGTAATTCAGCAGTTCGCCGAAGTGATGCAGAACGAGAATCGTCTGCGCTATCTGGTGTGCCTGACGGTCTCCGATATCTGCGCCACCAACGAAAGCCTGTGGAACAGCTGGAAACAGAGCCTGCTGCGCGAGCTGTTTTTTGCCACCGAGAAGCAACTGCGTCGCGGCATGGAAAACAGCCCGGACCTGCGTGAGCGCGTACGTCATCACCGCTTGCAGGCGCTGGCGCTGCTACGCATGGAGAACCTCAACGAGGAGCGGCTGCACCATATCTGGGGTCGCTGTCGCGCGGACTATTTCCTGCGCCACACGCCAAATCAGCTGGCCTGGCACGCCCGCCATCTGATCGATCACGACCTTAGCAAGCCGCTGGTGCTGGTGAGCCCGCACGCCACGCGCGGCGGCACGGAGATCTTTATCTGGAGCCCGGATCGCCCCTATCTGTTTGCCGCCGTAGCCGGTGAGCTCGATCGTCGCAATCTGAGCGTGCATGATGCGCAGATCTTTACCAGCCGCGATGGCATGGCGATGGATACCTTTATCGTACTGGAGCCCGACGGCAGCCCGCTGGCCGCCGACCGCCATGCGATGATCATCCAGGCGCTGGAGCAGGCCATTACGCAGACGCAGTGGGTGCCGCCGCGCACGCGCCGCCAGTCGCCGCGCCTGAAGCACTTCAGTGTAGATACGGAGGTGAACTTCCTGCCCACGCATACCGACCGCCGCAGCTATCTGGAGCTGGTGGCGCTGGATCAGCCGGGGCTGCTGGCGCGCGTCGGGGAGGTGTTTGCTGATTTAGGCGTTTCACTGCACGGTGCACGCATCAGCACCATCGGCGAGCGGGTAGAAGATCTTTTCATCCTTGCCGACAGTGAACGCCGCGCACTTGGCGCTGAAATGCGCAATGTATTGCAACAACGGTTGACAGAGGCCCTTAATCCAAACGATAAAGTGTGATCTACCCGTCATCATTCACGCTGCAGGTGCGTTGGCTTTCCTCGCTCACCCTGGTCACATACCTATGTATGCTCCCGGAGATTCGCTGCGTTGCCACCTTCCTGCAACCTGAATGATTTAGGGTGGCTACCTAAAATCATGTTCAGCAGAGGCTGAACCCGTATGACAGACTCAGGAAATTATTATGCAACAGTTACAGAGCGTTATCGAATCTGCCTTTGAACGCCGGGCAGATATCACGCCAGCCAGCGTAGACAGCGCAACGCGTGATGCCATTAACCAGGTCATCAGCCTGCTGGATAGCGGTGAACTGCGCGTATCTGAAAAGATCAACGGTGAGTGGGTAACGCATCAGTGGCTGAAGAAAGCAGTTCTGCTGTCGTTCCGCATCAATGACAATCAGGTGATCGACGGCGCAGAAACCCGTTTCTACGACAAGGTTCCGATGAAGTTCGCCAACTGGGATGACGCACGTTTCAAAGCGGCCGGCTTCCGCGTGGTGCCACCCGCTGCGGTGCGTCAGGGTGCATTTATCGCCCGCAATACCGTACTGATGCCCTCTTATGTCAACATCGGCGCGTTTGTTGATGAAGGGACCATGGTTGATACCTGGGCGACCGTTGGTTCCTGCGCGCAGATTGGTAAAAACGTTCATCTGTCCGGCGGCGTCGGCATCGGTGGCGTACTGGAGCCGCTGCAGGCTAACCCAACCATTATTGAAGACAACTGCTTCATTGGCGCACGCTCCGAGATCGTTGAAGGCGTTATCGTCGAAGAGGGCTCGGTCATCTCTATGGGCGTATACATTGGTCAGAGCACCAAAATCTACGATCGTGAAACCGGTGAGATCCACTATGGCCGCGTACCGGCTGGCTCTGTTGTGGTCTCCGGCAACCTGCCGTCAAAAGATGGCAGCTACAGCCTCTACTGTGCCGTTATCGTGAAGAAAGTAGACGCGAAAACGCTGGCAAAAACAGGCATCAACGAGCTGCTGCGCACCATCGACTAAGCGCTGCCTGATGCGGATTATCCTGCCTGACGGGCCTGTATTCAGGCCCGTCATTTTTTCTTTACACTCTTCCGCCAATTACCTGATTCGCGACGCGAATTAACAGGTGCGTTTGTTTTTCAAACAGTTCATAATCCGCGCCAGTTAACTCCGGTCGCGCACTGTTCATCCCGGTTTTTGTGTCTACAGTTGATTAAGTATGCCGTAAGCGTTCTGGTTGCTGCGCTTAAGCCGCACCCGAATGATGATGATAGTCCTGCGCGCTCACCCACTCTTAGATGGAATTTAAACGCTATGTACGACAACCTGAAAAGCTTAGGTATCAGCAATCCTGAAGACATTGACCGTTACAGCCTGCGTCAGGAAGCCAACAACGACATCCTGAAAATCTACTTCCGCAAAGACAAAGGGGAGTTTTTCGCGAAAAGCGTGAAATTCAAATACCCGCGTCAGCGTAAAACCGTGGTCGCCGACCACACTACGCAGGGGTATAAAGAGATTCAGGAGATCAGCCCGAATCTGCGTTATGTAATCGATGAGCTGGATCAGATTTGCCAGCGCGATCAGGTTGAAGTGGATCTGAAGCGCAAAATTCTGGCCGACCTGCGCCATCTGGAAAACGTGGTATCGAATAAAATTGCTGAGATCGAATCCGATCTGGATCAGCTGACCCGCAACGGTCGTTAATATCCGCGTTTACCCTAAGCCAGCCGATGCTGGCTTTTTTTATGCCTGTTCGTCCAGCTGCAGCGCAACATAGAGCAGCAGCCGATCGTCGAAGTTACCCAGATTCAGGCCGGTCAGTTCCGATATGCGGTTAAGCCGGTACTCCAGCGTATTGCGATGAATAAACAGCGCGCGGGCCGTGGCGCTCGGCTGCACGTTGTGGCTGAACCACGCCACCAGCGTACGGCGCAGCAAGCCGTTGTTATCGTTTGCCTTTAACTTTGCCAGCGGACGTGCCAGCTCATTAGCCTGCCAGCCACCGCGCAGGCTATCAAGCAGCACCGGCAGCACCAAATCCTGGTAAAAGAAGCTGCGCTGCTCCGGCATGCGCTGTTTGCCGACCATCATGGTGGTGCGCGCGGTACGATAGGAGCGGGCAATGCTGCCCGGTCCGGTAAAAAAGTTGCCGAGCGCAATGCGCATCCTGACCTGGCCACTCTCTTTCATACGCTGCAGGAGCTGATCGACGCGCCGCCGGTGATCCTCCTGATCGTAACGGCCATGGGCGTTGAGCGCCGGTTTCAGTACCACCATTTCAGTGAGTGAGACGATCGCGATCAGGTTGTCCCGATCCGGCGTGGTCAGCAGCGTTTGCAGCTGCTGCAGTTCAGACATCGCGCTGTCGACGCCAAGCTGCCCGCTGTCCACTTCCACTACCGCCACTACGCGCGGCTGATTGAGATCGATCCCCAGGCGTTGTGCCCACTCACTCAGCGCCGGCGATAAGGTGTCGCTGCGAATCAGGTTCAGCACCAGCTCTTCACGCAGCCGGCTATCCTGGGCCAGCATATGCAGCAGTCGCGCCTGTTCCAGCATCATTTCGGCCGTCATGCAGACCAGCTCACCATAGTGACGCAGTGCGCTGGGCAGGCCAGTCAGGCCGATAACGCCGACGATTTCGCCATCGATTCGCAGCGGCAGGTTAATGCCGGGCCGCACGCCGTGCAGGTGTTTTGCCACGGCCTCATCAATGTCCACTACCCTTCCCTGCGACAACACCAGCAATGCACCTTCGTGCAATTCGCCAATACGCTCACGATCGCCACTGCCGATGATGCGGCCGCGCGCATCCATCACGTTGACATTGCTGTCAATAATTTGCATGGTGCGGGCAACAATATCCTGAGCCAGTCGCGCATCGAGATGATAGGTGGCCATCAATCACTCCAGATAAAAGGACGAACCGACAGAATACGCATCCTGTCAGCGCCTGGCATTGTGCAAATGCACATAGCCGGATGGAGATTCCGGGAATTGCGGCGGACGTCACACTGAATCTGCCAGGCTGGCTGGCTCCGTGGCACAATAAAAAAGGCGAGCCGAAGCTCGCCTGACTTTATTAGCGATTATTTACTGCATCAGCAGATAGAGGCTGCTGTCGCCACGCTGCACGTTCAGCGCCAGTACTGAAGGTTTCGTATCCAGAATTTTACGCAGCTCGCCAAGATTGGCGATTGCCTGCTGGTTCACGCCCAGAATCACGTCGCCCTTCTTCAGGCCGATACGCGCCGCAGCACTGCCAGGCTTCACGTTATCGACGCGTACGCCTTTATGACCGTTGCTGTCGATATTGCTGAGATCGGCGCCTTCAATACCGGTGTAGATAGTCGCCGACTGCACTTTATCCTGTGAGCTCTGCTGCAGTTCAACCGTTACGTTAACCGGCTTACCGTCACGCAGCAGGCCGAGCTGCAGTTTGGTGCCGACCGGAAGTGAACCGACCTCGGCACGCAGCGCGGCGAAGCTGGTCAGCGGTTTACCGTTCATCGATACCACCACATCGCCGGCTTTCACACCCGCTTTTGCCGCCGCAGAGTTTGGCAGGACCTGGCTGACAAACGCGCCGCGCTGGGCATCGACCTTCATCGCTTTCGCCAGCTCGGAGTTAAGCTCCGTTCCCATAATGCCCAGCTCACCGCGTTTCACCTGGCCGAACTCCACCATCTGCGCCGTCAGGTTTTTCACCATGGAGCTTGGGATAGCAAAGCCGATCCCGATGTTGCCGCCGTCCGGCGCCAGAATCGCGGTGTTAATCCCAATCAGCTCACCGTTCAGATTGACCAGTGCGCCGCCCGAGTTACCGCGGTTGATCGCCGCATCAGTCTGAATAAAGTTCTCATAGTTTTCGACGTTGAGGCCGCTGCGGCCCAGCGCTGAGACAATACCTGAAGTCACGGTCTCACCAAGGCCATACGGGTTACCGATCGCCACGGTGTAATCGCCTACGCGCAGATTATCGGAGTCGGCGAGCTTGATGGCGGTCAGGTTCTTCGCGTCCTGCAGCTGGATCAGTGCGATATCGGACTGTGGATCTTTACCGATCACTTTCGCTTCGTAGCGACGGCCGTCACTCAGCTGCACCTGAATTTTTGTGGCGTTATCGACCACGTGGTTGTTGGTTACCACATAACCTTTGTCGGCATTAATGATGACACCGGAACCCAGCGCGCGGAACTGCTGCTTCTGCGCATTGGCACCATCATCGCTGCCATCACCGCCACCGCCCTGGCACATCGGTGAACTCTGGAACGGCGATCCGTCCTGGCAGAACGGCGAATTATCGCCAAAGAATTGCTGGAACTGCTGCGGCATGCGCGGCGTTTTTACGGTCGTACTCCCTTCCACGCTAATACTCACGACGGAAGGCATGACTTTTTCCAACATCGGCGCCAGGCTGGGCAGTTGCTGACTGGAGGAGGAGGCAGTCTCTGCCGCGAAAACAGCGGCAGGGCTTAACGCCATGCCCAGACTAAGCGCCAGCGCACTTAACATTAATGAGCTTTTTTTCATTCGTCTGTATCTCTCTTAGAATTACGGCCAGACCATTGCTGTGGTCGTGATGGTGAGATTAAGTTTTTAGCGCGAAGTTCCTGTGAAAGTTTTAGGCAAAGGTAAAAATTTATTCTTCATCTTTACAAAACGTCGCTTATTCCACAGCCATTAACCGACGATACTCATCCCAGGCGTAATTGTCCGTCATCCCGCTAATATAATCCTGAATCAACCGTGAACGATAATAGCGCTCCCACAGTAAACGCTGATATTTATGGTCAACCACCAGCGCCCGCATCTGTTGCTGATACGCTTTACGATGTTTGCCCGAAAGCTTATGAAAAAGTCGCGTTTCAATCGGATGTTTAGCCAGGAAATCGTCACGCATCAGATGGGTAAACTGCTCATAATCCAGTTGCATTAATGACTGATAAATTTCCAGCAATCCTTTAATGACCCGATAGCCCTGTAACTCAAGCTGCTCAACTTCCGGATGATTAAATACCTGCTGACGCGCCACTGTTTTAAACAAATTGAGCAGACGCCCTTCGTCACCGTCATCTTCGAGCAAAGCGTGATTAAAGTTGCCCGCGTAAATAGCGGGTAAATTATCCACAAAGCGTCGCACCGCATGGCTCACTAAAACATTCTGCACATTGACACGCAACGACATAAAGAATTGATCGCTGATGCTGCGCCGCGTCTTCTGGTTTGCCTCTTTCCACGCTTCCCCGATAGTGCGACTAAAAGCATCGCCGGCTTTTACCGTGCCCCACGCATTAAGTAAGGCGTGATAAAGCGTATCCACGGTAAAGATATCTTTCTCTACCGCGTCATCAAGATCGGCAATGCAATAAGAGATATCGTCAGCGGCTTCCATTATCCAGGTTAAAGGGTAGCGATGGTGCTCGGCTATATCGGTAGCCGCACGCAAGTTAGCAACATATTCCCGCTCGGAGAGATAAAAGCCCGGCTTTTTCATCAGCACGCTGTACGCTGCCGGTTTATCCCCCTGCCACCAGGCGGGCGCGGTATATTTCAGAATACAGGCAACCTGGGCGTAACTCAGATTCAGCTGCAATAGCGTGTGCACCAGCCGAATTGCCTGCGCATTCCCTTCGAAATGGCATAAATCCTGACGAATCATTGCATTTAACTGGTCGAAATCGGCACGCTGCGCCTCGTCAGCCACGCCGGCAACCAGCGGGTCCACCAGCTCGGCGGGTAAATTATCATCGAACCAGTCGTTAATAGCGGCTTCACCGAAATGCCCGAAAGGGGGATTGCCCACATCGTGCAGCAGGCATGCCATCTCCACCAGGCTCTCTACCGCGCCCTCGAAGCCTTCCAGGCCGTACGCAGCCAGCCCGCCGCCCTGCGTCTTAAGCGTATGCAAAATCTCTTTGGTGATATAGCGCCCGGTCTGCTGCACTTCCAGTGAATGCGTCAGGCGTGAGCGCACGGCGGCATTACGTTCCAGCGGAAACACCTGTGTTTTTTGTTGCAGGCGGCGAATCGCCGCGGAGTTAATAATGCGTCCGCGGTCGCTTTCAAAGTGGCGGGTAATAAAATATTCCCCTTCGGGATCTTTGCGACTGGTATAAGGGCGGGTGAAACTGATCTTCTTCCTGAAATTGATCGTCGCCATAATTACCCCTTATTTTTTCGTGAATTCTTCCTCTGTCAGCCATGGTAGACTATGCCTCACTTTGGCCTTTTACATCCATAACTACAGCGAGATTCTTTATGAAAGCAGGCATTATTGGCGCGATGGAGCAGGAAGTGACGCTGCTGCGTGACAAAATTGAAAACCGTCAGACGCTGACGCTGGCCGGTTGCGAAATTTACACCGGCACGCTGAATGGCGTTGAGGTTGCCCTGCTGAAATCCGGCATCGGAAAAACGGCGGCTGCGCTCGGTACCACGCTGCTGCTGGAGCTGTGTAAACCGGACGTGGTTATTAACACCGGATCCGCCGGCGGCCTGGCGCCGACCCTGCAGGTTGGCGACATTGTGGTCTCGGATGAAGTGCGTTATCACGATGCCGACGTCACCGCGTTTGGTTATGAACCAGGCCAGATGGCTGGCTGCCCGGCAGCGTTTGTGGCAGATGATAAACTGATTGCTGCAGCCGAGCAGGTGATTAAACAGCTGGATCTCAACGCCGTGCGCGGGTTAGTGGTTAGCGGCGATGCCTTTATCAACGGCGCCGAGCCGCTGGCACGTATTCGTAGCACCTTCCCGCAGGCCATTGCCGTAGAGATGGAAGCCACCGCGATTGGTCATGTGTGCCACCAGTTTGGTGTGCCCTTTGTCGTGGTCCGCGCGATTTCAGACGTTGCAGACAAAGCCTCGCATCTGAGCTTTGAAGAGTTCCTCACCGTGGCAGCAAAACAGTCCTCGCTGATGGTGGAAAACCTGCTGGCCCAGCTGGTTCGTGGCTAAATATCTGCTGTGCGGGCTATTGCTGCTGTGCAATAGCCTGTTTGCGGCCGCGCCGCGCGTTATCACCTTATCACCGCATCTGACTGAACTGGCATTCGCCGCCGGCATTACGCCGGTCGCGGTCAGCGCGTGGTCGGATTACCCTACCGCCGCCCGCTCGCTGGAGCAGGTGGCAAACTGGCAAGGCATCAACGTCGAGCGCATTCTGCATCTGAAACCCGATGTGGTGCTGGCGTGGCGTGGCGGCAATCCGCAGCGGCAAATTGAACAGCTACAGCGTTTGGGCGTAAAGGTCGAGTGGATCGATCCGCAGAGTTTTGATCAGATGATCGCTGCACTGACGCAGCTGCAGCAGTGGAGCCCGCAGCCACAGCGGGCACGTGATGCCGCACAGGCGCTGCGGGACGGAGAAGCAGAACTGCGGCAGCGCTATCAGCATCAACCCGCCGTGCCGCTGTTTTTACAGTTTGGTCAGCAGCCGCTCTTTACGGCTTCCCGCAACACGCTGCAGAATGAAATCATCTCGCTGTGCGGCGGCCGCAATATCTTTGCCGACAGTACCGTGAGCTGGCCGCAGGTGAGCCGCGAGCAGGTGCTGATGCGCCATCCGCAGGCGATTATCATCGGTGGCGATGCCGCGCGCGCCGCCAGCGTGGTGAAGTTCTGGCAGCCGCAGCTGAATGTACCAGTAATCGCCATCAACGATGACTGGCTGAGCCGCCCCGGGCCGCGTCTGCTACTGGCCGCTAAACAGCTGTGTGAAGCTTTACATGCGGCGAAAAATAATACGATTAAAGAGTAAAGATTCGGCAGAATTTGTCGTTAATCAATATACAAGGCACAGCGGCCACGTATGCTCTGTGCCCTTTTAGCGCACTGCGCATTTTGACACACCAGGAACTTTTCATGACCAGAGCACTGCTGCTGGCCATAGGGCTCGCGATCGCCACGCCTGCTGGCGCGGCAACCACAACCGGCTCTATTGCCGTCTCGCTAACCATCTTTTCCCGCTGTGATATTTCACGGCAGAATGAGCAGACATTGCCATCGGTGGCGTGCGGCGGTCACACCAGCGCGCAGCCACGCGTCACGCAAAGCGTCATAAGCCGTGATGCGCAACGTCGCGAAATCGCACGTCTGGTAACCATTGAGTGGTAAAACGGGCCGCCAGAACGGCAGCCCGTGCAGTATCAGATACTGAAGGAGGAGCCGCAGCCGCAGGTGGTTTTCGCGTTCGGATTGGTCACAATAAAGCGTGAACCCTCCAGACCTTCGGTATAGTCCACAGAACCGCCCACCAGATACTGCAGGCTCATGGGATCAACCACCAGCGCCACGCCCTGTTTTTCAATGGTCATGTCGCCGTCATTCATCTGATCGTCAAACGTAAAACCGTACTGGAAGCCGCTGCAGCCGCCACCAGTGATGTACACGCGCAGTTTCAGCTCCGGGTTCTCTTCATCCGCAATCAGGTTTTTCACTTTCTTCGCGGCTGCATCGGTAAATTGCAAAGGCAGCGCTGCTACGTCGTCACTCATCTTATACTCCGGGTAAACGTCCAGGTCAGAAAACGACCT
Organism: Pantoea wallisii; assembly: GCF_002095485.1. Taxonomy (GTDB): domain Bacteria; phylum Pseudomonadota; class Gammaproteobacteria; order Enterobacterales; family Enterobacteriaceae; genus Pantoea; species Pantoea wallisii. The sequence continues at coordinate 11,465 of NZ_MLFS01000027.1, read as the reverse complement.
TAATCCTACTATTATCTGCCAGCCGCCCGGTGCAATCAAGTGCCGCCCTTGACACTGTGTGCCGCCGGTTATGCGTTAAAGTAAGCGGATGTCAGCGCCTTTCATGCCTGCGCGCCTTTCACCGCAGGCGTTAATTCCCGTAGAATGGCGACAAATTTTTCCAGAACAGCAGGAGCCGAACCATGAGTAAGTCTGAAAACCTGTATGCCGAAGCGCAGCGCCTGATTCCTGGCGGTGTGAACTCCCCGGTACGTGCCTTTACCGGTGTGGGCGGCGTGCCGCTGTTCATCGAACGGGCTGATGGTGCCTATCTGTATGATGCCGATGGCAAAGCCTATATCGATTATGTGGGCTCATGGGGCCCGATGGTGCTGGGTCATAACAATGCCACCATCCGTAATGCCGTTATTGAAGCGGCGGCGCGCGGCCTGAGTTTCGGCGCCCCCACCGAGATGGAAGTGAAAATGGCAGAGCTGGTATGCGAACTGGTACCAAGCATGGATATGGTGCGCATGGTCAACTCCGGCACCGAAGCCACCATGAGCGCCATTCGCCTGGCGCGTGGCTTCACGCACCGCGACAAAATCATCAAGTTTGAAGGTTGCTATCACGGTCATGCGGATTGCCTGCTGGTGGAAGCCGGCTCTGGTGCACTGACGCTGGGCCAGCCTAACTCGCCAGGCGTACCGGCTGATTTTGCCAAACATACCCTGACCTGCACCTATAACGATCTGGCATCGGTACGCGCCGCGTTCGAACAGTATCCGCAGGATATCGCCTGTATCATCGTTGAGCCTGTCGCAGGCAATATGAACTGCATTCCGCCACAGCCCGATTTCCTGCCGGGCCTGCGTGCGCTGTGCGACGAATTTGGCGCGCTGCTGATTATTGATGAAGTGATGACGGGCTTCCGCGTAGCCCTGGGCGGCGCTCAGGCTTACTACGATGTCACACCGGATCTGACCTGCCTGGGCAAAATCATCGGCGGCGGTATGCCGGTCGGTGCGTTTGGTGGCCGTCGTGACGTTATGGACGCGCTGGCGCCCACCGGTCCGGTTTATCAGGCTGGCACGTTGTCGGGCAACCCGATCGCCATGGCCGCCGGTTTTGCCTGCCTGTCGCAGATTGCCCAGCCGGGCACGCACGCTACGCTCACCGATCTGACCACGCAGCTGTGTGAGGGCCTGCTGGCGGCAGCACAGGCGGAAAACATCCCGCTGGTGGTCAATCACGTTGGCGGTATGTTCGGGATCTTCTTTACCGATGCCGCCAGCGTAACCTGCTATGCCGACGTCACGCAGTGTGATGTTGAACGCTTTAAGCGTTTCTTCCACCTGATGCTGGATGAGGGTGTCTACCTCGCGCCTTCTGCTTTTGAAGCGGGCTTTATGTCACTGGCGCATAGCCAGGAGGACATTCAGCGCACCGTAGAGGCAGCGCGCCGCTGCTTCGCGAAGCTGTAATCTTCAGGCCGGTGTAGTGCCGGCCTTTCCTTCCGCTGAATAATATTTTTATTCATGTTGTGATTGCTGAAAGGTTTAACCTTAACCAACGGCTACTCAGCACGAACACTACCCTTTTTATCGATCGTAAACCGAATTTTGCAGATGGTTTTGAGCAGTCTCTCGGTATGCGCCCGGCGCCGGTGTTAGCTGCGCCTTAGCAGCCAGATAAAGTAGGGTGCGCCGAAGAAGGTTGCCATCAGGCCCGCCGGGATCTGATCCGGAAACGCCAGCATTCGGCCGCACCAGTCAGCGAAAATCATCAAACCGCCGCCCAGCAAGCCGGCCATCAGCAGCTGCGGCAGCGCGCGGCGGAAGCCCAGCATGCGCACAATATGCGGCGCCATCAGACCGACAAAACTCAGCGGACCGATAGTCAGCGTGGCCGTCGCGGTTAACGCCGCCGCCAGCAGCAGCAGCGCCAATCGTGACCCGGTCAGCGCCATACCGGCGGAGCGCGCGGTCGCGCTGCCGAGCGGTAGCAGCGTCAACCAGCGGCTGGCAAGCGGTGCCAGCGCCACCAGCACGATTGCCACCGCGGCACTCTGCAGTGCCTGCGTCAGGGTGATGTTGTACGTCGAGCCGGAGATCCAGCTCAGCAAACCGGCCATGCGCGGATCGCCGCTCGCCAGCAGCACCATCAACAGAGTGACAAAGGCGCTATTCAGCGCCATGCCGGCCAGCAGCATGCGCTCCGGTGAGAAGCCGCCACGGCTCGCTACCAGCATAATCACCAGCAGCGTTAGCGCAGCACCCAGCGCGCCGGCAGGCAACAGCCACGCCACCGCATCGCCCGGCACAAAGAACATCATCACGACCACACCACAGGCTGCACCGGAGCTGATGCCCAGCACCTCCGGGCTGGCCATCGGGTTACCGGTTAAGCGCTGAATCAGCGCGCCGGCTACGCCCAGCATCATGCCAACCACTAACGCCGCCAGCACGCGTGGAGCGCGCCACGGCAGCAGTTGCTGCAGCATATCGCCACTGACCCACGCCCAGCCGTGCGCGTCACGGCCAAAGGTTATCCCTGCCAGACTGAGCAGCGCCAGCACCAGCAGGCCTGTCAGACAACTGCGCAGCACCGCATGACGCTCTGCCGGCACCTTATCGCCGAGATTCATGGCCGGCGGCACCGCGCCGGTACGCAAGCGGGGCAGCAGCCACAGCAAAATCGGCACGCCAATCAGCGCGGTCGCCGTACCGGTGGAGACTTCACGCCAGTGTGACGTCAGCCATAACACGATCTGATCGGCCAGCCACAGCAGCAGCGCACCAATCAGCGGCGCCAGCAGCATGCGGCTGAGCAGACGACGGCCGCCCAGCATTTTTGCCAGCAGCGGCGCAAACAGGCCGATAAAGCCGATGATACCGGCAACGTTAACCAGCTGCGCGCTGAGCAGAATGGCCAGCGCCAGCGCCGCGATGCGGGCGGCAGAGAGCGCCAGACCAAGATTTTTTGCCACGCCATCATCCAGCCCCATCAGCGTGAGCGGGCGCAGCAGCGCCAGCGCCACGAGAAAAGCCAGCAGTAAACGCGGCCACAGCTGCGCCACATTATGCCCGTCGAGCTGGTTAAGGGCGCCGGTGCTCCACAGGAACATGTTCTGCAGCTGATCGTGATTAAAGATGGCAAAGATCTGATTCACCGCCCCGGCGTAGAGACTGAGCACCAGCCCCGCCAGGATCAGCGTGACCGGCGACAGGCGTTTGCCCCAGGCGACGCCAAAGACCAGCACGCCGACCAGCACTGCGCCCCCCATCGCCGCAAACTGCTGCGTCAGCTCCCCGCCCGGAAGCTGCCACAGGGTGGCGACGGTCAGCCCCAGCTGCGCACCGGACGACACGCCGAGCGTGGTGGGTTCCGCCAGCGGATTGCGCAGTACCTGCTGAAACAGCAGCCCGGCAAGGCCGAGGCCCGCGCCCACCAGCAGCGACAGCGCCAGGCGTGACAGCAGACTATGGTGGAACACCACCTGCCGGATGTTAGTGATCTCCGGCGAGAAGAGCGCCTGCTGCCACTGCGCCGGCGGCAGCGCCTGACGCAGGTTGAGAAACGTGAGCGCCAGCGCCAGCAGAGTGAGCGCGCTTAATAGCAGGACGGGAAACAGACGAATGCGCATCAGTGCGACTCCAGCGCGTGTTCCAGCACGCGGATAAATTTCAGTGCCGAATATGTCGCGCCGTAGTACCACACCGCAGGCACGCGCCGGAAACGGCCTGCACGGACAAACGGCAGCGCCTGCCACAGGGCGGATCGCATCACCTGCTGCATATCGCGCTCGTTATCGTGATCAAAACAGATCACCTGCACATCCCCTACTTCCGCCAGCCGCTCCAGCCCGACGACCGCGCTGCCCCAGAAGTTGGTTTCGCCGTGCCACGCATTGGTCAGGCCAAGTTGCTCCATCACTTCCAGAAACAGGCTATTGGTACCAAAGGTAATGGCGTGACGCGGATCCATCAGCGACATCAACAGCAGCGGGCGATGTGCCCACGGCTTGAGGCGCTGACGCGCGGCGGCCAGTTGCCGATCGACAACCTGCAGGTGCGCTTCCGCCACCGCCTGCAGCCCCAGTCGAGCGCCAGCGCCAGCAGGGATTGACGGGCAGTGGTCAACGGTTTGCCATCGCCGCTATTGAGGTCAAACCCCATGGTCGGCGCAATGCGCGTTAGCTTATCCAGCGACGGGCCGTAACCGTTAGAGTGCAGAATCAGCGAGGGCTCGAGCTGTGTCATCAGCTCCAGGTTGGGCTCGGTACGCAGGCCAAGATCGAGTGTGGTCGCCGGCAGGCGCGGCTCGCTCACCCAGATGTTGTAGTTGTGCACATCGGCCACGCCGAGCGGAACCAGGCCGAGCGCCATCAGCAGCTCAACCGGCAACCACTCCAGCGCCACAATGCGCCTATTATCTGGCGAGGCAGCTTGCAGGGGCGCAATCTTCATTAGCGGCGACAAGGCCAGCGCCGCCAGCAGATCGCGGCGAGAGATATCAAACATGGCGAAGCTCAGTAGACGAAACTGACGGGCGCACCGCCCTGTGGATGCGGCAGAATGCCCATCGGAATCCCGTAAATAGCGCCGAGTACATCTGCCTGCATGATCGCTTCGGGTCCGCCCTCTGCAATCACGTCTCCCCCGCGCAGCGCCACCAGGCGATCGCAGTAGCGCGCCGCCATGTTGAGATCGTGCAGGACGGCAATCACCGTGAGGCCGCGCTCGCGGCTGAGACGCTGAATCAACGCCAGCACATCCACCTGATGGGCAATATCGAGTGCAGAGGTCGGTTCATCCAATAACAGGCAGCGGCTGTTCTGCGCCACCATCATCGCCAGCCAGGCGCGTTGGCGCTCCCCGCCAGATAAGCTATCGACCAGCCGGCCGGCAAAGGGTTTCAGACCCACCAGCGCAATCGCCTCTTCTACCCGATCGCGATCTTCCTGACCATAGCGACCCAGCGCGCCGTGCCATGGATAGCGGCCAATCGCCACCAGCTCGCGTACCGTCATCCCTTCGGCTGCCGGCAGCTGCTGTGGCAGATAAGCCACTTCGCGGGCAAAGGCTTTACTGCTCCAGTTTTGCACCGGTCGATCGTTGAGCAGTACCCGCCCTTCACTGGCGGCATGGTGACGCCCAAGCATCTTGAGCAGGGTGGATTTACCCGAGCCGTTATGGCCGATCAGCGCGGTGACTTTACCCTGCGCAAAGCGCAGCGACAGCGGATGCAGCAGCGTGCGCCCCGGCACACGGAAGCTGACATTCTCCAGCGTGAAGGTGGTTTCTGCATGATGCGGATGCTGCATGATAATCCCTGGTTAATGGGCGCCGTAGCGCCCGTGTTCATCAGATATTTTTAGAAGCGGAAGGTCGCGGTTCCGACGATTTGACGCTCTGCGCCCCAGTAGCAGGCGTAGTCGCGGTAGCAGCTGGCAACGTATTCGCGATCAAACAGGTTGTTGATGTTGACGCCAACGGTAGAGCCCGGCAGGCCAAAGCGGCCCAGATCGTACTTCAGTGCGGCGTCTACCGTAGTGTAGGCAGCAACGTCGAAGTTTTGATTAGATTTTGCACCGTTCTGCGCTGACTCTTCATACAATCCCTTACTTTCACCGGTATAGCGAACACCCGCACCGATGGTAAACCCAGACAGTGCCGTTTCATGGAAGGTATAATCAGTCCAAAGCGATGCCATATGCTTCGGCACCTGAACCGGTGTTCTGCCTTTTAAAGTCGTATCATGCGTATATTCTGCATCTGTGTAGGCATATGCAGCGGTCACATTAATATTGGCGTTGACTGCTGCTTTCGCTTCGAATTCAACGCCACGCGACCGAATTTCACCGCTCTGCACGCTAAATGACGAGTTAGCAGGATCGACAGTTAAATTTTTATTCTTGGTAATTTGATAAACCGAAGTAGTAATAACGATCGGTCGATCTTTAGGCACGTACTTAACGCCAGCTTCATACTGCTTAGCGCGGGAAGGATCGAAAGACTTACCGCTTGAGGTCGTTCCGGACGTTGGAATAAAGGACTCGCTATAACTGAAATAAGGCGCAATACCATTATCGAATACATAGTTCAGGCCACCACGCCAGGTAAATGCCTGATCGTGATTCTTATCCTGGACACCACCGTTACGATTTAACGCTGATGTCATCGCGTAGTCATAGCGGCCTCCCAGCGTCAGGACCCATTTATTCCACTCCATTTGATCCTGTGTGTATAAGCCAGTCTGCTCCTGTTTATTCAGATATTGATATAAGTAGGGTGCACCAACCAGACTATCATTACCGTACTGTGGATTGACGATGCTTATTGGCGTTGCGCCCGTAAATATTGCATCAATATCATTTCGCGTGCGCTGGTAATCAACACCAACTAAAACAGTGTGATCAAGAGCGCCAGTGGCAAATTTTGCCTGCGCTTGGGTATCAACAGCAAACTGGTCGAGCTTCTCTTTCGAACCAGCATACATTCTATTAATTTCCAGCGTCGCTGGATTGAAAGTTCGGCCGTAGATACTGCGATAATCTGTTTTTAACTCCGCATAGCGCAGATTCTGCCTGACCGTCCAGGTGTCGTTAAAGCTGTGTTCCGCGTTGTAGCCCACCATTTTGGTGTTGCGCGAAATCTTGTTGCGGTCCTCGCCCTCATCAAAATTGGTTGGCAGCTTATAGCTGCTACCATCCGGACGGGTGATCCCCACCACGGTGCCTTCACGCGGCAGCCAGCCGTAATAACCGGTTTCCGGTTCGTTCTGGAAATAGGTCAGCAGATCAACACGCGTATTGGCATCCGGGCGCCAGCTGAAAGCGGGGGCGATGGTGTAGCGCTTCTCTTTGTTCATCTCCTGCTGCGCGTCGGCACTGCGTGCCAGACCGGTCAGCCGATAGCTGTAAACGCCGTCATCATCCAGCGAGCCGCCAAAATCAAATCCGGTGGAGAAGAGATTGTCAGTGCCCATCTGGAACTGTACTTCGCGCAGCGTCTCCTGGGTCGGGCGCTTACTCACCAGCGCAACCACACCGCCCGGGTTGCTCTTCCCGTACAGCACCGAAACCGGACCGCGCAGCAGTTCGGCGCGCTCAAGGAAGTAAGGATCGATCGCAAACTCAGAGTAGTTATCACCCTGCAGTTTCAGGCCATCAAGGTACTGGTTAGTGTTGGTTTCGCTGAACCCGCGAATCGACAGCGCATCGATCACGTCCGAGCTGCCACGGTTGCCGGTCAGTACGCCCGGCGTGTAGTTAAACGCCCCTTTCACGCTGGTGACGGCGCGCATCGACATCTCTTCCTGCGTAACCACTGACACCGACTGCGGGTTCTTCTCGATTGGCGTATCGGTTTTGGTGCCGGTGGCGCTCTGTTTAGCAGCAATGGTCGGTGACGGCCCCCAGGCACTCTCCTGCGCCACGCCGCTGCCGCCATCGGCGGTAACGACCACGGTCTCTTCGGCCAGTACCTGTGTGCTGAGTGTACCCAGTGTTAAAGCAATTAATACCGCGAGCGGACGACGGGAGGTCATCGCGCGCAGAGAACAAGGAAAAGTGTTTCGCGCATTCATAGTGGGATCTCTTGAAAATAGAACAATGCAGGCGAATGAAAACGAGAATGATTATTAGACGCACGGATTTTAGGCGAAGTGCCGGAAGATCCGCAAGATGTAATGCCTGATAGCGGTGAGTTTGCCACCGGATCGCGCATATCCATGATCGCGGTTAACAAAGTAGCGGGCACAAAAAAGGGCGCCGCAGCGCCCTGGTTTCGTTGGGTAACTATTTGCTGCCAAACATATCTTTGATCCAGCCTGCGACACCGTCCGAATCTTTTTGCTCATCCGGCTGCTGTTGCGACTGCTGTTGCTGTTCCTGCTGCATCTGCTGCTGTTGCTGCTGCTGAATTTGCTGCTGCTGTTGCTGGCACAGCGCGTTCGGATCCAGCGCCCAGACCGGCAGCGAACGCCAGGTGCTGCTGCCGGTGCCACAGACAAAGTTACCGGCAGAATCGATATTCATCTGCGTGATATCTTCCGGCGGCGTCAGCACCAGCGGCATCGGTGCCTGGTTATCCAGGTAGCGACGGTAGATCTGCATTGCACCACTGGCACCATAGAGCTTCGAGCTCTGGTTGTTGTCGCGGCCAACCCAGGTGATCGCCACCTCTTTGCCATCAATACCGGCAAACCAGCTGTCGATCAGGTCATTGGTCGTACCGGTTTTCCCGGCCAGATGCGCCTTCGGATAACGCGCGCCCAGCGCACGCGCCGTACCGTGATCCGCCACCTGCTGCATCGTATAGAGCGTCAGATAAGCGGCCTGCGCCGGCTCCACACGCTGCGCCTGCGGGAAGCTCTGATAGAGCACCGTGCCATCTTCGGCGATCACTGAACGTACCGCCGAAAGCTGCGCGCGGTTACCGCCGCTGGCAATGGACTGGAACGCCTGAGCCACTTCAACAGGCGTCAGGTTCAGCGCGCCCAGCAGCATGGCGGGCACCGGATGCAGCTGGTCCTTCGGCACGCCCAGTTTGGTCCAGGTATCAACCACGGCATCCAGCCCCAGCGTCATACCCAGATTGACCGTTGGCACGTTCATTGAGTTCGTCAGCGCATCCACCAGCATCACTTTGCCGCTGAAGCGGCGATCGTCGTTCATCGGTTTCCAGACGCTACCGTTCGGCTGCTTCAGGGCGATCGGTTCATCGGCGATCCAGCTGTTAAGGCGATAGCTGTTTGGCTGGCTGAGCGCTGTCAGGTAGGTAGCGGGTTTCGCCAGCGAGCCAATCGAGCGGCGCGCCTGCAGTGCACGGTTATAACCAGCAAACTGCGGATCGGCACCGCCGACCATGGCGCGTACCTCACCGCTGAAGCGGTCAACCACCACCATCGCCGTCTCCAGATCTTTCAGGCCGCGCTGCTTTTTCAGCGTTGGAATGCCATCTTCCACCGCCTTCTCTGCTGCATCCTGGGAGATGGGATCAAGCGTGGTGAAGATCTTAACGCCGGAGAGATCCTTCACTTTATCGCCCAGCTTCGCCTGCAGCTCATTACGCACCATCTGCATAAAGGCGGGCTGCGGTGTAATCACGCCGCCCTTTGGCTGCACGCCGAGTGGACGCGCCGACAGCATGTCGTAGAGCTCCTGATCGATCACCTTCTGCTGCTGCAGCAGACGCAGCACCAGGTTGCGTCGCTCCAGCGCCAGTTTCGGGTTGCGCCACGGATTATACAGCGATGCCCCTTTTACCATGCCAACCAGCATCGCCTGCTGATCGAGGCTCAGCTCGTCCACCGGACGGCCAAAGTAGTAGAGGCTCGCCAGCGGGAAGCCGCGAATCTGATCGTTACCCGCCTGGCCGAGATAGACCTCGTTGAGGTAGAGCTCAAGAATGCGGTCTTTGCTGTAGCGCGCATCCATGATCACGGCCATATAGCTTCACGCGCTTTACGCCACAGCGAACGCTCATTGGTCAGGAACAGGTTCTTCACCAGCTGCTGAGTCAGGGTACTGCCGCCCTGCACCGCTTTACCGGCCGTGATGTTGGCCAGAAACGCGCGACCAATCGAGTAAGGCTGATGCCATCATGCTCGTAGAAGTGGCGGTCCTCTGTCGCGATCAGCGTATCGACCAGCAGGTCCGGGAACCCGGCGCGCGGCACGAACAGACGCTGCTCACCGTTAGGAGATTGCAGCATGGTGATCAACCGCGGATCGAGGCGGAAGAAGCCAAAATCACGTCCGGTATCGAGGTTTTTGATCTCGTTCAGCTCATCATTGCTGAATGTCAGACGCGCGTTGATCTGCCCCTCTTTGCTGTCCGGGAAGTCAAACGGACGGCGCAGCAGGTCAATAGTGTTGCCTTTAACGCTGAACTCACCCGGGCGGGTAATGCGTGACACTTCGCGATACTGCGTGCCTTCCAGCAGCGCAATCATCTCTTTTTTGTTGTACGCCATGCCCGGTTCAAGGCTCACCATGCGGCCGTAAACGGCAGCCGGTAATTGCCACACTTTTCCGTCAATACGGCTACGGATTTCCGAGTCGAGATAGACGCCCCAGGCGACCATCACAACCACAAATACCAGGAAGAGTTTAATCAACCAGCCTAACCAGCGGCGTTTGCCACGCGGCGGGCGTTTTCCTTTACCTTTAGGTGGCACTGGCGCGCGCTCCTCATCATCTTCGTCAAAATCGTCCTGATCGATATCATCATCAAGCTCCCTGCGGCGACCCCGGCGCGCACTGCTGCGCGGCGGCTTTGGCGCTTTTCCTTTACGCCCTATTGGTTCGCGATCGTTCCCAGACATGCTCTCTCTTCTCCAGGCATAGCTTCAGCTGCGGCCGTTACTCTAACTGCTTTCTCGCGCCGCGCATGGCAGAACCCTCTGAATTCGTACCACTGCGGTTCACGAGGAAAATTTTTTGGTGCGTTTGGTCGGTAAAGCACTGGCCGGATCGTCCGGCCAGAGATGTTTGGGATAGCGCCCTTTCATCTCTTTCTGCACCTCAGGCCAGGCGCCGCGCCAGAACGCCGCAAGATCGCGGGTGATCTGCAGCGGACGGTGCGCCGGCGAGAGCAGCTCCAGCACCAGCGGAATACGCCCTTCGGCCACCGCGGGGTTGTGCGCTTCACCAAACATCTCCTGAATACGCACGGCCAGCGCCGGGGGCTTCTCCGCATCGTAGCGAATCGGCAGGCGGCTTCCGGTCGGCACAGTGTAATGAGTTGGCAGCACAGTATCCAGCCGCTGGCGTTGTGACCATGTCAGCAAATGTAATAATGCGCGCGCCAGGTTGATACCCTGCAATCCTTTGAGATCGCGTACCGTACCCATCTCCGGCAGCAGCCAGGTTTCCAGCGTATCCAGCAGCGCATCATCATCAAACGCGGGCCAGTGCTCTTCCGGCAGCCACTGCGCTGCACAGTGCAGGCGCAGGCGTAATTGCTCAGCGTCCGGCGTCCAGCTAGTACCGATAAGCCTTTTGTGCGAATCCAGCGCAGCATCGCCGGGTGCAGCACCTCAGCCGCTGGCCGCGCCTGCGGCTGGGCTTTCAGGATGAGTGCGCCCGCCAGCTCGCGTTTCCAGGCGCGCAGTGTGCCCCGCTCTTCATCCCACTCGACGTCAATACGCTGCGTGACCAGATTCGGGCACTGCTGGCGCAACGTCTCAATATCAACCGGCAGCGCCAGCAGCATACGTGCATCACTGGCGCTGGCACCCTGTAATAGCGCAGGCGCGATCAGCCACGCAGAGCGGCTTAAGCCGTCCTGCTCATCCAGCATCGCGCCAATGCCATTAGCAAGCTGGTAACGCGCGCTGTCACCGCGACGCTGCGCCAGACGATCGGCAAAACCGGCGGCCAGCAGCGACGGGAAAAGCGCCGCGTTTACCTGTCCGCCACGGCCATTCAGCCGCTGCTGCCACTGCCGCGCGCGCCGCTGCCAGTGCGGCTGCGGATGA
>NZ_MLFS01000026.1 GCF_002095485.1 Pantoea wallisii | reverse complement strand
CGAAGCTGGCGCGCGGCAACTATCGCTACAGTCTGTCGCCGGGCGAAGCGGGGCCGTACCCCTCCAGCTGGCGCGCGCGCGACGCGGTGCGCTCCCTGCAGGAGACGCTCGGCGGGCGCTATCAGATGAGCATTCATGCGATTCCGGGGCCGCGAGAGCATATTCAGGTACATCTGACGCTACACGATGGCGCACCGCTCACGCTCGATCTCTGGCCGCGTATGCCGGCAATTGCGCGCTGGCTGCCGCTGGTGCTGATTGGTCAGCTGCTGCTGCTGCTGTGCTGCGCATGGCTGGCGGTGCGGCAGGTGGTGCGGCCGTTTATGCGCTTTACCCAGGCGGTCGATGCGCTCAAACCGGCTGCCAGCAACGCCCAGCTGATGGCAGAGAATGGCCCGGATGAAGTGCAGCAGGCGGCGCGCGCGTTTAACGCTATGCAGCTGCGGATTCAGGAACACCTCAAAGCGCGCGCGCAAATTCTCGCGGCCATCTCCCACGATCTGCAAACCCCGATTACGCGCATGAAGCTGCGGGTGGAGATGGCGGAACAGCCTGAGCTGCGCGACAAGCTGCTGAGCGATCTCGATAACATGAGCCGTCTGGTACGCGAGGGCATCGCCTATGCGCGCTCATCGGAAGTGCTGGAGGAGAAGCGCCAGAGCGTCAGCCTCAACGCGCTGCTGGATAGCGTGGTCTGTGACTATCAGGATGTTGGCAAAGCGGTGAACTTTGTACCGTGCACGGGCCATGACACCTTCGCCGTGCGGCCGCAGGCGCTACGGCGCATCATGACCAATTTGATCGACAATGCGCTGAAGTTCGGCGGCGAAGCGGAGGTTGAACTCTGTTCACCCCAGGGTGACAGCGTGGAGATTCGGGTACGTGATAACGGGCCCGGCATCCCGGAAGAGGCGTTACAGGCGGTGCTGGAGCCATTCTATCGTGTGGAGAGTTCACGCAATCGCCACACCGGCGGTACCGGGCTCGGCCTGGCGATCGCCACCCAACTGGTGAGCCAGATGGCAGGTAGCCTGCAGTTGCGTAACCGGGCTGCTGGCGGGCTGGAGGCGTGCATCATCCTGCGGCAGCAGGATGTGTAACCTGATGTATCTCCCTGCCCGTTACACACATAACCCGACAAAACGGCGTTGCGCCGACACAGCCTGAACACATGCGGTGGATGTAATAGACGTACTGCCGGACGCGCAGACGTTTATCCACCGTATGAGGTTCTCTATGACACTGCTTATCGCTTTTCTCGCCGGGATGCTGACGCTGCTCAGCCCCTGTACCTTACCGATTATTCCTTTTGTATTTGCCAGCGTACGCGGCCGTCGCGGACAGCTGCTGGCACTGCTGAGCGGGATGGTCTTAATGTTCACGCTGGTGGCGCTGCTGGTATCGCTCACCAGTCACTGGGTCAGTCAGGTCACCAGCATTGGTCGCTATCTGGCGCTGCTGTTCCTGGCGCTGGCCGCGCTGACGTTAATCTCCACGCGTATCGCCCAACGCGTCACCCGGCCGTTTGTCGCGCTGGGTAACCGCCTCAACGATGCCAGCCAGCGGCGTAGCGGCGTGCTCGCCGCGCTGCTGGCTGGCCTGGCAACCGGTCTGCTGTGGTCGCCCTGTGCCGGACCGGTGCTGGGCGCGATCCTCAGCCTGGCCGTCGTGGGCGACCATCCGCTGTCGGTTGGCGTGTTACTGTTGGCGTATGGCAGCGGTGCCGCGCTGATGCTGGCGCTGCTCTATTTTGCCGGACGCTCGCTGGTAGCGCGACTGCGTCCGGGGCTGGCGATGAGTGCGCGGCTGCGTCAGGCGGCGGGCGTGCTGATGCTCGCCTCGGTAGGCGTGATCGTGACCGGCTCACAGAGCCAGCTGCAGGCAGCGCCCGCTTTTGCCCTGAACCTGGAGCAGCAGCTGAGCCAGTGGCTGACCACGCCGGCACCCAAAGTGCGCCTGGAGCCGGTGAGCCTGCCGCAAACCAGCAGCGCCTTACCGTCGCTGGAGGGGGGCACGGCCTGGCTGAACGGGACGCCGGTGACGCCTGCCACGCTAAAGGGCAAAGTGGTACTGGTCGATTTCTGGACCTGGGATTGCATTAACTGCCAGCATACGCTGCCGCACGTGCGCGACTGGGCCAATAAGTATCAACGTGACGGGTTGGTGGTCGTCGGCGTGCACACGCCGGAGTACCCGTGGGAGCGGGATGAAAAGGCGCTGCAGCGCGCGATTACGCGCTGGCAGCTGCCATATACCGTAGTGGCGGATAACAATTACAGCATCTGGAACCGTTTTGGTAATCAGTACTGGCCCGCGCACTACATCTTCGATGCACACGGCCAGCTGCGCTACACCGCGTTTGGTGAAGGCAACTATGAAGAGCAGGAGAAGGTGATTCAGCAGTTGCTGAAAGAGGCGCGAGCATGACAGGCATGGCGGCCCGCCCGGACCGCCAGATCAACCGCAACCCGCCTCAGGCGAGCGTCAGCGCACGCGGCTCAAGAAACGCGCTGATGCCCCACTGGCCCATCTCCCGGCCAATGCCGGAGTGACGGAAGCCGCCAAACGGCGCGCGAGGTTCGTGCGCCAGCGTATTGATCATCACGCGTCCGGCCAGAATCTGTTCACCCACTTCCCGCGCACGCTGTTCATCTTTACCGATCACCAGCGCCGACAGGCCGTAATCGGTGTCGTTAGCAAGGGCGATAGCGTCGGCTTCGTCGCGATAGCTGATGATGCTGAGCACCGGGCCGAAGATCTCTTCGCGTGCAATGGTCATATCATTCGTGACATCCGTGAACAGCGTGGGTCGGATATACCAGCCCTGGCGCAGGCCCGCCGGGCGGCCGGGTCCACCCGCCAGCAGACGCGCACCCTGCTGCTCGCCCAGCGCAATATAGTGCTGCACGCGCTGCCACTGCTTCTCATTCACCATCGGCCCGATGGTGGTGGCTGCCTCTGCGGGATCGCCGGAGATCTGAGCCTCGACGGCGGCCGCCAGCGCGCGTTCGAACTCCGCTTTGCGCTGCACCGGTACCAGAATGCGCGTGCCGGCGATGCAGGCCTGCCCGCTATTGATGAAGCCGGCCTGCACGGCCAGCTCAGCGGCCTGCGCAGCATCGGCATCCGGCAGAATCAGGGTCGGTGATTTGCCGCCCAGCTCCAGCGTGACGCGTTTAAAGGTGTCAGCGGCGCTGCGCAAAATCGCTTTGCCGGTCGCGGTAGAACCGGTAAAGGAGATCTTCGCCACCTGCGGATGTGTGCTGATGGCGCTGCCGGTGGTGTCGCCGCGGCCGGTGACGATATTGAACACGCCGGCGGGCAAACCGGCGCGGTGCAGCGCTTCTGCAATCACTCTGGTCTGTAACAGGCTAAACTCGCTGGGTTTGATGACCGTGGTGCAGCCCGCCGCAATGGCGGTTGCCAGTTTATGGCAGATAAAACCCGCATTGCTGTTCCAGGGGGTGATCAGCCCGGCAACGCCCAGCGGCACCATCCGCACGCGGGCGCGTCCGGCCTGCTGTTCAAACGGATACACCCGCAGTTCATCAATAACGCTGCGAATCACGCTGGCCGGGTAAGTGCTCATCCACGCGGAGCGCGAAGCGGGGGCGCCGTACTCCTCCAGCACTGCGGCGTGCAGCTCATCCTGGCAGCGGGTGACGGCCTCATACATCTGCTCCAGCAGCGCAAGACGTTGCGCCACGCTGGTTTGGGCAAAGGCAGGGAAGGCGGCGTGTGCCGCAGCAATGGCGCGTTCGGCATCACGGGCATCGGCAAGGCGTGCTCTGCCTATTACGCTGCCGTCAGCAGGTTTGATAATATCCAGCCATTCGTTCCCCGCCGGGGTAACAAAACGGCCATTAATGTAGATGTGTTCGATGACGTGCATGGCTAAGCTCCTGAGGGAATATTGCGTGGCTGAAAACGTAACATGCTCCCGCTGTAGCGATAATCCGCCTTGCCCTGCAAAGGGTATTACGTGAAACGGAATAATCCATGAACCGGACAGGTATCACTGAACTGGAGATCGTGCTGGCGGTAGCGCGGCGCGGTACCTTTACCGCAGCCGCCAGCGAGCTGGAGATGTCACCTTCGGCGGTGACCAACGCCATTGCCGGGCTGGAGCAGCGGCTGGGTGCGCGCCTGTTTAATCGCACCACCCGCAGCGTGGCGCTGACCGAGGCCGGGCAACGCTATGTAGAGAAAATTACCCCGGCGCTGGCGATGATCCGCCGTGCGGCAGAGGAGATCGCCAGCGAACCGGACGATCCCGCCGGGACGCTGCGCCTCAACGTGCCGCCAGAGAGCCACTCGCTGTGGTATTCCTCTATTCTGCTGCCTTTTTTACAGCGCTACCCGCGCATCCGCGTGGATATGTATAGCCAGCGCAGGAAAGTGGACATTGTGGCCGAGGGATTCGATGCCGGGATTCGGCTGGCTGAGGATGTGCCTGCCGATATGATTGCGTTAACGCTCACGCCTGCGCTGCGCATGGTTGTGGTGGCATCGCCGGACTATCTGGCCCGCGTGGCGGCGCCCCAGACACCGGAAGCGCTGCGCGAGCACGCTCTGCTGTGCATGCGGATGTCGGATGGCAGCGTCTATCGCTGGGAGCTGGCTAACCAGCAGCAGCGCTATAAATTGCAGGGGGATGTGCGCTTTGCGGTGAGCGATATGGCTTCCCTGCACCAGGCGGCGCTGGCGGGATTAGGCGTTGCCTGCCTGTCGGAGCTGCATATTATGGCGGATCTCCAGGCGGGCCGGTTAGTACAGCTGCTGCCCGCATGGCAGGTTAACCTTGGCGCGCTCTGTTTATATTATCCCGGTCACCGGCTGGTGCCTCCGGCGCTACGGGCGCTCACCGCATTTATCTGTGAACGACGATGAAAACGCCCGGCTGGCGGGATGATGTGGGTTTGGTTGTCGTGGCGCGCTTTCGGATCGCCATCACAGGATCATGGGGGTAACCGTCGTAGTGGCGACCCGACAGGGCCGCCAGCGGGCATAAAACACAATCTTCACCGTCATCAGCCCTGTAACAGCTTCAGCACCTGCTGCGGCAGCTGATTGGCCTGCGCCAGTAGCGAAGTGCTGGCCTGTTGCAGAATCTGCTGACGCGACATATTTGACACCTCCGTCGCGTAATCTGCATCCTGGATGCGTGAGCGCGCGGCGGCGATAGCGGACGTTGCGCTACTCTGCAGCGTCTGCGCGGAGGTTAACCGGTTGGCAATGGCACCAAACTGCGTGCGCTGGCTATCCACCCGGGCGATAGCGCGATCGAGCGTCGCGAGCGGATCATCAGGATGCTTCAGGCGGATCGCTGTGCCCATCTCTGACACGCGCGTCGTGGTGATATTGGACGACACATCCGTGGTGGATGAGATGCCGGCCTGGAAGTAAATCTGCACATCACCCACGCCCTGCAGCGTTTTCAGCATCATCATGCCGGTATTATCATTACTGACAAAGGTGGCCGTCTTATCCAGCGTACCGTTCGGCACATCCATATAGTATGCGCCGTCGGCATCGAGCCTGAGCACGTCACTGCTGCTGTTGCCCTCGGTATCGGTGTAACGCACCTCCACGTTTGCCGGATCCAGCGTGATATAAGAGGTGCCGGTCACGCTGTTGACCGCTGAAAAACTGTTAATGCTGCTGGCGCTGCTTGCCGCCACGTTGAGCGTGTTGCTGCTGCCGTCAGAGCTGGCGGTCACGCTGGCATTGTAATAGCGGTAGTTGCCGCCGCCGTTATCCACTTCCAGCACATACTGCGACCCGCTGCGCAGCAGACGGCCGTTACTGATGGCATTGCCGCTGGCATCACTGAAGTTGACGGTCGCGCTGCTCAGCGCGATATCCGGTGTGCTGGTCACGGCTGCTGGCGGCGTAGCAAAATCGCTGTCGGTTTTTGACGGCGCGCTGCTCATCTGCGCCGTGATGGCGCCGCTGCTGCCAAAGCTTAGGGTCGCCGGGTAGTAGGTGCTGTTTTGCTCAATGTAGTACTGACCGTTATCCAGCGTTAAGGTCGCGGGCGGCGTGGAACCTAATGCGTTGCCGCTATCGTCCTGGAAATTGACTGCCGGAATGCTACGGGCGGGCACGCTGCTTACCGTGTTGTACAGCGGTGTCGGCGCGCCGCGACTGATCAGCACGTTACCCGCCGCCGTGGCCGTATCCCAGCGCGCGCTGACCGCCGCAAGGTAGTAGAGTGGCTTACCGTCAGTGTCGGTGCTCTGGATATACTGGCGATTATTGGCGCTGCTGCTCACCAGCTGAGACGCATTGCCCGCCGGCGAGTAGTTAACGGTAATGGCCGGATTGGAAAAGGCCATATTGGTGGCAAGTCCAATCAGCGTTGTCACGTTGGTCACTTTGCCGCTGATACCGCTGATCACCAAATCCTTCAGGCCCAGCGCATCCACGTCGAAACCCGGCGCAGAGAGATCCAGCATGATCTTTTCGTTATCGTTAGCGCCCACCTGGAAGCCAAGTTTCCCGGCGCTGCCGTCAAGCAGCCGGATGCCGTTAAAACTGGAGGTGGTATTCAGACGATCGATCTCTTTCAGATTGAGGTTGATCTCCGCCTGAATTGCATCTGAATCACTCTGTGAGTTGGTGCTGTTCAGCCCCTGCACCGCCAGCTGACGAACACGCTGCAGGCGGTTGTTGATCTCATCCAGTGCGCTCTCTGCGGTCTCTACCAGCGATAAACCGTCGCCGGTATTGCGCTGCGCCACGGCTAATCCGCTCTGCTGACTGCTGAAACGGTTAGAGATGGCCTGGCCTGCTGCATCGTCGCGCGCACTGTTAATCCGCATCCCTGAGGATAAATTACGAATCGCCTCGCTCAGCGCCGCGCCGCTTTTAGCGGACTGCTTGTTGGCACTGAGAGCTGGCATGTTGGTTTGCAGACTGATCATTTCGGGCTCACTGATAAAGGCACTGTTAGCGTTATCGGCATACGCGGGCTTTCTTTAAAAAATATTTGGGCTAAGGCACTCGTCCTGGCCCCAGGTCAGGGAAATTTTCAGCAGAAAATCGCGCAAAATTGCCTTAAGAGTACGATAACGATCTCTGTTTTTATCGGGTGTGGCGGTTTATCCAGTTTGCGCTTGACGACTACTAAATCTGGCAGGTCCGACGGTTTCTGCTGTCTATTCTGGCGGGCCCGGCTTGCACTTCGGCCGCATCTCAGGTGAAATAGCGGCCATGCAATCGTTTGCGTGCATGTTTCATGCGTTTTTGCTGCTTTAATCGCCATGTTGCGCATTTTTACTCCCTTTGTGATGCATGTCTTGCATTCAGCCCAACCGGAAAAGCGAAAAGCGGTTAGCATGTGCGCGGTGACTGGCCGGGGCGATTGACGTGCCCGTATCCTGATTGTCAGCCGTTGTGCCGGCTGCATGTTGAAGATGATTTTGGAGAGACAGATGGACAACTCACAAACCGGTACCCTGGGTACGGTTGAGGCTGCTGCTAAGGGCTGGCAGAAGAGTGACACCGTATGGATGCTGGGCCTGTACGGCACGGCGATTGGCGCTGGCGTGCTGTTCCTGCCCATTAACGCCGGGGCAGGCGGCCTGATGCCGCTGATTATCATGGCGCTGCTGGCGTTTCCGATGACGTTCTTTGCGCACCGCGCGCTGACCCGCTTTGTGCTCTCCGGTAAAAACCCTGGTGCAGATATTACCGACGTGGTGGAGGAGCACTTTGGCCGCGGCGCCGGTAAAATTATTACCTTGCTCTATTTCTTTGCTATCTATCCCATCCTGCTGATGTACAGCGTGGCGATCACCAATACCGTCGATAACTTTATCGTGCACCAGCTTGGGCTGGTAGCGCCGCCGCGCGCGCTGCTGGCGCTGATTCTGATCATCGGCATGATGACGGTGGTGCGCTTTGGTGAGCAGATGATCGTCAAAGCGATGAGCGTGCTGGTGTTCCCGTTTGTTGCCGTGCTGATGCTGCTGGCGGTTTATCTGGTGCCGCACTGGCACGGGGCCGCGCTGGAGACGCTTTCATTCAGCCATAGCAGCAACGGCAGCACGCTCTGGATGACGCTGTGGCTGGCCATTCCGGTGATGGTGTTCTCCTTTAACCACTCACCGATTATCTCGTCGTTTGCGGTGGCGAAGCGCGCTGAGTACGGGGCAGGGGCAGAGAAGCGGTGCTCGCGCATTCTCGCCAGCGCTCACCTGATGATGGTGGTTACCGTGATGTTCTTTGTCTTCAGCTGCGTGCTAAGCCTCTCGCCGGCTGATTTACAGGCGGCAAAAGCGCAGAACATCACCATCCTGAGCTATCTGGCTAACCATTTTGATGTACCGATGATTGCATGGCTGGGGCCGATTGTGGCGATTGTCGCGATCACCAAATCCTTCCTTGGTCACTACCTGGGCGCGCGCGAAGGCTTTAACGGCATGGTGGTTAAGTCGTTACGCAGCCGCGGCAAAAGCATTACGCCGCAGAAAATGAACCGTATCACTACGCTGTTTATGCTGCTGACAACCTGGCTGGTGGCGACGCTCAACCCGAGCATTCTTGGCATGATTGAGACGCTGGGCGGTCCGGTCATTGCCATGATTCTGTTCCTGATGCCGATGTATGCGATTCAGAAAGTTCCGGCGATGCGCCAGTACAGCGGCAAAATCAGCAATGTGTTTGTAGTGATAGTGGGTGTGCTGGCGATCTCATCGATTGCCTATTCGCTGCTAAGTTAAGGTACGAGTAGCAGCGGCAGCGCGTGGCGCTTCGCCGCTGTTACCCTGGCGACCCGTTGGGCCGCCATTCTCCTGTCGGGCAAATCAGACGGCTGCAGTTTTGAACACGCTCATCGACTGCGCCAGACGATCGGCCTGCTCCTGCAGGGCCTGCGAGGCGGCTGATGCCTCCTGGACCAGTGCGGCGTTCTGCTGCGTTACGGCTTCCATCTGAGTAATCGCCAGGTTGATCTCACTGATGCCGCTACTCTGTTCGCTGCTGGCGATGGTGATTTCACTCATGATCTCCGCCACGCTTTTCACGCTGCTGACCACTTCACCAATGGTAGAGCCGGCGTGCGTGACCAGCTGATTACCTTCATCCACCTTCACAACGGAGTCCTCAATCAGCACCTTGATCTCTTTAGCGGCGGACGCGGAACGCTGCGCCAGATTGCGTACCTCGCTGGCGACAACGGCGAATCCGCGCCCCTGCTCGCCGGCGCGCGCGGCTTCCACCGCCGCATTAAGCGACAGAATGTTAGTCTGAAAGGCGATAGAGTCAATGACGCTGATGATATCGACGATCTTCTTCGATGACAGCGCAATGGCCTCCATCTTCTCAATCACCTGCTCCATCACTTCACCGCCCTCTTTCGCCACGCCGGATGTCTTCGCCACCAGCGAGTTGGCTTCACGCGCGTTCTCCGCGTTGTGTTTCACCGTTGCCGTCATCTGCTCCATCGCGGAGGCGGTCTCTTCCAGCGAGCTGGCCTGCTGCTCGGTGCGTGAAGAGAGGTCGATATTGCCGCTGGAGATCTGATTTGACGCCACGGCGATGGTATCGGAACCGGCGCGCACGTTAGAGACGATGGTCAGCAGATTATCGTTCATGGTTTGCAGCGCCTGCATCAGCGCCCCGGTCTCATCTTTGCTGCGCACCTGAATGTGTGAGCTCAGATCGCCCGCGGCAACTTTGCCCGCGATGGCCACCGCTTCATTAAGCGGCTGCACAATGGAGCGCGTCAGCATAAAGCCCAGTACAATGGCTGCAGCGATGGCGATCGCTGAGAAGATCAGCGTAACCTCAATCGCCACCGATCCATCTTTAATGATGCCGAGCCCCTCCTGCTGCAGCTGGTTCGACTGGGAATCTGCAAACGCCACCGCGCTGTTCAGATAGGCATTCTGCGTGCTGGTGATCTTCTTCAGGACGTAGTAGCTGGCTTCGTCCGCTTTACCGGCGCGAACCAGATCGAGCACCTCATTTTTCTGCTGCTCAAACAGCTGGCTGGCAGCCAGAAGACCGGCGATCTTCTTCTTACCTACCGCAGTGATCTGGATCGCTTCGATCCTCTTCATCGCCCTATTGGTCTGCGCGGTCGCCTCTGCCAGCTGCTGGTAGCGCTGCACGTTGAACTCGGGACGCGTGGTATCAATGACAATACCGCGCAGATATTTAATCTGATCGTTAACGCCGTCGCGCACTTCAAAGCCAAGGCGCACTTTGACATAGCGATCTTCAACGATAGTGGTGATGCCGCTTTTAATATTGTTGATTTTCATGATGGAGGTCACGCCTACTACCACCAGCAGTGCCACGACTAAACCAAAGGCGATGCCCAAACGGACGCCGACCTTCATATTTTTCAGGCTCAACATTGGTTCTCCCTGTGATGTTAAAAAGTACGGATATAAAACGCAAAAGCCGGCAAGTTACCGGCAGTATCTCGATGTTCTGTATAGAAAAGATGCTTCTGAACGTCAGCGTGCTGGTATGGCAGTACTGGCGCAGGCGCTACAGTTATCGGTTGCTAATGTGTTAACTTTAATTTTTTGATGTGCGTCACAAAATGGTAAGGCGGGCTAACGCTTGAGTTATCGATGGTCCGGAAAAAGGGAGCGCATGGCGTTGAGACGAGGCGTAAAAAAGGCGCGAAAGTCGCGCCTCAGGGAGAGCAGAATCGGGCGAGCGGCTTAGCGCTTCTTCTCCAGCACACCGTGAATCACGCTGGAGAGTTCGTTGATCTCAAACTTCGCTACGTAGCCGTCAGCACCCACTTTGCGCACGTGATCTTCGTTGGCGCTACCGGATAGCGAAGAGTGAATAACCACCGGGATCTGACGCAGCCCTTCGCCGCGCTTAATGTTACGCGTCAGGGTAAATCCATCCATCTCCGGCATTTCAAGATCGGTCAGTACCAGCGCAATTTTATCGTTGATCGATTCGCCGTTGGCCTGCGCCTCTTTTTGCATTTCGCTGATTTTTATCCAGGCTTCCAGGCCGGTATTAAACATCATGGCCGGAATGCCCATGCTCTTCAGTCCCTGCTCCAGTAGCTGACGCGCCACTTTGGAGTCTTCAGCGACAATCGCCACCTGACCCGGCTTAAGGTTGAAGTTTTTCACCGTCTCTTCACCCGGCTCCACGCCGCGCACGGAAGGATGATGTCATACAGAATCTGCTCAACGTCCAGCACCAGCGCCAGATTATTGCTCTGCCCGTCGGTATCGAGACAGGCGATGCTGGTGATGTTACGGCTGCCGATGCCCGCTTCTGCGGTGTGCACCTGGTTCCAGTCAAGACGGACAATGTTCTCCACTGACTCCACCGCAAACGCCTGCGTGCTACGGGCATATTCAGTCACCAGCAGGAGATTCAGGCCGGTTTCCGGTTTGCAGCCGGTGATCGCCGGCAGATCAATAACCGGAATAAACTGGCCGCGGATGCTCGCCATCCCCAGCAGCGGCGAGTGCATGCCGGCGGCGCGGGTAATGGTGGGCATCGGCACAATTTCACGCAGTTTGAATACGTTGATGCCGTACAGCTCAGATTTGCCTTTCAGCTGATCGGAACCCAACCGGAATAGCAGCAGTTCGAACTTATTGGAAAGCGCAAGATTGGCGCGTTCATCGATCTCTTTCTGAAAATTATCCATCATGGCCTCGGGGCAGAATCTGGGCGGAAAAAGGGCAGGGCAAAAGTGCCATGATTAACTTATCGGCAGCGAGGGGAAAAAATGAAGGGAGCAGAAGTGAAATTTTAGCGCAAGGGCGATCGCCCTCACGCCTGGCTGTAACTATTTCAGCAGGATAGCGCGTACGCTTTTGCCTTTGATCTTGCCCTCTTTCAGCTTGATCAGGGCTTTCTTTGCCAGTGCGGCGTCAATGGCGACATAAGCGTGCGTCTGCGTCAGATCGATTTTACCGATACGATCGCCACTGAAACCCGCTTCACCGGTCAGCGCGCCCAGAATATCCCCCGGGCGGATCTTGGCTTTGCGGCCGCCATCAATGCATAACGTCATCATGGCGGCGGGCAGCGGTTGTGCGGCGTGGCCTTTCAGCGTGCCAGACGGCACCCAGTTCAGCTTCTGCTGCAGATAATCTTCCAGTGCATGCGCGCGCACCATCTCATCGGCCGCGACAAAACTGACTGCGAGACCTTTCTCACCCGCGCGGCCAGTACGCCCGATGCGGTGAATGTGCACTTCCGGGTCCCAGGCCAGCTGGAAATTGACCACCAGCGCCAGTGATTTGATATCCAGTCCGCGCGCGGCAACATCGGTGGCAATCAGTACGCGAATGCTGCCATTGGCGAAGCGAATCAGCACACGCTCACGGTCGCGCTGCTCCAGATCGCCGTGCAGCGCCAGTGCGCTGATGTCGCGATCGTTAAGCACCGCGGCGATGTCATCACATTCGCGCTTGGTGTTGCAGAACACCACGCAGGAGGCTGGCTGCTGCTGGCTCAGCAGGGCGCACAGTAGCTGGCTACGCTCGCTGGCACTGGCTTCAATAAACTGTTGTTCAATGGCCGGCAGTTCAGTCGCATCTTCAGTGGCAACCGCCAGCGCATCACGCTGAAAGCGCTGGCTCAGGCTGGCGATGGTGTCAGGCCAGGTGGCGGAGAACAGCAGCGTCTGGCGCGCTTCAGGGGTAAAGCCAATGATCGCTTCCATATCATCCCGGAAGCCCATCTCCAGCATGCGGTCTGCTTCATCCAGCACCAGCGTTTGCAGCTGAGTCAGATCCAGATTATCGCGCTTGAGGTGATCAAGGATACGTCCCGGCGTACCCACGACAATGTGCGGCGCGTGCACCAGTGAGTCACGCTGCGCGCTCATGGGCTGGCCGCCGCACAGCGTCAGAATTTTAATATTACGGGTGAAGCGGGCCAGCTGACGCAGAACGTTACTGACCTGATCGGCCAGTTCGCGCGTCGGGCACAGGATCAGCGCCTGGGTATGGAAGCGGCTGTTATCGATGCGGTTGAGTAGGCCCACACCAAAAGCAGCCGTTTTGCCACTGCCGGTTTTCGCCTGCGCACGCACGTCGCGCCCGTCAAGAATCGCGGGCAGGGAGGCCGCCTGAATCGGCGTCATGGCGTCGAAGCCCATCTCGCGCAGGTTGTCGAGCTGGCTGGAAGGCAGTTGCGTCAGGGTAGAAAAAGCAGTCACAAAAATGTCTCTGATAGCAGGGAGGATGGCGGCGGCCAGTCTGGCAGAAAGGGCCGCTATCGGCAATGGCAAATCGCGCGACCCAGAGCGGTACGAAAACCTCTGGCAGATGGATCGTGCGAATAAAATTACAGCAGTAATTATCGCAAAGTTTTAATGAATTTTCCGAATTTCGCTACTGCCGCTCTGACGCCGCATCTTGCGTTTTCAAGGCAGGAAATGAAATTAGCCGCAAAGAAAAGGGCCGGATGGCGCGATATCCCGGCAATTTCATTGATGTTGTGCTTATATTTTCATGCCGGTGCGTAAATTCTGATTAAAAAATTGCCGCGCATTGCTTTATATTTAGCGCGCCATTTGGCGATCGATTAAAACTTCAGAGGTCATTTCATTGAGTCATTACGTCCAGGGACAAAACGAGGACATTCTGAAAATCGTCGGCCGCGCCGTGTTAACCCTGCACCTGCATGGAGAGTCCTTATCCTCGGATAAAGTCAGCTCGATGATTGCCTGTTACGCGGAAGAAGAGCCTGTCAGTGACGATGAGCACCAGCGTTTGTATGCGCTGGCCATTCAGATGTTATCGTAATCCAGCATCCAGATGGGGCGCGTGCCGCCCCGGTTTCGTCTCACAGCCTCCGCACGGAGGCTTTTTGCATTGGATGTGTTGTCTCAGCCTGTCACGCGGCAAAGACCGGCTTACCTTTGCTGAAGGTGGCGCGTACCGGTGAGATGCGAGCGATGGCTTCAGCAGAGCAGCTGGCCTCCACCAGCATCATGCTGGCTTCATCCTGCAGCATCGGCCACTGACGTTCGCCACGATCAGACAGCGGTAACAGCCCGCCGGTGGCGATATGCAGCGCACGGCTCAGGCCAAACTCATCCGAACCCCGGTAAAGCTGCGCGTAAAGATTCGCTTTCTCCAGCATGCTGCCAGTGCCAAACGGCGACCAGTGATCGATGACGCTATCGGTGCCTGTCATGACCGTGACGCCCGCGGCCTGGAGCTGTGGCAGCGGCATCGTCAGTTTGCCAATCGGAAGGGTTGAGGCCACGCTCATCTGCTGCTCCGCCATGCCGGTAATCAGCTGATCCAGCGCGCTGCCCTCCAGCGTCGCGAGGGCAAAACCGTGGCTCAGCGTCACTTTGCCTTTTAGCGACGGGTTTTTAGCGATGGTATCGACCATATACTGAATCGCCGCGACACCGGAGGCGCTGGTTTCATGCAGATGGATATCCACGCCGCGATCGAAATCCAGAGCGATTTGGAACATCGCATCCAGTGACGCCTCCATCGCGTTATCAACGTTGGTGGGATCCAGCCCGCCGACATACTGCACGCCCATCTGCATCGCTTCACGCATCAAACCATCCACCTGCGAATGCAGTAAACCGTGCTGCGGAAAAGCAACAATTTCGCAGGGGAACGCCGGGTTTTTTGCCAGCGCCAGTTGCAGATGCTCCAGGCTCTGCAGACCGCTGACCGGATCGATGTTGCAGTGGCTGCGCGCTTCGGTTGTCCCTTTGCTGTGCAGCAGGCCAATCAGTGCTTCAGCGCGCGCCTGCGAAGTGGGCAGCAGTTGAGGGATCAGCACCTGCTCGCGCGCAATCATATCCATAATGGTTTTGCCCTGGCGCGGGCGCGGAGCCTGCCACGGCCCGCCGTAGAAGGTTTTATCCAGGTGAATATGCATATCACGGGTGCGCGGCAGCAGCAGCGCGCCTGCCGCATCCCACTGCGGTCGCTGTGCGTTACGCGCCGTGCCGGCCGCCTCAATTGCGCTGAATTTACCCTCGCGTACCGTGAGATCATACAGCGCGGTACGCGTAGCAATTACCGCATTGCCGTCGCGCTCAAAGCCCTCTTCGAGGCGGACATTCAGCAGCTGATAGTGGTCGCTGACCGGCAAGGGCGCCTGCGGTTGTTGAGTCGGGGCAGCGGCCGTCTGTGCGGCATAGCTCATGCCGGCAGCCATCAGGCTACCGGCGGCGGTAAGACGGACGCTCTGGCTCAAAAAGTCGCGCCGGCTGGGGGAAGTCATGCTCATCAGAGGCTCCTTTTACAGGGGAAACGCCTAATCTGGCAAAACCGCGGCCGTCGCGCTGCGATATTTCCCACTGCTAAGCAGTGGAAAAATCACTGCCACTGCAGATGACAGAACGCCACTAACGCGGCGGCCAGCGACTGCTGCAGCGCATCCTGCGGCGCACGGCAGAACAGCGCCAGTTCGAAATGGGTAACAGGCGGCAAGCCTTGTGCGTCACCGATAACGCGATGGCCGGGCTGACGGCAGCTGGCAGGCAGTAGCGTGAGGCCCAAACCGGCGGCGCTGGCGCTGGCGAGGGCGACCAGGCTGGCGCTGCTGTAACTGATGCGCCAGCTGCGACCGAGGCTATCCAGCGTCTGACACATCTCTTCGCGATACAACCCGAGCTGCGGAAACACCACCAGCGGCACGGGCGTCTGCTCAAAGCAGGGGTGCGCGGCACTGTCCAGCCAGAGCAGCGGTTCCGGACGCGAAGCCAGCGGGCGCTCACCGCCCGGCTGCTTGATCAGCATAATATCCAGCTCTTCACGCTGCCATGCCCGATGGAGATCGACATACATGCCGCTCATGACATCCAGGCGCAGTTGGGGATGGGCGCGGCTGAACTGCGCCAGCAGGCCGGCGGTGGGCGCTGCAAAATCTTCCGGCACGCCCAGGCGCAGAATGCCGTCACGCCATGTATTGTTCAGGACATCGTGCGCTTCGCCATTCAGGGCAATGATACGCCGCGCATAGCCGAGCAGCTTTTCCCCCTCTTCGGTTAGCACGACCTGGTGCGAGGTCCGCTCCAGCAGCGCTTTACCCACCATCTCCTCCAGCCGCCGCACCTGCTGGCTAACGGTAGATTGTGAAAGGTGCACGCGCGCGGCGGCGCGGGTAAAGCTGGCGGTTTCACAGACGGCAACAAAGCTCAGCAGCTGCTGCGGGGTAAACATAGGCTGGCGATTCATTTTTCCACTGCTCGCTATGGTGATATTTCATTTCCAAATAGTATCGTCTGCGGTAATCCTGACAAGCTTTCCACAGCAGAGTGATATATGAATCGACAATCCAGCGGACTGACGCTTGCGGCACTGGTGCTGGCCGGGCTGAATATGCGTCCGTTACTGACCTCCGTCAGCCCGTTACTTGGACAGCTGCGCCAGGCGATGGGCCTGACGCCGCTCATGGCTTCACTGCTGCCCGCCGTGCCAATGATCATGATGGGGGTGGTGGCGCTGATGAGTGCTTCACTGATGCAGCGGGTTTCGCTGCAGCGTCTGTTACTGGCCGGGTTAACGCTGCTGCTGCTGGCGCTGGCGGCGCGGGGCGCGATCGATGACGGCCGCTGGCTGGTGGTCAGCGCGCTCTTCGCCGGGCTCGGCGTGGGCGTGGTGCAGATGGCGATGCCGGGCCTGATTCGCCAGCGTTTTGCCCGGCACAGCGCCCCGGTAACCGGCCTGTGGGCTGGTGCGCTGATGGGCGGCGGCGGTCTCGCGGCGGCGCTGTCGCCATGGCTGAGCGCACAGCTTGGCTGGTCGCTGGCGTTGGCCGGCTGGGCGCTGCCCGTGCTGCTGGCGGTTGCGCTGTGGCGATACGTGTGCGTACCGGAGGGACCACGCGCCGCGAATGCAGCAGTGCCGTCGCTCTGGCGTAAGCCGCGCGCCTGGGCGCTGGCGCTGAGCTTTGGGCTGGTGAACGGCGGCTACGCCACCTGCGTGGCGTGGCTGCCGGATGCCTATCATGCGCTCGGCTGGTCAGCGCAGGCGGGCGGCTCGCTGTTAGGGGTGATGATTTTGTGCCAGGTGGCTGGCGCGCTGCTGATGCCGCTGCTGGCGCGCAGAGCCGACCGCCGGCCTCAGCTGATCGTCAGCCTGGCCTGTCAGTTAGCCGGCATGGGTGGTTTTCTTTGCGCACCGCTGCTGGCGCCGTGGCTCTGGGCCGCCATCGCCGGCTTTGGTCTTGGCGCGGCGTTTCCGCTGGCGATTGTGCTGGCGCTGGATCACCTGCCGCATCCGCAGGCCGGTGCGCGGCTGGTGGCTTTTATGCAGGGCGCGGGTTTTATCATCGCAGGCTGCATGCCCTTTATCGCCGGACAGCTACAGGCGGTGACGCACAGCTTTCACAGCGTCTGGCTGCTGCAGAGCGCCATTACGCTGGGCCTGATTGCGCTAAATCTGCGCTTTCATCCGCACAGCTACCGTCGCGCTTTTGGTTCAACCAGCTGATAATTGGTCCTACCAAACACGTTGAAATGTTGCCACATCGTCACATATCGCGAAAAATAACGCCTGCTTCGTTGCAATGACTTAACAATGCATTAACTATCTGGAGCCAGAAAGCCCGCCTGCTGAAATGTGGTCCTACCAATTTCACTGAGAAGAGGGCAAATCCCTGCGGCGCACCCTAGATTTTGCCGATGCGCTGCAGCAATCTGGTGATCTCTGGAGAAAACGGCATGCAGGTGTGGCAACAAAATTACGATCCGCTCAACAATCTCTGGCTATCCAGCCTGGTCGCGGTCATTCCGATTGTATTCTTCTTCTTCGCGCTGATTAAGCTCAAGCTAAAAGGCTATCAGGCGGGCACTGCCACTGTGGTGCTGGCGCTGCTGGTGGCGCTGCTGCTGTATGGCATGCCAGTGGGGCAGGCGCTGGCTTCGGTGGTGTATGGCTTTTTCTACGGTCTGTGGCCGATTGCGTGGATCATTGTGGCAGCGGTGTTTGTCTACAAGATCTCAGTGAAAACGGGCCAGTTCGATATTATCCGCGCTCCATTCTTTCGATAACCCCCGATCAGCGTCTGCAAATGCTGATTGTCGGCTTCTCGTTTGGGGCCTTTCTTGAGGGCGCTGCGGGCTTTGGCGCACCGGTAGCGATCACCGCAGCGCTGCTGGTCGGACTGGGTTTTAAGCCGCTCTACGCGGCCGGGCTCTGCCTGATCGTTAACACGGCGCCGGTGGCGTTTGGCGCCATGGGCATTCCCATCATCGTCGCCGGACAGGTGACCGGGCTGGACAGTTTTCAGATTGGGCAGATGGCCGGACGTCAACTGCCGTTCCTTACCCTGATTGTGCTGTTCTGGATTATGGCGATCATGGATGGCTGGCGCGGCATCAAAGAGACCTGGCCGGCGGTGATCGTGGCAGGCGGCTCGTTTGCGATTGCGCAGTTCCTCAGCTCTAACTTCCTTGGCCCGGAGCTGCCGGATATCATTTCGTCTTTGGCTTCGCTCATCTGTCTGACGCTGTTTCTGCGTCGCTGGCAGCCGGTACGTATTTTTCGCTTCGATGAAGAGACGGCGGTGGATCCCACGCGCAGTGGACCGCGCTATACCCTGGGCCAGATTGTGCGTGCATGGATGCCGTTCCTGTTCCTGACGGCGACCGTCACGCTGTGGAGCATTCCCCCGTTTAAAGCGCTGTTTGCCAAAGGTGGCGCGCTGTATGACTGGGTATTCACCGTGCCGGTCCCGCTGCTGCATGAGCTGGTGGCGCGCATGCCACCTGTGGTCAGTGCGGCCACGCCGTATGCCGCGCTGTTTAAATTTGATGTGGTCTCGGCGACCGGGACGGCGATTCTGGTGGCAGCGATTTTGTCGGTGATCTGGCTGCGTATGAAGCCGCGGGCAGCCCTTGCCACGTTTGCAGAGACGCTAAAGGAGCTGGCGCTGCCGATTTACTCCATCGGGATGGTGCTGGCGTTCGCCTTTATCTCTAACTACTCCGGCCTTTCGGCCACGCTGGCACTGGCGCTGGCGCACACCGGGCAGGCGTTCACCTTCTTCTCGCCGTTTCTCGGCTGGCTGGGCGTCTTCCTGACGGGTTCGGATACCTCCTCAAACGCGCTCTTCGCTGCGCTGCAGGCCACGACGGCGCAGCAGATTGGCGTCTCGGATGTGCTATTGGTCGCCGCCAATACCACGGGCGGCGTCACCGGAAAAATGATCTCACCGCAGTCGATTGCCATCGCCTGTGCCGCCGTCGGGCTGGTGGGTAAAGAGTCCGATCTGTTCCGCTTTACCGTCAAACACAGCCTGATTTTTACCTGCATGGTCGGGGTTATTACCACACTGCAGGCTTACGTACTGACCTGGATGATTCCATGATTGAACCCTCGCCGCGCTTAGCGGATACGCTGCGGGCGCGGCTTAGCGCCTGGATAGATGACCACCAGCTGCAACCGGGCATGCGTTTACCCTCGGAACGGGCGCTGGCTGCGGCGTTTGGTGCCTCGCGCTCGTCGATCCGTGAGGCGATCCAGCAGTTGATCAGCAGCGGCGTATTGATCAGTAAACGGGGCGGCGGCACCTGGCTGCGCCAGCCGCAGGAACCCTGGTCAGAGCAGCGCATCGTGGAGCCGATTCGTCAGCTGCTGGCGGCCGATCCCGACTACCGCTGGGATATCCTGGAAGCGCGTCATGCCATCGAAGCCAGCACCGCCTGGCACGCCGCACTGCGCGCCACGGAAGCCGATAAAGAGCGGCTGCGGCTGGCTTTTGACGCGCTGCTCAGGATGAATGACTGCGACGACCCCGATATCGCCGCGCAGGCCGATCTGCGTTTTCACCTCGCGATTGCCGAAGCCTCACACAATCTGGTGCTGCTGCAGACCATGCGCGGCTTTTTCGACCTGCTGCAATCGTCGGTGCTGCACAGCCGCCAGCGCATGTACACCCAGCCGGTGATCTTCAATCAGCTTAACGCGCAGCATCAGGCGATGTTCGATGCGGTAATGGCGGGCGATGCCGAAGCGGCACGCCAGGCGGCGATGGATCACCTTGGCTTTGTTCATACCACCATGAAAACGCTGCATGAAGATGAAGCCCGCCAGGCGCGCATAACCCGCCTGCCCGGTGAGACGCCAGCGAATCGCAAGGAGACCAACTGATGATCATTTCTGCTGCCAGTGACTATCGCGCTGCCGCGCAACGTATCCTGCCGCCGTTCCTGTTTCACTATCTGGATGGCGGGGCCTACGCTGAACACACCCTGCGGCGCAACGTGGCCGATCTCTCTGATGTTGCGCTGCGCCAGCGCGTACTGAAAAACATGTCCGCGCTGAGCCTCGAAACCAAACTGTTCAACGAAACGCTGTCGATGCCGGTTGCGCTGGCCCCGGTCGGGCTGTGCGGGATGTATGCGCGGCGCGGCGAAGTGCAGGCGGCGCGGGCAGCCGCGCTGAAAGGCATTCCGTTTACGCTCTCAACCGTCTCCCTTTGCCCGATTGAGGAGGTCGCGCCGGCGATCAATCGCCCGATGTGGTTCCAGCTCTATGTGCTGCGCGATCGCGGCTTTATGCGCAATGCGCTGGAGCGTGCCAAAGCCGCCGGCTGTACCACGCTGGTGTTTACCGTTGATATGCCCACGCCGGGCGCACGCTACCGTGATGCGCACTCTGGCATGAGCGGCCCGAATGCTGCGCTGCGTCGCTACTGGCAGGCGGTCACGCATCCGCAGTGGGCCTGGGATGTCGGCCTGCACGGCCGCCCGCACGATCTCGGCAACATCTCGACTTACCTCGGTAAACCTACCGGTCTGGAAGATTACATCGGCTGGCTGGCCAATAACTTCGATCCCTCTATTTCGTGGAAAGACCTTGAGTGGATCCGCGAGTTCTGGGACGGCCCGATGGTGATTAAAGGCATTCTGGATGCAGAGGATGCGCGCGATGCGGTGCGCTTTGGCGCCGATGGCATTGTGGTCTCCAATCACGGCGGACGTCAGCTGGATGGTGTGCTCTCATCGGCGCGCGCGCTGCCCGCCATCGCCGATGCGGTAAAGGGCGATATCACTATCCTGGCCGACAGCGGTATTCGCAATGGCCTTGATGTGGTGCGCATGATTGCGCTGGGGGCGGATAGCGTGCTGCTGGGGCGCGCCTTTATCTATGCGCTGGCGACGCACGGTCAGCGCGGGGTGGAGAACCTGCTCAACCTGATTGAGAAAGAGATGAAAGTGGCGATGACGCTAACGGGGGCAAAATCTATTGCAGAGATCACCCAGGATTCACTGGTGCAGGCTAACGCGCTGCTTAGCGAGGCCGGACTAAGTCCGGCGCGTGCGCACAAGGTGAGCTGAATCGGGCAAAGCGGGCAGGCTTGTCTATACTGAATACCTGTCTGACTAACAGGAGGAATGACATGACCATTCATAAGAAAGGATCGGCCCATTGGGAAGGCGACATCAAAGGCAAAGGCACCGTGAGCACCGAGAGCGGCGTGCTGAACAATCAGCCTTATGGATTTAATACCCGTTTTGAAGGCGAGAAGGGCACCAACCCGGAAGAGCTGATTGGTGCAGCGCATGCGGCCTGCTTCTCTATGGCACTGTCGCTCATGCTGGGCCAGGCCGGTCATCCGCCGGAAAGCATCGACACCACTGCAGATGTCTCGCTGGACAAAAAAGGCGAAGGCTTCGCGATCACCAAAATTGCGCTGACCAGCACCATCGGGCTGCCGGGCATTGATAACGCGAAGTTTGATGAGATCATTCAGAAAGCCAAAGCCGGCTGCCCGGTTTCACAGGTGCTGAATGCGGAGATCACGCTCGATTATACGCTGAATAATTAATCGCCCTGCGGGGTGACCAGCGGTAGACTATGCGATGCGCCTGTGGGCGCATCGTTGCTTTCTGCTGTCCGGAGGATACGTGGCAAAAAAACTGGCTGCGACAAAACACTGGAAAATGATTGTGGTGCTGCTGTGCATCTGCGGCGCGCTGATGCTGATCCGCTGGGCGGCCATGATATGGGGCTGAAGGATTGGGTCTGCCGTCACAAGCTGGGCGTGCTGATGATGGTGATACTGGTGCTGGAGCTGGTGCACTATCTGCTGACGGCTTCATGGCTGCCGTGGCAGTTCTGAAGCCTCAGGCGTACTCACTCTCATGCAGCGACTGACGCACATTACGCACGCTGCTGCGCGCAATGCGATACGCTTTGTCCGGATCGCCCGCGACAAACTCAAAGGTGGGCGAATAGTAAAAGGGCAGCCAGCCGCCGAAGCCGCTCTCCCACTCCCAGCGCACCGGGCAGGGCCAAAGAATGCCATCATACAAAAT
The DNA here is from genome assembly GCF_002095485.1 of Pantoea wallisii. Lineage (GTDB taxonomy): Bacteria > Pseudomonadota > Gammaproteobacteria > Enterobacterales > Enterobacteriaceae > Pantoea > Pantoea wallisii. Next base: position 34,780 of record NZ_MLFS01000026.1, on the reverse strand, counting down.
GTAATAAACCCAGCGTCCGTTGGGACGACGGGGGCGAGTTTTCTTCATGGGGTTCACAACGATAATAGTGTAAAACAGCTTATATTTTGAACGCTGCAAGCCATTCTTGCAACGCTGTTTGCGTGAAAAATGTGCGACTATGACAAAAAGACGACGCCATTAACGGTGCACTTCACCACAGAGTAACACCACATTGGGCCGGACCTTATGAATGCGATCGGCCATCTGTTCACAGGCGGCTTTTGTGGGATAGATACGCTCCGATACCGGCAGGGCATCACAGGCATCATGCCCGCACGCGCTCACTAACAATACAAAACCAATCAACATAACCGACTCCTTTTTGCCCCTTTCTGCGCTACGGACCAGGGGGCCGTGTGTTCCTTTTTTTAATCAAGTATAGCTAAACCGCTTAAACGTCAATTACCCGTCAGAGCGGCTTTTTTGTCCGAACAGGCGGATGATAACCAGCGGTGCGCCCATTCACAGCATAATCTGGGCTAAACTGTGCGACACAAACACACTGAGGAGTAATGAACCGATGTCTCATGAGATTGCCCATCCGGCGAGCAGCCCGAAGCAGGCTGCCTTGCAGCTGGTGATTGAACTGGTACGCGCTGGCAAACTGAGCCCGCTGCATGGCGACGCTTCAAATATGATCTCTATCTACGAACAATTTAAAGCGCATTTCGAAGCCGATAAGCAGAAAGATTCCGCCATCTCCTGATCGCCCCTCCGGCACGGCGCGCAGCAGCGCGCCGTTGTTTGTGCTTTCACTCCCGCGTATTTGCATAATCTCTCTGATCAATTATTGCATCACTAATAAAATTTCAGTGCGGTGTTTGATATTTCTCACAAATCCTTAAACCAAATCTGAAACCGGTTGCAGAAAATCTTTAGGCTGTGTATTCGTTAATTAAACCTCACCTAAAGGAACGCATCATGCCAAAGATTTTACTCTGCTGTGCCGCCGGAATGTCCACCAGCATGGTGGTGCAAAAAATGGAGAAAGCCGCGAAGGAGCAGGGCGTCGATGTTGAGATAAAAGCAGTTGGGATTGAAGAGTTTAATGATGAAATTGCCCACTATGACTGCTGTCTGCTGGGGCCACAGATTAAATACAAGATGGCGGACTTCCAGCCGCTGGCGCAGCAGTTAAATAAACCTATTTCCGTCATAAATAGCATGGATTACGGCATGATGAATGGCGCAAAAATATTAGAGGATTCACTTAAGCTGATTCACGCCTGAGTACCTGGCCGCCCGCAAAATAATTGTCTGAGCCTGTGGCGATCTCTGCAGGCTTATTCTCTTGTCGCCTGATGCAAGGAGCTCACTCATGAGCAGCATTAGTGAATCGTTATTTGGTGTGATTGAAAATCGCATCAGCCCGCTGGCCGGGCGTCTCTCCAGTCAGCGCCATGTGATCGCTATTCGCGATGGGTTTATCGCTTCAATGCCCTTTCTGATTGTTGGCTCGTTTATGCTGCTGTTCGCGCATCCGCCGTTTTCTGCCGACAGCTCATGGGCGTTTGCTCAGTGGTGGCTGGGGATGGTGAAAGTACACGAAGCGCAGATCATGATGCCCTATAACATGACGATGGGCATCATGGCGCTCTATATCGCCAGCGCCATCGCTTACAACCTGGCCAACAGCTATAAGATGAACGGCTTTATGGCAGCCAGCCTGTCGCTGATGGCCTTCCTGGTGGTGGCTGCCCCGCAGAGTGATAAAACCCTGCCGGTGGGATCACTCGGTGGCGAAGGGATCTTTACCGCGATTCTGGTGGCGCTGTTTGCCACCGAGCTGATGCATTTTCTGCAGAAGCGCAACATCGGCTTTAAGCTGCCGGAGCAGGTACCGCCGAAAATCCGCCAGTCGTTTGATCTGCTGATCCCTATCATCGCCATCTTTCTCACGCTGTTTCCGCTCAGCCTGTGGGTGCAGGCGCAGTTTGGCATGCTGTTACCGCAGGCGATCATGGCCATTTTTGCGCCGATCATCTCTGCATCCGATTCGCTGCCGGCGGTGCTGGTGGCTGTATTGCTGTGCCATATGCTGTGGTTTGCCGGCATCCACGGCGCCGTGATCGTCGGCGGGATTTTGCAGGCGTTCTGGCTGACTAATCTGGGGCTTAACCAGCAGGCACTCAACGCCGGCGAACCGATTAGCCATGTGTTTATCGAACCCTTCTGGCAGTTCTTTATTGTGATTGGCGGCTCCGGCTCAACCATGGGCTTAGTCCTGCTCTATCTGCGCAGTCAGTCGGCGCACCTGCGCTCTATCGGCAAGCTGAGCATCGTGCCGAGCATATTCAATATCAATGAGCCGGTGATTTTTGGTTCGCCGGTGGTCATGAACCCGATTCTGTTTATCCCGTTTCTCTGTGCGCCGCTGGTGAATGCGGTGATCGCCTGGACAGCCACCAAAACCAATCTGATCAACCATGTGGTGTCGCTGGCACCGTGGACGACGCCTGCACCGATCGGCGCGGCCTGGTCAACCGGCTGGGACTGGCGCGTCATCGTATTGATCGCGGTGCTGGTCGCAATCGCCACGCTGATCTACTACCCGTTTTTCAAAATGTATGAACGTCAGCTGCTGCTGCAGGAGCAGGAACAAGCCGTCGTAGCGCAACCGGTTAAGGAGTCATGATGGAAATTGATGAAAGTACGGTAATGGAGCTGATCATTCAGGCAGGAGAGGCCCGCTCCTGTTCGATGGAGGCGCTGCGGGCGGCACGACAACAGGACTGGACGCGCGCCGACGCGATGCTGACGGAGGCCACCCAGGCGGCAAAAGCCGCGCACCGCATTCAGACTGAACTGATCGGGGCAGACGAAGGCTGCGGCAAAATCCCGGTGAACCTGATCATGGTGCACGCGCAGGATCACCTGATGAACGCCATGCTCTGCCGTGAACTGGCGGAAGAGATCATCCAGCTGCGGCGCGAACTGGCCGCATGTTAATAAGGAGAGTGCATGCAACATCATAACCCTGGCGCGTTTCCGGACGGTTTTCTGTGGGGCGCATCAACTTCGGCGTATCAGGTGGAGGGCGCATGGAATGAGGACGGCAAAGGGCCATCGGTAATCGATAAAGCCACCTTCCATGACGGCATTACGGATTTCACCGTCACCAGCGATCACTATCACCGCTTTAAAGAGGATATCGCGCTGCTGGCGGAGATGGGACTGAAAACGTATCGCTTCTCAATTGCCTGGAGCCGCCTCTATCCGGACGGCGATGGCGAACTCAATCCGGCGGGTGTGGCCTTCTATCAGCAACTGATTAATGAGATCTGCCGTCAGGGGATTGAGCCATTGGTTACGCTGTACCACTTTGACCTGCCGTGGGCGCTGCAGCAGGATGGCGGCTGGTCGAACCGCCGTACCGTGGCGGCCTTTGAACGCTTCGCCATAACCTGCTTTGAGCAGTATGGTCAGCAGGTGAAGTACTGGCTGACCATCAATGAGCAGAACATGATGATCCTCAAAGGCGATGTGATCGGCACGCTGCCGCCGGGCACGCCGGACCCGCAGAGAACCTTGTACCAGCAGAATCACCATATGATGCTGGCGCAGGCCAAAGCGATGGTCGCCTGTCATCAACGTCTGCCACAGGCCAAAATCGGCCCGGCACCTAACATCTCCTGTATCTATGCCGCCAGCGCCCGGCCTGAAGATGTGCTGGCAGCGGATAACTTTTCCGCCCTGCGTAACTGGCTGTATCTCGATCTGGCCGTGCATGGCCGTTACAACAATGTGGTATGGGCCTTTCTGCAACAGCGTGGCTGGCTCCCCACTATTGAAGCCGACGATATGGCGACCATTGCTGCCGGTAAGCCGGACTTTATCGCCTTTAACTACTACGCGTCCGCCACGGTCAGCGCCGACATGCCGGAGGTCGCGCGTGGCGAGCTGAACAGCAAGCAACAGGCCGATCAGCAGATGGCAGGCATCGATAAAACGGTATATGTGGGTTGCAACAATCCGCATCTGAAGCAGAACCAGTTTGGCTGGTATATCGATCCGGTGGGTTTCCGCATCACCGCGCGTGAGATCTATGCGCGCTATGCGCTGCCGCTGATCGTCACCGAAAACGGCCTCGGCGCATTTGATACGCTGGAGGCGGGTAACAAAATCTATGACGACTACCGTATCGCCTATTTACGTGAGCATATTGCGCAGCTGCGGCTGGCGATTGCGGATGGGGTCGAGCTGTTTGGCTACTGTCCGTGGTCAGCGATCGATCTGGTGAGCACGCATCAAGGGATCAGCAAGCGCTATGGCTTTGTCTACGTTAATCGCGATGAGCAGGATTTGAAGGATCTGGCGCGCTACCGCAAGAAGAGTTTCTTCTGGTATCAGCAGCTCATAGCCAGCAACGGGACGACGCCTGATGCGCAGATAGAGTATTGACGATGACCCTGCGGATCTGGCGGCCCTGCGGCGGGTCGCTACTCCGAAACAAAAGCGTTGGATGTTCAGAAACAGCGACATGATGATAAAGGGAAGAGGGGAGCGTGAGGTAAGCCCGGACGTCACGCGGCAGGGATGCCGCGCGACGAGGCCCGCATGAACGCGGCCGTTAACGTTCCGTGCGTGCTCATGCGCTCCTCTGACCATACTCAGTAGCCGCAGCGATGAAATGTGTACAGTTACCGGCCTTTAAATGGCCCATCGGCAACCGAAGCGCGTTCGATTAACCGTCCGCTAAAAGGCGGCAGCGGGTTCACATCCTCACCTTCCAGCATCGCCACCAGCTGCGCCAGCGTATGCTGAATCATCTCCGCCACCGGCACATGCACGGTGGTCAACGGCGGCAGGAAAAATTCCGCCATGCGAATATCGTCGAACCCCATCAGTGACACATCCTGCGGCAACCGTCGACCGGCAGCACTCAGCGCCAGTGCGGCACCAATCGCCATGTCATCATTACTCGCCATTAACGCACTGAACGGCACGCCGGAGGCCAGCAGCTGCCGGGTCGCCAGCTGGCCGCTCTCTGGCGTCCACGCACCTGGCAACACGCGCTCATCGGCAAACGGCAACGCATGCGCCGTCAGCGCCTGGCGATACCCCGCCAAACGGGCGGCGGCAGTTGGCGAGCCGGGCAGGCCGCTGATAAACGCAATCTCATGATGGCCGCGCTCAATCAGGTAACTCACCGCATCAAACGTATTTTGCTGGTGCGAGGCCCAAACACAGTGCTCAGGGTGCTGCTGCAGCTGGCGATTCACCACCATAATCGGGATATCGTGCTGATCGATAATGGCTTCCAGCGCGGCGGTATCAAGAAAGCGGGGATAGATAATGATGGCGTCACAACGTAGATCGAGCAGAAACTCAATGGCCGCGCGCTCATCATCAGCACAGGTTTTACCGTCGGCAAGAATCAGCTGGCGGCCGTAATTGTTGGTTAACGTGGCGGTTTGATACAGCAGTTCACTAAAGTAGGGGCCGTTAAATAGCGAATGCGTCACGATAAGGCCAATATTCTGCGACTTCTGCGTGGCCAGGCTGCGCGCCAGCAGGTTGGGCCGGTAGCCGGTCTCCTCAATCGCCTTAAACACCTTCTGCTGCGTGGTTTTACTGACATAGCGATTGCCCGCCAGCACGCGCGACACGGTTGCTTTAGAAACGCCAGCCTTACGGGCTACATCCAGCATGGTAATCATCAGCGTTACGACCATCATTCCTTAATGCTTAAAACGCGATACTACCTGAAATCGCTGGCAAATTAAGGGCGGCGTGAATAAACAGTGAGGGCGATCAGGCGTAAAACCAGGCGGGCAAAATAGCGATAAGATTATTCAGCGTATGCAGGAAGATCGGCAGCGCCAGGCTACTGCTGCGCAGGCGTGCATAGCACAGCAGCAGAGAGAACAGCGTCAGCGCCACTACGGTTTCCCAGTGCACGTACTGCGTATGCATGGCGGCAAACAGCAGCGACGTCAGCAGCATACAGGCAAAGCGGCTCTTCGGTGCCCACAGCAGAAATGCCTGCAGCAGGAAGCCGCGGAACAGCACCTCTTCGAATACCGGCGCCAGCAAGACCGCCGTCAGCAGCAGGATCAGCATTGAGGTACGCCCCTGCTGGCTCTGCTCAATCAGCCAGCCCTCCGGCTGTAAAAACTGCGTTTGTGCCACCATCAGCACAAACAGCGCGCCGATAAATAGCAGCGCCTGACCGGGACGCAGAAAACCGAGCGGAATATCCGTGCGGCGCTGGCAGTAAAAACGGTAGAGCGGATAGATCACCGCGAACTCAAACAGACACAGCACCGGCACCAGTAAACCGTTATTACGCAGCGCCCCATAGTTGGGGAACAGCGTAATCAGCATGGTAACGAGGTAATAAACCACAAAGCTACCAACGTAGAACAGCGTTAACGTAACTTTGTCGGATTGGGTGTCCATAGGCGACTCAGCGGGCAGAGGAAACCGCATAGTAGCAATGGCGATCACCGCTGTCGAGGTGCGTAGCCGGACATTTCTGCCTGTACAAATATTCCACCCTGAAGACTAAATCTGTCGCCCGCTGCGCCGATAACCGAAAAAACGATGACAGGGCCGCGCGGCCAGCGCGACCACCTTTTTGCTGCCTCTGTTTCGCGAGCACGACGCATGAATTCTGAGTATCATCGGCACGTCAGCTTAGCTGCCAGAGCCAATATGGAAGCACACACGGTGCGCATCACGCGGCGCAGCTTACGCACGCTCTCCTCGCTACTGTTTGGCGTAATGCTGCTCTCCATGCTGCTGGTGTTGATTGTCGCCCACAGGCAGAACGCCGAAGCGATGCACCAGGATGAGAACCTGCTGCGCCAGGCGTGGCAGACGCAGCAGCATGAGCTGCTCACCAATGTACGCGACTACGCCACCTGGGGCGAAGCGTGGAAAAACCTGCACCTGACCGTGAACAAAGCGTGGGCGTGGGATGAAGAGAACTTTGGCGCCGATCTCTACAAAGAGTATCACTACGATGGCGTGTTCGTGATTGATGGCGCAGACCAGACGCGCTATACGCTGGTGCGCGGTGCACTGTCGGACGCGTCGCTGGAGAGCTGGCTGGGCGCACAGAGCGCCGGGCTGATCGCTGCCGCGCGCAGGCAGCCGCTGCAGGGCGTTGTGCACAGCGCCCTGATTAATCAACAACCGGCCATGATTGCGGCTATTCCGATTAGCGTTGGCAAAGTGCCGAATCTGCCGAACCGCCTGGCCCACCGTCCGTAATGGTGTTCATCAATATCTTCACGCCTGATAAATTACTGGCGCTGGGGAGTGCGCTTAACGTGCAGCACCCCCGGATAGCAAGCGACCTGAGCGATGCACTGATTGAGCCGCGCATGGTGGAGCCGACACTGAGCGGAGAACCGCTGGTAATTCGCTGGCAGCCGCGACAGCCGGGCATGGGGTTGATCTGGCTGGTCATGCCGCTACTGCTGTTTACCGCGCTGGCGATTGCGCTGGTCACGCGCCGGGTAATTCGTCACGCATTACATAATGCAGTGATCTCCGATCGGCGCTTTGAAATGCTGGTTATCAGCCAGCGCGAGCTGGCCAACAGTGAAGAGCGTTTCCGCGACCTCGCCGAGGCAGCCTCGGACTGGATTTGGGAGATCGACGATCAGGGCCGCCTCTGCTATCTCTCATCACGCTTCACGCGCGTGACCGGGCATGACGTGAAACCCTGGCTGGGGCGCCACCTCGATCAGCTCCTGAGCCACCCCAGCCATTCGCTGGTGGCATCGCTGATACGACAGTGTGACGATGTGCAGCAGACGCCGCAGCGCTGCCAGTTTCTCTCTGCCAGCGGCGAGCGGCGGATTGGTCAGCTGGCGGCAAAAGCGATTGTGCGTAACGGCCTGCGCGTCGGTTTTCGCGGCACGGTGTCCGATGTCACGCACGAAGTGGACGCTGAGGCGCGCATTCAGTTTCTGTCGCGCCATGACATGCTCACCGGGCTGGCGAACCGCATGCAGCTGCAGGAGTTTCTCACCGGCCATCTGGAGAGCGTAACGGAAGAGGAGCCGATCTACGTCATCAGCTTCGATCTCGATCAGTTCAAACCGATTAACGATACCTGGGGCCATACGGTTGGCGATGTGGTGCTGAATCAAACCTCGCAGCGGCTACAAAACCTGATCGGCCCGGGCGAACTGGCGGCCCGGCTGGGCGGTGACGAATTTATCCTGATTCTGCGGGCCAGCAGTCGCGCGGCGGTGGAGTATCGCTGCCGCGCCTTGCAGCGTGCGGTACACCAGCCGATTATCAGCGGTTCACATCAGCTCAACCTGACCGCCAGCATGGGCATTGTCTGCGCACCGCAGGATGCCGCGCAGCCGGAAGCGCTGCTGAGGCTGGCAGATATTGCGTTGGGCCAGGCCCGTAGCGACGGGCGCGATCGCTGGGTGTGGTACTCAACTGATATGGCCAGCCATTTGCAGTCGAAACGTGACATGGTGCAGGCGATCGAAGATGCGCTGCGTACCGATGCGTTTACGCTGCACTACCAGCCGCGCTATCAGCTGCAAAGTAGGCAGCTGGCAGGGGCAGAAGCGCTGATTCGCTGGCAAAACAGTGACGATCAGTGGATTACGCCGGATCGCTTTATCCCGTTAGCCGAGGAGAACGGGCTCATCGCCGCCATCAGTGATTGGGTGCTGATGCGCGCCTGTCACGATGCGCGTGACTGGGGCGAGCCACGCTACGTCTCCGTCAACATTTCGCCGGTCGAGTTTCGCCATCCCGGGCTGGTGGAGCGCGTAGCGCATGCGCTGGCGCAGAGCGGTTTACCGGCAACGCGGCTGGAACTGGAGATCACTGAAAACGTCACGTTTGAAGATCCGGATCGCGCGCTGGAGATTATGCAGGGGCTGCGGGCGCTGGGCGTACGGCTGACGGTGGATGATTTCGGCACCGGCTATGCGGCGTTGGGATACCTGAAAACCTTCCCCTTCAACGGCCTGAAAATCGATCGGTCATGGATGAAGGAGTTTCCTGAATCAAAACAAGCGCAATCCGTGGTGGCGGGTATCGTCGGTCTGGCGCGTGCCTTTGCGCTCACCATTACGGCGGAGGGAATTGAGACAGAAGCGCAGTTGAACGAGCTGAAAGCGCTCTCCTGCGAAGAGGGGCAGGGCTACTTTCTGGGGCGGCCGATGCCGCTGAGCACGTTCAACGCGCGTCTGCATCAGGAGCAAAATCAGGCTTAGCGGACCCGCACGGCGACGAATGTCATCAACGCGGCGAAGCCAATAAAGATTATCAGTTCCATCACTGCCTCCTCAGATAATTCTTAGTTAATTGTAGTGTCTGAATGCGTATTTTTTAGACAGAGTGTGCGATTAATCTGAAGGAGTGAGAGAAAGATCGCGCTTTTACCGCACTTATACGACGAGTCTGCTGGAAAAATTTCCGCTTCACGGGCACGCTTTGCTACTCTCTGCAAACCGGTTGTCTATTAATCCAGGAGGAAAAACTCGTGACCCATTATGGAAAAGCGCTGCTGCTCACGGCGATGTTCGCCTTAACCGCCTGCCAGTCTGCCAGCAAAACGGACACGGCCGCAGCGGCCAGCCACGATCCGGAAACCGATCAGTGCGGCGCCTCGCAGTTTCAGAATTACGTGGGCCAGCCGCTGAAAGCCCTCGACAACAAGCGTTTTGATGTACCGGTACGTGCCATTCCGTGGAACGGTGCGGCCACCATGGACTTTAATCTGCGTCGCCTGAACTTCATGGGCGATCGCAGCGGCAACATCTCTCAGGTTTACTGCGGATAAAACGAAACAGACATCGCATTGTCATTGGGCTGTCATAGCGCCGGGCGAGGATAGCTGCGCATTACGAAGATTTCCTCGTCACTCTCGAATATGCAATGCTCGTCTTGTTTATTCCCGCTCCGGCGGGAATTTTTTTACCTGCGGATTGCCGCTGCATGATGAATAAGCGATTTGAACGAGGAGCAATAATGAAAAACGTATCAAAATACCTGCTGTTAACCCTGCTGCTCAGCCCGCTGGCGCAGGCATCCAGTGAAGCCGCCTGGCAGCAATACGCTAAAACCCGGCAGCAGGCCTGCCTGAAAGCCAGCAGCCTCAACGCCGTGAAGGTGGTGGGCCAACCGGTTGAGTATGACGATAGCGTGGGCTACGATGCGCTGCTGCTGGAGGGGCGCTATCCGCAAAAGCATATGAAAAACCAGATCGGGCGTGAACTGTGCCTGTATCAGCGTCAGAGCGGCAGGGCGGCGGTAAGCGATGCCGACCACCTGCGAGCCGTAAAGTAGCCGCAAGGGCCGCTACGTCTGCGGCCCGGATTCGAGCAGCTGGGCCAGCAGATTGCGATAACTCTGCAGTCGCTGCTCATCCCCCTCAAATTCAAGCCGGGCGATCACGCGGGCAATCACCGCTTTGCTGGTGGCGGGTTGTCCGTCGTCCATCAGTTCACGCATGATCGCCGCCAGCAGATCGCTCTCATGCGGCGCGTGCCAGGCGGGGCTGTTAAAGTAGTCGGTAATCGCCCGACTGGCGCTATCAGGCTGCGTTCTCATAGCTGACCTCCGCAGAGACAACGATGCTCACCGCCTTGAATTGGCAGCATGGGAAATACGGGTTAAGCATGCGAACTGTCCAGAACGGGCAGCGCGTCGCCAGTGATAACTGGTGATTTTTTAAACATAGTTGCGGTGATGAATATTGTCAGTAATGAATAGACATATTTTTTCACGTTTAGTGAGTGTCGCGATGCGCTTATCTTGCGGAGATGAGTGTTATCGCACATAAAGCCACTACAAAACCGGCGCATCGCCCTATTTGCTGTGAGCAGAATCACGCTCAGCAGTGTAAAACTGCGTTTTTCCGCGCATGCCATGTTTTGCCGTCCGGCAATGTTGCAGGATTGTTAGACTGCAGCCTCCTCTTATTTTTTGATATCCGCGCCCATGTTACGCTCCCTTGAGTCCTGGAAGATCAACCTGATCTCGGTCTGGTTTGGCTGCTTCTTTACCGGACTGGCGATCAGCCAGATCATCCCCTTCCTGCCGCTGTATGTTGAAGAGCTGGGGATTCGCGGCGATAACGCGCTCAGCATCTGGTCCGGGCTCACGTTCAGTATCACCTTTATTGTCTCCGCTGCCGTCGCGCCACTCTGGGGCAGCCTTGCCGATCGTAAAGGGCGCAAGCTGATGCTGCTGCGCGCCTCCTTTGGCATGGGCGCGGTGATTTTGCTACAGGCTTTTGTTACGCAGGCGTGGCAGCTGCTGCTGCTGCGTGCGCTGATGGGACTCACCTCCGGCTATATACCCAACGCCATGGCGCTGGTGGCGGCGCAGGTGCCGCGCGAGCGCAGCGGCTGGGCGCTAAGCTGTGTCTCTACCGGGCAGATCGGCGGGGTGATCCTCGGACCGATGATTGGCGGGCTCCTGGCCGACTGGCTGGGCCTGCGCATGGTGTTTATCGTGACCGCCGTGCTGCTGATGGTGAGTTTTCTCGTTACGCTCTTCCTGATCAGAGAAACCGGCTACACGCCCGTCAGCAAGCAGGACAAACTGAGCGGCCGTGATGTGTTCCGCAGCCTCGATAATCCGCGCCTGATGATCTGCCTGTTCGTCACCACCATGGTGATTCAGATGTGTAACGGCTCGGTGAACCCAATCCTGACGCTTTTTGTACGTGAGCTGGCGCCGGACGCGCAGAACATCGCGTTCCTTAGCGGCGTAATCGCCGCGCTGCCGGGCGTCTCCGCGCTGATAGCCGCACCGCGCCTCGGCAAACTTGGCGATCGCATTGGCACGCAGCGTATCCTGATCGCCACCATGATTGTCTCACTGCTGCTGCTGATCGCCATGTCGTTTGTCACCAGCGCAACGCAGCTGGGTGTGCTGCGTTTCCTGCTGGGTTTCGCCGACGGCGCGATGATGCCTGCCGTACAGACGCTGCTGGTGCGCCACTCACGCGATAACGTCACCGGGCGCATCTTCGGGTATAACCAGTCCTTTATGTACCTTGGCAACGTCGCCGGGCCGCTGCTCGGCGCGGCGGTATCGGCTGTCACCGGCTATCGCTGGGTCTTTTTTGCCACGGCGATCGTGGTGCTGCTCAACGTGGTGTTACTGCAGCGCTTCTACCGCCGGCCGAAAACCGAGCTACCCGTGCGCCGGTGATTTAGCGCACTCGCCCGGACGCTGCGACTGGCGCAGCGTCAGCGCGTATTGCCAGCGCCGTCCGGAGAGTAAAAACTCCGGGCTGACGCTCGGGCTCCAGGAGTCATCGCCGCCGACGCCCATATGGAAGCCGTCGAGATGCAGCCAGCAGCCCGCTTCGGCGTGCAGCAGATGGCGGTGCGACGTATCACGCAGCTGTTCAAGGCTGTAGCGGCTAAGCGAGAAGGCGAAATTACCACTAACCTGCCAGCTTCCGCTGTCGAGCTGACGCGTACCGCAGCGCAGGCCATTCTCACCCGGGAACACATAGGCGGTGCTGAGTGCCGCCAGCGGCAGTTGCCAGCGGGAAAACTGTGCCGCCAGCTGCCGATCCGGATAGTTTTCATGCGGGCCCAGGCCGAGCCAGCTCACCTGCTGCGGTGCCCTGACCAGCTGACAGCGCAGACCAACGCGTGCCGGCGGCGGCAGGCCGGCCGCCTGCTCAACCTCAACGCTAAGCGAGACGTCGCCGCTGCCGCTGATAACGTAGCGCTTATGGCTGGTGAATAACGGCTCGCCGTTGCTCATCCACTGATGCCAGGTTTCGATCTGCACAGCGTGCTTCAGGCTGTCGATGTGCATCTCCAGCAACTGTGCTTCAGCCTGGTCATAACCGGCGCGTTTCCAGCGCTCCACCCAGGCGTTGGGATCGACATTTGCGGCTTCGCTGGTACCGATATCGTTATCAATCGGCGCGCGAATAAAGCACTCCTGCAGCGGCGTCAGCATGGTCTCCTCATCATTGACCCACCACTGCACCAGCTCACCGCTACGACGCGAAAAGTGCCAGCGCTGGTGCGGCAGCACCACGGCAACCAGATCGTGATGGGTGGTGACCTCCGGTGCCGTCACGCTGAGCGGGAAGGCGCGCGCGGGCAGGGCGGCAGGCAGACGCCACTGATCCCAGGCGACGCGGGCACCCGCTTCTGACCACGGCGTGGCGTCGGCTGATGCACGGCCAGATTGAGCCACGCCTCGCCCTGCAGCGGCCCGGGTTGCGGCACGGTAAAACTCTGGCTGCCCTGCGCAGGCAGATCGAGCGGCCACTCACCGCGGGCAATGGGCTGGCCCTCCTGCTCAATCGTCCAGTACAGCACTTCGTTATCGCTGTGGCGGAACAGATATTCGCTGGTCACGGTGAAGCGCCAGGGATCGGTGGCATCGGGCTGAAACTGGAAGAACTGCTGCGCACGCTGTGCTTCAAACAGCGCCGGGTGCGGTGAACGATCGGCGAACACCAGACCATTCATGCAGAACTGGCGGTCATTGGGGGAGTCGCCAAAATCCCCGCCGTAAGCCTGCCACGGCTGCTGATTTTCGTCATAGCGCGTCAGGCTCTGATCTACCCAATCCCAGACAAAGCCGCCCTGCAGGCGGGGAAACTGCCGAAACGCCTGCCAGTATTTGGCAAAGCCGCCCAGGCTGTTACCCATGGCGTGCGCATATTCACACAGAATCAGCGGACGCTGTTCGCCCGGCAGACCAATCCACTTTTTCAGCGACCACTTCGGCACCGCAGGGAAGGGTTGATCCTGATCGACGCGCGCATACATCGGGCAGACAATGTCGGTGGCGGCAGTGTTGGCGCCGCCGCCTTCGTACTGTACCGGACGGGTCGCATCGCTGCTTTTAACCCACTGCCAAAGCGCGTCATGCGTACTGCCGTGGCCCGATTCATTGCCCAGCGACCAGATAATAATGCAGGCGTGATTACGGTCGCGCTGCACCATACGCGTGACGCGCTCGCTGTAAGCGGCGAACCAGCGCGGGTCGGCGGAGAGTCGATTCATCGGCTGCATGCCGTGGGTCTCAATGTTGGCCTCATCCACCACGTACAGACCATAGCGATCGCACAGGCGATACCACAGCGGGTGGTTGGGATAGTGCGCGCAGCGCACCGCATTGAAGTTGTGGCGCTTCATCAGTTCGATGTCGCGGCGCATGCTGGCCTCATCCACCACCTGACCCTTTTCCGGATGGTGCTCGTGACGGTTGACGCCGCGAATCAGCAACGGTTTACCGTTAAGGCATAGCTGGCCGTGCTCAATGGAGACGCGGCGGAAACCGACATCATAGGCTTCCGCTTCAATCAGCGTATCGTTCTCATCCAGCAAAGCGACGACGGCGCGATAGAGATGCGGTGTTTCAGCGCTCCACAGCAGCGGCTGCATAATTGGCAAAATCAGCAGCGCGCGCTCGGGATAGTGACCGCGTTCGTCAACGATGCTGCTGCCCGGTGCCTGCTGCTGCTGTGCAATACATTCGTCGCCGCGCCACAGGCTGACGCGCAGGCGCAGCTGGCTGAGGGCGCGATCGCCCGGCTGGATGTTGACGCTGACGCGCAGATCGCCGCGAAGATACTCCGGGCTTAGCGCGGTCTCTATCTGCACATCACTGAGCCGGGTGGCGGGTTTATGCAGCAGGGTCACATCGCGGAAAATACCGCTCATGCGCCACATATCCTGATCTTCCAGATAGCTGCCGTCGCTCCAGCGCAGCACCATAACGGCCAGCCGGTTCTGCCCGGGCCGTAGCGCATGGCTGAGGTCAAACTCTGCAGGCAGACGACTATCCTGCGAATAGCCAATCCATTCGCCGTTGCACCACAGGAAGAACGCAGAGTTGACGCCGTCAAACACGATGCGCGTCTGGCCCGAGCCAGACCAACTCTCATCGACTTTGAATGTGAGCGAATAACATCCGGTAGGATTTTCCCGGGGCACAAAGGGTGGATTGACCGGAATCGGGTACTGTACGTTGGTATAGATTGGCGCGTCATAACCGTGCAGCTGCCAGTTGGCGGGCACCGGAATGGAGGCTGCTCCCGGTAGATCCTGCAGCAGCCAGCTTTGTGGCACCGCTTCCGGTCGGGCAAAGTAGCTGAATGTCCACTGGCCGTTGAGAAGCTGACATGACGAGGAGGGGCGATCGTCGCGCGCGCTGATCTCATCACGCCAGCTGGCGAAGGGCGGGTGCGCATCCAGGCGGTTAAGGCTGGTAATCACAGGGTTTTCCCAGTCGCGGCGCGCCAGGATGTCACTCAGAGAAGCAGCAGCTAAATTCATGGTACCCTCTCACTCATTGTAGTGCGCTCACATTGCGCGAAAATACGGTAGCTGTAAAGCAGCTATTACGTGTTATGCGCATCGTGACACGCCTGCAAACGCGCTCCGATTTTTTACGTCTTGATCTGTGGGTTTTTTGCCGGGCTCGTGTCACTAAAACGTTAAGCGTAGTGAGCAGAGATGAATAGCGCCGGGTTGCGGAGAATTCTGTATTGTCGGGCCATTTGCTGCCTCATACACTCAGCCCGTTTTCACTCTTCAGAGGTAATTATGGTGCGTATTATTAAACTGACTGCCGTCCTGGCACTGGTTACTGCGTTAAGCGGTTGTCTTTTCCCGCCGCCGGGCGGTGGCGGTGGTGGCTGGGGTGGTCCGGGTGGCGGCGGTCCGGGCCACGGCTATCAGGGACCACGTTAATTCCGCGCCAGCGGTGACGTAAACCAGACCTGCGAAACGTTTCAACCGCGGCACCGATCGCCAGTGAAACGTTTCGCCGCTAAATAGTGAAATTTATTCGTTTTTTTACGCTTCGCCTGGCGCGCTTTTTTCCGGAAACGCGGGCGAAAACGCTTGTTGTTTTATTCCTCTCAATGCTAACGTCAGGTCTCCCTCTCTCACCGGGTTAAGCGCATGAAAAACCTGATTGCGGAACTCCTGCTCAAACTGGCAGAAAAAGAAGAAGAGTCTAAAGAGTTAGTCGTCCAGGTTGAGGCATTAGAGATTGTGCTGACGGCCATGCTGCGAAAACTCGATCCTCACCATTTCGATGAGATCGTCACCGGTATTGAAACCGCTATGCCGCCTCTGGCACCGGGCGCGGAAACCACAGATACCCTCATGCTGCGAAATTACGTGGAAAAACTGCTGAAGCACCCCCGAATATAATTCTGCCTTTTTTGTTCTGTCAGACTCTTTTCCGCTTTGCTTATTCCGTGCCATGCTTAACAGGTAATCATTTCACGGAGATACCGGCTATGAAATCGTGGTTATCAGTAATGATGGCAGCAGGTCTGCTGCTGGCGGGCGGCGCAGGCGCGGCGGAAAAAACCGCGCAGCAGGAGACGATGGCGCTGTGTAGTCAGCACGCTGCCACACAAAATCTTAAAGGGGATGCGCGTAAAAGCTTTATGAGCGAATGCCTGAAGAGAGACAGCAAAGCGGGTAATATGACACCGCAACAAATGAAAATGAAAAGCTGTAATAGTGCAGCAGGCGATAAAAATCTCACCGGTGATGAACGTAAAACCTTTATGAGTAGCTGCCTGAAAAAAAGCGCATAACGTGACAAGCGGCCTGCGTGCCGCTTTTTTTATCCCCCGCATCAACTCGTTTAGCTCTGGTTTATAAAGCCCGCAGGAAACGGCACGCGCTGCCAAAACTTTACAAACAGCATACCTAAAATCCTCCTCCTTCCACTTTATCTCCTCTGCGCGTTGTAGCGCACAGATCTATTTAACGTGCAACATAAGGAACCCGTTGTATGGTCGCTGCGATCATTCTTGGTATTTTTATTATTAGCGTCATCTATGCCCATTCACGTGGTGTGGAAAAACAGAAATTTTCCCGACAGCTATTTGATCACTCCACGTTTATGGCCCCGATAAATATGTTTATGACCGGCCTGTCGACACTGCCGGCGAAAAAACCTTACTTTCCGACAGAAGATTTCCCCGAGTTACGTCAGCTCACGGAGAACTGGCAGGTTATCCGTGATGAGGCAATCCGGCTGCAGGATCACATAAAGGTGGCGCAGACGCATAACGATGCCGGGTTCAATACGTTCTTCAAACGCGGCTGGAAACGGTTCTACCTGAAGTGGTATGGCGAGGCGCACCCGTCAGCGCGTGAGTTATGTCCGGTGACGACCGCTCTGGTCAGCCGCATTCCCGGCGTTAAAGCGGCGATGTTTGCCGAACTCCCGCCCGGCAGCCATCTGGGCAAGCATCGCGATCCTTATGCGGGATCGGTGCGTTATCATCTGGGACTGCAGACGCCAAACGACGATCGCTGCTTTATTGAGGTTGACCGGCAGCGCCACAGCTGGCGCGATGGTGAAGCGGTAATCTTTGATGAAACCTACGTGCACTGGGCGCAGAACGAGAGCGAACAGACGCGTATTATTCTGTTCTGCGATATCGAACGGCCAATGAAGTGGCGCTGGGCGCAGGCAGTTAACCATTGGGTGGGTTCAACGCTGATGTCAGCGGCGGCATCTCCGAACGATGAGAGTGATCGGACTGGCTACATCAACCGTATCTTCAAATATGTCTATGCGCTGCGCGATGCCGGCCAAAACCTGAAAAAACGTAATCGTCGTCTCTATTACTGGGTGAAGCATGGGCTGATCGCGGCCATCTTTGCGGCTATCATCGTTCCCAGCGTATTCCTCTGACAGCTTCTGATCCCTCCTGAAAGCGGCGGATAAACAGTGTGTTATCCGCCATTGCACGCTGTTTTTCAGCTAAATCCCCATGTTTTGCCACACTTACTGTTTGCAGGGTTTTGTTGCATCGATACCGATAACAGAGAAGGAGCCTGATGTGAGCTATCAAACTGTCGTGGAACTTAAGGCGCTGGCGCAGCGGAAACCCACCAAATTTACCGTCGGCGATACCGATATGGTGCTGGTCCGGGACGGCGATCGCGTACAGGCACTGCAGGCGAAGTGCCCGCATGCGGGCGCGCCGCTGGAGCAGGGCGCGGTGTGCGACGACAAGCTGATCTGCCCGTGGCACAAAGCGGTGTTTCAGCTGAACGATGGCAAAATGTGCGAGCCCCTGGCGCTGGCTAACCTTAAGCGTTACCCGGTGCGTATTGAGCAGGGTAAAGTGCTGATTAACCCACAGGCGATGTCGCCGGCCCGCGCGCCGGCTACGCAGGGGCAAACGCCCGTGTATGTAATTCTGGGCTCGGGTGCCGCCGGCAGCGCGGCAATCTGGACGCTGCGTGATGAGGGCTTTAGCGGGCAGATTGTGCGTGTTGAGCGCGAAACCGCCGCCCCTTATGACCGCACCACGCTCAGTAAATTTGTGCCATCGGGCAAAATGGCAATTGAAGAGGTGCCCAAACTGCTCGGGCAGGATGTGCTGGGACCGGTGACGTTGCGCCAGGGCGATGTTGCACAGCTCAATGCCCGGCAACAAACCCTGCTGCTGAAGGATGGCCAGCAGGTGAAATTCGATAAGCTGCTGCTGGCTACCGGCGGCGTGCCGCAGCCGCTGGATATTCCCGGCAGCAATCTCGACGGCGTGCATGTCCTGCGTTCACTCAATCAGGCCGATGCGCTGCTGAAGCAGGTGGATGAAACGCAGCAGCTGGCGGTCATCGGTAACAGCTTTATCGGTATGGAAGTTGCGGGCGCGCTGCGCAATCGCAATGTCGATGTCACGGTGATTGCCCGTCATCCGCTGCCGTTTGCGAAACAGTTTGGCGAAGAGATTGGCCGCCATTTTTACGATCTGCACCGCAGTAACGGCGTGAAGTTTGTGGAGGGTGAGCCGGAGGCCCTTGAGGGCGAGGGCAGCGTGAGCGCCGTGCGGCTGAAGGGCGGTAAAACCGTACCTGCCAGCCTGGTACTCTGTGGCACCGGCGTGGCACCGGCGACGGATTTCATCCACGATCTCCCTCTGCAGGAGGACGGCAGCCTGCTGACAGACGATCAGTTGCGCATCACGGAGAACATCTGGGTAGCCGGGGATATCGCCAGCTATCCGGTCGCGCAGGGCGTGCAGCGGATTGAGCACTACCGCGTGGCGCATCAGCAGGGGCGCATTGCCGCGCTGAATATGCTGGGCAAAGGGATTGCATACGATCGCGTCCCGTTTTTCTGGACCGCGCACTACGGCACGCGCTACGAATATCTGGGACACGCAGAGGAGTGGGATAGCTATCGCCTGCTGGGATCGCTACAGGAGAAGCGCTTTATCGCCTTTTACTGTCAGCGGGGTGTTATTGCCGCTGTCTGCTCCGCCGGGATGTACACCCTGACTGCCGCGCTGGTGCATGAAATGCAGCAGCCGCTGACGCTGGAGCAGGGGGTGGCGCTGTACGAGGCTTATCAGGGGTAAACGGGCAATATTATACGTGCGCCACCTCTTCCGGCTGTAGGGAGAGGTGGCGCTCTGCGCAACGTTACTGCTTGCTTAGCGCTTCGGACTTCGCCATGCACTGCTGCATGGCGTTGATAACCGCCGCGCGGAAACCACTCTCCTCCAGCGCCTTAACGGCTTCGATGGTGGTGCCACCCGGTGAACAGACCATATCCTTGAGTTCGCCCGGATGCTTTCCGGTCTCCAGCACCATCTGCGCAGAGCCTTTCACCGCCTGGGCCGCAAACTGGTAGGCCTGCGCACGCGGCATACCGCCCAGCACCGCCGCATCCGCCATCGCTTCGATAAACATAAACACATAGGCCGGCGCTGAACCGCTCACGCCGACCACGGCGTGAATCAGGTATTCACTGACACGGCTGCCTTGCCGAAGCTTTCAAAGATGGTGACAACTTCATCGATCTCCGGTTGCTCAACCAGCACGTTAGGGGTAATTGACGTCATGCCTTCACCCACCAGTGAAGGTGTATTCGGCATCACGCGGATAATTTTGCGATCGTGGCCGAGCACCGACGCCAGCGAGTCCAGCGTCACGCCTGCGGCAATCGAGACCACCAGCGCATCCTTTTTCAGCTGGCCAGCCAGATCTTTCAGCACTTTGAGAATCACATTGGGTTTAACCGCGCCGAACAGGATGTCCACTTCACGCGCCATGCTCTCTGCGCTCTCAGCGGCAGTGACGCCGTACTGCTGCGCCATCGCCTGATTGATTTCGGCTTTACGATCGTGCACCCATATATTGGCCGGGGCTATCTGCCGCTGTTGACCAGGCCGCTGATGATGGCTTTTGCCATGTTGCCGCAGCCGACAAACCCGATTTTCTTCTCCAGCATCGCTCTATCCTTAACGTGGTTCGTTTTCTCAGTGGCTTAGCTTACGTCAGACACCATGAATAACAAGTCGCGCACAAATAACATTTGCCATTCCTGCACAGCACGGCAAGATCGGCGACATTTCCCGTCAACAAGGATCTCTCATGTCAATTTGGGTTGATGCCGATGCCTGTCCGAATGTCATCAAAGAAGTGCTTTACCGCGCCGCCGAGCGCACCCGTGTGACGGTGACGTTTGTCGCCAACCAGCCGCTGCGTGTACCGGGCTCGCCCTGGCTGAAAACGCTGCAGGTCGCTGCGGGGTTTGATGTGGCAGATAATGAAATTGTTAAGCGCGTGCAGCCGGGTGAGCTGGTGATAACGGGTGATATTCCGCTGGCCGCCGAGGTGCTGGAGAAGGGGGCCGCTGCGCTTAACCCGCGCGGTGAGCGCTACTCGCCGGATACTATTCGCCAGCGCTTAACCATGCGTGACTTTATGGAGACGATGCGCGCCAGCGGCATTCAGAGCGGCGGCCCGTCGGCGCTGAGCCCACGTGACCGCCAGCAGTTTGCTAATGAACTGGATAAGTGGCTGCGTCAGCGCTAATCAAACGAAGCTGTCGTCGTCATCGCTGTAGTCGCCGCCGCCAAAGTCGCTGAAGTCGTTGTTATCCGCGAAGCGGTTATCGTCCCAGCTGGCGTTATCGTTGAGGAAGGCGTTGTTGCTGTCGTTGCCATCACCACCGTTAAAGGTATCGAGATTGTTATCAACCTGCGGCAACGCCGGTTCGTTGATAATGTTAACGATCTCCTCCGGCTGTGAGTGATGGAACATGCTGGTTAGCATATCGGCCATCACCACACCACCGGCAACGCCTACGGCTGTCTGCAACGCGCCACCGAGAAAACCGGTGCCGCGCGCAGGCGGTGCGGCGTATTGCGGTTGTGGTGGGGCCTGCTGCGGCTGCTGCGGGGCACTGTTCCAGGCTGGCTGCTGCTGGCGGGAGCCGCTGCCAAACAGGCTCGACAGAAAACCGCCGCTGCTCTGCTGCGGTGCCTGCTGCTGCGCCTGCGCGAGGCGACTTTCCAGATCGGACACCTGGGCATTCAGCTTTTTCATCGCCGCTTCCTGGATCAGGATCGCCTGCGCCATATAGTACGGCGCGCCCGGCTGGCTTTGTAAAAACTGCTTAATCAGCTGCTCGGCGCCGGCATCGCGCGGGCCGCTCTGGGTCTCTGCCTGTTTCAGTCGGCTGAACAGGCTCTCAATCAATTGTTGTTCCTGGCTCTGCATGATGAACCTCCGTTTTGCGAGATACTTCACTATATGCGGGCGGCGCGGCGGAAAGTAAATCTCCGGCCTGGTAAGGAAATGTTGCCCGCGCTTACACTTTACACCATGCACGAAATGCGCATGTAATTCCTGATTAAATTCAAATGATTAACTTTTTACCGTACTGAAAGACGCGTAATTCGTGCTTCCCGGCTGGCTGATAAAATAAAATCCAGGTATTATGCGACGCATTATTGACCTGATGACCTTGCCCGTGCGGCAGAATACGGCGGAGGATGAGCCCGGATGTCATTACCCATCTATCTGATCGGCGCACGCGGTTGCGGTAAAACCACTATCGGCCAGGCGCTTTCACAGGCGCTGGGTTACGCCTTTCAGGATACCGATCACCATCTGCAGCTCGCCACGCAGCGCAGCGTGGCTGATATCGTGGCGGCTGAGGGCTGGGACAGCTTTCGCGCCCGTGAAACCGAATCTTTACGCGCCGTCACTGCGCCGGACACGGTGATCGCCACCGGCGGCGGAATGGTGCTGGCAGAAGTCAATCGTCGCTTCATGCGCGAGCACGGGCAGGTTATCTGGCTGAATGCGCCATCTGACGTGCTGGCCGGTAGGCTTGAGCGCCAGCCGGAGGCGGCACAGCGTCCCACCCTTACGGGGCGGCCGATCGCTGAAGAGATGCACGATATCCTGCGCGAGCGTGCGCACCTCTATCGTCAGGCTGCACATCATGAAGTCAATGCGATGCAGCCCCCGGAGCGGGTTGTCGAACAAATTTTGCAGTCGCTCTCTCTCGCCCGCGCCAGCTGATTCTCCTCAGAATTTTCCCTCTTTGTTTGCAGCGATCCGCATTTGTCTATACTGAATAACAGACAGGGGATCGCCACTGTCGTGTGGACATCTGACATAAGAGGGAAATATATGCCAACCAGACCACCCTATCCACGAGAAGCGCGCATTGTCGCGGTAGAGAAAGGCCAGAGCGGAAATACCGTTACCTGGTATGAATTACGTGCCGACCATCCACGTCCTGACACGTTAATAAGCGAACATAAAACGGAAGCGGAAGCGCAGGATGCCAAAGACCGCTATGAGGATGTGGAAAAAGAATAGTGGCTGTGGGCAGGGATGCCTGCACGTTATTCATTACGCCCCGTCGCTAAATAAATTTTTTCTCCGCATGTTGATCCACCATAATATGCGGTGAAAGGTACACAGCTTCCTTTTTCATTCCAATCCTGCCTGATAACGTCATCTGTTTTTCCCTTTCCTCCTTATTTTATGCTGTCTTAATTTCAGTGGGATTTGTCCGGCTCAAAATTTGCGCTTGACCCCTGAAACGTTGCGCTTTACTTTCGGGGTATTGATACAGGAACTCGGTTCCATATAGTGAAACTAACGCCATGACCACCCTCGAAAATGCGGCTGCCGTTCTCAGGCTGTTTCAGCGCTTTGGCGTCACGCAGGGCCATCCGGGCCTGACGTTTACCGAAGTGGTCGAGGCCATTGGTCTGCCGAAAAGCACCGTTTCACGTCTGCTGGCGACCATGGAAAGTGAAGGTTTACTGGAGCGCGATCCCGAAAGTCGCTGCTTCCGGGTTGGCCGGGTTCTGCTCTCCGTGGCCGGGCATTTTCTCTCGACGCCGCTGGTAGATAGCGCGTCTGCCGCCATGGCGCGACTGGCGGCCAGCAGCGGGTGTATGGGCTATATCTCAGTACTGGATGGCGACGATGTGCTGGTGATGCGCATGTATCATGGCCGGTTCTTCACCCAGCTGGTGACGCCGCCCGGTACGCGGGTTTCCGTTACCGGTACGTCAACCGGCCGCGTGCTGCTGGCCCAGCTAAGCGATGAGCAGGTGCGCGAGCGTTTTGCCGATAACTGGCAGGCTGCTTCGCTCAACTCTCCGCTTAACCTGGATGCGCTGTGTCATGAGCTGGCGCTGATCCGTCAGCAGGGCTGGGCACTGGCGCGTAATGAAACCCTGCCAGGTATCAGTTCGCTGGCGGTGGCCGTAACGAATAAACATCGTGGCGAAAGCGCCGCGTTGTGTCTCTCATTTCTTTCACAGGAAGCCGCTCCGGGTTATCCGGAAGCGCTGCTCAGTGAATTGCGCACAACAGCTGCACTGATGGCTGAAAAATACGGCGCATAGTCCCTGAAAAAACAGGGCGACCCTCATTTTGCTTTTAAGGCGTAATACTTCGCGCCACACCGGGGAAATAGCAGGTCTTCGGACCTGCTTATTTCAATAATCAGGGAACGATTAATAAAAACGTTGATGTCCCGCGTGTCGGGCACGGCGAAATAATACGTTTTCGCAGGGTGAAAATACGGGGAAAATATGCGTCAGGTTAATCCACTTAAAAGTTTCGGCGTGGGTTTCATGCTGGTTCTGCTCTCGGTAGCAGGTGCCATTATCGGGGTTCAGCTGATCACCACCATCGGGGTAACCCCCAACACTTCTATTATTGGCGCGCTCTTTGCCATGCTGCTGGCGCGTATTCCGCTGCAGTGGTTCCGCCGCTACCGTTCGGTTGAAGTCCAGAACCTGGCTCAGACAGCCATCTCTTCCGCCACCTTTGGCGCCGCAAACAGCCTGCTGATGCCGATTGCGGTTCCCTGGGCGCTGGGAGAGCCACAGCTGGTGCTGCCGCTGTTTATCGGCGTCAGCGCGGCGATGCTGCTGGATGCCTACCTACTGTATCGCCTGTTTGATACCCGCATCTTTCCGGCCAGCAACGCCTGGCCACCGGGCGTGGCCGCTGCAGAGGCGATTAAAGCCGGCGATAAGGGCGGTCGTCAGGCGTGGCTGCTGGTGGCCGGTATTGTCGGCGGCATTGTGGGCTCCATGCTTAAGATCCCGATGTCAGCCTTTGGGACCGCCTTTATCGGTAATATCTGGGCGCTGACCATGCTGGGGATCGGTTTCCTGCTGCGCGCCTATGCGCAACCGGTTGCCGGCATTGATATCAACGCGCTCTACATTCCGCACGGCGTGATGGTGGGCGCAGGCCTGGTAGCACTGATTCAGGTGGTACAGGTGATCCGCAGCCGGCGTAGTGATCAGCTCAGCGTCAGCCGCAGCGACAATGAAGTAAAGCGCGCGCTGGGGTTGGGCACGGTGGGCTATATCGTTATCTCGGCGCTGCTGGCGCTGGCAGGTGGCCTGTGGAGCGAAATGGGCCTGCCGATGCTGGTGCTGTTTATCCTCTATGCCGCGTTTGCCGCCTTCGTTCACGAGCTGATTGTCGGCATCGCCGCGATGCACTCCGGCTGGTTCCCGGCCTTTGCGGTTGCGCTGATCACCCTGATTCTTGGCATTCTGCTCGGCTTCCCGCCCCTGGCGCTGTGCCTGCTGTGTGGCTTCACGGCGGCGACCGGGCCGGCTTTCGCTGACATGGGCTACGATCTCAAAGCGGGTTTCATCCTGCGTGGCAACGGCGCGGATGTGCAGCATGAGCTGTGGGGACGTCGCATTCAGCTGATTGCCGCGATGATCGCGTTTGCCATCTCTATTCCGGTGGTGTGGTACGCGCATACGCTGTTTTTCGCTGAAAACCTGCTGCCGCCGGTGGCGCGCGTCTATGCCAAAACCATTCAGGCCGGCGCCGAGCCGGGCATCGCCGGTAACCTGCTGATGTGGGCCATTCCGGGCGCGATTATTCAGCTGATTGGCGGACCAAAGCGCCAGCTCGGCGTGCTGCTGGCCACCGGCCTCCTAATCAACAACGCTGCCGCCGGCTGGGCCGTGCTGGTGGGGATCGCGCTGCGTATTCTGATTCTGCGCGTATGGGGCGAGCGGGGACGTTCACCGATGGAGGTCATGGCCGCCGGATTTATCGCGGGCGATGCGCTCTACAGCTTTTTCCATTCACTTTTCGCCAGTAGCAGTAAGAAATAACCAGGGAAATCCAGATGAGTTTACAGCAGACACTGCAGGTTTTTGAGTTGCTCGATAGCGCGTATGTTGATGGTCAGCAGGTGGTGGATCTGTTCGCCGCCTATCCGAACGTCACCGCCCGCTTTACGCGCGTCAGTGGCGCTAAAGGGCGTACCGATTTCGTGCGCATCGATATTCCGGGCACCCACGGTAAGCGCAGCGGCGGCAGTGCGCCGACGCTGGGGATTATCGGCCGTCTCGGCGGTATCGGCGCGCGGCCAACGCGTATCGGCATGGTGTCGGATGCGGATGGCGCGGTCGCAGCCGTGAGCAGCGCGCTGAAGCTGGCGCAGATGCAGCTCAAAGGTGACGTGCTGGCGGGCGACGTGATCGTAACGACGCATATCTGCCCGGATGCGCCAACCCGCCCGCACGAGCCGGTCGATTTCATGGATTCACCGTGCGATGACATCACCATGAACGATAACGAGGTGGTCGAGGGCGTTGACGCGATCCTGTCAATCGACACGACCAAAGGCAATCGCATCATTAACCACAAAGGCTATGCCCTGTCACCGACGGTGAAAGAGGGCTATATCCTGCGCGTTTCAGAAGATCTGCTGCGCATTATGGAGATGACCAGCGGCCAGCCGGCAGTGACGTTCCCGATCACCACCCAGGACATTACGCCGTACGGCAACGGTGTGTACCACCTTAACAGCATCCTGCAACCCTCCACGGCGACCGATGTGCCGGTGGTGGGCGTCGCCATCTGTGCCGAGTCCGTGGTACCCGGCTGCGGCACCGGAGCCAGCCATGAGGTGGATATCGCTGCCGCGGTGCGCTTTGCGGTTGAGGTAGCGAAAGAGTTTGGACGTGAAACCTGCCACTTCTACGATGCGGAAGAGTACGCGCTGCTGCTCTCGCTGTATGGCAGCCTCAGCCACCTGCGTACGCGGAAAGCATAAGTATGGAAAAATCCCTGGTAACCTTAACCATTGGTCAGTCGCCGCGTAGCGATATTTTGCCGCTGCTGGAGGCGCATCTGCCGGCAGAGCAGGTGGCGCATGCCGGCTTACTGGATGACCTGACGCTGGCTGAAGTGGAGCAGTTATATGCGCCAGCGCCGGGTGAAAAAGTGCTGGTATCACGTCTGCTCGGCGGCGAGCAGGTGCGGCTCTCCGCAACGAAAGTGGAGCAGGGATTACAGCGCAGCATCAGCCAGCTTGAGCAGCAGGGCTACGGCACCATTCTGCTGCTCTGCACTGGCGCGTTCGGCACGCTGAAAACCGAGTCGGCGCTGCTGCTTGAGCCTGACCGGATCATCCCGCCGCTGGTGAACGCCATCGTACAGCAGCATAAGGTGGGGATCGTGGTACCGGTGGCGGAGCAGATTGCTGAACAGGCCAGCAAGTGGCGCAATCTCGCGACCGCGCCGTGCTTTGCCGTTGCCAGCCCCTACCTGGCGCAGCAGAGCGATCTGATTGAAGCCGGGCTCTCGCTGCAGGAGCAGGGAGCCGATGTGGTGGTGCTGGATTGCATTGGTTATCACCAGAAGCACCGCGATTTCCTGCAGAAAATGCTGGGCATCCCGGTCCTGCTGTCGAATGTGCTGGTGGCGAAGCTGGCGGCTGAACTTATCGTCTGAACGAAGTGGATCACAACTTGCGCAGCAGGGCGCTAATTTGCGTGACAGATCAGCGAGTTCACTTGTAATCTGCCAGTAACCCTAATGTGCTGTGAGGAAGTAATATGCTCAACGTAAGTGAGTATTTCGACGGAAAAGTGAAATCCATTGGTTTCGACAGCGTAACCATTGGTCGTGCCAGCGTTGGCGTGATGGCGGAAGGTGAATACACCTTCGGCACCGGACAGCCGGAAGAGATGACGGTGGTGAGTGGCGCGCTGAAAGTGCTGCTGCCGGGCGAAGCTGAGTGGAAATGGTACGAAGCCGGTTCCGTGTTTAACGTACCGGGCCACAGCGAATTCCATCTGCAGGTGGCGGAGCCGACATCTTATCTGTGCCGTTATTTATAATTTACCCGCCATACCCCGGATTGCAGATGCGTTGCTGCGCATGCTTGCCGCCCTCCTGCAATCCGAACTATTTAACGTAAATCTACTGCACATGAACCACGTCAATCAGCACGCCTCAACAGGCGTGCTGATTTTTCGTTTATCTCGTCATGCATTAACGCTGCGCTTCGCCGCCTAACGCTTCAACCAGGTTGCTGATGAGCGCCGCCAGCTCGCTGGTCATCAGAATAAAATCAGCATCGAAACGCTGAGCGAAATCGTCGCGGTCGATGTCATCATTCTGCTCGCGCAGGGTATCGCTGAACTTCAGGCGTTTCACTGACGCGTCATCAGCTATCACGAACTGGATGCGCTCCTGCCAGTCGAGCGCCAGTTTGGTCACCACTTTGCCCGCTTCAATATGGGTGGCGATCTCATCCGAGATCAGATCCTGCTTCTTGCAGCGAATTACGCCGCCATCCTCCAGAATCGCCTTCAGCTCGGCTTCGTCCATCAGCGTGAAGCCGGCCGGCATCTCGCCCGAACGCACCCACTCGGTCAGCGTCAGCTCGATGGGATTCTCCAGCGTCAGCGGCACTACCGGCAGGGAACCGATGCTTTTACGCAGCAGCGCCAGCGTATCTTCCGCTTTTTTAGCACTGGCGCAGTCCACGATGATCAGATTATTGACGGTATCGATCCACATAAACGTCTGGCTGAAACGGCTGAAGGCGCGCGGCAGCAGGCTGTGCAGCACCTCATCTTTCAGCGAATCTTTCTCGGTCTTCTTCAGCTTACGGCTCTGTTCCGCTTCAAGCTTCTCGATTTTAGCTTCCAGCGCCTGTTTAACCACCGGCGAAGGCAGGATTTTCTGCTCGGTGCGCGCGCAAATCACGATCTGACCGTTAATCACATGCGTCAGCGCCTCGCTGCGGTTGCCCATCGGCGATACCCAGCCGGTTTTCGCCATATCCTGACTGCCGCACGGCGAGAAGGTAAAGGCGTCGAGCTGTTTTTCCAGATCGTCTGCGGACAGCGGAATGTCACGATTCAGACGATAAACCATCATATTTTTAAACCACAACATCAGGATTCCTTACCGTGGGTGCGATCGGGCGCACAAGTCTCAAACAGTCAGCGCGCATGATAGCGAAACATCGGATGGGTTTCATTGCCTTTCCCGATTCAGCCTTCTACTGTATCTGTCACCTGAATGGATAATGAGGAGTAGATCGTGCGTATCGGTATTGATTTAGGCGGCACCAAAATTGAAGTAATAGCGCTGTCTGACGCGGGCGAGGAGCTGTTCCGCCACCGGGTGAACACCCCGCGTGACGACTACGCCGCCACGGTGCAGGCGATCGTGGATTTAGTGCGGCTGGCGGAAGAGAACACCGGTCAGCAGGGCACGGTCGGTATCGGTATCCCCGGCACACTCTCTCCTTATACCCAGCGGGTGAAAAATGCCAACTCTACCTGGCTCAACGGCCAGCCGCTGGATAAGGATCTGGCGGAGGCGCTGAATCGTGACGTGCGCATCGCCAACGACGCCAACTGCCTGGCGGTTTCCGAAGCGGTGGATGGTGCAGGCGCGGGCCAGCCGCTGGTGTTCGCGGTAATTATCGGCACCGGCTCCGGCGCCGGCGTGGCGATTAACGGTGAATCGCGTATTGGTGGCAACGGCAATGCCGGCGAGTGGGGCCATAACCCGCTGCCGTGGATGGATGAAGATGAACTGCGCCATCGCGCGGAAGTTCCCTGTTACTGTGGCTTGCAGGGCTGTATTGAGACGTTTGTCTCCGGCACCGGCTTTGCCATTGATTACCAGCGTCTGAGCGGTAAGGCGTTAAAAGGCGCGGAGATCATCAGACTGATTGAGCAGCAGGACCCGGTCGCCGAGCTGGCGATGAGCCGCTACGAAATGCGCCTGGCGAAATCGCTGGCGCAGGTGGTGAACCTGCTCGATCCGGATGTGATCGTCCTTGGCGGCGGCATGAGCAATAACGATCGTCTGTACCAGACCGTGCCGGCGCTGATGAAGCAGTGGGTATTTGGCCGCGAGTGTGAAACCCCGGTACTGAAAGCGCTGCACGGCGACTCCAGCGGCGTACGCGGCGCAGCGTGGCTGTGGCCACTGAAGGTTTAAACGCGGTACCTCTGCGGGTGCCGCTTAACCGGTGCCTGCCTGATGCGGCGCAAAACCAAACCACGCCGGCTGGGTGCGGTCCGGCGGGGGCGGCAGCGTTTTTGCCTGACCGATCAGCTGCCACGCGCGCAGGCACAGGGCTTCATCGCCCTGGGTTTGCGTGACTGCATACCGCCCGCTGCGCTGCCACTCCAGCCGCACCAGGCACTGCTGCCCCGCATAGCGCCCGGCATCCTGAAAACGCTTATTCAGCTGCTGCTGCATCGTTTCACTCCACTGACACGACGCGCTGCCTGGCGCGCGCTGCGGCTGACACAGATTCGCGATACTCTCCTGGCCAGCTGGCGGTGTACTCTGGCAGGCGCTAAGCGCAGCAATAATAATCAACCCACCTGATAATCCCGCGATTTTATTAATTAAATTCACTCATCAACCTGCATTTTTATTAAAGATTGGGTGCTCTGCTGCCGACAGTCTACAGACCGCATCCGGGAATGCTATGGCATTACTCTGACTGTCGGCATAACCAGAATTAGCCGCCCCAGGCGGTTTTCCTCTCTTTTATTCATGGACCAGAAATGCAGAAGAAATATGCCCTCGCGGCACTCTCCTTATTCAGCGCCGCAATGATGAGCGGCTGCGCCACCGAATCCTCCCGCGCCATTGAAGCACCGCAGGTGCGTGCGGCCAGCCAGCCGGCCTATCAGGGTGTTCGCAGCCCTATCGCCGTCGGGCAGTTTGATAACCGATCGTCGTACATGAACGGGATCTTTTCGGATGGCGTGGATCGCCTGGGGAATCAATCCAAAACGATCCTGATCACCCATCTGCAGCAGACCAACCGTTTTAACGTACTGGATCGCAGCAACCTTAAAGAGCTGCAGCAGGAAGCGGATTTCAAACACAGCCAGCAGAACATTAAAGGCGCTAACTACATCATCACCGGCGACATCACCGAATTTGGCCGTAAAGAGGTGGGCGATCAACAGCTGTGGGGCATCCTGGGCCGCGGCAAGAGCCAGATCGCTTACGCCAAAGTGAATCTCAACGTGGTTGACGTCACCACCTCTGAAGTGGTGTACAGCGTGCAGGGCGCGGGTGAATACCAGCTGTCGGCACGTGAAGTGATCGGTTTTGGCGGTACCGCCAGCTACGACTCAACGCTGAACGGCAAAGTGATGGATCTGGCCATTCGTGAAGCGGTCGATCATCTGGTTGATGGCATCAGCAACGGCGCATGGCGCCCGACTAAATAAGGATATTGATAATGAAATTACTGCAATTGAGTGCTGCGCTGATCGCCGCTGGCGTGCTGGCTGGCTGTGCACCAAAAGGTCCTGAGCCGCTCTACTACTGGGGTGATTACCAACAGCAGGTTTACAGCTATTACAAGCAGGATAGCGATCCGTTAAAGCAGATTGATGCGCTGAATCTGGATATTGAAAAAGCGAAAGCCGTGAATAAACCGGTTGCGCCAGGCCTGCATGCCCAGCTTGGGCTGCTGTATGCCAAAACCGGCAGCACCGATAAAGCGTTCAGCCAGTTTGCTCTCGAGAAACAGCTGTTCCCGGAATCTGCACCGTACATGGACTTTCTGATGAAGAAAAAAGGAGTGACCCAATGAAAAAGCTGATTGCTGCCTGTGGTGTGTTAGCTGCGCTGTTGTTGACTGGTTGTGCGCCACATAAACCCTATGACTACAGCGCCTTCCGCGCCAGTAAGCCGGCCTCGATTCTGGTGCTGCCGGCGGATAACCGTGCGCCTGATATCAATGCGTCCCACAGTGTGACCTCCCTGGTCACGCAGCCGCTGGCGGAAGCGGGTTATTACGTGTTCCCGGTCGCGGTAGTGGAAGAGACGTTCCAGCAGAACGGCCTGACCAGCGGCCATGAGATTCAGGCCGTAAGCCCACAGCGCCTGCACGATATCTTCCATGCCGACAGCGCCCTGTATATCTCTATTACCGATTACGGCAGCAGCTACCTGGTGGTTGATTCCGTGACCACCGTGACGGCCAGCGCGCGTCTGGTTGATCTGCGCAGTGGCAAAGAGCTGTGGCAGGGCACGGCCAGCGCAAATGATTCCGAGGGTGGCAATAACGGTAACGCCGGTATTATCGGCATGCTGGTCTCGGCGGCCGTGAAGCAGATTAGCAGCAGCGTCGGCGATAAAGCCCACACGGTGGCCAATGTCACCAGCATGCGCCTGTTAGCACACAACGAGCAGGGCGGATTGTTAACCGGCCCGCGTTATAAGGCTGCGGTAGCGCGTTAATCCGCGGGCACGGAGGTGGCAGCACCGTACGCCACCTCCGTGTTTTTAGCTTTTTATAAAACACGTTTATCCGTCGTGGCGCCCCGCAGCCGCTATAGCCAGCACTTACGCCTCTGGCAACTCCAGCTTGCTATAGCCCAGGCCATTCATCTTACGCACTTTAATCTGTACCGGAATACGCTCTTTCATCGCCTCTACATGGCTGATCACGCCAATGGTTTTGCCGCTGGCGTTCAATGCATCCAGCGCATCCAGCGCGGCATCCAGCGTCTCGGCATCCAGCGTGCCAAAGCCCTCATCCAGGAACAGCGATTCAATGCGCGTTTTGTGGCTTACCAGATCGGAGAGCGCCAATGCCAGCGCCAGACTCACCAGAAAACTCTCGCCACCCGAAAGCGTGCGCGTATCGCGTGTGGCATCGGCCTGCCAGGTATCAACCACCTCCAGCTCCAGCTCATCGCTGAGACGACGCTGCAGCAGATAGCGGCCATGCAGGCGATCCAGCTGTCGGTTCGCCAGCCAGACCAGATGATCAAGCGTTAAGCCCTGTGCAAAGCGGCGGAATTTATCGCCTTTAGCGGAGCCAATAAGGTCATTGAGGCGACCCAGCTGGGCCAGCTCGCGCTCGTCAGCGGCGATTTGTGCCAGCAGCGTTGCTGCTGCTGCGCTGCTGTGCATCACTGTGCAGCTGCTGCTGTGCTTCACCTTGCTGGCGTGCGTTATCGCGCAGTGCGATACGCAGAGTTTGCAACTGCTCGTCAAGCGTCGCCGCCACGGCTTCACTGAGCGCCGCCGGACGCTGCTGCTGGTGAGTAGCCAGACGCTGGGACAGCTGCTGGCTGAGCGTCATACACTGCTGATGTTGCTGCGTCAGCGCCTGTAGCTGCTGGCGCAGTTGTTGCATCGTCTGCTCTGGCAGCAGTGCCGCACGCAGCGCGGCTTCATCGGCGAAGTCGCTCTGCTGCAGCGCCTGCCGGAGAGCCTGCTCCGCCGCCTGTGTGCGTTCGGCCTGCTGCTGTTGCTGGCTCACAATCTGTTCACACTGGCCATTCAGGCTGTGTAACTGGCTTTGCGCCTGCTGCCACTGCTGTAACTGCTGCGCCAGCGCCTGTTCATGCTGCTGTATGGCGGCCTGCTGCTGCTGGCGGGCATCGGTGACGGTGCGATCGCCAAATAGCTGCTGACGCTGTTGCTGCTGCACCTGCTGTTGCTGCTGCAGCGTTGCCAGCGTGTGCTGCAGTACATCAAGCTGCTGCTGTTCACGCGTCACCGTCTGTTGCAGGCTCTGCTGCTCGCTGTCGGCCTTTGCCAGCTGCGGCTGTAGTTCTGCAAGTAACCGCTCACTCTCCTGCCACTGCTGCCAGCGCTGCTGCAGCGTGGCCAGCCAGCTCTCACGCTGTTCGGCAGCAGGCAGGCTGAACGCGTGGGCAGCAAGCTGTTGTTCCAGCTGCTGCGCCAGTTGTGCGGTGGCCGTGCGCTCACGCGCAGCGCGCTGGTCAAGCTCCTCCAGCTGCTGCTGCACGCCGAGGATGCGCTGCTGATCCAGCTGCTGCTGTTGCTGATGCTGCTGCCAGCGCTGCTGCTGTTGCAGATGCGCATCTTTGGCCTGCTGCAGGCTACGCGCTGCGTTTTCCCGCGCCTGTAACTGCTGCTGCTGCTGCGCTTCCTGCGCCTCCTGCTGCTGTTGCCAGGCCGTAAAGTGATCCTGTTGCTCCAGCGTGCAGGTAAGTGCCAGCTCACCGCACAGCGCCTGCCACTGCGTATTTGCGACGGCAATCTGCTGATCCAGCTCGCCAATCTCCTGCTGTAGCGCCTGCTGCTGCTGCTGCGCCAGCTTCTGCTGTTCGCCTTTGGCCGTGCCGGACTCTTTCAGCTGCGCCACCCGGCTCTCCAGCACCGCCAGCCGCTGCTGATTTTCATTCAGCTGCAGCTGTTGATATTGGGCAATCGCCGGGTGCTGGCATGAGCCGCAGAGCGGGCAGGGCTGATCCGGCTGCAGCTTTGCCCGCTCGTCGGCCAGCTGGGCGATGGTGCGCTCCAGCTCGCAGAGGCGGCGCACGTCCAGCAGCGACTGATGTTCGCGTTTGTACTCCTCACGTAGCGTCTGTAGCGCCAGCTCCGCCTGCTGGTACTGCTGCTGAAGCTGCGTCAGCTTCTGCTGGCGCTGCGTGCGCAGCGGCTGTAGCGAACGCCACTGCGCCGCCAGCAGGGTAAGTTGCTGGCGCGGCCCGCGCTGTTGCTGATGCTGCGCCAGCGCCGTGCGCAGGGCTGCACTCCCGATCTCCGCTTCAAGTGAAGTAAGCGCCTGCTCCGCCTGCTGACGCTGCTGGCTGGCGCTTGCCTCAGCCTGCTGTAACGGCAGCGCCGCCTGTTCACGTTGCGCCAGCGCCTGCTGATGCCGGGCCAGCTGCTCCTGCTGTTGCTGCTGTTGCGCACTAAGCTGGGCCAGCGTCTGTTCATGCTCGCTCAGGCGTGAGAGCTCCGCCTGCCAGCGCATCAGCGCCGGACCCCAATCAGCCACAGGCGCTTCGTGCGTGCGGTACGCTTGCTGCCGGATAAGCTGCTGCTGTAAGCGTTCACTTGTCTGCTGATGCTGACGGAGCGCGAGCTGGCTATGCGTCAGCGCCTGTTGCTGCGCACTCTCCAGTCGCTGCTGCTCACGCAGCTGCTCTGCCCGGTTATGGATCTGCTGGTCGAGCGGGATGATCTGCTCAGTGAGCAGCGTCTCCAGCTGCTGCTGTTCCGCCTGTGCCCGATCGCGTGCCTGCAGCGCCGCCTGATAGTGGCTTTCGCCGCGCATCAGCGCGTCCCGGGCCTGCTGTTGCTGTTGGTGCAGCTGTTCAGCCTGCTGAACCAGCGCATGCCGATCGCCTTGCAGCTGTTCACGCTGCTGTAGCTTATCGCGTAATTTTTCGGCCGGCTCCGCGCGCGCCAGCCGCTGCCGATCGTCCGCGGCCTGTTGCCAGGCC